>NZ_JBHZTH010000001.1:0-1029409 GCF_046545555.1 Winogradskyella sp. PE311 | reverse complement strand
TGGTAACACTATCAGGAATTGTTACCGAGGTTAAGGAATTATCAGCAAAAGCAGATTCTCCAATACTGGTAACACTATCAGGAATTGTTACCGAGGTTAAGGAATTATTTCTAAAAACACTATCTCCAATACTGGTAACACTATCAGGAATTGTTACCGAGGTTAAGGAATTATCAGCAAAAGCAGAATCTCCAATACTGGTAACACTATTGGGAATTGTTACTGAGGTTAAGAAATTAATTCTAAAAGCACCGGATGCAATACTGGTTACTCCTGCACCAATAGTAACCGAAGTTAAGGAATTAAAAAAAAAAGCATCAATTCCAATACTGGTGACACTATCAGGGATTGTTACCGAGGTTAAGGAATTATCATAAAAAGCAGAATCTCCAATACTGGTTACACTGTAGGTAACACCCCCATTATCCACACTGGTAGGGATATTTACCGTAGTGGCACTGCCTGTATAGTCTGTTGTTTCTACCTCTGCAGGGGAATTGCTTGTAATTGTGTATTCAATGTTATTTACTGTAAATGTTTGTGAAAAACCAAGGCTTGTACTTAATAAGATAAAGGTTAAAAAAATTGCTTTTTTCATTAAAAATTATTTAAGTTAAAAAATAAATATACTTACTATGTTCTATGCAAACAACTATTCTCAGTATATACATTGTATAATTAGTGATTTAATACACAACTAAATTATTCTCAATTTGTGTGATTAGCTTCCTTCTTATTTCGTTGTATAGGACCACTATCTCCCAACAAATACATTTTCCTGAAGTCTGTTCCTTCTTTTTTTTCTCCTACAATAATTCTAGCATCTGGATGTGGATTATCAATTAAAGATGATATCACAAATCCTGAATAGTCACGTTGTAAAAAAACTGTTGTCTTTTTAAACGTTTCTCCACCATTAAAACTGTCCCATCTACTTATCTCACCAACATCATCATTGGTTTCACTTTCTAAATAGATGCTAATTGCTGTGGATGATTGTACTTCTATATCTCCATTTCCTCTGGGAAGATTAGCAAGGTTACTTTTTAACCATTGCTGTCCATCCCATCTAAAATGTTGTAGGCGTTTAGGACCACTTCTTCTTGCATTTACATCTGGACCAACTAATACAGCAACATGCGGATTTCCATTTGGGTCTACATCAGTTATGCCCTGAAACGTCCAATCATTAGGTATATTCCTTACTAATGTTTTTTCATCAGCCATTTCCTTGGTCAGAGGCATTTCTAAAGGTTCGTTTTTAACATTTTTCCATTGTCCTGTTTTGGTGTCAAAAACCATATAATACACATTATGTCGTTCTGGTATATGCCCGCGTGCGTCTTGAGCATTTCTGTTATCTCTACAAATGTGGTAATCAAATGCTACAATTATATCATCTCCATTGCCACTACTAACCCAAGGATACCAAGAATCTTCGGCTTCAATATCTGTTCTGCGTTTATGTTTTAAAAAAGAAACCGGCTCGCTAAAAGTCACACCATTATCTGTTGATTTCTGGTAGACCCAATCACTTCTATGCGCACCATGACGATAAAACAGATACATATCGCCATTATCCATTTTTATAAACTGACTGTAAGTCCCAAACAATGACACATTATCTAGTGTTTCCCAAGCAGAAATATCTAAAGGCTTTTTAGAAACTGCATGTAAATTTTTTCCATAGTGGTGATTGCCTAAAGGATTATCTCCATCTGCAGGTGTGCCACCATGACCACCAAAAGCAATATGTATATAATTAGCATCATCAATAAGCAATGCTGGTTTACCATGATTGTCGATTTGTTTTTTACGATTTGGGTCTTTACCCATTACGCTTACTCCTGCTTTAAATGGCCCTTTCCATTCTTTAGTTTCGTGATTATATGAAGCCACATAAGGGTCTTCAAGCGGTCCTTGATAAGCTATATATGTTACTCCTTTATGATAGACTCCAGCTGGATGTTGTACGATAGCGACTGCATTACCAAAACCGTTATCCGCGAAATAATCTACCAAAGCATCACTCTTTTCGGTTTGTGGCGTCGCTTTTTTATTGGTATTACATCCCAAAAAGAAGAAGAAAATACATATGGTAATTACTGATAATTTCTTCATTATAATTCTAGATTTATTTTTTTAAAAATTCTGATTTCCACAGGACCTAATATGCCTGAAGTTAATAACGTATCTTCTTTTTGATAATGATTCCATGATGGAAATGTAGAACGATTTGATGGGCGCGCTGTATTATGTAATAACCAATCAGGTAATGTTTTCATTCTATCGCCTTTGCGCTCAAAATCTAGTGGCAACTTTTCATCGCCAATTAATCGGTTTGGCCAAAGGTTAGTCACTTTTACTTCTAACGTATTTTTACCATTCACTACAAAATCATCAATAACTATTCTGAAAGGTGGTTTCCATAAAGTCGCAACGTTTTTACCATTAATAATTACCTCTGCAATTACGGCGACGCTTCCTAAATCTAATTCCAATCGCTTATCAGGTTGAAGCACATCTTCTGATAACACAAATTCATTTTTATAAGTTGCGGTACCTGAAAAATGTTGAATATTCTCGTCCTGATGTTCGGACCAAGATATGAGTTCAGTAAAGTTTACTGTTTCAGGCACTTCTGAATGTAACGGAAATGTTACTTCCCAAGAATTTGATAAATCAATGGGTTCTGGTATTGATGTTACTTCAGCGCCTTTTGTTTCACCTGATGCATAAGTATATATTATTTTACCTGCATTTGGTGTTATCCATTTGATAACGTCATCAGTATAAACCAACTTCGGTTTTGATATGTCTTTTGATAGCTTTAAAATTTGTCCTTTAGGAATAAACATCGTTCTTTCATCACCATCCGTTTTGTAGGTAATTTTTAACGCGGTTTTATCACCTTTCGGAATTTGATTATCTATCAATGTATCAGAAATCAGAATATCAAAAGTATTGTTTGAAACTAGTTCCTTAATTTTATTTGTAACCTCATAGGTTTTATAATTTTGAGGAATACCTTTGGTTTCCGCTTTAAACTTTCCAAATACCGCTTTTAACACTTTTAAAGTTTTACCTTCTGCATCAATTTCTATATGCTCGCGTTCTTCTGCATAAAGTTGATGAATAGATTCTCCTATTTGGTATTCCATTCTAAACTCTTTCTTATAGCCCATTGCAGGATCGCAATCGCAAAACGCTCGAGACATTTTAAAGTCTAATTTCCCATCTTTTACAGCACTATTTACTTTATCTGTAATATCTATTAAACCTTCTTGCAGAAACGTTCCGTATTCTGCTTTTACAATTTCTAAGTTAGAAATCGGTTCCGATTTTGGTTGTTCCAATTCCATTTTAACCGATGTTAAATGGTTTGCTTTTATAGGCTTTTTAAAAACCATAAAAATCGATTCTTCCATAGCTAATTGCAAAAGAATTGTTGTTGTTTCATCTGTATTTTCTTTAAATACAACGACATCTTTTATTTCACCTGTTTCCGAATTCCAAATTTCGGGTTGTTTTCCTGAAACTCTAAAACGCGCTACAATATCTCTTGCTTCTTTTCTAGCATTGGCGATAAAATAAATATCTACATCATCAGTTTTACGATGAATAAAACTCAGGTCTGTTTTGTCATCACTTTCTATCTTAAAATCTGGTGTTTGATTCCTTAAAACAGTTTCAATTGAACTCTCTTTTACCAAACCTTTTCCCCATAATTCATCTACATAACTTTTAACAACTTCATCATTATTTGGATAATCGGTTAAACTTGGCGATTGCGATGGTTGTTTGCCAATCACAGTTGCGCCACCATCAACCAATTCGTTTATTTTTTGTAGTGTTTCTGGTTTTATAAAATCCGAATTTGGTAATACTAAAACTTTATAAGTATTGCCTACAGATGAGTAAATCGTTCCGTTTTTAACGGTTAGGTCTTTTAATTTATTGGCTCCAATCAAATCATAGTCGAAACCCATTTGTTTAATTTCAGGTTTTATAAATCCGATATTTGGTGATGATTCTCCTGTAAAAACTAAAACATCTGCTACATTTTCACCTTGTTGCAGTAGGTACTGTGAACGTGCAAGATAATCCATATAGGGCTTGCTTTGCGACCACCACGTGTTTAAACGGTTAAAATCAAAACCGTGATAACTTAAGGCTAAACCTGGCGCAACATCCCATGGTTGATGCACATAGGTATGAAAAATAAAGCGTGTAATGCCTTCTGACCAAGCTCTGTCTCCAATTGATTTTATGCTTGCTGGGTGTTTGTCCCAACCACCAATACCAGTAAACGCTTCTGCTCCAACTATGGCACTACCATTTAAATGCGCTATGGACGATACAAACTTAGGCGAATCAAAAAACGGATAACCGCCACTCCAAAACTCACACATCACAATATCGCCAGTAGCACCTACTTGCATATTTTCAAAAGGTCCCCAATACGGTTCTACCGAAAACTTCATGTTATTTTTATGACATAAATCTCTAAAATGCGCATAGTAATTCTCAGCTATTAAATCGCCAATGGTTCTTCTAAAATCCCAAAGAAAACGTTCTGAGATTTCACCACTTTCAATATAATAACCTGCTAAGGTTGGTAAATATGATGTAAGGTCATAACCTCTTAAATCTTCAAATTGCGTATCAAAACCAACAGTCCAATTGGTGGTTTCTACTTCATAACTATCAATTAAACAATTGTTAACAGTAGTTCCTATTAAATCACCTAGTTTATCAATTATGGGTTGTACTCCACCTTTCCAATAGGCGTCTACCGCTGTTTTACTCATTTTATCCACCTCTAATCCTTTGGCTTCTGGTGGTGCTGGTCTATTGGTTGTTCCTATTGGTGTGTGCCCTAATCGTAACACAATCCATTCGCCTTGTGGCACATTCCAATCTAAAAATCCGTCATTAGAAACTTTATCTGTTAAATTAATAATAGTTTCCTTTTGAATAGTACTCGTTTTTGGAATGTCTTTCGTGTCTGGTAATAAATGATTTCGAACACGTTCGGAAAGCATTTTATAATCTAGACCATCAATTTTTACAGCTTTTTTAGGTTTTGGAAATGCCAAAACTGCAATGTCTTTATAGTATTTAAATTTCGTTTTTGGTTTTGGTAATTGCGCTTTGTAATTTTGATTTCCATTTACTTCAACTTCACTAAAAACAACCGTTTGCATCGCATTTTCTTCGGTTACCCAAGGTCCTCCAGAAGAAGACCAACCAGCACTATTGTGAAATGCCAATTCTAAATCTAAGCGCTTCGCCTCTTCTGCAGAAAATTTGAATAGGTCTAGCCATTCTTCACTTAAATATTTTACAGGCCCTTTTGGAAATCCTAAATGCACATTAAACAATTGTGCTTCTTGAATGCCAACGGATTTCATCGCTTCCAAATCTTTTGTAATTCCAGATTTTGAGACATTTCCGCTTATCCAATGCCACCAGGTTCTTGCTTTTGCTTCGTTTGGTGGGTTTTTGAAACCTGCTTCTAAATCTGTGGAATACACTTCTGTTTGAGCAGGTTGATTGCAACACAAACACGAAAAAAGTAAAACTATGAAGCCTAATTTTTTCATTCGTTATTTTCTTTTTATAATTTTTGATGTCGATATTGTAACAGGTCCTAATAAACCTGAAGGCAATAAATCATCAGTTGCTTTTTGGAATGAATACGCACTAAATGTTTTACGAGGCCCTTCTGGAAGTGGTTGATTATTTCTATACCAATCTGGCATTTTTTTGTATTTGCCTCTATAATCTTCAGAGCCAAAACCTTTTTTGGATCTTCTTACATCATATTCCGTTTGGTTAGTTAATTTTTCATCACCAATTAAACGATTCGTCCATTGGTTAGTGACTTGAATTTCTAAAGTATTTTCTCCTGCTTTTAAAGCTGTCGTTATATTTAAAGCGTGAGGCGTTATCCAACTTACCCCAACATCTTTTCCGTTTACCAATACTTTTGCTATCACACTAACCTCGCCTAAATTGAGTTGAAATTGTCTATCGGATTGCAACATTTCTTTTTCTATGTTGAATGTTGTTGTATAAATTGCGGTTCCTGAATAGTGTTTTATTTCCTCTTTAGCATGGGTAGTCCAATCAAACAATTCATCTGTTTTTATGGTTGCTTCGTAAAAATCTTGTTCTCTAAAATTGATTTCCCAATTGCCTTTTATTTCAACTTGACTAGGAATATCACTTACATTCATAATCCAGTCTTCTGCATCATTTACTTTTGCAGTGTAGTTTCCATTTGCATAAACTTCGGCCTGTAAATTATTTTCATCATCTAAACTGAATGTAGGTTTTGATTTTTTATCAACTGACGTAAACGTAACTTTAGGTTGACTTGCTTTTGCTGGTTTAAAAACCACAAAAACCGATTCTTGAGGATGCATTGGAATAGCAATATTTGTTCGTCCGTTTTTAGTGGTATACTCCACTAATTTGGTAATCTCTCCCGTTTTTGCATTCCATAATTCTGGTACTTTACCTTCTACTAAAAAGCTACAGTTTAGTACTTCCTTTTCTGTTAAATTATGATTGTACACAAAGTAAATATCTTCGTTTTGGGTACGTCTATGGTAGAAATTAAAGTCTGGTTGTCCTTCAACAATTAGATCTTTCTGAATTTCATTTTCTTTCAATATTTGTTCCCATTCACCAGAGCTGTATGTTTTTTTATTTGACCAAATTTCTTTTACAAGTGTGTCAAATTCAGCTTTCATTTCTTTGGAAGTGTTATAACCACCTAGTTTTTTTGGTTTTTTACCTACAATTAATGCACCTTGTTGCGACAGTTTATGTATGCCTCTTAGCGTTTCTAAATTGATGATATCATTTCTCTGCAAAGACAGAGCATTATAAGTAATGCCATTAGGTAATTTTAATTTTCCGTTTTCTACTGTTAGTCGATTTACAATCACATCAGAATTTACACAATCGTATTTGTAAGCCGCTGGAAGTTTAGGTCGCATTTGGTTGGCATGTATCACATGACTTGGTGCTCTATCACCCACAAAAACCAATACATCTAACACAGGATTTCCTTGACGTAACATATATGAACCTCTTGCCAAATAATTGAACCATTCTGGACCTGCATTGTCCCACCAAGTTTGTGTTCTATCAATATGAGACCCTACAAAACTCATACTCATTCCTGGTTTTACATGGGTATTGGATTGGTGTGCAAAACGATGAAACATATATTCATTAATTCCATTAGTCCACTCGTAATCTCCTTTTTGTTTTGCTAACCCTGGATGGAAACTCCAATTTAATTTTGTACTCGTAAAGGCTTCTGCTGAAATCACGTTTTTACCGTAAATATGTCCTGAAGATACTGCAGCTCGTTTATGTTTATTGGGTTTTCCCAACCAAAATTCGCCCATAGGAATATCAGCACTTTTACCTGCATCTAAACTATTAAATGGGCCTACAAACCCATAAGGTTCGATGTAGGATATCAAACCATCTTGATGACATAATTCTGTGAAATAATCGAAATAATTGGTGACCATTAAATCGCTTACCAATTGTTTCATATCCCAAAAAACGGATTCAATAGTTTCATTATTTTCTATGCTTTTACCAGCATACATTAATAAAAAAGGTGTAAAATCGTAACCAAATCGTTCTTGAAATAACTGTTCCATATCGTTAGTCCAGTTTTGTGGTCCTACTTCATAACTATCAATTTCTACATATTGCAAGGCGTTTGGTGCATCTAACTTCGCTTGTTCTAACAGTTTGCCCACAAAGGCATCGTAATGGACTTTTAATGCTTTTTTACTGAATTTATCTACTTCCAAACCTTTTCCTTCAACTGATGACGGTTCGTTAGTGGCTCCAGAGGCTGTAAATCCAAAACGCATAATAGTCCAGTTTCCTTCTGGTAATGTTGTTTTTAAAACACCATTTGCATCCATTTTATCACTTAAAATAAGAATATCTTCTTTTTTAATGAATGTTTCTGCCGCAGTATTTCCAATAGGGCGTCTGTTTTTTCTATAAGACGTATACTCCATAATATTTCCTAAAACAGGACTTGCAGAAAGTTGCATTTCGTATATACCTGCATCCATTTCGGTTTCTATTCTAAAATAACGTGCTGTAACCAGCTTAAAACTTTCATAGAAATAACATTCGTCTTTACCGATGCGTTCTTCTCTAGGTTTGTGTGCTGCTTTAAAATTAATACCATCGTCCGATTTTAATAAAGTCAATCGTCCTTTACGCTTATTGATAAAAACATTCATTGAGCGGATGGTGTGTGCTTTTCCATAATCGTATTGCACCCATGTTTTTGCTTTTAAATTTGCGTGTGTATTAGTTTGTTTGTCGGTGGCTAAGGCTACATTAAAACTTTTATCTGAAGACGTGATTATAGGATTTACAGTATCGTCTATCAATTCGGTTTCTAAAGTTGGATACGCTACCACAGCAATATCTTTATAGTAGTTATGTCTTGCTGGTGGTTGTGGCAATTTTATATTAATTGCTTTACCTCCTTTTTTAATCACTTGACTATTTACAACGACTTTCATCGCATGCTCTGGCGTTACCCAAGGACCACCACTAGACGTCCAACCGTCACAATTATGCACTCCAAAACTTAAGCCTAATTTTTCACATTCTTTAGCGGCATGTATTAAAATATCTCGATGTTCTTGAGAATTGTATTTTACATCTCCTTCTGGCAAACCCATAGACACATTAAACACTAAAACGCCACCAATACCTGCGTCTTTTATGGCTTTTAAATCTTTCGTGAAGCCTTCCTTAGAGGCGTTACTGCTGTTAATATGATACCAAGTTCGTGGTTTTGATTCTTGTGGTGGGTTTTGAAAACCAGTTTCGAGCTTGTTTTTTTCATTTATTAACTGAAGTACTTCATCAAAAGATGTATCATTAAACCATTTATCAACAGATTTCAAATCTGATATCAATTTTTCTTCAGATTGTTTTTTATCAATAATTTGCTTGTACTCCCACTTTTTTTCATTAGTCAAATAAGGCAACATGTATTGATAGCCTTTCTTTATACTTCTACCATCTTCAGATTCTGCATCCCAAAGATTTACTCCAACTTTTTGCCCTAAACGTGCCAATTGTAAAAATCCATGTAAATTCATTACCGAGTAAGAAAATGATTTGGTGCGTTTAAGCTCTTTCGGTTGACTTCCATCGGGTTCTATTTGACTAAAAATTCTTGCTCTTGTGATAGTAGACAAATGGGTTTTTACTTCGTCTATTCTATTTAGATATAATAATATACTTAGTAATTGAACATCATAATGTGTCCCATGATTATTCTTTCTGGTGGATTCTTCTATTCCAAGTTTGCTGTTTTGTAACCAATTAGAATATAACGTTAACCAGTTAAACATACCTTCTTCAGTTGTCTTATCCAAGACATTGTTATCTTTAGCTAATTCCAAAAATTTCACGACCTCTGTAATCCCTCCAAATTCAATAATACCGAAACATCGTCCGTCATTTTTCCCAGGGATGGATTGCCCGTAATTTAAATGAGGATTCATCTTGGTTTCTGGATTCAAGAACCATACGTTGATTAATTCTAAGGCTCTTTTACCATAGTTCAAATTGTTACTTAAATAGTAGGCATTACTTAGGTCTTTAATGGCTCTGATAAAATTTTCATTCTCAACGAAATCGGTATAATTATTTCTTGTCTCAGGATTTATTTCTCCATCTTTTCTAATGTATGGCAAACCATCATCAGTGTCTGGATTTGGCCACCAATAAGGCCCAATGCTCATATAGTCGTGTTTGTCTTTGCTTGGTGGTACACCTATTTTATTTACTACGGAAAACATATTACAAGTTAAGAGTGAATCTGCACTTTTAATTAGATTATTCAAACCCAAAACTTCTTTTTTATCTCCTTTTTCTAAATGCTTTTTTTTATTCTCATGAGCTGGATAATTTAAAAATTTAGATTCATTTGCAGATTCTACTGAAGACTTACATTTATATGAATTAACGAGTAGTAGTAAAACTATCACCCTCCAAAACACTAAATAATACTTTCTAAATGCCCACATTTCTTTTTTATAAATCAATCTTTATTGCAGCTGAACACCATTAATAAAGCATTAAAAATTACTAAACCACAAATAATTAATATCCCTGTAATCATTATTTTTTTATTTTAATCTACAAACAACTCGTCTATAAAAGGACCGCTTTTACCTGTAGTTTCTAACTTAATATTATTTGCTCCAGCCTTTAATGTGATTATTGTAGGCACGAACTTCCACTCTTTTTCCCAACCTCCTGTTTCTTTAAACTCTAGCGTCCTTATAAACTCATCGTTTACATACAATTTCATAGGATGCAATTCCCCTTCGTTATTATGCATATATCTAAATCGAATACTATAATCTCCTGCTTCTCCATCATTTTCTTGATACCATGTTATTGCCCCTTCACCACCATCAAATCTTACAAATCCGCTACCTTTATAACGACGTGCATCCGAACTTGCTTTGACATCACCAGTAAGTATACCTTCTTCTGCAGAAATATTTACACCTCTACCGATCCACATATCTTTAGAGTGTTCGTCCCCCCAAAATAGACCTTCGTTTTTACCAAAAGTTTCATTCATTTTTAAAACCACTTTACCATTTTGTTTTACAATGGCTTTTACGGTTGTATTATCCAAAATTTCGAAAACTCCTTTGTAAATTATGCCGTTGGTTTCAGGATTATCGCCGTTTGTGGTATATAATATCTCTAAATCTGAAGATGTATTTTTACCTAAAATTGAAATTTGTTTCGCATCAATAACAATTGTATTTGAAGTATATAATGCTTTATCTCCTAAAATTGATCCTGTAATTATTGAAGCCTGATTTGCATTTGGCAACTCTCTTAAAAACAATCTCGTTTTACCAAAAAACAAAGCTCTAAAATCTGATTTTGTTCTACTTGTTGGGTCAATAGGATTTCCGTTTTCCATTGAGATTTTCTTTACATCACCATTGATGTGATAATACACTTTGTTTTCTCCATAAGGATAAAGATTATAATCATTATCTAAACTTTCTGAAGTGATGATGTAACTTGTCGTGAAACTATCCTCTGCATCTAACTTTTGAATGCTTGTTTTTAATTTTGATGGTTGTTCACCAGTAGAAAAGGATGTTCTTTTTACTTCTTTCCCGTCGATATAAGCAATTGCTTCGAGTTTCCCTTCTTCATAAGGCACCATCCATTCGCATTGCATTTCGTTCCAAACCGTTCCTGGTTTATCTTTTCCAAGTGATTTTCCGTTCAAAAACAACTCTACTTCATCGGCATTAGAATAGACCCAAACCGGAATCACTATGCCTTTTTTCATTCTTGGATGCGTCCAATGCGGTAACATGTGAATCATTGGTTCATCTGTCCATTGACTCTGATAGAAATAGAATAAATCTTTTTTAAAGCCTGAGACATCCAAAGCACCACCCATAAATAAGTTAAAAGGCAGACCGCCATGAACTAAACCAGCTTCCCCATAATAATCGAAACCTGTCCAACGAAAGTGACCACTATGCCAAGGATTATCGCGCATCACTTCCCAATATTTTCTAGCAGAAACTCTTACTGTGGCATTATCATAAGACGAATTGAAACTTTGCTTTCTATTTCTCCAATTTTTAGGGTTGATGCCTTCGTAGAAGAAAATCTCTTTTTCGGTTAGATTTGGCAACTCATACGTACCTGGTAATTCGTTATCGCGCCACCAAGTTTGTGTTCTGTAATAGCCTCTAGTTTGCCACGTGTGTGGTGCTTCAGTTGAAATAAAGGGCTTATCAAAACGTCTATTTTCTATAAACGATTTCGTTTCAGAACCCCCATTAACACCTTGAATATCCATGTCTTCTGGATTTCCTGCTCCTGAAGTGAACAGTCGTGTTGGGTCTAAACTTTTTCCGAATTTCACCAATTCTGGTGCCACATCGCTATGGGTTTCATTCCCTAAACTCCAAACAAAAATACTGGGATGATTTCGGTCTCTGGTAATCCACTCTTTAACATCGCGTTGCCACCAGTCATCAAATGCTTGTTTGCCGTAATCTTGTGGTGCTTTTTTGTGCCAACCATCAAAAATTTCATCCATGACCAATAAACCAATTTCATCGCAGATATCATAAAACATTGGTGGTGTTGGATTATGCGACGGACGAATAGCATTGATGCCCATGTCTTTTAGTGATTGTAATTTCCAACGTAACATAGGTTTTGTCCAAGCACCTCCAACAGGTCCGCCCTCCCAATGTTCACAAACCCCTTTTAGTTTTACGTTTTCACCATTTAACCAAAAACCTGTTTCGGTTTTCCATTCTACAGTTTTAAAACCAAAGGTGTTTTCGGTTTCATCAATTATATTTTTACCATCTATAATTTGGGTAACTGCCTTATAGAGATTTGGTGTTTCTGGACTCCATAATTTCGGATTTTCAACTTCCAACTGAATAGTTGTTCTCGAGGATTGTAATTTTACACGACCTTTATTTAGCAATTCACCATCTGAGGAAAATAGCTTCACAACATAGTTCAAACCTTTTATCTCACCATTAAATTCTGCATCAATAGTAACAGTCGCTTTATTCGTTTGAATAGACGGTGTTTTAATAAAAATACTATTGGGTTTGAAGTGTGTTGAGTTGACTTCGATTAATTTTACTTGCGCATAAATACCACAAGGATGGTACCAGCGTGCTGAGGGTTCTAAACTGTTATCTACTCTAACTGCAATAGTGTTATTGCCTTCTTTTAAATATTTGGAAATATCATACCGAAAACTGATGTAGCCATAAGGTCGTTTGCCTATATGATTGCCGTTGATCCAAACATCGCTATTCATATAAACACCATCGAAATTGATGTAGGTAATATTTGAAAGACTTTCTTTTTTAATGTTGAAGTGTTTACGATACCAACCAATACCACCATCGTGATAGCCACCACCTTGACCTTGATCACCACCTTTACGCACACCTTTTTCAAAAGACCAATCGTGAGGCACGTTTAAAGTTGTCCAAGAGGAATCATCTATATTTCTTTTTGAAAAGGTTGGATAATCCTCAAGACTAAACTGCCAATCGTTATTGAAGTTGGTTACTGTACGCTGAGCATAACCAAGACCTATGCATACACTTAAACATAGTATTAGAAAGGACTTTTTAATATTCATTAAGCTGATTTAATCGTGTAAACCAAACTTAATTTTAAAAATCCTGAATATAATCCTGTGGTGTCATGCTTTTAACATACCCTATCTTCTGGGCTGATCATTTTGTAAAAATGGTTTATCTCTTGGAAATTGTACTTCTAAAAGTTGTCGCATTCTGTCTTCTACTTTTTTGTACTTCTTTTGTCCTGACAGATTTTCATAAGACAACAAACTGTTTTTATGCTCGTAGAGTTCTGCTCCTAAAATTTCGTGTGTGGTAGAATTGCGCCATTCTGTATAACGCCATTCTCCATCCGTAGTGGTAACGCCCATTATCTTTTTTCCTCTAGCATATACACTATAAGCAGCAGCATCCCATTTTGTTTTTGGATTGTTTAGGACAGGTAATATGCTTTTTCCATCAGACACAGGTGCTGATTTTAATTCACAGATTTCCACAAGCGTTTGAAATATATCTACATTTTCTACCAAAGCATCGGACGTTTTATTTGTAACGCGATTTTTATATGCTGTTTCTCTACTGATAATTAAAGGCACTCTTGCGTCTATTTCCATATTAGATTGCTTACACCAAGAGGCATACTCTCCAATTTTATATCCATGATCGCTCATAAAAATAATCAAGGTGTTTTTCCTTAAGTCTAAATCTTCTAATGTCTCCATGACTTTACCTACTTGAGCATCAATGTAACTCACACTTGCATGATAGCCATGAATAAGGTCTCGTGTTAAATCATCGTTTAAATCTCCCTCTTTTGGAATATTTGAATAGCCTTTTAATTCGCCCCATTTCGCTAAAGCTAGTCTATACCTATCTTTAGGCTTGTCTCTTAACGGAATTTTAAAATTGTTCTTATCGTATAAATCCCAATATTTTTTTGGTGCATTATATGGCAAATGTGGTTTACTTAAGCCCACAATCATTACAAATTTATCGTCCTTAACTTTATGTAAGGTTTCTATAGCATAATTAGCTGCTCGTCCGTCTTTATAGCCTTCATCTGGCACATCAGCATTTTCAAAAGCAGGCCCTTTTAATGGTTTGACGCCTTCTTCTTTTAGGCGTTTCATTAATGCTATATTTTCGGGCTTTAAATACGAATTTCTTTCTTTTTCAAAATAAGTAGACCATACGTTTTTATCATCTCTACCATGGTGATAAACCTTACCTATACTTATAGTTTTATAGCCATTTTTAGTGAATAACTGTGGTAAAGACACTACCTCTTTATGTACTTTTCTTAGTGGTGTAAATATGCTATAAATTCCCAAAGTTTCAGGACGCAAACCTGTCAAAGTACTCATTCTTGAGGGCGCACAAATGGCTTGCTGCACATAAGCTTTATTAAACATTACACCATCTTTCGCTAATTCATCGATATGAGGTGTTATTGCAGTTTCACTGCCATAGCAACCTAATTCTGCTCGTAAATCGTCAACATAAAACACTAGTACATTGGGTTGGCTGTCCTGTGCGTTACTGCTTAAAAAACAAAAAGCAGTAAAAAGTAATACTATAACTTTATTCATTAGGTTCTATATTAATTGTTTCATGGATTTAATTATAATGGTTTTGGTGACTGTAATACTCCTTTACCATTTTTCCAACTCCAATAATCAATGGCATTACGCTTTTCATCAAAGACATAATTCCATTTTTTCATATAGTACGCTCTTGGCCTTACTTGATCACCAATTTTTTGAAGTTTTTGCTGCAATATAGCGTCTAAATCGTTTTGAATTTCTTGCAATTGTGGTTTACCTAATAAGTTGTTCTGTTGGAATGGGTCTTTAATATTATCATAAAACATACTAGGTCCTTCAGGTGTTACTGCATAGGTATATTGTTTTGTTCTTATTGCTCTGTATGATGGATCTTTGAAATTTGATCCAAAGGGTGCGACATTCATTATTAAGGCTGCTCTATCTGCATTTGGGTCTGGATTTTTTATTAATTCAGATAAGTTTTCTCCTTCTATGTCTTTAGGAATTTCAATATTAGTCAAACCTAATAGTGATGGCAAAATATCAGGTGTTGTTAGCGGTGCATTTACTACTTTACCTTTATGCTTTCCAATAGCAGGATAACTTATTAAAAACGGAACTCGTGCTGCTTCATCCCATGCGAGTTGCTTTACAAATGGTTTTACGCCATGAGCTCCCATCATTTCCCCATGATCTGATGAAAATACAATAATGGTATTATCTGATAATTTCAGTTCTTTAATCTTCGCCAACAAGCTTCCTATAGCTCCATCTGTGGCTGTGGCATGCGCATAATAGCCCTGTAATTCCTTGCGACTTCGTTCCTTAAATTCTTCTGAAATATTAGGATTCAAAGTCAATGTTTCTGGCGGATACATGGCTTTATATTTCTTTGGAGCACTTCCATGCGGATAATGGGGTGTCGCAATAGAAACTACAGCCAAAAATGGTTCTTTATCATTCGCATGCTTTTCTAAATACTGATTTGCATCTTTTACAATGGCGAATGGTGAATACTCCTCCCAATGTTTCAGCTCTTCATTATCGTTATCGTAATAAGGCATTTTTGTATAGTTATGCGAACACTCCAATGCTTTCCAATACTCAAAGCCTTGACGTCTTTCTTTTGGAATATAGGTAGATCTTCCGTGCCCATCTAAATGCCATTTTCCCCAATATGCCGTATGATAGCCTTCAGCTTTAAATAATTCTGCCATGGTCACCTCCTCTGCAGGAAAATAGATATCATTTAAAAACATCCCTGTGGTTGTTGGAAACTTGCCCGTTAACAAAGCTGCTCTATGTGGTGTACAGACTGGCGTTACAGAAACTGCATTCGTAAAGTTTACAGACTCCTTAGCAAAAGCATCTAGGTTTGGTGTTTTTACATCTGGATTTCCGGCATAACCCAATGCAGATCCTCTCCATTGATCTGTTAGAATGTATACGATGTTTGGCTTTTGAGCAGATTCGGCTTCATCAATTGTTTCTGCATTTTTTGCTTTATCTGATTTGCAACTTATAAGTAAAACAAAACTTAAAATGAGTATTACTATTCTTTTCATAATTTGACTTGAAATTCTTTATTTGTAAACCTAAAGTTAGTTTTGTTAAAAGGTTCTCGATACAATTTTTCGTACCTTAAAATCACTCGAACTGACGTTTATTAATTTTTATTTATATATTTCAATAATAGGTTTTGAACATCTGCAACTGTCCCTTGTTCTAATCCGTCGTTAACATTTGCACCAGTGATCCAATACAAAATCATACCTGCATCAGAACAATCCCATTTTCCCTTTTGGAATTTAACAACATCATCAACCTCTGCAATTTTTCCTTGTAACCATACCCATTGAATCCTCGGGTCAGCATGGTTTTTTGCCCAATCCCATTGACTTAGATTTACTTTCAGTTTTATGTTCTGGTCTGGAATACGTACTTCTTCAACTCCGAAATCCAATATTTGTTGCCATGTGTAAAAATCACCTGCATCATCATTAGCTGGATGGTGTGTAATTACTTTAACAAATTTGTGTTTATTTTTTTTACTCGCAGCAAGTGCATAACCAATAATATCGGGTTCACCTGCTTCTATAATCCAAAGTGGGTCTTCGGCTGTAGAGTTATTTATGGCTTTAGTTAAATCTTTAACCGTTTCGTCTTTGTGCCATTTCGCATCTAAAAACGTGAGTCCATCAAAACCGCCCCAGCGTCTTGCTGTTACATCACAGGCACTTTGCATTAATGCATGCCGTTCTTTTTCTGCTTGTTCTGAAATTCTTTTTACGCGCACCAAATCACAACTATGCGAATAATGTACAAGCCTATCTTCTAGTCCAGCTGCTCTTAGTAAAGCGATAGACACTGCGGTTCCTCCTAAATCATCCGGATCTGGTGAGTTACCATCTGCTACAACAGCAATTCGACCTTTAGGTGCATTAATTATAGGTGTTGCATTTTGTGCCAGTTTTATCGAACCATTATAAGGTGTTCTGATAATGTCTTTACCTTTACCAACTGGAGTAAAAACGATACCAGACCAACGGCCTCTTGCCCATTCTTTGCCATCTGCACTTCCAACTTTAGCGGTTACTGTAATTTGATCTCCTCGTTTAAGCTTTACATTTTCCCAGAGCGCATTGTTGTTTTCTCCTTCTTCAAACACATCTTTTGAGAGCGGTGGTGAATGGGTGCCTAATAGTTTATTGTTGATTAGTATTTTAAACTCAGATTGCCCATCGTTTTCACCTACGGCTACAAATACCAAATCATAAGTTCCACTTTTAAACGTAAAAGGAGTTGTTGATTCGGCTTTTTTATGTTTATTAGGATTGACACCTAACCATTTTCCTCCTGCATGTTTATAAAAGCCTGTGTCTTTGATTGGAAAATCATCAATTGGTAAGGTCTTGTTTGCAATATGTGAAGCTCCAACTTGTTTAAAATAAGAGCGTAAAGGCCATAGTGTTGTTACTTTTGGGCCTTCATCTTTTGGAATATAAGTGCTGTCTTTTGTTAGAATAAACTTATCGAACTCAAAACCATCTTCACGCATACTAAATTGTATATCATGGATGCCAGCTTTTTCTATATCTAAATAAATTTCTTTTGGCACACCGCAATGCTCTTCTTTTGTGCGTTGCTTACTTGCCCAGGTCCATTGCTTTTTTCCGTCGCACCATTGCATGCGTTGACCGTGTTCTGGCCATTCGCCATTTAACCCAACATGTATACCGTTATCTTCGCTTCCTGTGCTATAAGCTCGTACCCAAACATAATAACGCCCTGGATTATTGAATCTAACCTTATAATGTAAAACACACATTTTACCAGGTGCATTAGAAAAATTTTCTCCTTGAACTAGCTTATCTGAATGGGTAACTCTAGTATCTGGTAATATTTCAACATAAGTACTATTACTCGCGTCTTTATGATGCGGTGTATCTTCGTCTCGACCAACTTTGGTTATTGCTTCTTTTGCTGTGATATACCATTGTCTGATTTCTGAATGACTTTGTTTATTAAAATATTCAGCTTCCACTGCAGCCCTGCCATCATTTTCTAAAAAGATGACTTTGTCGTCAACAATTGGGTTATTTAATTTTAAGGACTGCCCATTAATAAGACTAGGTGTTACTAGCATCACAAATAAGAATAGTGACGTTATTTTTTTCATTTTTTAATGTGTTCTATTTCTACTTCAACAAAACGATTAGCATTCTTTATTTTAGTTTAGACTCAAAACTATAAGTCCCTGGTTGCACTAATAATTCGAAAGCATCATTACTTGTATTTACAAGTTTTACGTTTGAATCTTCCTTAAATGAAGTACCATTTAGCATCAACTCATTTTGAGTATTTGATGGAATGATGACTTGTGCCGTCGTATTTGGTGGAATAACTATTTCTAATTGAAACTCCTTATTCGTTATCTCCCAAGACGATTCTACTTTGCCATATGGTGTATTTAAACTTACTGAAGCTGATGTTAAAGGCTGTTTAGATACAGGAGCAATTCTAATGGTTTTATATCCTGCTTCTAATGGTGCTATTCCACCTATGCGCTCATACATCCATTCACCTATCGCACCATAAGCATAGTGGTTTAAGCTATTCATGCTTTTAGGATTGTAACCTTCCGTTTTGCTATAACTATTCCAACGTTCCCAAATAGTAGTTGCTCCTTGATTTATAGAATAAAACCACGACGGATATGTTTCGTTAAACAATAACTTATAGACTACATCCACTTCGCCCATGTCATCTAAAACTCGTGGCAATAATGGTGTTCCTAAAAAGCCTGTTCTTAAATGATAATCGGCATCTTTAAGTTTACGTAATAAATTAGCCTGTGCATTTTTGATTTTTGATTCAGGCAGTAAATCGAATGCTAATGCTAACAAATAAGAGGTTTGTGTTTCTGACACAACTTTTACTTTTCCTGTTTCATCAAAAAACTTACCATCAAATGCATTAGCAACTGTTTTGTAAAGCGCTTCATATTTAGCCTGTTCTTCTGTTTTACCAAGAACTTCGGCAGCTTGTGCAGTTAATTTAGCCGAATGAGCAAAAAAAGCAGTACCTATTAAATTCCTAGACGTATCCCCTTTATTGTCGCCACTTTCTGGAAAAGGTTGTAACCAATCTGAAAACGACATCATATTAGAAATATGATTTTTTGATTTTTTTTGATGATAGCCTACCCAAGCTTTCATCATTTCAAAATTATCTTCTAAAAAGCCTATGTCACCAGTCCTCATATATATCTTCCAAGGAATAATTGTACCTACATCTCCCCAACCAGAACTAGCTATTTTATTACCTCTAGAATCCGGAACCGTCCAGGGAATAGCTCCATCTTCTAATTGTGCTTCGCGAACACTCTGCAACCAACTTGCCCAGAATTTATACACATCTGCATTGAACATAGATGTTGGTCCAAAAACTTGCGCATCGCCTGTCCAACCCAATCGTTCATTACGTTGTGGGCAGTCTGTTGGGATATCTAAAAAGTTACCTTTTAATCCCCAAACAATATTGCTTTGTAGTTGATTTAATTTCTCATGCGAAGACGTAAATGAGCCATTATCATTAAAATTAGAATATTGTACAATACCTGTTACCCAATCTTTTGTTGGTTCTTTTGAAGCATCAAAACCGCTTAATTCTACATAACTAAAACCATGAAATGTAAATTTTGGTTTATATTCTATTTCGCCATCTTGAGCAGCGATATAATAGTCTGTAGAATGTGCACTTCTATAATTTTTAGTGTAGAAAGTGCCATCTGGTGATAACATTTCTGCAAATCTAATTTTAAGTGTATCGCCTTTTTTCATTGGTACTTTTACCAGAGGTACACCTACCATGTTTTGCTGTAAATTGAAAATTACGGCACCATCCTTTTTAGTAATCTCTTTTGGCACCAATGTAATTTTATCCTTTACAGCTGAATGTCGTTTTGGTTCCAGCTTTACATTTTCATCAAGATTGGCTACTTCAACTTTATGCCAGCTTTTATCATCAAAATTGTTGGTTGTCCAATTAGGCATTTCCATATTCGCATTATAGATTTCTCCATCATATATTTCGGCAAACTGAAGCGGACCGTTGGTTGTGCCTTTCCAGGTTTTATCAGAAATAATAATTTCTTCTGTACCATCTTTCATTGTCATTTCTAACTGAACTAAAACTTTTGGTGAAATTTTATTATCCCATGGTGTTGTTCCCCAAAGTAAACGTCCAGAGTACCATCCTGAAGCCAACTCTACACCTAAACTATTCTGGCCTGATTCAATTAAATCTGTAACATCATAAGTTAGAGTTTCAATGCGTTTATCATAGGTTGTAAAACCAGGAGACATCACATCATCACTTACGTTCTCTCCATTTATAGACACATCAAACACTCCTTTAGCTGTGATATACAATCTTGCCGAAGCCACATCTTTAGACAATTTAAATCCTTTTCTTAAATATTGTGGCTTATGAATCAAAACATTCTCTCGACCTCTGATGCTATCTTTGGCAGTATCTAAACCAACCCAATTGGCTTGCCAATCGGCATTATTTAATAAACCTAATTCAAAATGATTTTTAGCACTCCATTCTGAAGCTTCTCCATCTTGATTCCAGTATTTTACTTGCCAGTATATGTTTTGGCGCGATTGTAAAGCTTCTCCTCCATACTTTATCCATGCAGACTGTGATGATTCTTGCTTTTTAGAATCCCATAAATCAGCATTATCTGGTAGTAAATCTTCACGCGTGGCGACGACTATCTGATATGCGAATTGACTTTTGACGTTTTCTAAAACAGGTAACTTCCACGAAAAAGTTGGTTTAGCATTGTAAAAACCTAATGGATTTTTAAAACCTTCGGAAATGGCTAATTCTGATGCTTTTTCTAATGAACTTTGTTCTTTGCAAGCAGTGATATTTAAAAATACAAATGTGCTTAAAGTGTATAATATGTATTTAAAATTTGAATTTTTAAACATGGTTTAGAGTTTCGTTTGAAAATTTTTAGGATGTTCTAAAATGCAATATTTCCCCAAAAAAACTATCCTGTACTGTCTCGATTTTTTGACTATCAATAAAAAAAGCTAGACATCCCAAAATCTCTAGCTAACTTTTACAATAAATTATGCTTTATCTAATCATCAGTTTTGAATAAAATACACGTTGATTATCATCAGTAACTTTTATTAAATATAAGCCTGATGTAAATTGACCAATAGTCGAAATATCCATTCTATTAGAAGTCATTGTGTCTTCATAAATTACTTTACCAAGCATATTATAAATTCTAATGTTAGCTTTGGTTGCTGTATTAAGTAGAATTGTAAATTCATCCTTAGCTGGATTTGGAAAAATCTGTGCAGTAAAAGCATTATCCTCAACCTCTTCAGTGTTTAATGCTTGAGCAAGAATGTAACGAAGTGGGCTAATTGTACCCCCATTTTGAAACCGTACTTGATCACCTGCTGCCGTTGGAGTTACACTATATCTTAAGTTTCCTTGTCCTGTAGGTTTCGCGAACAATGCATTGTTCCCATCGCCAGTCCAACCAGTCGCTTTTCTTCTTTGAAACTGGTCATAACCGAAGTTTGCATCACCTGTATCACTTATTGGCACACCAGTTCTAGCGTTAACTCTAATTTCAGGATCTGATCCAGACCCATCATAAGTTGATTGATCTACAATCATGGTCCATGGTCCAGCACCAAGAGCAGAAAGGTCTGCTGTAATTTCAACATACCCGGCAGAAGCTGGTTGTCTATGGTTTGTTACAGTCCAAAGTTGTGTTGCTTTAGCAGGTGCTGTCGTTATTTCTGCAGCCCACTCTAACTGGCCTGTAGCGACATTAATGGTCATATAAAGTTCACTTCCAGCCAAACCACATGTTGCAATCTTATAAACATCAGGTTCAAGCCATAGTTCAGGACATGGTTGATTCGTATCCGTAATATTAACAGTAAGTTCGTTGGAAGATACTGTTTCATTATTCGCATTATAAGCTACTGCTTGAACAGTATAATCGCCTTCAGTATCTGGTGTCCAATCTAAAGCATATGGCTCTGTTGTATCCTCTCCAAATAAAGCACCATTAACCAAAAATTCTACTTTAGAGATACTTCCATTTTCATCAACGGCATCTGCCGAAATTTGAATAGTTTCATCGACGTCATAAGTTTCGTCATCAAAAGGAGAGGTAAGTGACACTCTAAATGGTTCTTGAACTATATCTAAATCAATGATTTGTAAATACAAAGGTCTAGCATCATCCGATTGCCCATTTTCCATTAAATAATAATACAATTTACCATCAGCAATATAAACTATACCGTGTCTAAATGTCCTACCTGTTGTAGGCTGATATACAGTCGTAAAATTATTAGTTCCACCTACCGCTTTCTGAATACGAACTCGACCACTGCTTAAACCAATTAAAAATATATCATCACCAGACGTGTAAATGGCTTCTGCTCCCGAAAAATTCTCTGTTGTTATAAAATCGGTAGCTCCTGCAGGTCTGTAAGTATGCAAATTTTTAGTAACATTAATCTCGTTATCCTTTACGCGACTAATAATATGTTCATCTCCATTCTCGGTAACGGTCCAATCAAATCCTCCCACAATATAAACTTGATTTGTCTGAGTAGTTTGCACGTAATCTCCTGGTTCCATCAGTTTTATCTCATCAGCGTTACGTAACGGTAAGTTAATACTTGTACCTTCATGGTTTTTCCAATTAGTCGCTCCACTTTGATCATCAGAATACGCATAATACACACCGTTCTGATATAGATACTTATCTGTATTATTTCGAGAACGTCTTTGAAAAGCGATTCTAATTTTTCCTCCGACATATTTTAATCTTCCATACATACCCCAATTATAGTCTTGACCATAATTACTGGCATTTTTGTCTGCAAACTTTATAAAATCAGACCAAGTGGACGTAGCTGCATCATATTTTGCAAAATGATAACCTCCATTTGAGCTCGAGCCCTTTCGCATTGAAAAGAACAAATCCCCTTGATTATTTAGGAAAAATTTTGGATAAGTAAACTCGGAAAACGCCCCATAATTTTCAACACCGTTTAAGCTTAAATGCTTATAACCACCATTCGTATTTTGTACAAATTTGTCTATGGTGAATTCTGCATCAGGAACGGAGGCTGCATTTGCAATAGAATACGAATATCTGAAGTAATCATCACTTAAACTTCCGTCAGAAGGTCTCGTATTAGTATAAGCATGCATATCAAAAAGCAGATGAATGGTTCCATCTATAGGACTTACACCTACACCGATTGTATTATGAGATTCTCCAATATACCATATATTACGCCAACCCGTATGTTGGTGCGGAAACTCAATAGTAGCCATGGTTCCTGTAATGGTATTGTAGCGCGTTAACATCATGTGTCTATCAGCTTTACCTCCTCTGTACCAAGTCATAAACACATACTCATTATAAGTGGTTATACAATCTCCATGTGCAGAGATTTGTGGCCCAAATTTATAATCGTAACCTGTGGTTGAGTTTGGTGCTGATTCATCATTTACTTGTACACCATCAAAGTGTAAAGCTATATCTGTAATTTCAACTTCATTTTCTAGAACTACCTGAGCAGTAATAAAGAAAAAACCTAATCCAAAAAGTAGTGAAAGGTATATACCCTTTTTATTTGCATTACAGCAAGTCCTTTGCATAGTGATTAATGTTAAATTAAAATCTTTTAATTATCTAATCATGAGTTTTGTGTGGAAAACTCGTTGATTATCATCAGTAACTTTTATTAAATATAAGCCTGATTTAAATTGACCATTAATCGAAATATCCATTCTATTAGAAGTCATCGCATCTTCATAAACTACTTTTCCAAGCACATTATATATCACAATATTGGCATTGGTTGCTGTATTGAGTAGAATTGTAAATTCATCCTTAGCTGGATTCGGAAAAATCTTTGCTGTAAAAGCATTGTCTCCAACCTCTGGTGTGCTTAACGTCGTAGATTCCACTACCCATTTAGACCTGTCATCTGTGTTCCCAACATGTTCGATTATGCCATTGGCATTGTGATATATATAATTTGAACCGTTTCGAGTTTCAAACTGATACGTGTTATCACTACTATTATAAATTACGGTGAATTGTTTATCAGAATCTTCTCTAGGCGCCCCAAAACCAGTATTGATAATATCATCTGGTGGGTTTCCAGCTGCTCTTAAAATACCACGGTCAGACCTTTTACTTTCTATATTGTAATAATTACCCGCTTGCACAAATTCCCATTCCTTATCACCAGCAGCTACATTAGTCTCGTCGTCGCTTTCTACAACATCAGAGCCTACGGAATGAAGATATTTTCCTGTTACAAAATTCTTAATTCTATACACATCTCCTGTTAAATCAGTAGGATCAAACGTCTGAACATTTATTGTGATTTCTGAAGAAGATACCGTTTCATTACTCGCATTATAAGCTATAGCCTGCACTGTGTAAGCACCTTCAGTATCAAGCGTCCAATCTAAAGCATAAGGTTCGCTTAGATCTTCTCCAAATAATGAACCATTAACCAAAAACTCAACTTTAGAGATACTTCCATTTTCATCAACGGCATCTGCCGAAATTGGAATGGTCTCATCGACGTTATAAGTTTCACCATCAAAAGGAGAGGTCAGTGATACTCTAAAGGGTTCTTGTATAATATCTAAATCGATAATCTGAAGATATAAGGGTTGTGCACTACCAGATGCGTTTTCCATCATATAATAGTACAATTTACCGTCGGCTATATGCACTTGACCATGGTCAAAAGTTCGACCTGTCGTAGCCTGATATACTGTTGTAAAATTATTAGTTCCGCCTGCTGTTTTCTGAACTTTAACTCTACCGTTACTTAAACTAATGATAAATACATCATCACCTGCAGTATAAATAGCATCGGCACCTGCAAAATTTTCAGAAGTTATAAAATCAGTAGCCCCTGAAGGTTTATAGGTATGTAAATTCTTAGTAACGTTGAATTCATTATCCTTTACACGACTTATAATATGGACATCACCATTATCGGTAACGGTCCAGTCAAAACCTTGTACGATGTAAACTTGATTTACTTGGGTTGTCTGTACATAATCTCCAGGCTCAATGATTTTTATAACATCCGCATCGTAAAGTGGCACACTAAAACTTTGTCCATCATGAGTTTTCCAATTAGAGGCACCTGTTTGATCATCGGAATATGCATAATACACACCGTTTTGTAGTTGATACTTATCAGTACTATTAGCAGACCTTCGCTGAAAACCAATACGCATTTTACCATTGACGTACTTCATACTTCCATAAAGTCCCCAATTATAGGTAATACCAGGTTGACTGTTTGCACCTAACGCATTAAAATCTGTAAAATTAGACCACGTTGATGTGGTAGCATCGTATTTAGAAAACTTGTACATACCATTAGTATGACCACCTTCTCGCATATTCATTAAGAGATCTCCAGCATCGTTTAGAAAAAATTTTGGATACGTTAATCCATCAAACTCATTTTGATTTTCACCACCTGTTAATTTTAAATGCTTATAGCCACCACTTCCATTCTGAACAAATTTATCTAAGGTAAATTCTGCATCAGAAAGTGACGCAGTGTTTGCAATAGAATAAGAATATCTAAAGTAGTCATTCGCTAAACTTCCATCGGATGGTCTTGAACTGCTATACGCATGCATATCGTAAAGCAAGTGAATGGTTCCATTTAAAGGACTTATGCCAACTGCAATGGTGTTATGCGATTCTCCTAGCCACCATTTATTCTGAAAACCTGTGTGCGTATGCGGAAACTCTATAGTTGCCATAGTACCAGTTACTGTATTGTATCTGGTTAACATGACATGTCTATCCGTTTTGCCTCCACGATACCATGTCATAAAAACATAGTCTCCATAGGTCTTTATGCAATCGCCATGTGCGGAAATATTTCGTCCAAAAACATAATCATAAGATGATGTACTGCCATTGTCTGAAGACGTATTAGCAACTTTACTACCATTAAAATGCAAGCCAAAATCAGTAATTTTCACTTCATTTTCTAGAACGACTTGTGCAAAGTTTATTTGTGCAACAAATAAAGTTAGCATAAGGCACAAGTTTTTTACTAAAAATCTTATATTAAGTGTATTTTTTTTCATGCTTTTTTCTTTTTCGTAATATAAATAGAAAAGAGATTATCAGTATCCTGTTCTATGCTGAGAAATTGCTAAATGAAGCCTATTTCATAAAAAAGACTTCTTCTAAAGGAATAGATATAGGCGAATTATCTGGGTTAACCTCCATAATATCTGCCATAAAATCCCACCATTTTTTTACGATGTCGTTACTAGCCAAATCCTGAGAACCTCCTTCACCAGATACTTTTTGAAACGCAAACAAAGTACTTGTTTCTTCATCTAAAAAAATAGAATACTCACTGACACCATTAGCTTTTAAAAGTACTTTTAGTTCTGGCCATAATTCATCATGGCGATTTTTATAGACCTCTTTTTGTCCTCTATTTAGTTTCATTTTAAAGGCTAATCTTTGCATTCTAACTCTTTTTTAATGGCTATTCTAATAACAAATCATCCCATCTTTTATAATTACAAAAGATGGGATGATCTTAAAAAAATTTTATGTTATCTAAAAAATGCTTACTCTTTTACTATTTTTTTTGTAAAACTCGCACCGTTTTCTCCTTGTAATTTTACAATATAAATACCAGTAGTCAATGAACTTACATCTAGATCAGTTGAAGTTATTTCATCTGCAAGATGACTTGTAATTACTTGTTTACCAAGAATATCATAAATAGTGATTTGCTTAATACTTTGATTTAAACCTTGGATTGATAACTCATCTTTTACTGGGCTTGAGATAAAAACAGAACTAGCATCAAAATCTTCTGTATTTAATCCCTCAACAAAAACCATACGAAGCGGGCTAATTGTACCCCCATTTTGAAATAGCACATCATCACCTGCCGCCGTTGGAGCTACACTATATCTTAAGTTTCCTTGTCCATTAGGTTTAGCAAACAATGCATTGTTTCCAGGTCCTCCCCAACCACTTTCTCTTCTTCTTTGAAACTGATCAAAACCATAGTCTGCATCCATAGTATCAGCTATTGGATCACCTGTTCTAACAGTAACTCTAATTTCAGGATCTGCACCGGACCCATCATAAGATGCCTGATCTACAATCATAGTCCAAGAACCAGCACTAAGAGCAGAAAGGTCTGCTGTAATTTGAATGAAACCTGAACCACTTGGCATTACATGATCTTGTAAAGTCCAAAGTTGAAGTGCTTCAGCGGGTGCTGTTGTTATTTCATCATCCCACTCTAACTGACCTGAAGAAGCATTAATTGTCAAATAAAGTTCACTTCCTGCCAAACCACATGTTGAAATCTTATAAGTACCAGGATCAACATAAATTTCAGGACATGTCTGTCCTTGTATTGGAAGCGCAAAGATAGCTAATAGTAAAAATGCACTAATTTTTAAAGTAATTTTTTTCATAATTTATTGTTTTAATTAATTAATTTTTAGTTAGTTACAAAAATAACAACCATTTTGAGCAATAAATTTATAAATACAAAACCAGTTTAGTATCCTGCACTAACCTGCACTTATATCACATAATTGAGCTGATTAATTGTTTTATATAGGGGTTTTCCAAATTAAAAATAAAAGAATTTAAAAATAACCTAACATGCTCATAATTGTTTCAAATTCAATTTACTTATTACGGAATTAATTCAGTCAATTCAATATAATATTTTTAAAGTAAGATTTCCATGAATTTTGTTTAAAGTAGAATCTGAGATGGTTTGCGGTAGCTCTGTCAGTTCTTTACTTTCCGACAAGTTAGAATTCAATTCTGTTTGTAATTTTTTCTTAATCAAAAAAGGTTTAACACATAGAATAAATCATTTAGATTTTTAGGTTTCAATTTAATCTATTGTCACCTTACTTTTCCACCAATTTTCGTTAGGTTGAAAGTCTTCGGAAAGTACTTTTAGCCTATTATTTTCTAATGAGGGCCACTTATTGTTTATGGTATTAAGTCTTCTCTTTTCAGCTTCCTCTTTGCTATATTCAGTGTCTTCAGTTGGGAATTTTGCATCAACGTTGTCTAACCACAACATTAAATTGGCACTAAGATTTGTGGCTATTTCTGAATGTTTGGAAATTACATTTAAGGAATCGTGTTCAGTTGATGGTATTTTATAGAGTTCTTGATGTCCATCTTCCCAATAGTGAATGAGCTTCCATCCATTTTTCTGAATAACCGAAGAAGGTTCTCCTCCTTGATTTCCATAATGTGGGTAATGCCAATACAATGGTCTTTTTATATTCAAATCGTTACCTTCTAATAAGGGTTTCAAGCTTATACCATCCACATGCTGTTCTTTCTTAAGCTGTAAATCTGCTAAATCTAAAAGTGTTGGGTATAAATCGGTTCCAATAACTGGATAATCTGTTTTTGTGCCAACTATATTCAACCAGGGAACTTTAATAAAAAACGGTTCTTTAATACCACCTTCCCATTGATAGCCTTTACCTCCTCGTAGTGGTAAATTACTCGTCGCGTAATGATCCCCAGAAGCTACTCCGCCATTATCTGATGTAAAAACAACGATAGTGTTATCTACCAATTCGTTGGCTTCAAGTGCTTTTAAAACAACACCAACAGCATCATCCATAGTTTCTACTAAACCTGCATAAATAGGATTATCCTGGACTTGACGAATGGGTAAAACGCGTTCCATTTTATAACCTGTATCTGTAATTCCCTTACTATCAGCCTTATTTCTGTATTTACGCCATTTACTTTCTGTTGTTTGAATAGGTGCATGTACAGCATAAAACGACAAAAAAGCAAAAAATGTTGAATCTTTATGTTTACTAATAAAATCTGCTGTCTCCTCTGCCAATCGCATCGTTAGGTTTTCACCTTTCTTCTCATTGGGTAGTTTAGGATTATTCCAAGGTGAAAAGAAACCACCTCTCGGCGAACCTTCCTCTACACCTCCAATATTAATATCGAAACCATGATCTTCTGGATAAGACCCTTCGCCCCCTAAATGCCACTTCCCTGCAAAAAAGGTCTTATAACCATTTTGTTGCATGGCCTCTGCGATAGTGACATCTTCTTTTGGCAGTGCAAGGACATAATCGGCAGGCAAGAGTTTATCATGTCTATTTCTGGTTCGCCACTCTTTACCTGTTTTTGCGCCAATCCAATCTGTTATGCCATGTCTTGCTGTAAATTTGCCTGTCATTATACTTGCTCGTGATGGGCTGCAAACACGACTTGCGGCATAGCCATTAGTAAATTGTGTGGACTGTTTTGCTAACCGATCTATGTTTGGTGTTTCATAAAATGAACTTCCTGTAATACCTAAATCATGATAACCTAGATCATCAACTAGAATGAAAAGAATATTAGGTTTACTATTTTTATTTACCTCCTCGTTTCTACAATTAAATAAAAGGAGCACACTTAATACTAGTACATTTCTAAAAACCTTAATCAACTTCCAATATTTAGATATTATATTTTAATAATTTTTTTTACGAAATAATTATTTTTATCAGAATTTGATATAAAATAAATACCACTTGCTAAATCACTAATATCAATGATTTCTGAAGATTTTGTTGTATTTATTTCCTTGAGGATAGCTCCAGAAAAATTAAAAATAGTTAAACTAGAGTTGATAGGTAGGTTGCTAATTTCTAATTTCCCTTTCGTTGGGTTTGGGTAAATTTTTGTTTCTCGTTTGTTTATATCATTTACAGATAGTGCACTATTACATGACGATTCTGGATTATTTAAATTAAACGCTGTACCATCAGAAACATCCGTTCTGCGTAATACCATTTTATCCATAAAAAAGAAACTAGACCTGGCATCTACAATTACGGAATAGTTACCTGGAGCATTAAACGTAGCCCACATAAACCTAAAAGAATTACCATCGTTTGTATTAGTAACGAAACCCCAACGCTGATCGATAGGCAAGTTAACAGGGTGTCTATTCATAAAGGCTTTGAAATATCCATTGGTACTAGAACCTACCGGACAATCCCTATTTGGATTACTATTACAACTAGGTCTTGGCTCTAACTGAGTGGTAGCAGTTGAACTATTTTGACTTGTAGCATAAAAATCATCGGCTACTATACGAAGCCACGCATCATTGTGTTCTCCACCTGAAGTACCTGTACCAATTCGTCCACGCCATGCAAGTCTGTAAGTCCCAGGATTATTAATTTTTATATTGTAAGTAATTGGTGCTCCACTTAAAGCATTGAAAGATTGTACTCCATCCCAATATATATAATTTATGGTCGACCCAGGTAAATTAGGATCAGCCTCACTGCCTGTTTGCCAATCTGATCCAGAAGGTAAGACACCAGATTCCATCTCTATTGTTAACAGGCCATTCTGTTCTTCAAAAGGTAGAGTTCCATCACAAGTTGCCGTTTGAGAAAACATTTGATTAGATACTATTGAAAGTATAAATACCAGTGTAATCTTTATTGTATTTTTTTTCATAACTCAATGATATTCAAAAATTAATTATTTATAAACTATTTAACGCTTAGTATCACTTTTTGTAAATCCTTTTCTAAGGACGAGGTCCCAACGGAAATTGTAAATGTTCCAGGTTCCACAACTTTTTTCATGTCTTGATTTAAAATATTAAGCTCATCAAAACCTAAATTAAAGCTGACTGTTTTTGTTTCACCAGGGTTTAGGGTGATACGTTCAAAACCTTTTAGCATTTTTAAGTAACGCCCAACCGAAGCAAAATCGTCTCTCACATACATTTGTATGACCTCATCTCCAGCTCTTTCCCCAGTATTTGTAACGTCTATATAAACCGTAGTAGAACCGTCTGCGTTAATAGATGCACTTTGAAGTTTTGGCGCACCATATTTAAAGGTTGTATAACTCAATCCAAAACCAAAAGGGTATAATGGCGATTTATTAGCATCTTTATAAAGGCCTTTACCAGAACCTATAAAATCTGGTCGTTCAAGATAAGTGACAGGTACTTGTCCAACATCACGAGGAAACGACACTGTAAGCTTACCACCTGGATTGGTATCTCCAAAAATAGCATCTGCAATAGCATCACCAGAGTGCATGCCTAAATACCAAGTTTCTAATATCGACGGAATATTTTCTGCGATATAATTAATAGTTAAAGGACGTCCATTGATTAAAACTACAACGACTGGTTTTCCTGTTTTATGGATGGCTTCAACCAATTCATTTTGGACTCCATACAAATCTAAATCTGAGCGGTCTGCACCTTCACCTCCAGTTTTACGCGAACCACCAACTACAAGTACAACTGCGTCCGATTTTTTTGCTGCTGAAATAGCTTCTGAAAACCCTTCTTTTGAATTACTCAACAAATCACAGCCTTTGGCATAATTTATTTTCATCTTTCCTTCGGTTTTACTAGTTAACCCTTCTAAAACAGATGTGTAAAATGGTGGCAATCCTGAATAACCACCTAATAACGAATAACTTCCTTTTGCTGGTTGCTCTTCGTGTGCATTCGGTCCAATTACTGCTAGGGATTTAATGCTATTAATATCTAGCGGCAATAGATTATTTTCGTTCTTTAATAAAATCATGGCTTTTTTTGCCATTTCATAAGAAAACTCTTGGTGTTCTTTTTTACCAACATTTACAGTTTTGGGGTCAATCTCTTCTGGTTCTGCATCAAATAAACCCAATTTGTATTTTGCAGTTAAAATACGAGATGTTGCTTTATCTATATAGGTCATTAAATCAGGATTCTTTATTATCGTGTCTTTTAACACGTTGGAATTATATGCAGCAAATTTCTCATTCTTTCCTATGACTAAATCCATATCTACACCAGCTTTTAATCCCAAAATAGCTGATTTAGTTCTAGTTTCAGCAATAAAGTGCATGGTTCCTAATCTGGCAATATCATTATTATCAGAAACAATAAAACCGTCAAAACCTAGCTCATCTCTTAAAATATCCTTTAATAACCAAGTATTCATATGGTTCGGAATCCCATTATAATCTTGATGACCTGGCATAACAGAACCTACTTTTGCTTCCTTTACCGCAGCTTCAAAGGGTGGTAAATAAACTTCTCGCAAACGACGCTCCGACATATCACTAAAACCACCATTGATACCTCGTCTGTTCTCTGGATAGCCAATAAAATGCTTAGCTGTTGCAATCACATGATTCTCATCAAATCGTTCATCACCAGTACCTTGTAAACCCTCGATAAATGCAACACCCATTCTAGATACTAAATAAGGGTCTTCGCCATAAGATTCTTCTACTCTACCATACCTTGGATCACCAGAGATGACATCTAAATTAGGCGAATAACAATGTGTAACACCTAAGGCACGTGCTTCTATTGCGGTTTGAGAAGCCATTTTTCTGACTAACTCTGGTTCCCAAGTAGATCCTGCAGCAATAGCTTGAGGATAAACCGTTGTATTACCATAATAATCGAGTACAAGCCACATACCGTGTAATGCTTCTGCATATTTCATATACGGAATACCTAAACGATCGTTAACTGGTGCATCTTGGGTCATTTCAGCAATCTTTTCGTCCAAGGTCATTTCACTAATAAGGCTTTCTACTTTTTCAGCGATTTCCGCATCTTCCTTACTTGTTGTTTGCTGAGAACTAGTTTCCGATTTACAGCCGGAAAATATGATTACAACGCATATGGCTAGCAATAATTTCTTCATTTTCATCTTATTAGTTTGTTAGTCAAAATTTCGTATTCCTGGTACAATTCTAATCTTTAAATAGTCTTCATCTTTTGGCCATTTTAAAATCACCAACTTCTGAGTATTAGCATCCCAAATATAATTAGAGGGATCAAAATCGTTTGGTGATTTATAAGTTTCCAATCCTACATTTCTTAGAGGATTATAAAACATCACTACATCTGAATCTATAAGTATTGAAAATCCATCAGGATAATGACGGTTAGCACCAATGAATACTTTTGACGCACCTTTATTGTTATCTGTTTTTATGTTTATATCTAACGTTCTTGTGGCATGATTAAAGAAAAAGGATTGAATATCACCTGCTATGGCTTGCGGAAACGGTCTCGATATCACGTCAGTGATATATTTACGCTCTACTGTACCAGCATCTGTGCTATCGCTAAAAATTGACCAAGTAGATGGTCCACCAGGAAGAAAGTTTTGCATCGTTCTATTACCTAAAAACCAAGCTTTAATTGAACCCACTCCCATGCGATCAAAAACTTCAGCAGTTCTGATATAAAGCTCTCGGTATTTTAATTGTCCTAATTTTCCCTCAACCAATGTGTCTGTAGTGGCAAATGTTGGAAAACCCCATTCACCAATAAGAATTGGTGCCTTTAACATATCTGATTCTTTATCGAACCGATCCATGTTTCGCTTTATAAAATCAATATCATTTTGATATATATGTGGTGCAAAAATGATGTTCTTTCTGTTAATTGGTGCCTTTATTTCAGCATATTGATTTTTTTCTACCTTTTCTCCTTTGTTCATAAAGATGGATTGAAACAAAATCATTTTATTTGGATTAATTTTTTGACTTTCGTCAATTATTTTTTGATAAAGTGGTATCAGGTATTTGTTAGTTAAATCCTCATAAGAAATATCCATCGTTAGCTTTCTTGGTTCATTAACCACATCGTAACCAAAAACGGCATCATTTTCTGAAAACCGATTCCAAACTACATTCCATGCATCAATATAAGTCTTGTATTCTCCTTTTTTATTTAGCCAAAATTCCTCCCACACAAATTTATCGACACCATAAACCGTCATTTTAAAAACCGTTTTAATGCCATGATTCCTCCCTAGAGCAACAAGCATATCCAGTTTTTTTAGATAATTTGGTTCTAATTGACCCCCAGGAAAGGCACTTAGCTTGCCTAATTCTAAACGAATAACTTGGGTATTAGCTCCCATTCTTACCATTCTGGCGTAATCATCACTATTAAAAAACACCTCCCCTTTATGGTCGTTTGTATTTACCACGAAACCTCTAGGAATGATATGGCGTCCTGCATCATCTCTTAGGCCATGCTTAATTTGTGCCAAAAAAATAAAAGGTATGCATAAGAAAAGTGTAAAAAAGTACCGATTCATATTTATATTTAGTAATTATTACTACTTCCAAAAAGTTAACAAGCTTTATCATAAGTTGAAATATTTAATTAGGTCGAAAAATAACTTCTCCGACCTAATTAAATAAGTGACTAACTCAAATAAAAAATTATCTTTTTTAAAGATATTTACATATGGCAATACTAGCATCCTGTTCTATCCTGTTGGGACTTTTAATAATATATATTAATTTAGATATTCAATCAGTATAGTTCAGGATGGTTCGTTTATTTTAATTATTTATTTTTGAGAAAAATAGAATATATAGATATGAAAAATTTGAATTTTAAAACCAAACTAGGATTGATTGCCCTATTAACTGTTTTTGTAGCTTTTTCTTCTTGTACAAAAGATGGGCTTGGATTCTCTGAAGACTCAATTGTTTATGAAATACCAGACCCAGATCCAGACCCAGATCCAGACCCAGAACCTGTTGGGACAGCAGCTGATGAAGATACAAACACAGATTTAGCTTGTCCTGCTTCAGGTGAATTCCAGAATGATAATACCAGAAATGTAGATATATCAAACCCTGCTAATGTAGGTGGAGTTGATGACAGAAGTTGTTACTCGGATTACTCAGAAAGCACTATTGATGGTACAACTTGGGGGATATATAATATTACTGATGGTTCTAATCACTGGGACACACCAGGAACCTTACAACCTCGAATAGAACGCGCATCGGCCATAGCAAACTCAGATGTAGGATCATTTGTTAAATTTACAGCAGATTTTAGAATCCTTGAAGTAGCAGATGCAGGATCTTTTGGTCAAGATGGAACATACATCGCACAGGCTAAAGGGCAACATACAGGCGGAGGCGGTTCTCCAGACCCAGCTATATGTTTATATAGAGCACATCCTGTTTACGGTACGGGTATTAATGCTGACAAACAAGTTGCTTTTGATATTTATGCAGAACGTATCTTAGAACGCGGTGGATCAGGTGATGGTAGAGAGGTTGTTTTTCTAAAGCAGGTAGATAAAAACGAAATAGTTTCATTTGAACTAGAAGTAGGATTTATAGAAGACCCTAGTGACCCTGCTTTAAAAATACATTATTGTAATGCTATAATTGGAGGAGAAGCATTTAATTGGAATATCCCAGATCCAGAAAGAGGTACACAATCAAAAATGAGATATGGTGCTTACCGTGTGAGAGGTGGTAGAGCTCAAATTAGATGGGCCAATACCACACTTGAATATAATTAATTAAGTTTAGAAATACCTTAAATTTAGTTACCATTAAAATATTATGAAAAACAGCAGGAGAGATGCCATTAAGAAGTTAATAATGGCACCTGCCCTGTTGTCTTTCCCTGCATTATTGAGTACTGCTTCTTTCTCAGGAAGAACTGAAACTGCATCTTTAAAACGTTTGCAATATAGCGTTAACGCCTATTCTTTTAATGATGAATTTAGAAGTGGTGAAATGAACCTCTTTGATATGATGGAGTTCGCTGCAGATATTGGTCTTAATGCTGTAGATTTAACTGCTTATTATTTTTCATCCTACCCTAAACTTCCTAAAAAACCTGAGATTTTTGCTTTAAAAAAACGAGCATTAGAACTTGGTCTTAATATCTCATGGACTGGTGTTCGAAATAATTTTGTAACGGCTAATGCAGACGCTAGAAACAGGGATATAAAAATGATTAAAGACTGGCTAGATGTCTCATCTGATATTGGGTCTTCAATTTTACGGATTTTCACAGGAAGAAACCAACCTAAAGGATACACTAAAGAACAAGTAAAAACGTGGTTGGTGGAAGCCTTTAAAGAATGTGCTATGCATGGTGCAGACGTTGGTGTAATTGCTGCTTTACAGAATCATAATGAGTTCTTATTTACAGCTGATGAAGTTATAGATATCATTAAACGTGTAGACACTGAATGGTTTGGTCTTATTCTTGATATTTCTGGGCTTCGAACTTCAAGCGACCCCTATGCCGAAGCAGAAAAACTGGCACCTTATGCCAATTATTGGTTTATTAAAGAACATGTATATCACAATCAAGTGAAAACACCTACAGACATGAAGCAAATGGCTGCCATGATAAAGCGACACGATTTTCGTGGTTATGTCTCGTTTGAAAGCCTATCAGATGGTAATCCTAAGACCATTATTAAAAAAATGCTAGAGGAATTTAAAAAGGAATACAATAAAAGGTAGCCTTATTATCCAACTTTGTTTTATTAGTTTTTATTTCATTTTTTTAATCAAATATGGACATTCTGATTTTACAACAAATGTTTTAATTTTATATTCTTGTATTCCACTTTCATAGGTGGTCCAACATGAACCTGAACACCTATATAGCCCTTTGTAGATCTATTTGCCTCATCCATGTCGTTTACTTCACTAAATAGGACACCATTGACATAATGTTGCATTCTATTATCTTTTATTATGAGGTGAACGGCATTCCAATCGTTAGACTTGATGTATGATTTTAGCTTCGATTTCAATTTTGTTTCTGTAATAGTTCTAGTTTGCCAGCAATTTTTCTTTACATTTTTACGCAAGCCAGTTTTGGGTATACTATCAGGCATCTGAGGTATGGTTACTATTTCGCCAATATAAGCCAATGTCGTTCGTTTTTTCTCTTCGTAATTCTGACCTGTATATTTATTTTTACCATCAATATCGCATTGATAACCTTTCAATGCGAATGGTACATTATCAATAATTTCGCTTCTGTAATTGATACCACTATTTCCAGAATTGGTTATTCTATACTCTAGTTTTAGTTCGAAATTTTCAGGTTGTTCTGTTTCATAGATCACAAAAGAATTACGTTTTAGAATTGTTTCGGGAGTTACCTCTCCTATTAAAATACCATTTTCAACACGCCAATATTTTGGATCTCCACTCCAGCCTTCTAAATCTTTACCGTTAAATATGGACTGAAATTTGTTCTCTTTCTCTATTGAAGCATCTTTGTTTTTACATGATGAGAAACAAAAAACTATACTACATAGTAAAATTAGTAAAGCGTTCTTCTTCATATTGAAGTTTTTGAATATTCAATCCTATATTTCCCTGAGCCTAAAACCACAGCATTTTCTATAATTTCTAGCGTATTCTGCTTTTTAAAATCTTCAACTGATTTACCATTTATTTCTAGACTTTCAAGTTCTGAAGACGTCACTACAAGCTTCGCCTTTGTATTGAAAGGTATATCAATATTCATAGTTAAAAGACCATTTTTAGCTTTCCAATCATTTTTTATAGCACCATAAGGTGAAGGAACCGATACTGTTGTACTAGTTATTTCACTTGGGAATTCTGGATTAACCACAAACATTTTATATCCAGGATTTGATTCTGATGATTTAATACCACCTAAAGATTCATAAAAATAAGCAGCAAAACCACTATGCATCGGATGGTTTAATGAATTGGTTGGCCCTTCCATTTTCTCCCATTCAAACTGACGTTCTGGCCATGTGGTGAATCCCGAATTCATCACATATGTCTGACTCGGAAAATCTGGCGTTGTTAATATTTGATGGGCTAAATCGGCTTTTCCGTATTTGGATAGAACAGTGTAGATATATCTATTACCATGGATTCCTGTGGAATGATGTCCACCTTTTACTTCAATAATGTTGTGAACCAAACCATTGACAACCGTTTCAATTTTATCTTCTGGCACCATATTAAATTGTAAAGCTTGGACAGTAGCTGTCTGACTTTGATACCATTGGTGATTTGTATTAGGGATATTAACTAAAAACTCCTTGTTGAACGCCTTTTTCAAAGCCTCTTTTTCCTGTTTCATTTGTGCTTCATAAGCTCCATCATTATTCATTTTTGCAAAACGTTCCATAATACCCAGAACATCATAGAAATACGCATTAGCAGAAATAATAGGATCACATTCCATAGCACTAGGATTCTTTCTTCTATCCCAAAGTGGTGGACACCAATCACCCATACCATCTTGCATTATGCCGTTTTCTCCTTTAAAGTTTAAGTAGAAATCCATCAAGTTTTTCATATCGTCGTAATACTCTTTTACAATCGTATCGTCTCCATAGTGTAAATAATTATACCAAGGCAAATACATCGTTGCCACACCCCAATCTATTTTTGCATAAGTTGACGTACGTTTTCCAGGTGCAATCATCGTAGGCACTTGAAACTTAATTTCTGGATTATTATGGCCTTTAGTAGGTCGCATTTGTGTGCGGATATCTTCCATATATTTTTTATAAAAATCATACATATCATAATTATACAATGCATATTCACAAAAGGCATGTGCATCTCCCAACCAACCACATTTTTCACGATGTGGACAGTCTTCTGGAATTCCATGTAAATTATCTACAATCGTCCATTTACTAATACTATGCATTTTGTTGAATAACGCATCAGACGATGTGAAACTTCCTGTTTCTACTACATCAGTAGCTACTAATACTGCCTTAATCATATCAGCATCTGGCTTACTTGAAACACCTAATATTTTGGCATATCTAAAACCATGGTAACTAAACTTTGGCTCCCAAGATTCAAAACCATCTCCTTTGCAGATGTATTTGTAAATCTGTGGCATTCCATTAGCACCACCACCTGTAGAACCTTTAAAAATATCTTCTCCATTGGTTAACAAAGCTTCTGTAGTAATGATTTCAATTAACTGGTTTTTCTTTTCTTGCACATTGATTTTCACCCAACCTGCAATGTTTTGCCCAAAGTCTACAATCCATTCTCCATCAGCACCTTTAAAAACCTTTTTTGGTTCTAGTTCCTTTAGTTTTTTTATTGGTAGTATTTGTTGTGCACTTATGGTTTTTAATTTTGGGGATGTTACAATTGTATTTTCCCAAGAGCTATCATCATAACCTACACTAGACCAATCACCTAATTCAAAATTGGCATCGTAAGTATCACCACCGTAAATATTATTGAATACAATTGGACCTGTCGCTTCTTTCCAGGTTTCATCAGTATAAAAATCAGCTTCAGAGCCGTCATCATAGGTTAACTTGACTAATAGCTTAACCGTTGGTGGTCCATAAGCCAAATCTTTGTCGGATTCTGGGTCGCGTTTCCAAGAGATATTCTGTCCATAAAATCCGTTTCCCATTATAATTCCGAATGCGTTCTTACCAGATTTAAGTTGTTCCGTGATATCATAGTTTACATAATAAGCTTGCTTGTCGTAATTTGAAGGTGCAGGGTCTAACACATGGTCGCCTACTTTTTCACCATTCAGATACAACTCATAGTAGCCTAATCCACAGATATAAGCTTGAGCGTTTTTAATAGTTTTAGTAACATTTATCTCGTTTCTAAAATAGCTTGCCGCAAAACCATCAACAGTTTGAGGTTCTTTCATCCTCCCTGTTTTGTAGTCTCTAAAACGATGTTCTGAAGTTCTAGTATCTTTATTTAAAGTAATCCATTTTGAATCTCCCCAATTAGTCTCGTTCATCAATCCCATTTCAAATTTTTGAATTTCCGACCAGTCTGAAACAGTACCTTGATTATCCGAAATTTTTACTTTCCAAAAATAGGCTTGCAAGGCTTGTAAAGGTTTTCCTTTATAGTTTACAAATGTAGATTTATCGCTTTCTACTTTTTTAGAATTCCATACATCAGCATCATTCTCGTTTAATTTATCTTCTGAAGATGCCACAAGAATATGATATGAAGATTGGGATTTATTGTATCCTTCAACATTTACCAACCATGAAAATAGTGGTTGTTTACTTTCAATAGTTAATGGATTTTCTTTTGAGTTGACTAATAGTTTTTCAAATGTTAGCGTATTGCTTTGCTCATTATTCTTATCGCATGAAAAACAAAATATGAGTAATAGTAGAAAGTAGATGTTTTGCTTTATCATTTCGTGAATTGTTTTTTGTTGGCTTTAGTGCTTGAAAATTAAACTAATCTTCAAGCTTATTTATCCTGTACTCTCATGTAAAAAGTAGTCTTATTCTAAATTGAGTTGCCTATACCGACCAATACCACAGATAAAATAATAACTATAATTCCTGTAGTAATTGTGGTTTTCGTTTTTTTAGCGACACCATGCCATTCCTTTCTATAAATTCCCCAAAGATTGGCTGTTAAAATTATGGTCGACATGTGAAGAATCCAAGAGCTAGCACCATTTCCTAATTTACTTTCTCCCATACCATAAAAAAAGAATTGTAAAAACCAGATAGTACCTGCTAAAGCTGAAAACAATAGGTTGCTTCTTATTGGTGTCGTTTTATTCGTAAAATCTTTATAGGATTTATTTTTAATGCTTAAAAGGGTGGTCCAAATTAAGTTGGTGGCTAATCCTCCCCAAAGTATCACCACAAAAGTGACATTATTAGCAAACAAACTATCGTATCCAGAGTCAATAGCTGCATCTGCTAAAGGCTTTCCTGCTTCTATTCCGAAACTAAAAAATGAACTTAGAATACCTGAAAGAATAGCAACGATTAACCCTTTAACCAGATTAAATTCTGAAATACTCTTTTTCTTTTCTTCATCAGAAAGTTCTTTCTCCTTTAGCATGCCTGCTTTTCCGCAAATTACAATGCCCAACAAACAAATTAAAACACCAAGCAATACGATTTGACCACCTGAAGAACCCAACATATCCGTAAAGGATGTTTTACCAACTTCAGGCTTAAAATTGTAATATATGGATGGTACAATAGCACCGAAAGCGGCACAAAAACCAAGAACTACTGAGTTCCCTAAAGACATACCCAAATAACGCACTCCTAAACCGTAAGATAAGCCTCCAACTCCCCAAAGTAATCCCATTAAAAAGGTAAAGCCTAAAATTGTACTTGAGCTTGCCGTGATGATATCCATAAAACCAGGAACGGTTAAATAAGCCGCTATTGGTGGCACAATGAGCCAAGACATAACGCCGCCAACCATCCAGTAGGTTTCCCAAGCCCAACCTTTGACTTTATTATAAGGCATGTAAAAACTTCCTGCGGCTACGCCACCTAATGAATGAAATAATACTCCTAAAATTGCTTGCATGGTTGTTGGTTGTTGGTTAATAATATTCTAACAAATACGAACGACTCGTAAATTCAAAAGGTTTCCTAATTTATCAATTTTATTCGCAATATGTCCAACACCAATAGCACAATGGTGCGATGGTCCTTGTTTAGACCATTCGTTCATAAATGCTCTAGCTCCTATTGAAAATCGATAACGACTATTGGTATTTCCTATTTGCAAAATTGGTCCTTCAACAGATTCGCCTTCAGCTACTAATAAAAACACATCGTCTTTACCTTCTACAATAGATAACAAAGTTACAGGTCCGTGTTTTACCGTCATTTGAATAGACAAGCCTTTACCTGGTTTTCCATGATAAACTGGTAATGGTACTAGTTGTACATTCCCTTCGGCAATGGCAAAATGTGCAGGACCATCATGACCCAACATCACAATATCATCATTAAAATCCACTGCATAAAACTCTGAAAAGGAACCACCAACACCAAAGGCATCCATAATTTTCATGGCTTGTGCATTCTTCACTTCATATTCTCCTGCTACTGGTACATTTTTACCCGTTAACAAGGTGTTTCCTGCAATGACTGACGTTACAACATTTTCATATGCATTACCTGTTTCTCCTTCATAATAATAGGCTAAAGACCCTAAATCATGATTTGCTACTAATTTATCTAAGGCTATTGATGTTTTTGCTGCACGAATAATTTCATCTTCTTCACAAGCGTCAACAACCTCAAATACGTTTTTAAATTCTAATATTTTTTCTTCTATCTCAGGTGCTGTAACTGCATCTCGATACTTTTTTAATTCACACATTTCAACAATTTCTATGTGTGTGCCAAACGCTGTAGACTGTTTTGTTAAATCAGAATACACATCTAACATTCCACCATAATAATGTCCTAAAACGCCTAGTCTGTTATTTTGCATTACTGAGCCTACACGAGCTGCATCTATCCAATCCTGAATTTCCGTCCAAACTTGTGGCTCATCTAAATAGCCTGTTACAAATTCATAATCTATTTCTGAACGATTAAAAACATTTGCCAATTCGGGTAAAGAACATGCTTGACAATGAGCCAACCACTCGCCTGTCATTTTTCCACGATCACCTAGTGCATTAAAGCTTTGGTAATCTATAGCGGCAACAGGCTGTATGTTTAATATAATTATTGGACATTTTACTTTTTGAACGACGGGTAAAACTGTTGACGATAACGCATAGGTTGAAACATATAGAAACAAAATATCAACATCTTCTGTCTTTAACTCTTGTGCCTTTTCTCTTGCAACAATCGGCGAATCAACTAAACCAACATTTACAACCTCAGCACCAAAACTTTCCATCTTATCTGCAATTTGGTTTTGATAACCTTGTAAACGCTCTAGCAAGCCTTCAAATTGAGGCCAATAGGTGTCTAATCCTATTCCAAATAATCCAACTTTTATCATTATTCTTTTTGTTTTTTTATTTTAGGTTTAACCTAGTTCTTAACTTCACTTTTAACTCTTTAACTAATTCTGGGTAGTCTTTGGCAATATTCTTAGTTTCCTTTTCTATTGTTGTATGATTATATAATTCTACAAATCCATCCTGATGTAATGTCATTCTATGCGTTGAAGTCCTAATGGTTGAAACATTATTTTTATAGGATATGGCATAATGACCTGCAGCATTCGGGTCTACTAATATTTCTTTTAGAGACGTACCATGAGCATACTCAGGGATTTCAATTTCTGCTAAATCACATAACGTCGGAAAAATATCGACTGTTTCTACAATAGCATCTGTATTCGTACCTTCATGTTTCATTCCTGGGTAATGAATTATTAAAGGTGCATGCAACGATTCCTCAAACAAACTATGTTTACCCCAAATCGCATGTTCTCCTAGATGCCAACCATGGTCTCCCCAAAGTACAACAATAGTATTTTTATCTGCTCCTGTTTTTTTTAATGCTGCAAGAATTTTACCAACTTGAGCATCAGCATAACTGACACATGTAGCATAATGACGACGAACCTCATTCGCGAAACCAACATCTTTATTAGGGTTTTTACCCCAACGGTTGTATTTCATAAATTCACCAGATCCATGCCATGTTGTTCTTCCTTTCGGTTTTTCAGGGTGTTTTATTTCGGGAAGACCAACACCATCATACCTATCATAATATGTTTTTGGTGCACCAAAAGGCAGGTGTGGTTTAATAATTCCGACAGCAAGAAAAAATGGTTTCTCTTTATTACTAGCAAGTGCTCCTATTTGTTTAACAGCTTCATCTGTAATTGCTCCATCTGGATAAATGTTATCGTCACCTTCTGCTGTTTGAAAAACATCCATACTGCCTGATTTTAATCGAGTCTCACCATGAGCTAATCCATGCATCATTCCTCGTGGGTGTTCCCATTCCGCAACTGGCATAAGGTGCTTATCCCATGCATTGGGCATCTCTACTTTTGTACTATCATTCCAATTTTTTCCGCCTCTTCCTCCAGGATGATGAGATACTTTTCCAACCGAAACCGTTGTATAGCCATATGTTCTAAACCACTCTGGGATACTTTTATCTACTTTTAGAATGCCTTGCTTTATTTTATTCGCTCTACTAAAAAGAGCATCGTTTCCTGCTGGTCCATACTGCCCTGTTAATAAGGTATATCTAGATGGACCACAACTTGGTGAGTTTACAAAATGTTTTTGGAATTTAATTCCTTTTTCCACTAAAGCATCAATATTAGGTGAGCTAATATACTCTGCTCCAAAACTCTTTAACTCTGGACGAAGGTCATCCACACAAATAAGCAATACATTAGGTTTTTGAACCATTTGTTCTTTTTGACAATTCGTCAACAGGAAAAAAAATAACATAATAAAAAAAATAGAATCTATTTTTTTAACCATCATTATTATATTTTTTATCGTTTTCAACAGTCTTTTAAAAATTTATAGTTACGTTAAACTTCAATATATAATTCACTTACTTTTTTCAAACGGTCGGTATCTAATTCCAAACCAAAACCGGGTTTTGGTTGATAAGAATAATAACCATTAGCGTCTTTTTTAGTGGCAGTACTTTGCAGGCATTCTAGATATAGTTTAGAATCTTCTTTCTTCTCTATGGCTTCTACCCAAGTCGCATATAGACCTATCGCTATTTGTTGCCAAGCAGAACATGCAGGACCTACTAAACTATCATCACCTATCATTACTTTTGCGTCCAGGTCTTTTACTTTTTCAGCCAATTGCGCTGTGTGATTCAAACTTCCCATAGTCGAAGGATGTAAATTATAAATTTTTCCCATGCCTTTTGTTATGGTTTCTAAACCTTTCCACGCAGGACGCATTGGTGCATCAGGAATTAAAGCTAAATCATCAACCATTTCCTGTAATTGAACCCATTGATTTGGTTTTAAATTAGCTGGGTCCTCAATGGCATTTAAACCATTAGCTTTAAAACGGTCTAAAATCCCTTTTAATTCATCTAACGATTGCCACTTTTTATAGCCTTTATTTACATCTGAAATTACCACAGCTTCATTTCCTAAAACGTTTCTGATCGTTTTGAGTAATTTCATATCTACAACCTCGTCACCATACATCTTAAACTTCATATGATGTGCTAAATTCTGTTCGATACTCTTTTCGGCTTCTTCTCTTACTTTTTTCTCGTCTTTGTCTAGTATGCAATACAACCCTGGAACTGGATTTGTTCCTGTTAAACCTAGTAATTCAACAGCAGGTTTATTTTGCAATCGGCCTGATACATCTAAAAGGCCCATATCTAAAGACTCTAACATTTTTAGAGATCGTTTTGAACCTAGCACTTGTTCTGACGCCAATAATTTTTGAGCCTCACCAATTGTTAATCCTTTAAACTGCTTTAAATATTCAACCCAAGCCGTAGGTTTAAAATCAGGATTATTTTTTGAAGCTGGTGTTTCTGTCCAGCCATAAAAATCTCCTGAAGAAATCTTGATAAATAAATGCTGACGATTGTGCCATGTTCCCCAAGAAAAATAGCGCGGTATGTTAATGTCGTATCGAAACAATTCGATTTTTGTGATCTTTTCGTTTAAATATTCGTTTCCGTTTTTGTTGACGCATGACGATAACAAAGGATATGTGACACCCAGAATACCAAGTGCAGACATGCTTTTTATAAAATTGCGTCTATTTGTTTTCATTACTATTTTATTGATTGAAAATTTTCAGTTCCTTAATCGAAGGTGCTTGTTTTGCATCAACAATAAAAATCCTAAATTTTGTAGATTCAATAGTATCAAATTGATGGGTTTTATTGGCACCACAAGTGGTTTCTTTTTCTATAGTTTTCCATGCTCCGTTTTCCCAATATTGAAGTTCGTAGGACAAAATGTTATTTTCATGTTCATCAATAATTACGTTATTGAAGGTTTGTGGTTTCACCCATTCTACTTCTACATATTGATCTTTAGTTTCGGTAGCTAACCAGCGTGTTTCCTCATCGTTATCATTAACTCTAAAAGCTTCAAAAACGGGTAGTTTTTCCGATTGAATAAACATAGATGATGCATTTATTCGTCCTAATTTCGCAAGATTCTTTAAATCATTTAAAGGTTCAGGAAATTGTGTTACAGGTAATTCATCTACTTTAAAATTATAGATTCCTGATGGCACATTAAAAATCACATAATTGCCTACCGCTTTGTTTTTTTCTGTTCCTAAATAGGTAATGTCTTCAGCTTTTTCGCCTAAAACACCACTTTCTCGAATAGCATCTTTACTTGTTGCTGGTAGATATACTTTAGCCATTGTATTTACAGGAACCTCAATATGAAACGTTGCGTCTTTATCTTCCTTTTTCCAATTCACTACTACGTTTCCATACATAGACTCATATTCGGTATTTGCAAAAGTTAAATCGCCAACAGGTGCAGGTTTAATAACCATCTGTTGCATGCCTAATTGTTCTGGATTTGGACGAATGCCACCAAAACCTTTTATGAAATAGCCTCCAATTCCGGTATAACAGGTGTGTATTTGACTATTCCCTACTGCAGACCAACGTTCTGGCCAAACGGTTTTTCCTTGCTCTAAAAAGTAACCATAGCTTGGGTGATGCTTGTCTCTTAGAAGCTCATAAATTAAGTCCATACGCTCACCAGACTCTGTGAAATAGCGCGTATATAAGGCTTGCCCAGAACTTCCTGTGTCGTAATACGGGAATTTATACAACACATTATCTACTAGGTTTGCAGTTACTTTTTCCTTTTCAGACGCTGGTGTTACACCAGACACTAAAGCAAAAGCTTGATCTACTTGATAGCCTTTGATGTATTTACCAGTTTTTGAATCGTAAGACAATTTATGCGTCGCTTCTCGTTGTACTTTTAAACGATCTTTAAATGTTTTAGCATCGTCTGTTTTACCTAAAGTTTCTGAAATATGCATGGCATTATCTAGCATAAACGCATACAAGCAGTTATTAAAATGGACGGCTTCTGGTGAGTTACTGCTGGTCCAGAAATTACCACGAGGTGTACACCAATCTCCTAATCCTGGGAATTCTCTCAATCCTTGTGTACCTGCTTTTATAGCACCTGCAGTTTCATAATTTGAATTTTCAAGTAACCATGTCATCCATTTTTGCATGGATTCATAATTGTCTTCTAGTACTTTTTTGTCACCTAACATGCGGTAGGTTTCCCAAACCGTTAATGGGTTATTGGCTTTCCACATTAAAAACGGACGGTCTTCTTCGTTAATTACAGCTCGTGTTCTTCCATCAGGAAATTGTGCATCTCTCGTATATTGAAGATACTGATCCATATATGCACCACTCTCAAAATTTGGTAAAGCATCGCCATACATCGCAGCTACTGTAACTTCGCCCCAACCACGACGCTCACGATGCGGACAATCGACTAAAATACCATCCATAGTATTGGATAAATAGGTATTTAGATTGATTTGATAAATTTGATTTAATTGCTCACTCGACGATTCAAACCTGCTGATTTGTTTACGATCGTTTGTAACCACATAGCCTTTTGCATCTTCTAGTTTAGGCTGGTATTTTAAACCGTGAACTGTAATCCATCTTCCTCCTGCAACATTAAAACGGTTTTGGAATTTCCCCTTTCCTGATTTTCCAAAAATGTACTTGCTCTTTTGTTTCCAGTTAGACCTCACTTCTGTTCTATCTGTAATTTCGAATAGAATAGAATCTCCTTCGACGCCATTATACAAGTCCATTTCAAAAAATCCGGTGTAGTTTTCACCCATATCAATGCTATAGGTCCCATCATCATTTTTATCAACAGCGATGGCTTTAAGCTCCTTAAATTTCACCTGAGGTTCTACCATTTGTGCGCTTAACTGAGCCGTGATAGGTTTATATAACGCACGTACTTCTCTATTTTTTCTGCTATTCAATGCAAAACTTATGTTGTTGCCTTCAGGAATTTGAGCGTTTAAAATCTCATGATTGTAAACACTTGCATTCATCCAGTTGCTATCATCATATGCTGCTGTATTCCAATCGTCTTCTCGATTTCTATCGTCAATGGTTTCACCACCAAAACGTAAGATATCCCAATCACCATAATATTCGGTATGGCTCTTTTTAGTTTTCCAAGTGGTATCAGATTTGAGCGTAATTTGCTTGCCTCCTGCTACAATTTTGGCTTGTGCTTTAAATACAAAAGGGATATTTCTGTATTCACTAATACGTCTCCAACGCGACCATCCTGCAGCATGCCAAATCGCTATGACATTATCTCCTTCTTTTAATTGATCAGAAATATCGTAAGTTAAATAGGCTATCCTTTTTTTCATGTAGGTTGACACTGGATTCATCACATTCTGGGTGATTTTTTCTCCATTCACATACAATTCGTGATACCCAAATGATCCTACCAATACAAATGCAGATTCAGCATCATCTGAAAGAGTTACATTTTTTCTATACCAATTGTGGTCCGTTTTTTTCTGATCTGATTTAAGAATCCAGTCACCTTTCCAATCCGATTGTTGTAATAAACCCATTGAGAATTTGCCGTAATCACTCCAGTTTGAAACGACACCATCTTTATCCCAAATTTTCACTTTCCAGAAGTATTGTTTTGCAGATTCTAATTCATCGCCTTGATAGGTGTTATTTACAGATTGATTGGATTCTACCTTACCAGAATCCCAAACATCGCCTTTGTTATCATTTAAGAGTTCTACACTACTCGCTACTAAAACTTGATAAGCGGTTTGTTTTTGTCCTCTGGTTTGATGGTCTTCTGTGAGTTTCCAACTTAACCTAGGTGACGTATTATCAATCCCTAATGGATTAGTACGGTATTCACATTTAAGGTCTGATAATGAGACTTTTGAATTTGAATCGCAGCTTGTTAGGCATATTACCACCGTAAGCAGTAGTAGTTTGAATAACTTCATATAGATATGTTGATTTACTTGATTGGCTTTGTGTTACATAAAACATCAACTTACTGATAAAGAAATTACTAAAGCTTCATTTGTTTCCTTATCAAAGTATGCTTCAATAGGAATAGCTTCCACACCTGGTACCATATTAAAGGTTCTACTTCCAGTCATTTCTTTTATTTTTAAAGGGACATTAGCTTTTAGCGTCACTACACCTTCTGGTTTCTGAATTGTGATTTCTGAATGGGAAACGTGAGTAACGGCTTCGTTATTTGGTGAGACTATAGGCAATACAAATGCCGTTTGCGCTGTAATATCTTGTTTTGTATTTACTTTAATTTCTGTTTTATCTGCAGCACATGTGTAAGTGATATCAAAAGCAGATGCTGTTCCTTCTACTTCTTTTCTATCCACATTTTTCAGTTTTACATCTGCTATTAATTTAATAATATCATCTGCATCTTCTGAAGCTACCGTTGCTGGTAAATCATATAAATTAGTGTACCAAACACCATCTTTAAACACCTCAACTCGTGGTGTTAAACAGATATCTTTATTCGGTTGTACTTGTTGATTGTTTTTTTCTACTAACGTATATTCTGCCATACTTGCTGCACATAGCAATCCTACTTTATCATGATATAAAACGCCTAAAGCACCACCAGATGCCTGACGGTAATCTTCCTTATAATGATACTCTGCATCATAAGCACTCACAGTTCCTCTCCAATCACCTCTAGCAAATAAGAACACATCTAAATCTTTAAAATGTGTAACACCATCTGCTATAGCTCGTGGTAAACTTGTATTTGCATTTATTTCTGGTAAATGATCCCAATGGTCTAATAATGCCGCTAATGGTTTTGCATGTGTAAAGGTGTGATGCACACAAGGCGGAATTTCTGCTTCTATAAAACCAGGACCGCCATGGATTAATCCATCTGCCGTGCAACGTTGTAATAGTTCGGTATTTTTTACTGCTGCCGTTCCAAAAGCTGGGTTAATGTGCGCCATCATTCCAAAAGCTGGTTGACTACCATCGCAGGTTCTACTTCCCCAATAACTCCATTTGTACATTCTGTTGCCCCAACTGTTATCCCATGCGCCATCTGGCAACATAAATTCTAAGTGGCTATTTAGAGATTTAGTTAAAATTTGTAATAACTCTTCGTCCTTTTCTTTAAGCGCATACATCACTAAACTATTGAGTGTCTCTTCTACATTATAACCTAAATCAACACCATGTAGACCTTTTTCACTTAACTTACTCGAGCTCTTTTTACATTCCCCAAAAAGTAGGCCTTCATTTGGTGTAAAATATGATTTTACCTGAGACGCCAATGTTTTACTCTTGGCCTTAAAATCGTCTCTATTTAAAACATTACCGATTAAATTCAACCCATAAACCGCTGTTCCTGGATAGTTAATATTAGTAAAGTCTATGGTAAATGTGTCATAAATATATTGACCTGCTTTATCCAGGCGACTCGTCCAAGTGGTGCGAGTTTCTTCATCTAAAACATGACCATGATAATGCAAAGCTTCTGCTAAAGCGATAGCTCCAAAAATGGTAATACCTTTCCATGACTTTGGGTTTTTAATTACGGTCCATGCGCCATTTTCTTGAGAGACATTGTTTTCTGCCCAAGTCATTACTAGCTTCGCACCTTCAATATATTTTTCATCACCAGTTTTATCTGCCATATATAAAAACGGATATACCGCATCCATACAACGTCCATGAATATGCGAACAAGAGGGACAACCTAAAGCGCCGTGTACACCTAAATTAGACGGATCGTTAATCTGTACATTTAACATACCATCGCTCCAATCCTTTAATAAACCTGTGATTAAATTTTTAAATTCTAAGGAATGCTCTGGATGGCTCGTGCAAGAATGTAATAGTCCTGACATAGGAAGTGATAACCCTACGCCTGCTATAGTTGAAAGCCTTATAAAGTTGCGTCTTTTCATGTGTTAATATTTATTGTTTTTTAACAGTCACATGGAACATCCTAATTATCATTCTGTTTTGTGATTAATAATTACTAATGGATGTTTCATTTAGATATGTTATTAGGTGATATGGAAAATTAACATTACTCCAAAGAAAAACTATCCTGTTTTGTCCTGTAGTTTTAAAAACAAAAAAGGCCGTCTTATTAGACAGCCTCTTTTGAATTACTAATATGATATTATTATTAGTTTATAATCAGTTTTGCCTGAACAGTTTTATTATCATCCGTTGTCGCACTTACTATATATAAACCAGACGCTAGACTTCCGTTATTGGCAACTTCAATTCTTCCATTAATAGTGGCGCCTTTATAAACCACTTTTCCTAACATATTGTAGATTTTAACATCTGCATTAACGTTGTTGTTCAATGCAATCGTAAAATTAGTATTAGCTGGGTTAGGATATACTTTAAGAGAAGATACTGTTAATTCATTATCCTCCATACTTAAAGATTCACTCGTAGGTATGGCCTCCCATACACTTCTCGTATCTGACTCAGCTACTGGAATATGTGTTACCGTTCCATCCATTTCATGATACATAAATCTACCACTGGTACCAGATTCAAATCTATAGGTGTCATCAACATCGTTATAATGTAAGGTCCACACTTTATCACCAGAACTTGTTGTTGTACCTGTGCTTAAAACTACATAAGGACCTCCGGGACCACCAGAACCTGGTGCACGTAATATGCCGTTAACTTCACTATCTATATTTACAAATCCACCTTGTTGCACAAAAGTCCAATGGGTGTTTAGCGGTTCACCAGAATCAGTCATCGTAACTGGCGTCGCTGATGCACCTGCATCTGTTAAGAATTGACCAGTAGCTACATTTCTAAATCTTAAAACATCATCACTAGGCGGTGGACCTGAGTTATCAACAACTTCAAATTTCTCATAAGTTGTATTTGCCCATCTCATTTGAGCTCTGCCACCTCTTACACGATAAGCACCATATCTTATACCTGATTCAGTACCTCTTTCTGGTTCTGGGATATCCCAATTAAAAGCTTCTCCTCCAATTACCGCGTCACAATAATGTATTTTTAAATCAGGGTTATTAGGGTCTTCTCTAAAACCTACCTCTAACTCAAAATCAACCTCTTCATTTTTATTGACTCGCTTTAGAAAAACAACCTCTCTGCCACTACCTTCTCCGCCACGGAATAAGATACGTTCAGCATAAATATCGAAAGCCACTTGCTTATCTGCATTGATTCCAGTCCCATAAACAGGATGTGCTCTATATAGACAGATAGCAGGATCGTTAGAACCACCACCACCAGTGTGTTTTCCTTTGGCCTGTGCTAAATAACTTCCGTTTTGGCCAAAAGAACCTCCATCGCCGACTTCTAGAATTCTAACAATCCCTGTGAATCTTGCAAAACTTCCCACACCAGTTTCCCCAGATCTCGGTAAAGAACGCTCGATCCTAGGTTGTAACGTTGCTCCATCCCAATGATTAGAACCATCGGTAATATTATAAACACCCCAAGTTTTTCCATTAAAACTACTTTCTGAGTAATCTGAATAGCAACTTCTGTCGTCAGCAGTACCTACATTAACAGAATTTGGTATATCTACATTTCTGGTATTGTCGTTTTGGTAAATACCAGAAGCTGGACAAGTTAGATCTGTATTTGTATCTTCATCTGGGGCTGTTTCTACAGGAGTTTCTGTAAAAGGAATGAGTTCCCAATTACTTCTATCATCTGTTTCTTGAACAACTGCATGGGTAACCGTTCCGTTAGCGTCATGATACATATATCGCCCAGCCGTTCTAGACTCAAATCTATAAGTGTCATTAGTAGCGTTATGTTGTATCGTCCACGTTTTATCTGTATCTGCTGCTGGCGGTGCTTTTGTAGTACTTAAAACTACATAGGGACCTCCAGGACCTCCTGCGCCTGGTGCGCGTAGTATTCCAGTACCACCAGTTTCAATTTCACTATCTATATTATAATACGCTCCACTTACAACAAACGTCCAATGCGTGCTTATATCATCTTCAGCTAAATCAGTCATTGTAACTGGCTGAGCACTTCCGCTTGCTGTGGTTAAGAATAGACCTGTCTCTACATTTTGTAATCTAAAAACACCATCGGAAGGTGGGGCGTCTTGCGCTTTTATGCCAAGAGCGCATAACATAAAAACCAAAAGTAATATGACTTTAAACGTAATTTTTTTCATAGCTTTTTTAAAGATTTTTTTTGTAATACTACTAAATTTAACTAAAAAAAGTATCCTGAACTATGCTGAATTGAAGGGTAATTACCTTTTTATTTGTTAAAAGACAAAATTTAAGGATAAACGAAATGTCTAAAAGGATTGAGAAAGAGGCATCTAATTAAGTGTTTTTTATCAGTTTATTATCAGTTTAGTCTTATAGGTTTTATTAACTGTTATAGCATTTACGATATATAATCCAGAAGTTAAACGCCCATTATTTTTAATTATAATTTTTCCATTTATAGTCGAACCTTTATAAACAACTTTTCCTAATGTATTATATATTTTAATATCTGCGTTAGTAATATTATTTAATGCAATTGTAAAATTATTATCTGCTGGATTAGGATATACGTTCAGTGAAGACATACTCAAATGGTTATTTTCAATACTTAACGATTGACTTGTTGGTATTACCTCCCATTTACACCTATCATCAGTATCAGGAACTATGTCGTGGGTTACAGTTCCATTAGGATCATGATACATAAATCTACCGCTACTACTAGATTCAAATCTATAGGTCTCATCAGTGTCGTTATAATGTAAAGTCCATACTTTATCACCAGAACTTGTTGTTGTACCCGTACTTAAAACTACATAAGGTCCACCTGGACCTCCAGAACCTGGCGCACGGAGTATGCCATTAGTTTCACTATCTATATTATAAAACGTTCCACTTTCTACAAACGTCCAATGTGTATTCTGTGGCTCACCAGAATCTGTCATTGTAACTGGTGTAGCACTTATACCTGCATCTGTTAAGAATTGTCCTGTAGCCACATTTCTTAATCTATAAATATCGTCGTCTGGCGCTGGACCTGAGTTATCTGCATTTTCTACTTTCTCATAAGTTGTATTTGCCCATCTCATTTGAGCTCTACCTCCTTTTACTCTGTATACTCCATATCTAATTCCAGATTGTATACCTCTTTCTGGTTCTGGGATATTCCAATTAAAAGTTTCCCCACCTATTACCGCATCAGAATAATGTATTTTTAAATCAGGATTATTAGGATCTTCTCTAAAACCAACCTCTAATTCAATATCTACTATCTCGTCTTTTGCTACATTCTTTAGAAAAACTTCAGTTCTACCAGCAGCTCCAGAGCCTCCTCTAAAAATAATCTGTTCTCTATAAATATTAAAGGATGCTTGAACTTGGTTACCATTATCATCAACACCAAAAACTGGTCTTGCTAAATACAAACAAATAGCAGGATCTCCAGGCACATCAGGATCAGTGTGTTGTCCTTTAGCCTGCATAAAATAACTCCCAGTAGTACCAAAACTACCAGTATCTCCAACTTCGAGAATTCTTAAAGTTCCTGTAAATCTGGCGTAACTTCCAATACCAGTAGCTTGAGATCTTGATAAAGAACGCTCTATTCTGGGTTGCAACGTACTTCCGTCCCAATGGTTTGACCCATCGGTAATATTATAAACACCCCAAGTCTCACCATATACATTGCTTTCTGAGTAATCGGAGTAACAAGTTCTATCATCAGCAGTCCCGACATTAATTGGGTTTGGTATATCTACATTTCTGGTCGTATCGTTTTGAAATTCACCTGAAGCTGGACAAGTTAGATCTGAATTTGTATCTTCATCTGGAGCTATCTCCACAGAGGGTACTACAAAAGGAATAAGTTCCCAATTACTTCTATCATCTGTTTCTGTAACAACAACATGGGTTACCGTTCCATTGGTATCATGATACATAAATCTTCCACTGGTTCCCGATTGAAATCTATAGGTATTATTTGTTTGGTTATGCTGTATGGTCCACACTTTATCACCATCAGCTGATGGTGCAGCTCTAGTTGTACTAACAACGACATAAGGTCCTCCTGGTCCACCAGCACCTGGTCCGCGTAAGATTCCTAAAATTTCACTATCAATATTATAAAATGCACCGCTTTGCACAAAAGTAAAATGGGTACTTTGATCTTCTTCACCTAAGTTTGTCATAGTAACGGCTGTTGCACTAGAACCTGCATCGCTTAAGAATAGGCCTGTTTCTACATTTTTCAATCTAAAAATATCATCGGAAGGTGGCGCGTCTTGCGCTATTATGCAAAGTGAACATAACATAAAAACCAAAAATAGTATGGATTTAAACGTCATTATTTTCATAACTGTTTTTTAATATTTTGCTTAATACTATTAAACTTAACTAGAAAAAGCATCCTGAACTATGCTGAATTGAAAGATAAATACCTTTTATTGTAATAAAAGTCAATTAATTAAGTGTTTTTGCAACTACTGGTCCGATTAAACCTGAGTTTTCTAATTCAGTTTCATCTTTTTTTGGTCGATTTGTAGTCCACGTTTTCTTCTCGTCTTTCGGCCTAGAATTATCGTAAATGAGTTGATTGCGCCAAGTATTAGTGACTTTAATCTCAAGAGTATTTTCGCCTTTTTGAGCATATTCTGTAATATCAAATTGAAAAGGTGGTGCCCACTTAACACCAACTTTTTTACCGTTACACAATACCTCAGCGATATTTGAAACTGTTCCTAAATCGATTAACAAATGACTTCCAACTGCTTCTAAATTGAATATTTTCGTATAGGTAGTTGTCCCTGAATAATGCTTTATGGCATCATTATTATGTTTGGTTAGTGATATTAATTCTGGGATTTCGACAGATTTTGGCGTATCCCAACCTTCCTCAAAATTTAAAGTCCAATTGGTTTGAAGTGATTGCTCTTCTATAGAAATTGTTTCAGTTTTTTTATTTCCATTTTGATGAAAACTATACGCTCCTTCTATTGATGCGATCACGCTATCACCTTTCCAAGATAATTTAGGAAAGTCATCCGTATCATGAATGTTGTACCATCCTATTTCTGTACTTAAAATAACCTCATCATTATAGGTTACTTTTGAAGCATAAGGTTGTTTATCGTCTTTCAAAAAGGCCACAATTGCACTTCCACTTGGTGCAAAAGACATAGCTATATTGGTTCTATTATGGGTTGTACTCCAAATTTTAGCCTCTTGTTGTTCGCCATTAAAAGCATTCCAAAGTTGCGGACTCCTATCTTTAATTCTAAAACTTAATGTCGCATCAACTGGTTGATTATGATTTGAGGCTATAAAATAAATATCTGCATCTGCTGTCTCGCGATGAATCCATTTAATATCTAAGTCTTCTGGAACACTAACATCTTTCTCTATCTGTTCCGCTTTTATAACCTCTTCGAGTGATATGCCCCAATACACCTTTCCTTTACCTACTTGATTTACTCCTTTGCTTGTATTTCCCCATAACTCATCTGCTATTTTAGACAATTCTCTTAAATCATTTTCATCGTCCATTAAACTCGGTGAATCCTGTGGTTTATCGCCAAGAATTACAGCACCTGCCAATACTAATTCTTTCAGTTTCCTTGCTGTAGATAACAACATTTGTTTTGAGTCTCTAAGTGTAATGATGCGGTAATCTCCAGCATTATCCACGTGAATTTTACCGTTTTTAATACTTATTTTATCGTGTAATATTTCAGCATTCAAATAATCAAAACGGTAACCTTTAGGAAAATAATCTAAGTCGAAAGGTGGACGATCAAAATGATCTCCATAGTATCTCAACACATCTGCGACGTACTCACCTTGTTGCAACACAAACTGATTTCGAGCTAAATAATCTGTCCAATCCTTCATATAAGGCCACCAGGTTTGTTGCCGCACAAAAGGAAATCCAATATTACCTCCAAAACTTGAGCCTGGATACACATCAGTTTGGGGTGTGTGTGAAAAAGTATGAAACACCAAGTGGTTAACCCCTTTTGTAAAATTATAATCGATTAAGTATTTCACAGAAAACGGATGTTCGTTCCACTTTACACCAACTTGTGTACAAGCTTCTGCAGCCAAAACGGGCTTATTATATAAGTGTGCTGCCGATGCCGCATTAAATATTGGTTTTGCATATTCTCTTTGGGCAGACGGTTCTTTAGGATACCAAAACTCAGTCATGGGAATATCGCTTACACCATAATAACGCATCGGGTCTATAGGCAATACTTCTCCTCCCGCGCCTTCTGTGTATACTTCAGCACCCATATCATGCGCGACAGTAGCAAAATGCTTGAAGAAATTATCAATAAACACCTCATCCATGGTATGACGCAAATCTCTTAAAAATTTAGTGGTTACCTCAGCGTTTTCTACAATATAACCCATCGTTGCAGGTAAATACGGTTTCATACTGTAACCTCTTCGAGTTTCAAATTCAGAAAACATATTCTTTGAATTCGTGGTCCATGTGGGTACATGACTTTCCCAGCTATCAATCAATAAACCATGTAATTTACCGTCACCTATAGGACTTCCATCTTTTATTAAATTACCAATCATACCATTACGTAAATGGTTTTCTATGGCCATTTTATCCAGTTTACTAGATTCCCAACCTGTAGCTTCAGGAACTGCTGGTTTATTGGTTAATCGCATGTTTATATGACCAAAACGGACTATGGTCCAATTACCTTCTGGCACCTCCCAAGTCAATTTGCCTTCAGCTGTCATTTTATCCGTGAGATTAATTATGGTATTAGATTTAATGATAGTGTTTTTTGCATAATCATACTGCACCTCTTTTTCAAGTCGTCTTAAGACCTTAGCGGCTTTGGCTTCGTGGTTATGCAACTTAGGACTTGAACTTAATCGAATAAATTCTGGTGCTATGGCATGTTCCCCTTCGAAAGTAAACTTAAAGACTTTAGAAGTAGCTTCAGGAATAGTAAGCGTAAGATGTTTGCGCCTATCATTCCAATTAGCATCCGGTAAATTTACAGTTGTGATTTCTGTTAATTTATTATCAATAAGTGCCTCCACTTTTATATCAACATCCATTACTGGATATTCTGTACCCATAATAATATGACGCAATTGAGGGAAAGTAATCGTTCGCAATGTTATGGATTCATCAAAGGATGTTTTCACCCAAGTATCTTGATTTTTTACTTTTGAAATACCATTGGCTCTAAATTCTTTTAAAGGTTTATCTAAGCGCGTCGTTTTGCGCGTAACTACAATTTTTGAATTAGGATTGAAGATATCTTTCCAAGGTACTATAGTATTATTTGTTTCTATTTTTGAAGGGTTAAAGGGCTCTAAATCGTCACCTTGAGGTGTCGGGAATGCTAATACCTGAATGTCTTTATAATCGTAATCAGAGGTATGGTAAAGTGAGTCTAACGCTAATATATCATCAAAGGTCTTACCTTCAGATACTCTATAAATTGTTTCTACCACTTCGCGTTGTGCTTCTTCTAATGGTACCCAAGGACCACCAGTCATAGACCATCCAGGACAATTTTGCATGGTGAATTTTAAGCCTAGTCGCTTACATTCATCTGCAGCATGCCGAATCATATCTTCCCATTCTGGCGACAGAATTTTTATCGGTTCTACATTTGGATATAGTCTTCCTGCTTTATTAAACAGGTGAATGCCTTGTAAACCCGCTTCTTTTATAGCTTCTAAATCTAATGTTAAACCTTCTTTACTAATATTGTTTCCGTTAAGATGAAACCAAGTTTCTGGATAGTATTTTTTGGATGGTGATTTAAATGCGTCGCCTAATTCTGTTAATGATATTGAAGTATTCGCACTATTAGCTTTTTGTTGTTCATTTTCAGATTGACAACAAAGCACCAATAAAACGATTAATGAGCAAGAATAAAAAGGAATCAATTTTTTCATCATATATCACTTATTTACAGGTGAAATAGTTTATTTAATTTCAATCGTTTTACTTGGCTTAAATCCAATACGATGAGCTTGCACTATTAATTTGGCGTCATGAGGTAAGTCAATTTTGTTTTCATAAACCTCCCAAGATTTCGGAGACTTTTCTCCGTTCTTAAGCATTTTAAATGCTATTGAAGCCCCTTCAGTATTGCAACTTATCGTAACTTTTCCGTTCTTATTTTTTATAATAGGTTCAGAAGTTATGGGTTGCGTTTCACTACCATTCCACAATTTTTTTATTAATTCTCCTTCAGGTAAATTAGGATTATCTTCTATGGCTCGAAGCCATTTATCCATTTCGGCACTCAACTCATTAAGTTTGTTTTTATATTCTAGATTATCAGCCAAATTATTTAATTCAAAAGGGTCTACAGTGCAATCGAATAACTCCTCTTTTGGTTTACTTTCTCTAAACCATTGTTTTTGTGCTTCATTGAGTTTATCTTCATCGTGCAAACGTAATAATTCTTGCATAGCCGGAATGCGTTCCCTATATGTTATCGGAAGATAATAGCCTTGTTCTGGCCTGTAATTTCTTATGTATTTAAATCGTCTATCTCTTACCGCTCTAATGACATCCGTTTCGGCATCAAAACGATCTGCTGCAGCATGAATATAATCACGTTCTTCTACCTTATTAGATCCCAAGAAAGATTGCCCTTGCATATAAGGCTTTGGCTCTTCTCCAATAAGCGATAATAAGGTTGGTGCAAAATCTACAAAACTTATCAATTGATCGTCTTTTGTTCCTGCGTGTAATTTCTTAGGAAAACGAATAATCATAGGTGTGTTTAATCCTGAATCATAAATCAATCGCTTTTCTCTGGGCAATGGTCCGCCATGGTCACCATAGAAAAGCACAATCGTATTCTCTAATAAGCCATCGGCTTCTAACTGTTTTAACACAGCACCGACTTGACGATCCATTTCGACAATATTATTATATAGCTTCCACATATCGCGTTGCGTCACCTCATTATCTACTAAATAAGGCGGGATTTTGAATTTGGTATCCTTTGAGACATGTATTGGTGTGTCTTCTTCTGTCATGCGATTATTAGCATGCGAAGCTCCTTTATTCTTCCAATTATAAGTACTATCGCCAGCATGATACAAACGGGTTTCAATTTCTCTAAATCCGTAAGGCTCAAACAAACCAGATTCATGTGTTTCAGTAAAATTGATTACTGAAAAGAAAGGCTGATTCTCATTTCTATTTCGCCAATGTGCATAAGGACTACTTTCATCCCACGCCGTAACTGGTGCTTTAAATTGATAATCCGTTTTATAATTATTAGTGCAATAGTAGCCTTGCTTGCGCAGCAATTCGCTTATCATCTTTACGTCAGAAGGAGGTACAGCTTCATAAGCGGGAAGTCCTCTCTCTTTGGTATAAGAGTTGGTTCTCATATGGTTAGCACCAATACTTGATGGATACATACCAGTTGCAATGGCTGCTCTACTTGGTGCACAAACTCCTGAAGTAGAATATAGGTTTGGATACACAACGCCTTCACCGGCTAACTTGCTTAAATTGGGTGTTGCTACGGTTGTGTCTCCGAATGGTGGGATGTAAGCTCCCATGTCTTCAGTAACTAACCAAAGTATATTAGGTCGATTTGGTAATTCCTTTAATTCAACCTTTTTATCTCTAGGTTCTTCAGACCTGTCCTTTGATTGGCAACTTAAAATGCAAAAGCATGCAAGGAAAACTAACTTTATATACTTCATGTTGGTATCTTTATTAAAACAGAAAAGGTCTTAAATAACGTAGCTATCTAAATCCTTTTCTAATTATACTATTAATACAGTTTTCTATTTTTCAAGCTTCAAAATCTCACTTCCAGCCAATAGAAAAGCTCCTGATCCAAAATTTTGCCAAGAATCGGCAGATGCAGGTTCCGGGAACGCACCAATATTTTGTACCCAACCAACACGACCATCTTCATGCTGGCAAGCAGCTAATGCTTTCCATGCTTTTTTAACTGCAGGCGTATGTTTTTTATCTATCAAACCATTGTTTATTCCCCAAGTAATTGCAAAGGTGTAAAAACCACTACCACTGACTTCTCCATGATCATAAGATTCTGGACTTAGTAAACTTGTGCGCCATAAGCCATCTTCTGGTTGAATTTCTAATATCTTACTTGCCATTTCTTTATATAAATTCACATAGAAATCTCTATGCTCGTAATCTTTTGGCATATCCTCTAACAATAATGCTAAACCACCAATTACCCATCCATTTCCTCTAGACCAAAATACTTTTTTACCATTTGGCTCTTTTCTATCATCATCGTTTCCTTTCCAAACGAAACGCATATCTCTTGCAAATAATTTTTCTTCTTCGTCATACAATCTATTATACGCTTCCATGTAATACTTATGCATATCGTCTAAATACTTTGGTTGCTCTGTTTGTTTAGCATATAAATTGATTACAGGTGGCGCCATAAACAAGGCATCACACCACCACCACAAAATGGTTTTATCTTCTTTACTTTTATTTGTCCCAGCTTTCCAATTATTATCTTCGTACAGATGTGCGTCTAAGAAGTTTTTTGTTGGTTCTAAATCTGCAAAGTTTCTTCTTTTTTCGTTTTCAGCAACGTATAAATAACTATATGAAATGGCGACATCATCTGCATGGTATAAACGTTTGAATGGTTGCCAATTATTAGCTACTGCCTGATTTTTTAGCGCAGCCATATACATCATATTTTTTGTTGTATGATGTGCTCTTGCTACACCTGTATAATACGCACCATTTGTCCAATCTGTTGGATGTATTGCAAAAATGGGATGTGCTTCTTGCCATTCTAGTGCTTTAATCATCGATTTTTTAATCTGAGTTTCATTAAAAACATCTTTCTCTTCTGATGTTGTTTTTTGAGCTTCAGAACAACTAAAAAGGCATAATAATGCGACTATTGCTAAGATTGATTTATTCATTTTAAATCTATTTTTTTAGTTTGAATGTTGTTTCTAAATACTCTTGAGACGATGTTCCGACTTTAACAGTATAATCTCCTGCCTCTAAAACTTTTTCCATTGAAATCCCTGTGAATTCTAACATTTTAGGTGTAATGGTAAAAGTTACCGTTTTACTTTCTCCAGCATCAAGTTCTATCTTTTCAAAAGCTTTTAATTCTTTATCTGGTCTAGTCACCGAACCTATTTCGTCTTTAATATACATTTGAACCGCTTCTTTAGCTTTCATGCTACCATTATTGGTTACTTTAACACTTACAGTAAGTTCTGTTTCTGGTGTGATTTCTCCACTAGAAATTGATATATCTGAATATTCAAAATCACCATAACTTAAGCCATGACCAAACGGATAAATTGGCCCGTCTTCTAAAAATAAATAGCCTTTTTTATAGTTAATTTCTTTCATACTGTAATGATAAGGCAACTGTCCAATAGATCTAGGAATTGTAACAGGTGATTTACCTGATGGTGACACCTCTCCAAAAATGATTTTCGCCGTCGATTCATCTCCAAATTCACTCAAATCCCAGATATCTAAAATAGCATCTGCTTTCTCAGCAATGGTATTAATGGCTAACGTTCTTCTGTGTTTTAGCACAACAATTACAGGTTTTCCTAAAGCTGAAATTTTCTCAATCAGCTCATCTTGAGCACCAACAGGCTCAATAGTTGCTCTATCTCCAACAGTATTCTTAAAGTATGCTTCTTTAGCGGTAAACTCATCGCCTCCTAAAAACAGGATGACTACGTCTGAATTTCTTGCCATGTTTACCATTTTAGAAATAGCTCTCGGGTCCGTGTCTATTAGGCTTGGATTGCCTTTAGCTTCATCGGTTAAATTAAAACCTTTTTCTGCAACATATTTAATATTTGAACCTGAAACAGACTCAAACATCGCTTTAGTATCATCACTTAATAAAGGGCCTAAAAGCGCAATTTTAGTCGACTTTTCTTTATTTAACGGCAATGCTTTGTTTTCATTTTTTAATAAAATAATAGATTCTAAATCCGATTCTTTTGCTAATTCTAAAGAGGACGCTGCACGAACACCTTTTTTCGTTTCTTCTATATCAATGTATGGATTGTCAAATAGTCTAAGAATGAATTTTGTTCTTAATACACGACGTACAGAACGGTCGATTAATTTTTCTAATTCTGGATTTTTCTTAACCATTTCTGGTAAATACGAATACGAATCTTCAGCGTATAAATCAATATCAATTCCTGCTTCTAATCCCATTTGTGCAGCAGCTTCTGGCGACTCTGCAACACCCATAAAATAAAATAAACGCGCAATATCATTAGAATCGGAAACTACATAACCTTCAAAATCCCATTGATCTCGAAGTACACCTGTTAACAATTCTGGATTTCCGTGACTTGCCACACCATTCAAATCCCCGTGTGACGCCATAATACCTAAAGATCTAGCTTCTTTTACAGCGGCTTCAAACGGTGGATAAATTTCATCTATAAGTGTTCTTTCAGAAATCTCAATGGCGGCGAAATTAGAACCACCTAAAACTTGTCCGTAACCTGCAAAGTGTTTTGCTACAGCACCAATATGTGTTCCGTTCCCTAAACCTTCATAATTTCCTTGAACACCTATTACAGCATTTTTAACCATTTGGGTTGTTAAATAGGTATCTTCCCCAAAAGCTTCAGACATACGTCCAAAACGAGGATCGCGCACGATATCTGCTTCTGGTGAGTGGCACATGTGCATCCCTCGTAATCTGGCTTCTCTACCAACCACATCCCATTGTCTTTGCACCAATTCTGGATTGAATGATGCCGCAGATGTCATAGGACGACCAAATTTGGTACAGCCTTCAGCATCTACACCATTATAAGATTCTGTGACGAACAATGCTGGAATTCCCCAACGATTATTCTCGATGATATATTTTTGAAGTTCGTTGTTTAATTTCGCAGCGGCCACTGGATCAATGTGCTCGCCTGGGTTTTTGATTCCTGCAATACCTAATTTTAATTTTTCAATAACTTTATCAGACAGTTTTAAATTACCATTCTCATCTGGCTTAGCACCAATATTAGCATGAAAAATTCGCATTTGTGCTACTTTTTCTTCAATAGATAACTTTGGAAGTAAAGCTTCAACACGTTCGTCTATGGATAACGAGGCATCTTTATAATCTTTCTCTACGGGTTCTGAACAAGATATTATGGATACTGCTAGAATTGCGAATAGTATTAGTGTTTGTCTTTTCATTATTGTTATGGTAATTTTAGTTGATGTATTCTTAGTTGTTTTATGTAAATCTAAATCTGTTAATTTTTAAATGCTCTACTGCAGAAGATTTAAATACCAAACATATGGTTTGTCCATCATACAGATCTTCTATTTTGAAACTTTTAGTTTTAAAGGCTTTTGTATTATTGGCAGCAAACATACAAGTTGCTAAAAGTTTTCCGTTTGAATTGCCTTCCCTTACTTCAATCTCTGTATATGTTTGAGATAAAAATTGAAATTCAATGTTACTTTTTTTATTTATATTCTGAATGTTTGGATAGGTTACAAAACCATCAGTTTCTTCTGGACTTATTGAAAAGCCTCCCATTACATTCTCCGTCTTATTCACAGCGTCGGCTCTAAAATAATCTTCAGCTTCAATATAACCATTATTGGCATCATATTGACCTACACCAATACCATCAACTCTCATGGTTTCTATTTCACCATTATCCTTGTAGTGGACATAACTAATGAAAGAATCTCGAAACCATCGATTTCCGGTTTGGCTGATATCGCAATAGATAAAGTAGGATTGATTATGCCACTCAAAAAAACTACCGTGACGTCCTTGCAAAAACCCATTTGGCCATGTTGGGCTGTCATAGCCTTCTGCAAAACTTGATTCTTTTATAATGGTATCAACATAATCATAAGGACCATACAAATTATCAGACATAGCATAAAAACAGCCCCAAGACAAAAAGTATTTTCCGTTGTACTTGTGTACAAATGGTTTATCGTCTGTTGGCATGTCTTTATTTTTCCCGTCTCTGTTATAAGGACCTCTTGTATTATTTACAATAACTTTCTTTGGTGTTTCAGCGAGACTAATCATATCGTCATTTAACTTAGCGACGTAATAATCCCATACTCCAAAAAAGATGTAATGATCTCCATTTTCTTCAAAAATGGACATATCATACTCGTGCGTTGGTGTTAAATCTGAAGTCAACAAAGGTTTCCCTAAAGGGTCTTTCCACGGTCCCAAAGGTGTATCACCAACCACTACTCCAGTTTGTTCATTACCTTCGGAAAAATACCAATAATACTTTCCGTTTTTATAGGCAGCATCTGTTGCCCAACATCGTGAATAGTCACTACCAATATAAGTATTCTTTGGATTTAGAACACTTCGTTTTGTCCAATTCACTAAATCTGGTGAGGACCAAATCCACCAATCTTCCATGATGAATTTATCGTTTTTTATAGATTTATCATGTGACGCATACACATAAGCCGTATCGTTAAAAATGTGAATATGTGGGTCGTTTAGGCCTTTATTGGGTACTATTGGGTTTTGAGCATAAAGTTTAAAAACACAAAGAAGTAAGACGGTAACATATAACACTTTAAAACCACCCTTTTTAATTCCAACCTGTTTTTGGTTTAAAATTAAAGAAGAGACGGTAAAAATTAATAGTGAATACGTTCTCAAAAGTTAAGAAATTAAAACGAATTAATTTTAAGCTGAATGACATGCTTTCCTGGTGCTAATCTTATAGACTCAAAAGCAGATGGTACTTTTTCACCATTATGGATTAAGTCCTTTCCATCCAGACCATTTAAAGAAAATTCAGCAACCATATTTCCTGGTATTTCAATTTCATAGGTTTGAAGTCTTGCGCCATTATAGGTGTATTTTGCTTTTATAGCACCTCTTACAGTTGGGACTTCTATCTCGCTATTTTTTAATTTACTCATTTGAGGTTTAATCGTTGCAATAGCAAAACCTGGTGTTTTAGGCTTAATTCCCCAAAGTCCCCTCGGTATTACATTTGCTGGTACTGCTCCCCAAGCATGATTCCAATCTAGATTGTTTTTATACTTATTATCCCAAGCTTCTAAAGTTATGGTAGAACCAATTTTAATCATGTTATACCAACTTCTATCGGATGTATCAGTTAATAAATCTAAAGCATAATCGGCTTCTCCTGCATTATACAAACCATCCATTAAAAATTGTGCTCCGTATACACTACAAGCCAATCCTCTTGATTTTACGTAATTTACTACAGATTCATAATGTTCTTCTGGCACTAATCCGAAAGCTAAAGGCATCATATTGGCATGAAGCGACGCATGGTCTGTACCGATACCGTCTACATAAACACCACGTTCTTTATCAAACATTTGTTCGTTAACTGCCTTTTTAGCTTTTGCTGCTCTGTATTGAAAATCTAACGCTTCTTGCGTTTTACCAAGAATTTCAGCAAATTCTGCCATAATTTTCATGTTCTCATAAAAGAATGCATTAATAACCGTGCTGTATGGTTTAAATACGAAACCATCACGTTCTCCCTTGGTTTTACTGCCATTGAAGTTGGCGCCAGGCCAATCTACGATATCTGTTAACGGTTTTTTATAACCTTCAGGAAATCCAAGTTTTTTCATGAATTCGGCATCTACCTTTGTTGAAGTTATAAGACCATCTTCATTAGACAATTCGAACAAAGATTTATGTTTTAAGGGTTCGTAATAACGCTCAATAAGTTCTGTACTTCCTGTGTACATATAGTCGGCATATATCAATAAAGGGACATGTTGTTGCCACTCTGTTGGCCATGTAGGATTCTTCATAAAATACTCAATAGTGCGTCTCCCAATGGCAAATTCCCTATCGGTTGTATAATGACTTAACTGATTTAAATAAGCATCTGCTTCGTAAGGAATACGCTCTCTGTCTCCATCGACATACAAACCATTAAAGGTTGTTGCTTTAATAGAGTACTTACATAAATCCCAAACCTGATTAAGGATATCGTCATTACTAACAAAACTACTTGCGTCTTCATCCCAATAGGTATGAAATGCTAATTGTGTAAAATCCTCAGCTTTAAGCTTATTTTGTGATCCCTCTACCTCAGCATATCTAAAAGGCACTAAAGGCGGAAAACCATCTGGTAGTGGCACGGCCTTGTTTGGTCTGGTATTACGTTCGTCTGTTTGAACTTGAATTTGATATGTTGTCTGTCCTGGTTTTACATTAACTTTAATTTCTTGATAACGAATATTACTTTTCTTAGGTGGTGTTCTATTTACAGTACCATCATCATTAACCATTTCGCCGACATGTACTGTAAGCGTATGAGGCGTTTTCGCATTATAGTTAAAATCCATAGTTGCAAAAGCGGCTTTCCCGAAATCAATAGTATAAGCATCTCCTTTTTTTGCAAACTTTGCAGGCCTAACCTTAGTAGTTACAAATTTATTTTCGGTTGAAATGATGTAGCTATCGCTCTTGCCTGTGGTAAATTTTTGCGCTTCCGAATAATCTACCAATCTGTTTTCTTGTTCCCAAATTCTTACTTTCCAATAGTATGTTTTTCCTATTTCTAGGGCATTGCCACCATATTCAACATCAGTTGATTGTGCAGAAGCCACGCGTCCGCTATCCCAAACATCACCATTATTATTATCGATATCTATTTTGTTTGAAGCAACAAGAATCTGGTAAGCACCTTGAAATTTAGAACCCAAAGGTACTGTCCACCCGAACTCTGGTTTTAGGTCAAATATTTCTACTTCTGTTCCCGGTTCTCTAATTAACTCCACAGTTAAATCTGTAGGTGCTGCTCTAAATTCATTGCTATTTTTCTTGATTAACTCATCTAGCTTAGCTCGAAGATTATTAGCAACGTCTTTATATTTCTTCTTTCCTATTAAATTCTTAATCTCTTGTGGGTCTTTTTCTAAATCGTAAAGCTCTTCGATACTCTTATCATTGACATATCTGAAGTATTTCCACTTTTTAGTTCTAACACCTTCACTTGGTGCAATATTTTCAAAATCCCAAATATGCTCAATCAATATAGTATCTCTACCAATAGTTTTGGTTTCCTTTTTAACCAAAGGCATCAGGCTTTTTCCTTGCCAAGATTCTGGTGTTTTTATTCCTGCTAAGTCCACAATGGTAGATGGTACATCTATATTTAATGCCATATCGCTTACATCTTGATGGCTGTTCTCTCTAGGGTCGAAGACAATTAGTGGCACACGAATGGAATTATCGTACATTAACCATTTACCTGCCATTTGACGTTCGCCCAAGAAATAACCATTGTCGCCCATAACGATGATCACCGTATTCTTATCTAAGCCCTTGGCTTTAAGTTTTTCTCTAATCTTTTTGATTTCTAAATCTACACCAGAAATCATACGATAATACCCTTTTACACTATGCTGATATTTATCTGGATTGTCGTATCTCCATGTCCAACGTAATCTGTTAAAACCTTTTTTAACAATTTCAGGCTGCGCTTCAAAATATTTATCATCACCTAATTCTGGGTCTGGCATTGTTGTACTTTCTAACATTTGATCCATTTCTGACTGCCAGAAATATTGCTTTTCAGCAGGGTCGTGAGCATGTGGCGCACTAAAACTTAAGGATAAACAAAACGGTTCTTTATTTGACGCATTGGCATCTATAAAGTCTAATGCTTTCTGTCCTGTGTATCTTGTTAAGTGCACTGTATCTTTACCTAAAGTTTTATAATAATAACCTCTTCTGTCTTTAAATCTATTATTTCTATCGTACGATTCGTATTCGTCAAATTGCTTATCTAAATCATTGTAACGCACTCCATATTTACCATAAAACCCAGTATGATAACCATTATCCTTTAGCAATCTCGGATAAGAATTATCCATATATTCGTCACGCACATTACCAGTTTGAAAATTAAAGTTGTGCGCACGCTCATGTAAACCTGTTAAGATACTCGCTCTACTTGCCGCGCAAATTGGTGTGGTTACTATGGCCGTATTAAAATAAGTTCCTGATTTTGCTAAATCATCCATTTCTGGTGTTTCCACATATTCATTTCCAGCGTAACCGATGGCATCAAAACGTTGGTCGTCTGTAAGAATGAAAATAATATTTGGCTTTTCGCTATTGGTCTTTTGCTGTGCATAAGTTGTGTTAAAACCATACATTACGCTTAGTAGCACTAATAAATAACTGTTTTTAAACATGTATAAACGGATTAATTGTTTTGTTGAATAGATAACTTATTTTGGATAACTTATAAAGATTATCCTAATTGTTAAAATTAAGTTTTTATGATTTGGCTTGTATCCTGTTCTATCCTGAAAAAGGAATAAGCAAAATAGTAGATAGTTTAAGGTTGCCATTGGTCTGTTCTGAATACAGAAATAGGTAATCCTGATTTTGTTTCGAGGTTACTTTCAAAACAAGCTTCGAAACCATATCTTACAGCTACAGGTTTTCTCACTTTCTTACTTGATAAGATTACCTGTTTACCATTTTTATGAAATTCAATATTAGCTGGATAAAATATCTTGTCAGCTCCTGCTATTGAAAATCCTTTTACATTTTCAGAACTTATAAATTTATCATTATTGAAAAATTTAAACTTAAGTATTATCTCATCATTTTTAATTTTGAAGGATTTAAATTCAGCACTCCTGTAGGATGAATTTCTAAAACGATACTGCTTTGCTAACGCCAAATTTGAAAGTCGCTTTGCTACGATTTCTTTTTTTGATGGATGAATGTCGTTACAGTCTCCAGCATCAGTAGTTACAACTACACCAGTATTTTTTATTTCTTGAGTAATTTGTGATTGGGCTTCTCTAATTAAGTTTGGTCTAATTGAAGTCCCATTTTTCTTTTTTGTATAGTCAAAAGGTGCTATTTGCACAAAGTAAAAAGGAAGACTATCATCTTTCCATTGTCTTCTCCAAGCATCAATTAAATCCTTCATATAATCTTTATATGAATTTGGCTGAGTTCTATTAGATTCACCTTGATACCAAAGCACTCCTTTTACAGTATAGTTTTGAAAAGGTTGAATCATACCATTATACAAAAATGATGGTTTTTTTTGTTTATTCTGCTCCTTCGGAAGTTCATCAAAAAAATTGATGCTTTTATATTTGAGCAAGTCATTTTTAGGTATCCAACTTTCTATCCTTGTTCCTCCCCAAGACGATTCAATAATTCCTATGGGCACATTTAGTTTTTCATATAATTCAACAGCAAAAATATAGCCAATAGCACTAAACTTTTTTGCTGACTCCTTATTAGACTCTTGCCATTCTGAATTAACATCATTACTCGGCAAAACACTTGCTGTTCTCGGTGTATTGAATAATCTAATGGTTCTATTATCTGCAATGTCAATGTATTTCTGAGCATTTAATACCTTAGATTTTCGAAAGCCTCCTAAAGCCATTTCCATATTGGATTGTCCAGAGCAAAACCAAACTTCGCCAATTAGAACATTCTTTAAATGAATAGAAGAAGATCCTTTTACTGAAATCGTTTCTGGAACAAAAGACCCTTTTTTAGTTTTAACACTAGTTTTCCAATAACCATTTTTATCAGTTATAACCTCAGCTTTACTTCCCCAACTTGTAACAATAGTTATTACTGAATTAGGACTATCGTTACCCCAAAAGGCTACATTCTCTTTTTGTTGCAAAACCATGTTATCTCCAAAAAAAGAAGGCATTTTTGTTTGGGCTTGTAGCGAAATTGTAATTAAAAAGATACTAAAAAAACAATTTCTTACCCCTTTCATACTCTTACTAAATAAGGTTAGTATTCCATTTTACAATGTCATTATTATACATGGCATCGAGTCCCATTTGTACGCATATCGCAGTTTTTGCGCCTGTGATTATATCAGATTTGGGTTGTTTATTATTTAAAATAGCGCCTTTAAAATCTAATAGTGCTTGTTTTGTTGGATTTAGATGTTCAACATTTATTTGGTAACCTTTTTCTTTATCCCATTGAACGGTGGCACCGCTAACTCCATCGACTTCTCCAAGAACTCTGTTCTTCTTTTTACCTTCAGGATAAAACCAGGCGTTTTTCATATCAATGATTATCGTGCCTTTATCTCCAATCACTTTTATTTGGTAACCATCTTTCGCATTATTGGTTAAGTATGTAAATTTTGCTTTAACTCCGTTTGGATAGCTATAGGTTAAATGGACATTATCATAAGTTTCTCTTCCATCTTTCCAATAATCTACACCTCCAATACCCATAACTTGGTTTGGAGTTTCATTAAGCACCCAATTCACAAAATCGATTTGATGCGACGCTAATTCGGCCGTAAGACCTCCAGAAAATTCTCGGTACATGCGCCAATTTATAGCTTTTTCATATTTAGACTCAGGAACTGGCCGTCTCCAATTGCCGTGTCTGTTCCATTGACATTCAAACGCTGTAATGTTGCCCACTTTCCCTTCTTTGATAAGGTCGACCACATGTGTATAAAGTCTAGAACTATGATATTGATGACCTGTTTGAAATATTTTTTTGGATTGGTTTGCTTTGTTTACTAATGTGGTTACACCATCATAGCCTTTAGCTAATGTCTTTTCGCAAAATACATGCTTCCCAGCATCAAGTACATCAAATGCAATTTTTGAATGTAAATGAAAAGGTACTGCGACAATAACAGCGTCAACATCTTTATTATTCAATAATTTTCGGTAATCTGAATAGCCTATTGGATTTGTATTCGCTTTAGCTAAACCTTTATCCAGTCTAAAGGGTAAAACGTCGCAACCAGCAATCACATTCACATTGTCTATGGAATTGATAATAGACATAAGTCCACTTCCGCGAACTCCAGTACCAATAACACCAATATTTATAGTTTCATTGGCATTTATATGAGATAATATATTGCCATACAAGTATGAAGATCCAGCTACTACTGCCGTAGCCGCAGCGGTTTTTTTAATAAACGCACGTCTTTTCAAATTTTAAAATTTTAGTTCCCAGCCAGACTCATACGTTCTAGACCAGAGTTTCATTGCTTCTCTATCATACATCGTACCAGTTTTGTCGTCTATATCAAATCCATTCTTAATTCTGAAAGCAATATTGGCATAATGTACCATCGCCATACTTTTACTAGCATCATCAATTGGTGCTGTTAATTTTGCCTTACCTCTAATGGTATCAAATAGATTTTGAACGTGTTTTGTAGAGGTATCACCTCCACCACCTAAAGCGTTTCCTGCTTCTTTCGATGCCGAATCAAACTCTTTTACCACTTTACCTCTGCGGTCGTACAAAACATATTTTCCTCTATTTACAAATACAGAACCCGCTGTGCCATAAATTACAGTACCTCTTCCACCTCCATAGGTGTTATAGCTATTTCTAGACTTCCCATCCCATTTAATGACTTTATTGTCTGCGAATTTAAAGGTCGCTTCCATGTCATCATACATTTCCCAACCATCATCTAAAAAATGACGTTTCTCTGCTTCAACATATACGTGCTGTGGAAAATCTACTTGCAATGCCCAACGTGCTACATCTAGCTCGTGTGTTCCGTTATTACCTGCTTCGGCTGTACCATAATCCCAACCATACCAATGCCAATTATAATTCCAAGTTTCAGAGGTATAATCTCGTCTTGGTGCTGGGCCTTGCCATAAATCCCAATCTAAACCTTCTGGTATAGCTGCTTTTTTCTGAACAGGTGATTGACCTCTTCCATTATTATAAAATGCAACGGCTTTGTAAGGTTTACCTATGACGCCATTATGAATTTCATTTATGATTTCAATAGTATGACCAGATGAACGTTGCTGATTACCCATTTGAACCACTTTATTAAAATGTTTTGCCGCTTTTACCAGTTGTTCATTTTCGTGCATATTATGACTGCATGGCTTTTCTACATATACATGCTTCCCTGCTTTCATTGCCATAATCGAACCTGGTGTATGCCAATGGTCTGGTGTAGCATTAATTAACACATCTACCTTTTTATCATCCAATACTTTTCTTATGTCATTTTCTAACTTTGGGTCGTAATCGATATGCTCTCTAAAGCCTTTTAAGGCCTTTAGGCGTTGACTTTCCATTACATCACATAAGTAACTTAATTTAACGTTACTTGCTTTTGATCCTATTGGTGATTTAAATGCGTTTAAGCGTCGTCCCAAGCCTGCAATGGCTACATTTAAGCGGTCGTTAGCTCCAATAATGTTGTTGTAACTTTTAGCAGACATGGCATTAACACCACCTGTTAGGCTCACTCCAATAGCTGCTGCTGTTGTCCTTTTTATAAAATCTCTACGGTTATTTCCCATTTTTTTTCTTTTTTGCTTTTGGAACTTTAATTTTAATATTTCTAAACGCTACTCTATCACCGTGATCTTGTAATAAAATCTGTCCTTTATCTAATAATCCAAAATTTGGCCATTTTTCATATTTGCTTTCTGAAACCAATTTTAAAAATTCCTCGCTTCCTCGCTCGTATTCTAAAACTTTTACATCGTTAATCCAATGCTCCACATGATTATCAATGGATTTTATGTAAGCTGTATTCCATTCGCCAATTGGTTTAATTGGTTTTTCTGGGACAGCTTGAATTAGGTCATATAGAGAACACACTGTTCTACTACCTTCGTGAGAACCTCTTTTAGCATCTTCATGAAGATCATCATCTAAGATTTGATATTCTAAACCTATCGACGAACCTGGTCCTTTATTAATTTCGGTATCTACGTAATATTTAATACCACTATTTGCTCCTGGTGTTAGTTTAAAGTCTACTAGTAGTTCGAAATTTGCATAATCTTGAGTGGTTACAATATCTCCGCCTGCTGCAGATTCTGCTCCACCAGAGGATAAGACAATCAATTCACCATTTTCAATAACCCAACCTTTATCTGGAAATACATCTAACTTCGCACCTCTCCATCCATTAGTGGTTTTACCATCCCATAGCATTTGCCAACCTGATTTTTGTTCATTAACTGTGAGGTTATTTTTTGTTATAATAGGTTCTAAAGGTGATTCTGTAGTGTATTGAGAAAGATTCTCTGTTAAAATCTTAGCATTCTTCCACATGACTTGCTTACCAAGTTTGTCCTTGTTTTTACCAATAGAGTGTACTTGTAAGCCAAAAAATCCATTAGCGGTTTTGTCATCGATTAAATAAGATGCTGGAACACTATTAATCCAAGTTTTTATCGTATCACCTATAGCTTCAACGCGGTAATGATTCCATTCATTTTGTTTAAAGGCTTTTTGCGCTTCTGGATTATTTTCTAGAGTATGTAGCCATTTGCGTCTTTTTTCGTCATAAATACCTCCGCTCCATGCACGCTTTGAAGGATCTATTTCCATCTGGTAACCGTGAACCAAACCATCTCTATAAAAAGGTAAACTGTTACTTCGTATTTGGATTCCGGAATTCATAGTAGAATCGACCTTAAAATCGATTTCAAAAATGAAATCACTATACATTTCATTTGTTGTTAAAAACGTATTTGGTGTATTTGCGGCTGTTGTACCAATAACGACTCCGTCTTCAACTATATATTTTGCTTCGCCGCCTTTAATGCTCCAACCCTCTAATGAATTATTAGTAATAAGATTTGCCCAGGGTATTTGTTCTTGTTTTTCTTTACAAGAAAATAATATAATAATACTAAAGGCTGATAATAAAATGGTTTTAAATTGTTTCACTTGAAATTATTTTTACTTAATACCATTTACCATTTTGAAACTACTGTAATAGATAATTTGATTGGTGTATGATATGGCTTATTTTTTATTTTTATTAAAAAACCCCCCATTATATAATGAAGGGTTTGATTTATTCTTAAAACTAATAAATTAAAATTATAGTCTATTGATAAACTTCACAGAACAAAACCGCTCGTTAGTCCACTGTTAAATCAACTACAAACTCTTCGAATCTCACATCTCTGTCTCTAATAACTAATGTATCATTTACCTGATGATTCAATTCAAATGTAGAAGTTGTTGTTGAAACTAATGAACCAAAAAAGAATTCCTGAGTTACTTCTATATCTTGCTCTATATATTGAAAATCTAAGTAAATTACGTCTCGAGGTTCTCCTCCCCATTCATCTCCGTCTTGTACAAAGCTTCCTGTTCCCGTTACGGTAATATTGCTATCAGGATCAGCATTAGAAACAGTAATTTCTTCATTATCATTAAACGTCAATAGTAAAGACAACTCAACAACAGCAGCAAGACCTGGTCTTCTAACATTGATAGTAGTAGTTACGTCACTCCTTCCCGCGGTTGTTAATGGAAGTAATTCATCTTGTACTACAAATTCTGCTCTATAAACAGTAGAGCCATCAATGTTCTCCGTTACTGTTTCTGTGGGATCTCCATTTTCAAAAACCGTAACCGATTCGTTAAAACCTACAGCTGCATCCTCACCACGTCTTAGATAGATAGCGTCGTATTTGTTCATAAATTTAATACCAAAAAGCGTATAATCTTTTGGTAACGGGTCCCAGTCTTCATCTCTTATTTTAATAGGATTATCAACTAAAGGAACCCCTGTTAAAAGGGAATCTAGTTCTTCAAAATCTGTAATTCTTAAAGGAATTACGTAATGCACATCTTCAAACTCAGCGAACGCCAGTGGATCGTCAAAGAAGGCATCAGACAGCTGCACAGGAATACGTCCATCTGTAGAACCTGATGGAATTGTTACTGGACTTTGCTGTTCAATAGTATAGTAAGAAGCTGGTAAAATCTTAACATTTACAGTGTCTACACCTAAGGCAGCTGCATCTATTAATTCAGGAGCTAACTCAAAATGTACTCTTCGGTCTATTTCATTATTGAAAACTCCTGACATAACCACACCGATTTCAAATCGTCCATTATTATCGTTTTCGTTAAAACCTAAATCATACTCACCCTGAATTAATGTTCTTGCGGGAGTTTGAAACGGAAAATATACTGAAGTTGAGCCAAAGTCATCAAAATCATTATCCTGATTTTCACAAGCTATCACACTAAAAATAAGAGCGACTACACATATTAATTTCAATTTTATTTTCATGTCAATTTTTTTAATTCCTATTAATATACAAAATTTATACTACCAGCCCATATTTTGCTCTAGTTCAGAAAATTTTAAAATCTCTGAATTTGGAATAGGCATATAAGTAGCAAATGGTTGATAATTTCTAACTTCAACAGACGGCAATTCAATATAATTATTTCCATCAAAAAAGTAACCTTTAGCGGGTTCAGTTAACGGTAATCCCCATCTTCTAATATCCCAGAATCTGTGCCCCTCAAAACTTAGCTCTATTCGACGTTCATTTCTAATTAGCTCTCTCATCTCCTCTTGAGTTGTAATAGATGCCAAGTAATTATCTGGTTGCGTAATTCCTGCCCTATTACGTAATGCTGCAATCACATCCCGAGCTGTGATACCATCAACCTGATTATCTGGACCACCGATTTCATTAGCTGCTTCAGCTAATATTAAAAACAATTCAGTATATCTAAAATATACATTAGCATGACTTTGACCTTGAGCAGTTCCATTATCATTGATAAGAACATCTGGACGTAACAATTTTTTAAGGTAATATCCAGTAGTTGTAGACTGCTCAGGAATAGAGTCTAACCTATCATTTCCTCCACCAACACCAGTATTAATTATATCACCTCCAGCACCAAAAGAAGCGCCATTAACAATAACATATTTTTCTAATCTAGGGTCTCTATTGGCATAAGGGTTTTGAGGATCAAAACCATTAGCCGCGGTTGCAGGAAAGCCATCTTGCATTGGAAAGGCCATCACAAAGTTATGTGTTGGATTAATCTCACCATTTCCGTTAATGGACGGCGGAAATATTCTTGCTTCAAAGTTAAACGTATTACCACCAATAGAACCACGCCAAAGGGATTCACTACTCTGAATATTGCCATCTGATATATAAAACTCATTACCTGTTGGATCTAAACCAGCAGTACCTCCAATAGTATTTAAAATTTGGGCTGCGTTAGTTGCTGCCATATTGTAATAACTCTGACTATCTAAGAATGAAGGGCTCGCCGCAAAAAGTGCTAAACGTGCTTTTAATGCACGTACTATTCTCCCTGAAATACGTAAATCAAAAAAGTTATCATTTACTATTCCATATTTTGCAAACTCAAAATTCTCTAAATCTGAATACCATGGATCTACTTGTCCTTCACTTAATCCATAATCTGTTGGCAATAAATTAAGTGCCTCATCAAAATCTGCCATAATAGCCTGAACCGAAGCTTCGAATGATAAACGTGGTACATTAAAATTTCCATCTGCTTCAATAAACTCCGTAAAGTATGGAATACCTAGCAGTTCTCCAGATTGCCCTGAACCAGCATGTGCTTGAAGTACATAATAATGATGCAATGCTCTTAAAGCCAGTGCTTCTCCTTTCATACGCATTTCGAACATTGTGTTAATTAACGTATCTCTGCTCCATTGCGTTTCTCCTGTTTCAATAACGTCTAAGAATCTGTTTACCCAGAATACACGTTCAAAACTACCCCAACGGGATGCAGGGTTGAATTGCGCATTTAACTCACCAAGCGCCATTCTTTTAAAATTGTTATCTAAAATATTATTAACAGCATCATCTGTAGCTACTTCAGAAAATGAATATTGGTTAACTAAGCCTGTATATCCATTTAACAATACTCCTTCTGCTGCATTTGGATCCGAGAGAATAAAATCAAAATCCAATCTATTTTCTTCAATAGGCTCTAAGGTATCACAGGCAATCATGCCAGTAAATACAGACACAATTAATATATACTTTATTAAATTCTTCATTGTATTTGTCTTAATTTTCTTATTCATATTAAAATGATGCTCTAATACCTAAAGTAAACGTTCTAGCTAGTGGTGTTCCACCTATCCTTAACTGTCGAACATCTCTATTTTTACCTATTTCAAACAAATTAGTTCCAGAAAGATTTACACTAAAATCCTCTATACCTAATTCTTTATAAAAAGTATCATCAAACTCATATGTTAACTGCGCACGGTTAATGCTAAAGTAACTCGTGTCAAACAACCAAAATGTAGATTGTCTGAAATTATTTTGATTTGTTTGCGATGATAACCTTGGAAAGGTTGCCGTACTTGCTGTTTCTGGGGTCCATCGTCCTAAAACAACTTCTGAGTATTTATCATTTCCGTCAACTGAATAATATTCGTTAAAACTACTATTTAACTTATTACCCTGAGCTCCTGATTGACCTACACCCAAAACAAAAAGGTTGAACCTTTTATAATTTAAGTTTAGATTTAGCGCATAAGTCCATGGATTGCTGGATTGTCCGATTGCTCTTCTATCATCATTATCTATAATATTATCCCCATTAAGATCCTGATATTTTATATCTCCTGGTTGAACGTTGCCAAATTGAGGAACTGGTAAACCTGTATTTAAGTTACCATTTGTATCAAAATCTGCTTCTCCATAAAATCCTTGATCAACTAATCCAAAAATTGTAGAAATCTCTCTTCCTTGTGTTTGAAGATAATCTTCAGTAAATACTTCAGATCTTATAGCTCTTTCAGTTTGACTATATAGCACATTTGCACCTAAAGTAATTGACAAATCTTTATAAGTTTTATTGAAATTCATACCGATTTCAAAACCAGTGTATAAATTCTTATTGAAATTATTATACGGTCTGAATATATCATAAAAAGACGGGAATTGATCTTGTATGAATGTTATTTGTTTGTCTAATTCTGTTCTAAAATAATTAGCTTCTATCCAAAGCGAATTCATTACATACGTTTCAAAACCTAAATTTAAGTCTACACGTTCTTCAAATGTTAAATCAAGATTTTCTCCTTGTGAAATATCTATTCTTCTATTAGTATTACCATCAGCCCAACCAACATTGCTACCAAAAGCATAGTTTACATCATATAAATAGTAAGCGCTAGAATCATCATCAACAGTACCACCAGAATTAAGCGCTGTAATACCTCGATCTGATTTTAAAATACCACCAGAAGCTTTTAACTTGAGGTAATTAATAAAATTACTGTTCTTCAAAAAAGATTCTTCACTTATAATGTAAGCTATACCAGCAGTTGGCGAAAATGCTCCTCTATTTCCTTTAGGTAGTTTTATTGAATTAACATAGGTACCTGTAAAATCAAAAAATAGTTTCTTTTTATAATCATAAGCCATTTGAAAGCCTACGTGCGCATCAACATCTGTTTGAATAACATCACTTCTCCTTTGCGAATTATAAAAACCTAATAACGTAGTATTTAAAGAATGGTCCGTAGCTAAGGTAGTATCATAGTTTATGAGTCCGTAAAGACCAAATCGAGATAAAAAACCATTGGTTGTGGTATTCTCTCTTTGATCTTTTAAATCTTCACCAAATACATTAAGACCTGTTATGATATCACCCTCCCAAATTGGTTCATAGGTTTTAAATTGGTTCTCAATAGATAAATTGTAAGAATCAAAAAAATCAAAACTCACATAGGTTTTAGCTGATAAGCCTTTTGCTATCCTATCTAAATCAAAATTGATTGTGTTGTTAAACTGCGTAGAACGAAACACGGTGTCTCGATAACCACCTGCAATAGCTAAAGCTATGGGTGCATCTGACCCAAACTGCTGAGTTGACCCTAAAAGAAATCCATCAAAGGTGTTTGCTACTTGTAATTGCGCTGCAAGTGTAGGGTTGCTAGTGTCTATTAAATCAATAGGTATCAATGGAGCATAAGCGTTTGGTCTTAAAGAAGTACCGGCGCTTAATAAATCGGCTCTAGACCCTCTAGTTGTGCTTATAACAGCAATTCCATCAAGACTGCTTGTTATCCAATCGTTTATTTTAAAATCTAGATTACCTCTTACATTAAAACGGTTAGTACCTGCATTTATATCTTCATTAATATCTACCCATGCTCCCTCACGATTCCATCCCACGTTAACATAGTATTGATTTTTATCATTACCACCAGAAAACTCAGTTATAACATTTGTAAAATTGACTAAACGTTGAACATATTCACTAGAATATAAGTCTACATCAGGATATTTGTATATGTTAGAACTTGTTCTAAATTCTTGGATGAGTGCTGGATCAAAAAAATTATCGAACCCATCATTATTCCTGGCTTCATTAAAAAGTGTCATATATGCCGCTGAACCTAAATAATTAGGTAAAGAGATAGGTGTTCTAATACCAGAGAGAATATTTACGTTGACTTCTTTTTTATTAGCTTTTCCACGTTTGGTATTAATAACAATAACTCCATTTCTTCCTTGACTACCATATAAAGCAACAGAATTAGCATCTTTAAGTACCGTTATTTGCTCAACCTCTTCCATATTTAAAATATTAGGGTCACGACCAATAACACCATCAATAACAAAAACAGCATCACCTACACCTCCTATACCTCTAATATTATCAGAACCTCTAACTCCTAACTGAAGTCCGTTAATATAATCTCTAACCCGTTGGGTATTGTCATAGGTCAATCGATCTTTTGTGTTAATTGAGGATACTGCACCAACAATATTACGTCTGTATTTAGTGGCAACTCCCATCTTTATTTCGTCATCTTCCGAAGCGAGGAAAGGCGATTTTGTCATGATAATATTACCAGTTAAATCAGACAAAGTAATAATAGCTGATGTATATCCCTTTTTTTCAAGTACAACAGACTCATCATCTAGTAATGTAAATTTAAACTGTCCATTAACATCCGAAGATGTCTTATTTCCACTAGATCCTGAGACGGCAACTCCTTCTATGGGGTTACCTTGCTCATCAACCACAGTTGCTATTACCTGTTTATCATTTGTTTGAGCCATTGCAACATTGTATGTGCAAAACAGCGTTATGCATAATAAAGTAACCAACCTAGATAATTTATCAATCTTCATTTTTTTCTTTATATTAATTAAAACAAATTTTGTAAAGGACTACTTCTACCATCCTGGGTTTTGAGTGAAGCCTTCGTAAATTAGTGTTTGCTCAACTGGAAATGGTAACCAATAATGCTTTGGGAACTCACAAATTCTATCTACTAGAAGTGTTTCTGTGAAATTACTTTGGTCTTGGGGAAAATCTAAGGCTAATTTTCTTCTATATTTATCTAAATGGGCTAATCCCCATCGTCTAATATCAACCCATCGGTGTGCCTCATAACTTAACTCAACCGATCTTTCTCTTCTTAATTCATCCATAAACTTGTTGTTGTCTCCAACTATAGCAGGATTTACATTAGGAATACCAGCTCTGTTACGTAATAAATTAATAGCGCCCTCTGCCGATAAGCCAAAAGAACTAGGTATAGCCGTTGCACCCATTGAAGCATGTAATGCTTCTGCATACATTAAATAAACATCTGTAAGTCTCATATGCATTCTTACTCCTGTGTATTGATTTATAATAGGATTCCATCTACTATGATACTTACCATCAATTTTAGGGTAAAATTTTGTCCACATATACCCTGTATTATTTACTATTTTGATGTTTTCAGCACCAGTACTACGGTGAAAACCTTTTTGACTAGCATTTTCAAACCAAAGTTGAGCAGCTACATGATTTGGATCCTCAGCTCCTGGATCTATAACTTGTCCATCAATAATATGCCATCTATAAAAACGTGGATCACGATTTGCAAAAGGCTGAGTCGGGTCGTAAGTTGGTGTTCCAAAATTACCACTAAGATCATCTTCAATAGATAATCCATTAGCCATACCAAAATTGTTATGAATAAAATTATGGGTAGGGCTAATTACTTCAAATCCAGCAGAAGTGGTATGGATCGCCCTATTTACTCCTGATGCCATAAATCTTGTAGCTTGTCCTTGACTACCGCCAGTTGCAGAAAATATAAATTCTGTACTTCCTGGCCACACACCAGGTGCTGGTGATTTCCAAAATACTTCATCGTAGTTTTCCCAAGAAGCTAATGCATAACGCCCCTGATCGGCTAATTGAAGAATTCCTGAAAAAGCTTCTACAGCCATATCACACAACTCTGTATCATAGTCATATGGATTTATACTTACATTGTTACCTTTCATTAATGGACTTGCTGCTAAAAGTAAGTTCTTACCTTGAAAAGCATATGCCGTACCTTTAGTAAGCCTACCTCTATTTTCGCCTTGTGTTAGTTGTCCATAAGGTTCGAGGTCCCAATTTACAGGTAATAATGCAACGGCTTTTATGTAGTCTTCATTAGCTAGTAAAGCAACTTCTTTGTACGTCTCTGGACGTGGTATTCTAAAATCATCTATTATAACTCTATCGATGTATGGATAGCGCCCCCAGAATTTCATAACCTCGTTATGGAAAAATGCTCTGAAAAAATAAGCTTGTCCAAGAATAACATCTTTCTCTGCCTGCGTTGCATTTACCATTAAATCTCTCCCTCCATTCTCAGCACTTTCTACATTTCTAATTACAATATTAGCTTTACGAATACCACGTAAGCTACCATCATATAATCCTGGCCTTTGTTGATTAAAAGCATTAGTATTTGCGACATTAGCAGAGTTAGTCCCTGTAGATCCATAATCAGCATTATAGTGGTTGTTTAAATAACAAAAATTATCTCTTATTACATCAGTGAATCTTCCTGCATCGATATCACCACTTGCTTTTGTAGGCCTGTCTACAAATCCGTCATCTCCCAAAAGAAAATCTTGAAAGGTATGCGTTTGCTGTTCATAAGATACCACTAAGGCATACATTTCTTCAACAAAACCTTGCGCGTTATTAAAGGTAGAAAAAATCACCTCTTCGTCTATGACTGCATCTGGCGAAACGTCTAAATAATCCTCGCATGAAAACGGGAATACTAATCCCAAGATTATTAATATTTTTACTTTATAACTTTTCATAATTTCTTTTTTTTAAAAATTCATATTAAAACCAAAGTTAAATGTCTTTAAGGTAGGGTAATCTCCTCTTGACTGTGTTTCCCCTGAAGTATTAAACTCTCTATCATCGGGTAAATTAGACCATAAAAACAGGTTATTTCCGTTTGCAAAAAACTGAAGTTTCTTAAGACCAAGTTTTTCACAGGTCTCTTTTGGTATATCATATGATAGAGTAACTGCTCTAAGCCTTGTTAGAGAAGCATCTAACCAATTATCTCTAGGGTTATTTGCAGCTGGTACACCAAAAGATGGCTGAGTATCTGTATTATTAGGCGTATTTACGGTCCAATAATCTAAATCTTGCTCAAAGATTAAGGGTGTTGAATTACCAAAAGTTTGGTTACTGAATAATCTAGACGCATTTTGAGTTCCATATAATTGTGCTGAAACATTAAAACCTTTGTATCGTGCGCCTAAAGTAAGGCCCCATGTTCTTTGAGGTTGATTTGGAAAACCGAAAGGTGCATTGTCAAAATTAGAGTTATAAATACCATCCCCATCAAAATCTACAAGATTATAATAACCAGGACGTACATCACTTTGATTTTCATTTAGCGGTGTTGAACTATAGATATCGTCCCAATTCGTCAATATACCCCCAGGAATACCTGTACTTCCTTGACCAATATTAAAACCTGCATCATTAAGATAAGCCGCTCGTAATTCTGGATCATCTCTTACAATCACCTTATCTATAGCTTCCGTAAAATTAAAATCACCAGTTAGTGTTAAACCGTTATCAAAAGTATGTCTGGAACTAAGAACAATCTCATAACCCCTTACCTCAACAACACCTCTATTAACATACGGTGGAGTTGCTCCTACAAAATCTGGTGTAGTTTGGCTATTAGCAATTACGATATTATCACGATCCTCTGCAAAATAATCTACCTCTCCACTTAACAAACCATTAAATAAATTAAACTCAGCACCTATATTATATTTAACAGCTGTTTCCCATTGTAGATTTGGATTTCCAACGAGCGTTTCTCTGTAAAATGTGTAGGGCGAATTTCCGTCATAATCACTTGGCACTAGAAATGCAGAATCACCAGACGACCATTGCGTTATATAAGTCCATCTTGCTGCGTCATCAAGGGTGATAAAAGTATCATCACCAATAAGGCCATAAGATCCTCTAAATTTAAGTAAATTTAACCAATCTACATTTTCCATAAAGGCTTCGTTTGTAACTGTCCAACCCGCTGCTACAGAAGGAAATAAGTCAAAACGAAATCCTGGGCCAAATTGTTCAGAACCATTGTAAGCACCATTAATATCTAAGAAATATCTAGAGTCATAGTTATATTGCACCCTTCCTACCCAGTCTTCGCGGTATGTCGGAAAAGCGAAAATCCCAGTACCCCTTGCAGCCTCCTGTCTTCTCACTAAAAATAGACCCGTTACGTTGTGCTTTTCATCAAAGGTTCTATTGTAATTTAATGAAACATCATAAACCATTCTTCGCCTTCGTGTGCTATCGTCTACTTGCGAATTTCCTAATGCCCATGGTGGTTGATAATCAAATCGCGGATTCGAATTGCCCGGTGGAGTTGGAAGTTGTATTTCCTCAATATCACCATCATAAACCCTAAAAATTACACCTGATAAACCTCTATCTGTTAACCTTTGACTACTTCTTTGCGTATTATCTAGAGAAAATCGTCCTTGAAACGACAAACCTTCTGTTATAGCGTCTAAATTTTGTTTTAGTATAAAATCAGTATTGACTTGAAAGGTTCTAAATTGACTATAACCACTAGCCGATAAAGTAACAAAAGGGTTATTGTATACATTAAAATAGCTAAAAGGATGTCCATACAACCCATCTGGATATACTGGAGTATAAAGACTTGGCGCTATTAAGTAAAGCCCATTAGTTACATTACCTAAGTTACCAGGAGTCTCTCTAATACCATAAAAACCAGCTAAATTAACAGATAACTCCGTCGTTTTTGTAATATTGAAATCGATATTACTTCTAAAATTAAATCTATCATATCGATACTCACCTAAATATTCTCTTCCATTATCGTATCTTCCTCCGTCAAAAATATCTTCTTGTGTTTGAAAAGCCAAACTACCAAAATATTTGGCCGTTTTATTTCCACCACGAACAGACAAGTTCACTCTATAATCTTGTGCATAATCTTTCAGTAATTCATCTTCCCAATCAACATTAGGATAAATATAACTTTCTTCTAAGCTGCGAGGATTACGGTACCTTTCTACAATATCTAGTGGTGTATAATTAGCCCATGTATTGGGAGATTGAGCTATTCCTCTTAAAATCGCACTATTTGCTTCTAACAAAGCATCATAAGAATCTAATTTATTTGGTAATTGAGAAACAGTTTTAATGGTTGTATTAAAAGTTAATGCAAGTTGCGCTTTTCCTGTTTGACCTCGCTTAGTAGTAATTAAAATTACTCCATTAGCGCCTTCTACACCAAATACCGCTGTAGCAGAAGCATCTTTAAGTACTGATAAATTTTCGATATCGTTCATATCTATATCGCTCATTGACCTCTTAACACCATCGACAAGAACAAGAGGGTCACCATTACCATTCCATGAACTTCTACCACGAATAAAAATCCTTATATTATCTTCCCCTGGAGTACCACTACCTTGTATAGCAGTAACACCTGGCAAATTTCCCTGTAGTGCTTGTTCAACATTAACTGTACCCATTGTCCTTTCCATCAATTCCTTACCTTTTATCTGGGTAATAGCAGCTACCACACTCTCTTTTTTCTGGGTACCATAACCAATAATAACTACTTCATCTAAACTTGCCACATCCTCTTCTAAGGTTACATTGATGGTTGTTTTGCCATTAATTTGAATTTCTTGTGTTTTAAAACCTACATAAGAAAACAGTAAAATTTCATCACCTAAGGTTAATTCAATGGTATAGTTTCCATCAAAATCTGTATATGTACCTGAGGTAGTTCCTTTTTGTACTACACTTACACCTGGTATGGGCATTCCACTAGCATCCTTTACAACACCAGAAACCGTATTTTGAGCTTCTAGATTAATTGTCGTAAAACTTGAAAACACTATTGCTAGTAGTAATGCTAACCCAGAAACAGGAAATTGTTTTTTTAATTTTTGTCTCATATTCAGTTTAAGTTTCAACATATAGTTAGTAATAAATTTATCAAAATAATTAAATTTAAGGTGTAAAAGCCAAATCATAATGATATGTTAACAATATTATGAATAAGATAATTTATCAGTATCCTGTACTATACTGCCAAGTGTAATTTTTATATAGATTCTGGTTAATTTAACATATTTATGTTTTAGATTTCTTTGATTGCTTGGATAAGTTTCTACAATTCTTACTCAAACTATTATAAAAGTTAATTTAAAATAGATTTATTTCATTTGAATAATTTATCATCTTATTTCTATTTCTCCCAGAGTCCTTCCATCTCTTCTAAGGTTTTTCCCTTCGTTTCAGGTACTAATTTCCAAACAAAAATCAATGCTAATAATGACATGATACCATAAATCCAATAGGCAAATCCATGATTAAACTGCTCAGTTAAATAGCTATTATCATCCATCATTGGGAATGTTAATGATACAAAATAGTTAGCAATCCATTGTGCAGCAACAGCTATTGCCATAGCCTTACCTCTTATTTTATTCGGAAATATTTCAGATAACAAAACCCATGTTACTGGTCCCCAACTTAATGCAAAACTTGCCACATAAAGCATCATACAACCTAAAGCCAAATAACCTGTTGCTTCTGAGAAAAACACAAAGCCTAAAGCAAACATAGCAATAGACATTCCTAAAGCTCCAATTATCATAAGTGGTTTTCTTCCGTATTTGTCTACAGTTTTAATTGCAATTATTGTGAATAAGAAATTAGCTATACCAACAATAATTGTAAAAAGTAAAGATGCATTTGTACTCATATCCATCTTTTTAAATATTTCTGGTGCATAGTATAAAACCACATTAATACCCACAAATTGTTGAAAGATTGAGAGTACAACACCTATTATTATGATTAACCACCCAAAGGATAGTAACTTCCCTGAGTTTTGTACAACACTACTTTTAATTTCATTCAAAATTGAAGCAGCTTCTTCCTCACCGTTAATATCAGTTAATACCTGCAATGCTTCTTCTTCTTTACCTCGAAGCATTAAAGACCTTGGTGTATCAGGAACAGTGAATAGTAAACCTAAAAATATACCAACGGGTATAATTTCTGAAGCAAACATCCATCTCCATCCGACTTCATTTAACCATGCGTCTGAACCTCCACCTCTAGAAATAAAATAGTTTACAAAATAAACCACCATGAAACCACCAATAATGGCTAATTGGTTATAAGAAACAAGTCGCCCCCTAATTTTGGCTGGTGCAATTTCAGCTATGTATAACGGTGATAACATGGAAGCTAAACCTACACCAATACCACCTAAAATTCTATAAATTATAAAAATTGTAGAAAACGTATGATCTAGTTCTCCAATTGGTCTAAAAAATAGTTCTGGCATTGATGACCCTAGTGCAGAAATAAGAAATAGAATACCTGCTAGTATCAATCCTTTTTTACGACCTAGTTTTTTACTAACTAATCCACTTAATGCACCTCCAATAATACAACCAATTAAGGCACTCGATACCAAGAAGCCTTTAAAGGCATTTGCAGCATTTTCTGATAACCCTTTTGGTATTACAAAGAAACTATCTAAAGCACCAACAGTCCCTGAAATTACGCCTGTATCATACCCAAACAATAGTCCTCCCAAAGTTGCTACTAATGTTAATTTTAATAGATAACCTGATTTTTTAGATGTTCCCATAGTTAGTTTAGTTAGTGGATTTTTATATGTATTGATTAATTATATTTTCAAATAATTCTTGCTTACCACTTTTTAATGATAACTCGCCATTATTTTGAGCAATCTTGTATAAATCCTGTAGTGCTAATTTACCATCTTCAAAATCTTTTCCTTTTCCAGAATCAAAAGAAGCATAACGTTCTGTTCTTAATTTTTCATAAGGTGAAGAGGTTATTATTTTATCTGCAATAAGTAGAGCTCTTGCAAAGGTATCAGCACCACCAATATGCGCATGAAATACATCTTCTATATCTGTTGAATTTCTCCTGATTTTAGCATCAAAATTAATTCCTCCTCCTTGTAATCCGCCAGCTTTTAAGAAAACCAACATGGCTTCCGTTGTTTCTTGTATGTTATTTGGAAATTGATCTGTATCCCAACCATTTTGATAATCACCTCTATTGGCATCAAGGCTTCCAAGCATACCTTCATTAGCTGCAACTTCCAATTCGTGTTGGAAGGTATGCTGCGCTAAAGTGGCGTGATTGACTTCAATATTCATTTTAAAATCGTTTTCTAAACCATACTTGTTTAAAAACCCAATGGCAGTTGCACAATCAAAATCGTACTGATGTTTCATTGGCTCCATTGGCTTTGGTTCTATAAAGAAATTACCTTTAAATCCTTGAGAACGTGCATAATCCCTTGCCATTGCTAAAAACTGTCCCATATGGTCTAATTCGCGCCCCATATCAGTATTTAATAAAGACATGTAGCCTTCTCTTCCTCCCCAGAACACGTAATTTTCACCTCCTAATTTTATGGTCGCATCTAAAGCTAATTTAATTTGTCCTCCTGCTCTTGCCACCACATCAAAGTCTGGATTGGTTGAAGCTCCATTCATATAGCGAGGGTTAGAAAAACAGTTGGCCGTTCCCCATAATAGTTTTATCCCAGATGCTTCTTGTTTTTCTTTTATGTAATCTGTAATTACAGATAGTCTTTCTTCAGATTCTGCAAATGTTGCTCCTTCCTGAATTAAATCGTAATCATGAAAACAGAAATAATCGAATCCCATTTTGCTAATAAATTCAAATGCCGCATCAGCCTTATCCTTAGCAGCCTGAAGTGGATCTGAAGATTGATCCCAAGGAAAGTTTTGTGTTCCTGGACCAAATGGATCACTACCTTGACCACAGAAGGTATGCCAGTACGCTATAGCAAATTTGAAATGCTCGCTCATGGTTTTACCAGCAACAATTTGCTCTGGATTATAATATTTAAATGCCAAAGGATTGTCGGATACTTTGCCTTCAAATTTTATTTCGCCGATTCCTTTATAATATTCTTTGTTTCCTATAATTGCCATTATGATTTATTTTGTGTTATACTTTATTTAATACGAGTTCTAATTCTTTTTTCCAATTATTGTAAGCTTCTAAATAGGGCTTTTTATCTTTAAGAGGCGTAAATGTAGTTACGTGGTCGTTATCCATAATCACTTTACCGAAAGCTTCAAAATCGCCTTTATGTAAATTGGCCGCTCGTGCTGCTCCAATAGCACCTGTTGTATTGTAAATTTCTATGTCTTGATTTATTAAAGTTGCCACAGTATTTGCAAATATTTCTGAACGGAATAAATTGTCATTTCCAGCACGTATGACACTTGGTATTATGCCATCTGATTTCATAATTTCCATACCATATACAAATGAAAAGGCTATCCCTTCGAGAGCCGCTCTACACATGTGACCCTTATGATGGTTATTTAAATTCATGTTTACAATGCGTGTCCCAATTTCCTCGTTATTGAGCATGCGCTCTGCTCCATTTCCAAAAGGAATTACACACACTCCATCTGAACCTACTGGAATTTCTGAAGCCAAAGTATTCATCTCTTCATACGAACTCACTGCTAAGTTATTTAATAACCAACGGTATTGAATACCAGCTCCGTTTATACACAACAATTTACCTATTCTTGCGTCGTGTCCTTTTTTATAATTAACATGTGCAAAGTTGTTTACTCGCGCACTTTCTTTTACAGACAAGCTATCAGTAACGGCATAAAAAACACCAGATGTTCCTCCTGTAGCAGCTACTTCTCCTGGATTAAAAACATTTAAGGATAATGCATTATTAGGTTGATCACCTGCTCTATAGTAAATGGGTGTACCTGCTGCTAATCCACTTTCAGCTTCTCCTTTTTCATCTACTAGTGATTGAACGCCAAAAGTTTCAACTATCTCCGGAATAAGTTCTGTATCAAAACCGTAATATTCCAATAGAAAATCTGCTACACTATTATTTTGAAAATCCCAGAAAATACCTTCTGATAATCCAGATATAGTTGTATTTACTTTATTTGAAAACTTATAAGCAATATAGTCACCAGGTAAAAGAAATTTATAAATGCTTTTGTAAATATTTGGCTCATTATCCTTTACCCATTTTAATTTTGAAGCCGTAAAATTTGCTGGTGAGTTTAATAAGCGAGAAGAACATTTGTCTTCACCAATGTTATCAAAAGCTTTGTTTCCAATGTCGACAGCTCTACTATCGCACCAAATAATACTTTTACGTAATGGACTACCTGCTTTATCAATTAAAACAAGTCCATGCATTTGATACGATATGCCGATGCCTTTTATTTGTGTTCTGCTAACATTAAATTCCTTTTTCAATCGCTTAATTGCAGTACATATATGTTGCCACCAATCGTTTGGGTCTTGCTCTGCCCAGCCATTTTTTAGAGCAAGCATGCTCATTTCTTTTTCGGGTTCTTGTACAACACCTAAACTTTTACCTGAGTCAACTTCTACTAAAGCAGCTTTGATTGATGAACTTCCAATGTCTAATCCTAAGTAATAATTCATTTATAGACTAACTCTTAATTTTATTTTAATTGCTTTTTAAACGTTTTGGGAATACGATTTATAGATTTTATTTGAGCATTTTTATAATACACTTCTGCAGCTTCAGATTGTATTTGAATACGACCTTTTGTAAGTGGAACTATCTCGTTTTCTGCATTTTTATATTCTGAATTATACAAAGCCATCACTACTTTTCCGTTAACAATATGTAAACTTGTTCCTTCATAACAAATTAATTCGAGCGTATTCCATTTGCCATGGTCGTTTTCATTGTCAAAACCCTTGTTGCAATGGTTTGGCGGAATACGTTGTAAAGCCGAATAAGCCTTTAAATTACTATTTTTTGAATACCTAAATTCTTTTTCTCCCTCTTTTTTATCTGACGGAATATCTATTAACACATCCACTAAACCATAGTAATCTCCTACATCTGTTTCTTGAACTTGAAATTCTTGCGACGCCATCCATACATTCCAAAAGGCAGTACTAGAGCCATGAGAGTGATATAAAATTCCACTATCCCTTTTTCTTAATAATCTGGGTTCCCAAACTTTTTCTCCCCATTTAAACTGTACTATTAAATGGTAATTTTCATAGGCTTGTTTTGAAATTAAGGCTCCATATATTTCTCCTGAAATATGAAGTACGGTTTCTCCATTTTCATCTTTAAAGGTGAATACGTTTTTTGGGTCGTTGTTTAGACCTAGAGGTTCAGCATTTTTACCATCACTTTTTGGATCTACATTATCCACACCTTTAACTGTAGCATGAGGTGCACCTATAAAGACATCCCAATTTTTATTTGGGTCTCCTTCAAAAAGATTGGTCCATTTTTTAGAAGAAGGCTTTTTTACCTGCTCTACATCTGCTGCCCAAAGTATCGCACCTTTAATTAATTTTTCAAATCTTGTATCTTGATAAATCTCGTTAGTATGTCCCATTCCTGTGTAAAATACTCTACCTCCATCATAATGGTGATACCAAGTAATTGGATGGTTTTTGGTATTCATTTTTTTGCCTTGGTAAGAATCTTCATCTAATGATGCTAAAACATTAACATGTTTAGCTACAGGTTTTAAAAAATTATACCATTCGTCCTTAAAAACTTCCGTATCACTTAAATGATTTATTGCTGGATGCTCACTTGTTTTATCAATATGCAATGTTGCATTTTGAACTTTGGGATGATCTCTAAAAGTAGCTCCAATCATTTCTGTGAACCACGGCCATTCCATTTCGGTATTAGATGCAGCATGGATTCCAACAAAACCATTACCATTGGCCATATACTTTTTCAATGCTTTTTTTTGATTCTCGTCAAATAGGTCTCCTGAAGTGTTTAAAAACACAAGGACATTATATTGCTTCAAGTTTTCAGCTTTAAAGTTATTTGAATCTTTAGAAAATGAAATATTCCAATTATTCCTTTGTGCTAATTCAGTCATAAAATCAATACCAGTTGGAATAGATTTATGATAATGCCCTTCCGTTTTTGAAAACACCAGAATATTTGGATTGCTCTCTTGTGACTGCAATGCTTCAAGAGAAAGCAATATTATAAACAAACAAATAAAGGCTTTAAAATTCATTAAACATATTTTGCAGAACAATGTAATTTTGTAAATGATATATTACATCCTGTACTGTGCTGTCTTTTAAAATGAGTTTTATCTTCTGATATAAATATACTTCAAAGTATTTCTTTAATTTTAATAAAATTAATCAGTATAGCACAGGACAGAGCATATAAATAACTACATTACTTTAGTTCATTAAAAAAACCGTATCAACGCAAATTATATTGATTAAAAACAGAATAAATGAAATCCTTTATAAACGACAATTTTCTTTTACAGAGCGACTTTGCAAAAACGCTTTATCATGATTATGCAAAACCGCTTCCAATAATAGATTATCACAATCATTTATCACCACAGCAGATTGCAGAAAACACAACATTTGAAAATATAACGCAAGTTTGGCTTTACGGAGATCATTATAAATGGCGTGCCATGAGAGCTTATGGCATTAACGAAAAATATATTACTGGGAATGCGTCTGATAAAGACAAATTCTTAAAATGGGCCGAAGTGGTCCCTTACACATTAAGAAATCCATTATACCATTGGACACATTTAGAGTTGCAACGCTATTTTGGAGTTAAAGATTTGTTGACACCAGAAAATGCTGAGTCAGTTTACGAAAAAACCTCAGAAATACTTAATAAATCTACACATACAACTTGCGGATTGTTAGAACAGCAAAATGTGGAATCACTCTGCACAACTGATGATCCTATTGACGATTTAAAGCACCATAAACATATAGCAGAAAGTGACAAAAAAGTAAGTGCTTTTCCAACATTTAGACCAGATAAAGCTTATGCTGTAGCCGATAGCAAAGCTTATATAGATTACATTAAATCTTTAGAGAATGTAGTTGATTTTAGGATTACTACTTACGATAATTTATTGTCTGCTCTAGAAAACAGAATAGACTATTTTGATGCTCATGGCTGTAAACTTTCAGATCATGGATTGGAGCAATTGAACCATTTTTCAAATAAAAAATATGATGTATCAAAATTATTTGCTTCTGTTACATCTGGAAAAAATCTATCTAAAGAAGAAGTTCAGTTTTTTAGAGCAGAAACACTATTAGCTTTAGGAAAATTTTATCATAAAAAAGGTTGGACGCAACAACTACATTTAGGTCCGATTAGAAATAACAATAAACGATTATTAAAGCAGTTGGGACCAGATACTGGATTCGATTCGATTGGTGATTTTTCACAAGCGGTTGGCTTAAGTGGTTTTTTAAACGCTTTAGATAGTACTGATCAACTTGCTAAAACCATAGTCTACAATTTAAATCCGGCAGATAATGAAGTCTTCGCCACTATGGTTGGTAACTTTAACGATGGTAACATTAAAGGTAAAGTTCAGTTTGGTGCCGCTTGGTGGTTTTTAGACCAAAAAGATGGTATGGAGAAACAACTAAACACACTCTCTAATCTTGGATTATTAAGTTGTTTTGTTGGTATGCTTACCGATTCTCGTAGCTTTCTCTCTTTTCCAAGACATGAGTATTTCAGACGTATCTTGTGCAATTTAATTGCAAATGATGTCGTTAACGGAGAGCTTCCAAATGACGAAAAATGGTTAGGCAAAATTGTTAGTGATATTTGTTATAATAATGCCAAAAACTATTTCAATTTTAAATAAAAAAATGAATACAATCAATTGGGGAATTATAGGTTGTGGTGATGTTACGGAAGTAAAAAGCGGACCTGCATTTAATAAAGTTGAACATTCTCGTTTAGTTGCTGTAATGCGAAGAAATACTGAGAAAGCAAAAGATTATGCAGAAAGACATAAGGTTTCTCTTTGGTATGATAACGCTGATGATTTACTCAATAATGAAGCTATAAATGCCATTTATATTGCCACACCACCATCAAGTCATTTGGAATATGCTTTGAAAGCATTAAAGCTCAACAAGAATGTCTATTTAGAAAAACCAATGGCCCTAAATGCAAATGAAGCAAAGCAAATTTGTCAAGTACTTAAATCGAGTAATGCCAAACTAACCGTTGCACATTACAGAAGACAGCTTCCTATGTTTTTAAAAGTAAAACAACTTATTGATGATGGTGAAATTGGCGAGATTCGTTGTGCAGATATACAATTATTACAGCCTTTAAAAACGGATATGATTACCGTTACAGAAGATAATTGGCGTGCTAATAAAAGTATTTCTGGTGGTGGGTATTTTCATGATTTGGCACCACATCAATTAGATTTAATCTATTATTTTTTAGGTGATTATAAAGAGGCACACGGTTTTGCAATTAACCAGAGTAAAACTTACGATGCAGACGATGTTGTAAATGGAATTATTGAACTTAAAAATGGTATTCAATGTAGAGGTTTGTGGGCATTTAATGTCAATAATTCTTCGAATAAAGATGAACTAAAAATATTTGGAAGTTTAGGCGAAATAAAACTATCCATTTTTGGAAATCAAATTGAAATTACAAAAAATGGTACCACTGAACTTTTAAATTTTAAGCAAATAGAAAATATTCAACATCCCATGATTGAAGCTACTGTAAATTATTTTCTTGGGAAACAAGATAATCCGTGTTCTGCACATGAAGGCTTAAGAGTCATGGAAATAATAGATACATTTAGCTCTTAGCGTTTAATATCCATATCGACACTATTTAAAGACCGAACAATCTAGGTAAAAACATAGATATTTCAGGGATAAAACTGATTAGCATTAGTACAGCCACCATAATTGCTAAAAATGGCAATAATGGCTTTATCACTTGAGTAACCGAAACTTTGGCTACACCACTACCGACAAAGAGCAAGGTTCCTACAGGTGGAGTACAAATTCCAATACACAGGTTCAAAACAATTACAATTCCAAAGTGTACAGGATCCATACCTAAAGCAGTAACTACAGGTAGAAAAATAGGTGTAAATATTAACACCGCAGGAGTCATATCCATGAAGGTTCCTATGACTAATAGGATAAGGTTAATCGCTAAAAAGATAGCAAACTTATTATTTAAGGACTCTAACAAAAATGTACTAATCATTTCAGGAATACCTTCAAACGAAAACAACCAAGACATGGCCATTGAGGTACAAATTAAAAACATTACTACAGCTGTAGTTTTAGCACTAGATAATAATACTCCAGAAAAGTCTTTAACTTTCATATCACCATACGCTAAAGATAATACTGCCGCATATAATACGGCTATTACTGAGGCTTCAGTCGCTGTAAAAACACCTGCAACGATACCTCCAACGACTATTACTAATAATAATAAACTGAAAAACGCTTTTCTGAAAAACGTCCAAATTTCAAACAATGTAGCGCGCTTTCCTCTAGCATAATTTTTGCTAATCGCAATGTAAGCAACATAGCCCATAATAGCGAAACCTAATAATATACCTGGCAAATAACCTGCTATAAAAAGTGCAGCTACTGATGCGGTTCCGCCACTCGCCAAAGCATATACAATTAATATATTACTTGGAGGAATTAATAGTCCTGTAGTAGAAGCTGTAATATTTACAGATGCACTTAAGGTTCTTGGGTAGCCTTCCTCCTCCATGCGATCAGTCATTATGCTTCCAATAGCAGATGCTGCTGCAAGGGCAGATCCCGAAATGGCTCCAAATAACATTGATGCCAAAATATTAACATAAGCCAATCCACCTGGAAGACTAGACACTAAAGATTTAGCGAAGTTGATGAGTCGTGTGGCTATACCACCACGTTTCATAATATCACCTGCCAATATAAAGAACGGAATTGCTAATAAGGCAAAACTATCTATACCTGTAGTCATTCGCTGTGCAATCGTTGTGATTCCAGGTAATTTATCAATATTAAGTAACAAACTTAATGTCGTTGCGATACCAATACTATAGGCAACAGGAACTTTGAGTAACAACAAGGTGAAGAAACTCACAAACAAAACGATAATACTTATAATTTCTATACTCATAACTAATTAGCGCTTTTGTTGTTAATAATTTTTGCAATATGAAAAACTGAAAAGCACATGATTAAAAAACCACTAAAAGGCATTATAGCATAAACATAGCCTAGAGGAATTCGTAATGTTCCTGAAAGTTGTTCTAAATGTAAGGTTGTGTAAACTAAATTTAAACCACCAATAACCATAATTACAAGTGCAAATAGAAATATTAAAACCTCTATAAGAATTGATGCTTTTCTTTTATTAGGTTCAGAAAATTTTTGATACAAAAAATCCATAGATAAATGCTCTTTTTTACCATTAAGATATGCAGCTCCTAAAATGGTCATCCAGATTAAGGCAAACCTGGCAAATTCTTCAGTCCATGTAAACGATGTTCCTAAAGCATATCTTGAAAATACTTGAAACAAAACATCGAGCACCAAAAGCGCGAAAATCACAATCATAATCCACTCAAGGATTTTAAGAACTTTATTAAAAATAAGGTCAGATTTAGTCATTAGTCTTTATTTTTAATTTGGTTTACAATTGGTTTTAGTTCTGGAAATTCCTTAACAAAATTTTCTAAGACCGATTTCGATTTATCAGCAAATAAAGACTTCTCAGGAATGATAATTTCTACACCTGCTGCTTTTGCTGTTTCCATAGATGCTTCAACAGATTCGTTCCAAAATACTTTTTGAGCTTGAGCAGATTCGTCAGCTGCTTCTTGCACCCAAATTTTTTCTTGGTCTGATAATTTATCCCAATATTTTGTACCAATTAAAAGTACATCTGGCACGGAAGAGTGCTGGTCTAATGTATAATACTTGCTAATTTCATAGTGATTTGAAGACACAAACGATGGTGGATTATTTTCTGCACCATCAACTACACCTTGCTGAATTGCTGTGTACAATTCACCGTAAGCCAATGGTGTAGCAGAACCTCCCATAGAGTTGACCATATTAATCGCCATTTGATTGTTCATCACTCTAATTTTAAGTCCTTCTAAGTCCTCTGGTGTTCTAATCGCTTTATTGCTGGTATAAAAACTTCGGCTACCAGCATCATAATAACAAAGACCGCGTAACCAAAACTTACTACCTTTTTGTAGTATCGACTTGCCAATCTCGCCTTCTAAAACTTCAAATTGATGCTGCTTATCTCTAAACAAATATGGGATTCCTAGGACATTATATTCTGGCACAAAATTAGACAATGTTGCGGCACTTACTTTTGTTGCCGCTACACTTCCGATTTGTAATAACTCCAAAACCTCTCGTTCTGAACCTAACTGCGCATCAGGAAATATCTTAACGATTAATGTGCCATTAGATTTCTTTTCTAGTGCCTTTTGAAATTCTACAATGCCTTTATGTACAGGATGCGTTTGTGGTAATGTATGACCCAAATACATCACTTTAGGACCCGTATTGTCTTTACAAGATGTAAAAGTTAAAACCAGTAATACAACAACTGTAATAGTTTTTATAGAAATGTACTTCATATTATTTTGATGGTGTTACAACGTTCACTTCTAAAGGGTTCTGTAAACAATTTGAGAATCGTGATAGGTAATTATTCCAATCTGTTTTAGTTTCAAACTGACCTGATTTCTTCCAGCCGAAACCTGCATAATATTCAAATGCTCTCGAAACATTTGATTGAACATATAAGTTGCTTTCATCTTTTCTATCAGTAAGATAATTATCAAAAGCTATGATACGTTTTGGATTCGTAATAATAACACCTTGGCCCAATTCTGAATCGTCAAACGGTTCCCAATAACTCATCCATCCTTCTTCTTTATTGGTAGTAACTTCTCCATCTTTTTTATGAGATGTTAAACCAACAGAAACTTTGTCTGTTCCACTTAATTCAACATTAAATCGCGTTAAATTTTGCCCATAGTCTAGAGAGATATGCTTTCTTTCTTTGATTACTTTACCATTAGCATCCCAATCTGCATAGTCTAAAATAAAGCTTGTTCTTATGGGACCTGTTGTTATCGTTTTCCAAGCCGTAAAATTTTTAGAGACTGAGTAAGTAGAATCTGTTTTTACAGCAATACCTCCAACACCACGACTAACACCAACATGAAAGTTATCTAATCCTTCACCAATATCCTTATGGTAAGCGCCTTTTTCAATAACACCCCTTGCATACCATTTATTAATAATGGGATATTCTACACGTTTTAACCAGGCGTCCATACCACTGGTTAAAGTTCCACCTTTAACACCATCTTCAATCATTTTTTGTGCTACAGGACCAAAAGTTCTAAAAGCTACTCTATTGTTTTCCCAGGCATAATCATCAGTACGCTCTGGTACAAAACGGGAATAGCACCATTCTTGGGTTTCGGTTTGTTCTGATTCGGGAATTAAAACAACTTCATATTTAGCTGTAGCATTTGCCTTTATTTTTGGTTGAAATAAAACAACATCCAAATTGCCGTCGTCATCATTATCAACAGTTTGTACAACTTCTAGTGTGTTCGTCTCCGTATTAAGAATACAGATATTATCAAGGTTTTCAATATTTAAATCAGATTTTGACAATTCGACTGTTTCGAATTCACGTTCAAATTCTAGTGAATTTTTTATTGTAATAATTGTACTTCCTTTATCATTAGAACAAGAACATATAAGTGAAACAATTACTAAAAATGAAAGCTTTTTAATATTCATTTTTTATTCGTTTTTGAGTTACACACTTTGGTAATAACATAATATTATTTTTAACTATTACAATAATCATAGAGCACCTTAAAATGTGCTCTCATTTTTTCTAGAGCTACTATTGATTCCTGATTTTTAATGGCATCAAAAATTGCTTGATGCTCATAAATAGCGCTGTGTGATAATCCTGAATCACAAATGTGATATTTTTCAAAATTTGTGATAATTTCTGGTGTAATCAATAGCATTATACTATTCATCGTCGTATTACCACTTGCTTTTGCTATAGCTAAATGAAACAATAAATCTTCTTGGACGGCATCTTCATTTTTTAACACTTTATTTTTGTACGCTTGTAAAGCGTCTTCCATATCAGTTAAATCTTCAATTGTTCTGTTTACAGCTGCTAAGCTAGTCGTCTTTAATTCTAATAAAATTCTCGTTTCTACCAAAGATTTAAAATCTGGATTATCTAATCTTAAAAGATTTTTTATGATACCGTTTATAGCAATTACACCAATATTTGTTATATATGTTCCACTTTGAGGTATTGATTTTAAAACACCATAAAATTCTAGTTTTTGTATGGCTGCTCTAATACTACCTCTGGTAACCTGAAACTTTTCTGAGAGCATTCTTTCTGAAGGTAATCTATCTCCTGGCTCTAAATTTTTATTATTGATTAAGTCTCTAATTTTAGAAACTATATCTTTTTGAACATCAAAATCGTTTACTTTTAATGAGGTTTCTAGCTTCATAGGTTCACTGGTCATAGACATAGGTTAAATTAAAGTTCATTTGAAGGCTTTCCTATAGTAGCTAAAATACCACCATCAACATACAAAATATGCCCATTAACAAAATCACTTGCTTTTGAACCTAAAAAGATAGCGGCACCGGCTAAATCATTTGGGTCTCCCCATTTTGCTGCAGGTGTTCTTCCTACAATAAAATCATTAAACGGGTGTCCATCTACTCTAATTGGTGCTGTTTGCGACGTCGCAAAATAACCTGGTCCAATACCATTAACTTGAATATTAAATCGCGCCCATTCTGTTGCCATATTTTTAGTCAACATTACTAGACCACCTTTTGCTGCTGCATAGGCACCAACGGTATTTCTGCCCAATTGACTCATCATAGAACAAATGTTTATGATTTTTCCTTCTTTTCGCTCCATCATGCCTTTAACGACATGTTTAGACACTATAAACGGGCTAACTAAATCTATATCTAAGACTTGCTTAAAGTCTTCAACTTCCATTTCAGCTAAAGGTGTACGTTTTATTATGCCTGCGTTATTGACGAGAATGTCGATGTTACCAACTTCAGATTCAATTTTTGAAATATTAGCAATAACTTCAGATTCATTAGCTACATTAAACTTGTAACCTTTAGCATTAATGCCTTCTTTTTTATAGTCAGCTACGGCATTATCAATTTTTTCTTGTGAGGAATTCCCATTAACAACAATCGTTGCTCCTGCTTTTCCTAAACCCATGGCCATGGCCATGCCTAAACCGTGCGTACTACCAGTAACAAGAGCTACTTTTCCTTTTATATTGAATAATTCTTGAGACATATTATCTTAAATCTGTAATTTTTGCAACATCCATGTCATTGTAATCTAAATTCTCACCAGCCATTCCCCATATAAAGGTGTAGTTAGATGTTCCTGAACCTGAGTGGATAGACCAAGGTGGTGAAATTACTGCTTGATGATTATGCATCCAGATATGACGTGTTTCTTGCGGTTGTCCCATAAAGTGGCAAACAGCTTGTTCTTCTGGCACATCTAAGTAGAAATATATTTCCATTCGTCTGTCATGAACATGCGCTGGCATGGTATTCCAAACGCTTCCTGTTTTAAGTTCTGTCATTCCCATTTGCAATTGGCAAGTCGTTACAATACCTCCAATAATCATTTGGCTAACTGTTCTGTGATTTGCAGTTTCTAAACTTCCCAATTCTATTTTATTAGCTTCTGCTAAACTTGTCTTTTTAGTAGGAAAGGTTTTATGTGCTGGTGCAGAATTCATGTAGAATTTTGCAGGATTGCCTGCATTATCACTTTTAAAGGTCACGTCTTTTGCTCCTTTACCAATGTATAAAGCATCTTTATGATTTATTTTAAACGTTTCACCATCTACAACAATACTTCCGTCACCACCAACATTAATGATTCCAAGTTCGCGACGTTCTAAAAAGAAATCCGCTTTTAAAGGATCAATCGTTTCTAATTTTAAGTCTGAAGTTGGCACTGCACCACCAGCCATGTAACGATCGTAATGTGTATAGACAAACTTTACTTTGCCTGGTTGCATTAAATCTGGAATTAAAAATTCATCTCTTAGTTGCTGTGTGTCGTATTGTTTTACTGCTTTTGGACTTGAAGCGTATCTTGTTTCGAATGTTGTTGACATAGTTTTATTTTATTTTTTAGTTCTCGACTGCGCTCGAACGGACAATCTTAGTTTATTTAAATTTATAATGAACGCCTAATACCAAGTTCTAAGCCACGTAATTCGGCTAAACCTCGCAGACGTCCAATCCCTGAATATCCAGGATTTGTTTTCTTTTTTAAATCATCTAGCATTTTATGACCATGATCTGGTCTAAATGGCATACGTAAATCTTTACGGCCTGCTTTTACTCGTTTTTGCTGTTCTAAAACTAAGGCTTTCATCACGGCATACATATCTACATCTCCTTCTAAATGGTCTGCCTCATGAAAGTTACCTTCTGCATCGCGCTTTGTAGCTCTTAAATGTATAAAGTGAATACGATCTCCTAGTCGTTCCACCATACCTGCTAAATCGTTATCTGCTCGCACTCCGAATGAGCCTGTACAAAATGTAAGCCCGTTATTTGGACTTTTAACCGCATCATATAAATCTATTATATCTTGTTCTGTGCTTACTACTCTAGGTAATCCTAAAATTGGAAATGGTGGATCGTCTGGATGAATACACATTAACACACCAGCTTGTTCTGCAGATGGGATAATTTCGGATAAAAATGAAAAGAGATTTGCTTTTAATTCCTTTGGTCCAATGTTATTATAAGTTGCCAGGATAGTATTGAATTCTTCTAAGGTATAACCTTCTTCAGCTCCAGGTAAACCTGCTATAATATTTCTTACTAGTTTTTTCTGGTCATCGTCCGAAGCATTTTTAAGATAGGATTTAGCCGCTTCTTTTTGCGCATCAATATAATCATTTTCTGCTCCAGGTCGTTTTAATAAGTACAACTCAAATGCTGCAAAAGCGGCAGCTTCAAAACGTAGTGCAGTAGATTTATCATTAACTTCATAATCTAAGTTGGTACGTGTCCAATCTAGTACTGGCATAAAGTTGTAGCAGACAATATCGATTCCGCATTTACCCAGATTCAAAAGTGTTTGCTTGTAATTTTCGATGTATGTTTTGTAATTACCAGATTTGGTTTTAATGTTTTCGTGAATTGGTACGCTTTCTACCACTGACCATGTTAAACCAACACTTTCTATTTGAGTTTTACGTTCTTTGATGGCTTCAACTGTCCAAACGTCTCCATTTGGCACTTGATGTAAAGCAGAAACAATGCCTGTTGCTCCAGATTGTTTTATATCTAAAAGAGAGACTGGATCGCTAGGTCCATACCATCTCCATGTTTGTTCTAATTGTAAATTCATGTATTGTATTTTAAACTCCACTATAGGCTGCAAATCCTCCGTCAATTGGCACGACAACTCCTGTCACAAATTTAGATCCTTCACTACACAACCATAATGTTGTGCCTACTAAATCCTCAGGCTCACCGTAACGATTCATTGGCGTTTGGTCTATAATTTGTTGACCACGTTTGGTTAAACTGCCATCTTCATTTGTGAGTAATGAACGATTTTGGTCAGTTAAGAAAAATCCAGGTGCTAAGGCATTTACACGAATACCTACTTGAGAAAAGTGAACTGCCAACCACTGTGTAAAGTTAGACACTGCTGCTTTGGCACCACTGTAGGCTGGAATTTTAGTTAAAGGTGTAAAGGCATTCATTGAAGAAATATTCAACACACTACAACCTTCGCGACCAACCATATCTTCTGCAAATACTTGTGTCGGAATTAATGTTCCTAAAAAATTAAGGTTAAATGTAAACTCAATTCCCTTTGGATCTAAATCGAAAAAGGTTTTAAAGCCTTCTGTAGTATTTTTTAAATCTTCTATTTCTAAAAACGGATTAGAGGTTGTTCCTAAAGGATGGTTTCCACCAGCTCCATTAACTAATATATCAACTTTACCAAAGGCAGCATTGACAACTTTCTTTGAAGCGATTAAAGAATCTTTCTCTAAAACATTGGCTTCTACTCCAATGGCATTTCCGCCATTTCTATTTATTGTATCAGCAACTTTATCAGCAGCTTCCTTTCTTAGGTCTAATACTGCAATTTTGTGTCCTTGTTCTGCTAAAGCTTCGGCGAGTGTACTGCATAAGACACCACCTGCTCCAGTTAATACAATTGTTTTACTCATTTATTATTTTTAGTATTTAAAATTTAGTTTCTAAAGTAATGAATTAATAGGGTTAAAGTTAATTTGTAATCTAATTAATTGTATCCTGTCCTGTCATGCTATTTCAGTAAACTTTATAGCATCAGTTACTTATAAATATATTCAGAATAATTAAAACATTAACTATGATTAATAGTATTTGCGATAAGACATTTAAAGTCAAGGTCTATAAATGTAAAAAAGAGAATTATCCACACTAAAAAAAGCAACTCAATTAAAGTCAGCTTTTATTATTCTATAAAAAAGGGGAGACTTGCTTCGACTGCACCAAACATAAACTTCTCACCTACTTCATATAGCATCTATTTAAGGTATAAAAAAAGCCGACTACTTATAGTCAGCTTTTGTTATTTTGTACAGGCGGAGAGACTCGAACTCTCACACCTCGCGGCACTAGATCCTAAGTCTAGCGTGTCTACCAATTCCACCACGCCTGCATTAATTTCCCTTAAATCGGGATGCAAATATAAACAATAGTTTCAATATTCAAATAGGATTTATTTAAGAAAATAATCGTTGTTTAATTCTTATTTTTGTTTAAAACCAAATTCATTTTATGCAAACCATACAATCTTATATAAAAGAAAATAAAGATAGATTTCTAAATGAGCTTATAGATTTATTAAAAATACCTTCAATTAGCGCAGATTCGGCATATAAATCTGATGTTTTAAAAACGGCAGATATTATTAAAATAAGTTTAGAAGAAGCAGGATGTAACCATGTTGAAATTTGTGAAACCGACGGTTATCCTATCGTTTATGGCGAAAAAATAATTGATAAAAATCTACCTACAATTTTGGTTTATGGCCACTATGACGTGCAACCGCCAGACCCATTAGGTTTATGGAATTCACCACCTTTTGAGCCTGTAATACAAAAAACTGAATTACACCCAGAAGGCGCAATATTTGCTCGTGGTGCATGTGATGATAAAGGGCAAATGTATATGCATGTTAAGGCCCTAGAATATATGACTTCTAATAATGAATTGCCTTGCAATGTAAAATTTATGATTGAAGGTGAAGAAGAAGTTGGTAGTGTAAATCTTGCAAAATATGTTGTTGCCAATAGAAAAAAGCTTCAAAATGATGTTATCCTAATCTCCGATACTGGTATGATTGCGCAAGACGTGCCTTCCATTACAACTGGACTAAGAGGTTTAAGCTATGTAGAAGTTGAAGTTACTGGTCCTAATCGCGACTTACATTCTGGTTTATATGGTGGTGCTGTAGCAAATCCTATAAATGTATTAACTAAGATGATTGCATCACTTCATGATGAGAATAATCATATTACAATTCCAGGATTCTATGACAATGTTGAAAACCTTTCTGAAGCAGAACGTGCTGAAATGGCAAAAGCGCCATTCTCTTTAGATGCGTATAAAAAATCATTAGAGATTAACGCAGTATATGGGGAAAAAGGATATTCTACCAATGAACGCAACTCAATTAGACCAACTTTAGACGTTAACGGAATTTGGGGAGGCTATACAGGCGAAGGTGCAAAAACAGTAATTGCAAGTAAGGCCTATGCAAAAATATCTATGCGTTTAGTACCAAATCAAGACTGGGAAGAAATTACTCAGTTATTTAAAACACATTTTGAAAGTATTGCTCCAAAAGGTGTTACGGTTAGAGTAACACCTCATCATGGTGGGCAAGGTTATGTAACTCCTATAGATAGTATTGGCTATAAAGCAGCTTCAAAAGCTTATGAGCAAACTTTTGGTAAAACACCTATACCTCAGCGCAGTGGTGGTAGTATTCCTATTGTCTCACTTTTTGAAAAAGAGCTACAAAGTAAAACTATTTTAATGGGCTTTGGTTTAGATAGTGATGCTATTCATTCACCTAACGAACACTTTGGTATTTGGAATTACCTTAAAGGAATTGAGACTATTCCATGGTTTTACAAGTATTTTACTGAATTAAAAAAATAAATGTTACTTAGTCAAGCATATATACCCGAATGGTCGCTAAAAAGTAAATTACTTTTTAGATTTATTTTTAGCTATTTCATTCTGTACATAGTATTGATGTTTGCAAATGGTCTATTTGAAACTCCTTTTAAATGGATTGGCAAAGAAATTTTAGGTTTCAATTATGAGTTCGATGTAAGTGGCTATGGAAGTGGAGACAACACCTTTGCTTACATAACACTATTTGTTAATTTTTGCGTTGCCATTATTACTTCTGTTCTTTGGTCGATAATTAATGCTAAAAGGAAAGAATATAACATTCCACTTTATTGGCTATTAATTGTTTTACGGATATTCTTAATATCTGCAATGTTCCTTTATGGTTTTGTGAAAGTTTTTCAAATTCAATTTCAACAACCGTCTTTTATTAAATTGTTGCAACCTTTAGGTGAATTTTCTCCAATGGGTCTTGCATGGAATTATATGGGATACTCTAAAGGTTTTGGACTGTTCGCTGGTCTAATGGAAATTATAGGTGGGCTCCTTCTAGTTTTTAGACGAACATCTACTCTCGGTGCTTTTATAATTATCGGTGTAATGGCACAGGTGGCAATGATGAATTTAACATTCGATATTCCTGTTAAAATTTTTTCAATCCACTTAATTCTAATGTCAAGCATCATTTTTATGACGGATATAAAACGATTTGTCTTAGTGTTTATAAAAAATGGAGCAACAAAAAGTTACGACTTCTATTATCCTAATCGAATTAGAAAAAATCAAAGACTAATTAGTAAATTAAAAAAAATACTAGTTCCACTATTTTTAGTAGTAGCCACTATTTTAAGCTATTTGGGTGCGCTCAATATAAGTGATGAAAATCACAGACCTCATCTTTATGGAATATGGGAAACAGAGCTATTTATAGTAAATAATGATACAATACCACCATTAATTACTGACAAAAATCGATGGCGTTATTTAATTATTGAAAGAAAAAAAAGAGCTACTGTAAAGACTATGACAGAGCAGTTAATACCATACTCATTTATTACGGACACCCTTAATAATCAAATAAAAATACATCTAGCAGATAGTAAAAAAGATGACTATAATTTCAAATTTAATAATATAGAACCTAGCTATCTTAAATTATACGGAACTTTAGGAAACGATAGTATTAGTATTCGTTTTAAGAAAAAAAGTTTAGACAGTCTACCATTGACCTCTCGATCTTTTCATTGGATTAACGAACGTCCTTTTAATAGATAACTATTCCTTAACAATTTTAAACGTTGAAGATTTTGTTTCTGATGTTATAGTAACAAAATAAATCCCTGAATTAATATTATTGAAGCTAACCTCTGTTAACTCTTTTTGAGAATTATAAGTTTCTATTAGTTTCCCAGAAATATCGTGTATTAAAATCCTTATTTCAGTCTTTGTTAAGTTCTCAATTCTTAAAATTGATGTTACCGGATTAGGAAATACATTTACTTCCCACTCCAAAAAATCTTCAGTTGATAAAACTGAGAAATTAAAACATGTACTCATTTCTGTACAACTACCATTATTTACTTCTACAGCATAATTACCAGTAGCTAAAGGAGTAAAAACTTGATTAGTTTCACCTGAAATTGGTGCACTTGTATCGCAATTAAACCACTGATAAGTCCCAGAAGTAGAATTTGCAATTAATTCTGTTTGAGTCTGTGTAACTGTATTATCTAAAGCAATTAAACCAGATTTTGTAGCCATATATGCAGTAACTAATTTGGTTAACTCCGTCATATAATGAAAGTCTATATCCTCTTTTTGATCTCCAGACGTATGATAATCTGGTGTTTGATCATTAGTTTCCCAAGATTCTCCTACGAGCACAGCTGAGTAACCTTGATTCCAAAAACGAGAATGGTCGCTTGCCGATGTTCCAGGGTTAACAACAATAACATCTAAATCAAAAGTATATGTATTTAAAATGGCAATTAAATCGTCTTTTATGGAAATAGAGTTAGCTATATTACGAACATCTATATCGAACTCGTTATCGCCAACTGTGCCAGGTGCATCACCATCATAACCAATCATATCCATATTTACAACTCCTAAAATATTATCTCTAGTATTACCGTTAGTCTCATCCGCAGCTTGCTGCGCATAATAATTAGCACCTAATAATCCTATTTCTTCTTCATCCCATAGCGCATATACTATAGTGTTATCTAAACACTGAGAAGATAAAATTCTTGCTATTTCCAATACAGCTGAGACACCAGTGGCATTATCATCTGCACAAAATGTAGTAACAGAATCATAATGTGCACAAACAATATAAATATCATTAGGGTTGGTTTGACCAATTTGAGTAGCTATAATATTTTTTCCGTTTGTATTAAAATTTTGGACACTGACCGAAAGGTTTGGTAATGCAGACAAACGCTCTTCTATATAGTTTGCAGCTAAGTCATTATTACTCTGAACGCGACTAACAATAGTTTGTGATGTGCCATTAATGATAGTTGCTTGTTCTCCTGAAAGCTCTGATACACTTAATTGCAAGTTTGCATTACTAACTTGATTAATAATATCTTCGATTGACTGTGAAAAAGATAAATTAACACCTACTAAAAAGAATAATAAATAGCCTATTTTCTGCATAATTTGGGATAATTTGTACTTAAACAAATATAACTATTTGCTTTCTTTTGAATGTTTATTTTGCCAATTCAATTTTATACTCTACATTTGTAGAGTTAATTCTAAACATGTAGAGCATGCAACTTTCTAAAACCGAAGAACAATTAATGCAATATCTATGGAAGCTCGAAAAGGCTTTTATGAAAGACTTACTAGAGGTTTACCCAGAGCCTAAACCTGCAACGACTACAGTTGCCACATTATTAAAAAGAATGATTGGTAAAGGCTTTGTAGACTATAAAACCTATGGTAAATCTCGAGAATATTTTCCATTAGTAAAGAAAGAAGATTACTTCTCAAAGCATGTTAATGGACTCATCAAAACATTTTTTAATGATAGCGCCTCTCAATTTGCTTCCTTCTTTACGCGTAAAACAGATCTTACTAAAGAAGAGTTAGAACAACTTAAAACTATCATTGATAAAGAAATAAAAAATAAGTAATATGGAAACGTATTTATTTAAATTCTCAGCATGTTTAGCCATTTTTTGGCTGATTTATGTTCTATTGTTAGAACGTCAGAAAATGCATCGTTTTAAGCGTTTTTATTTATTGGGTGCATTTATTGCTGCCTTATTAATCCCTTCATTAACCATAACAAAATATATAGAACCAATAGTTAACGATTTTGAATTTTCTTCAAACTTCACTATACCAGTAGAGTCTTCCGTTACGGATGTTCCCATAGAAACTCCTCCATTTTGGAATTTAGAAGCTGTTCTATGGTTAATATATGGCCTTGGTGTCTTATTATTCTCATTACGATTTATTGTGAATCTTGCTAAAATGTATCATAGAATTTCTAAAAATGAAACCATTATAGAAGAGTCTTTTATATACGTTTTATTAAAAGAGTGTCGCATTCCGCACTCGTTTTTTAAGTATCTATTTTTTAATAAAGACACTTATAATAACAATGCAGTGCCAAAAGAAGTGTTACTTCACGAACAAACGCATGCCAATCAATTACATAGTTTAGATATTATTGGTATTGAGATACTTCAAATTATATTTTGGTTTCATCCACTCATTTACATTTTTAAACACCATATAAAACTTAATCACGAATTTTTAGCAGACCAAGCCGTATTAGGAAAAGGTATCGATACCAAAACCTACCAAAATATATTATTACAATTTTCATCAAGCACACAAAAGCATCAGCTCAGTAGTGCCATCAATTATTCATCCATCAAAAAACGATTTACAGTTATGAAAACACAAACATCAAAAACCAGAATTTGGTTGAGCATGTTATTGCTTTTACCAATTATTGCTATTCTCTTTTACAGTTTTGCAGAACGAGAATATGTACAGAAATACGACTCTGAAATTGCAGATCCAATTAAAGCAGAACTAGAAAAAGCGAATGACCTACAATTAGTTTATACAGATGGTGCTTCTGAAGCAATGATGAAGGAATACAAAGACTGGATAGAGAAATTAAATGATAAATCCTCAGCCCTATTTATTCCTGTAGGTACATTTGAGCGCTTAGCTGCTATCTATCACCTTATGAACAAAGCGCAACGCAAATCTGTTGGGACATATCCTTCTGTTTTAGAACATGTTTTCACTCAAGCGTCTTTTAGTGATTACAGAGCACTTACCAAAATATATTCTAATGCTATTCAAATCTATTTAAAAGGTTCAGAAACAGATAATTCTGAACTTAGAATTTTAAAAGCACAAGCTGATAAAATATACAATCAATTTACTAAAGAAGATTTAGATAAATACAATATCTTACCTACACCACCTGTTCCTGCTGAAAAGAAATTTAGATCATCTCAACCTAAAACTAAAATATCTAGAGGTGGTCCAAACTTTGAAAACACTCAAGAAACATATAACCCTACTTTTTTAGAATATATCATTGAAATGGAAGAAAAAGGTGCTTCCTTTTACTTAGATGGTGAAAAAATCTCATCAAAAGAAGCTAAATCCATTGCTAGGAACACTAAAGGTAGAAGCACTGAAATGCTTACTCAAAAAGATACTAAAGGTAAATATATTGTGAAGCTTTCTAAGTCTCAAGAAAAAGTCACACAAAAACAATTAGCAGAATACAATACTTGGGCAAAAAAGATTCATGATGAAAGTAAACCAATTACTAAAGATGCTACTTGGTTTCCTCCTATTGACGAGCAAGACTTAATCAAATTCTCAAAAATCTATAAAAGAATGTCTCCTCAACAGAAAAAACAAGCTGTTGACTACCCTTTTCCAGGTCTTGATGTAAAAAGTAACGATGAAAAAATTTCAATATCGCCAAAAATAAAACAACAAAAAGCAACAAAAGAGGAAGTTGCAGAATACAATAAACTGGCTAAGCACTGTAATTCTCAACTTGAAAGCAAGTTTCCAATCATAAAAGTTAAGGATGTAAAAAGGGTAGAATACTTATATGGTATAATGTCTGAGGACCAAAAAAAGAACGCAGAATCGTATCCCGATTTTTCAAAAGTACCACCACCTCCACCTCCACCACCAGCGCCAGAAAGAGCTACAGTTATTGAAATTGCAGAATACGATGTTTGGGCTAAAAAAATGAATGCAGCCATTAAAAAAGCAGAGTCTGGTAATAACAAAAGTTACTACCCAAGAATTAAGAAAGAAGATTACGATAAATACAATAACATATACAGTAACTTAATGACTGAAGCGCACCGCGAAACTGCCGAACCATGGCCAAATATTCCACCTCCGCCTCCACCAAGTCCAGAAGCGCCAGAAAGAGCTACAGTTATTGAAATTGCAGAATATGATGTTTGGGCTAAAAAACTAAATACTGCTATGGCAAAAGCAAAAGAGAGTAACGATTACACAAATCTTATTGTAAAACAAAACGATGTAAAAAAACACAAAGCTATATACGATAAGATGACAGAAGCTCAGAAAAAAGTAGCAGAGCAATGGCCAAGTTTTCCACCGCCTCCACCTCCGCCAGAATCGCCATTAGACTTTGTAATTAGAATGGCTAAGACCAATGCTAAATTCTTTTATAAGTTAAAACCTATTTCGTCTGATAAAGCCATTGAAATATTAAAGAAGAATCCAAAATTACATCTCAACGCGCAGAAAACTGACACTAAAGAACCTCTAATCTATATTTCTAACAAGCCTATACATATTGGTGAGAAAGGAAATAGCTCTATGAAAGAAAAAGGTGGGCCAAATGCAGAAGATTATGCTAGTTACAGTATTTCAGAAAGAAAGGCTGAATACATTAAAAAATACAAACGCTATGAGAGTTTACGCTATTCTAAACCTCATTTTATTAAAAAATCGAAAGCTAAAAAACAATTAATGAGTGATTTATGGGTAGAACTAAGACAGACCTATTTCTTCAAATTAACTAAAGCTGAAAAAGAAAACTTAAAATTGCCAATAACACCATTTGCGCCTTATGTTAAAATAAACAAAGATGGTAAATCGTATTACAAAGTTAATAGTCAATTAACTGATGAAGAACGTAAAGCAAGTTCTATGTTGTCCCTAAAAAAGCCTATAAATTTTATAGGTTTAGATTTATTAGAGGACTCTGACCCAATCGTTATACCCATTGGCACATACAAACTCGAAAAAGAACCTGCTAAGCCAAATGAAACTAAACGTAAAGTTTTAATTTCTATTTCTGAAGATGGTGTGTATTCAGTAAGTCAGGATAGTTCTTTAAAAAACTTCAAATCAATTTCTTTAAAAGCGTTAGAAGCCTTAGTTGTTAAATTATCTCAAGACGAAATAAATAACACATTTGTTTTCTGTCAAAATAAAGATTTTAAAAAATTCAGATCCAAACCATCAAACTCAACAGAATATCAAAATGATATTGAGGTAATACTAGTAAAAGACGATATTAGATTTAATATCATCGAATATAATGGTAAGTACAAAGAGCATCCTTCTTATCAGTTAGTTTTAGACAATGGTGCATCAGAGAATTTGAAATCTCATGTTACTCGACTTACTAAATTATTCAAAAAGCATGGAATTAGTAATTTGACTATATAAAATTAGACAGAATTTAAATCAAAAATTAAAGTCTCTTATATGAGGCTTTTTTTACATAAAAATGTAACAAATCATAGGTTTTAGCGTTCTAATAGACAATCAATCAAAAAATCAATTCTTATGCTTAAGCAATTCTTTATCCTTTGTTCGGGAGCCGATACAGATATTTTAGAAGACTGTTCTATTGGAGAACAAAATAAATATGCTGGTATTGGCGCTACAGTTTTCTTTACGGCACTTATGGCGACTATTGCCTCTAGTTATGCGCTTTATACTGTTTTTGACAATCTCTATACTTCAATATTTTTTGGGCTAATTTGGGGTTTACTCATTTTCAATTTAGACCGTTATATCGTTTCAACAATCAAAAAACGCGATAATGTCATTGATGAAATATTACAAGCGACACCTCGTATATTTTTAGCTGTAATTATAGCTATTGTAATCTCTAAACCTTTAGAACTCAAAATTTTTGAAAAAGAAATTAATCAAGTTTTACTAGAACAAAAGAATGATTTAACCTTAGCGAATCAGAACCAGATTGCTGAACAGTTTAATCCAAAAATAGCCGAATTAGAAAATCAGGCTTTAGGTTTACAATCTCAAATTGATGCAAAAGAAACTGAGGTTAATGCCTTATACGATACTTATATTTCTGAAGCAGAAGGAACCGCAGGTACAAATCTTTTGGGTAAAGGTCCTGTTTATAAAGAAAAACGTGAAAAGCACGATGCTGGTTTAGCAGAATTACAGCAACTAAAAACAGACAATAAGGCCAAAATCACAACTTTAGAAAATGAGATTATAGCGCTACAAGGCAACTATAAAGCTAATGTTGCAGAATCACAACCAGTAATTGATAATTTTGATGGTTTAATGGCAAGAGTTACTGCTTTAGGTACTTTACCTTGGCTACCATCATTCTTTATTTTCCTATTGTTTTTAGCTATAGAAACGTCTCCTATTATTGCGAAACTCTTGTCACCAAAAGGTGAATTTGATTTTAAACTAGAAGATCAGGAAACTGCAATAAAAGCCTGGACGACCCAACAAGTTAGTGAGCGAAAATTATTAGTTAAAACGGATAACGAAATCAACAATAAAGTCTACACAGAAATTGCCGATGAGGAGGAAGTTATGAACTACAAGCGCAAAAAAGCACGCGAACTTATGCAACACCAAGCAGATGCTTTTTTAAAAAAGCAAAAAGGTATACTTTAATATTTAGTTATTACATTTAGGTTGAAATAATAAAACGACCTTATGAAACCTATTTACACCATTTTATTAGCACTATTGTTTGTGAGCTGTATAAGCGTAAAAGCAGATGTAACAACAGAACAAACTAAACAAACAACAACATCACCTAGTGAGGCTGAAGCAGCAATTCGATTAGTCATGGAAGCCCAAGAGATTGCTTGGAACAATCACGACCTAGAAGGCTTTATGCAAGGCTATTGGAAAAGTGATTCTTTAAAATTTTATGGTAGTAATGGTTTAACGCTTGGATGGGAAAACACACTTGCTAACTACAAAAAAGGGTATCCTACCAAAGCAGAAAGCGGCACCTTAAATTTTGTTATTAATGATATTTCTAATATTGAAGGTGACAACTATTGGGTTATGGGTGAGTACCATCTAAAGCGCGAAGTTGGGGATGCAGATGGTGTGTTTATTATTATATTCAAAAAGATTAATGGAGCTTGGAAAATAGTAGCTGACATGTCTTGTTAAATATCTCAAATAAAATCAAAAAAATAAAGTGTATCCGAAACACCTATCTATCACCATAAATGCATTGGAAACACTTTACAAATATAAGTTATATGGATAATTAAGCTGCCACGATTGCATTAGAAGACATAGATACAGTTGGCTCTTCAGCCTTAAAGTGCTGGTAAAGCTCTTTGCATCCAAAACCAACAATAGATAATCGCTTAGCTTTTGTAATAGATTCATTATGTAATCTCGCTAAGGCCATTACACCTGCTCTATCAATGCTATGTACACTTTCGATATTAATTAAGATGTTATCTAATTTATCAAAAATATTAGCAAATGTAGAATTAAAGGTTTTCAAATTAACCTTGTTCAAAGTTCCTTTAATCTGAAAGTGATTGTTGTAGTTTGTAATTTCTAAATCCATAATAAATAATGTTTAAAGCGTTCATACTAATTTGGGGCTATTAATCAGTAAACTTGGTGCTATTAATTAGAGGGATGTCCACAATATCGAACATATTTCTTGTTGCTGTATAAGAAAATCGATAAATGGTAATTTTGACTAGATTATTCGGGAAGGTTTGTTTATTTTTTCGATAAACAACACATTAATAATAAGTTAAAAAGAGAAAGTCACTTACCTAGTTTTTATATTTTGAAGATGTTTTTTTATATCAACTGGCTTATATACAATATGAGTTGAAACGGGATACTTTTTAAGAAGATGCAGTGGTCTAATCGGTCGTTTTTCAAATCCACCGCCACAATTTGGACATACCTTTTGCAATAGCTCTACACAATCTTTACAATAAGTACATTCAAAAGTACAAATCATAGCTTCTTCTGAGTCAAATGGTAGTGCTTTGTTACAGTTTTCGCAAGTCGGTCTTATTTCTAACATGTAAATTATATTTTCTTTACATACTCAGTAATAATTACAATTCTGGTTGGCCCTACTTTACCTTCAATATAGGTTTCATTTTCATGATCTAGTCTTATATTTCTAACTGCAGTGCCTTGTTTAGCTACCATGCTAGAGCCTTTTACTTTAAGATCTTTGATTAAAACAACTGAATCACCATGATTTAAAACTACACCATTAACATCGCGATGGATTAATTTGTCGGCTTCCTCTTCTCCATCACCAGATGCTTTAGCTAATTCTAAAACATTGTCCTCTAGATACATCATACCTAATAAATCTTGCGTCCAGTCTGCTTCAATTCTATTTAGCATTCTCCAGGCCATAATCTTTACAGCTTCATGCTCACTCCACATGCTATCATTAAGGCATCGCCAATGGTTAGCATCTATTTGATTAGAGTCAGTCATTTGCTCAATACAAATATTACAGGCATAAAGGGCTGTTTTATCTGCACGCTCTTTAATATCAGGAATATTGTAACCTGTTAACTTATCAGTATTACCACATAACTCGCAAGTAGTGTTACTTCTTTGCTTTAGTATACGCTCTAGGCTCATAGATTCTTTTATATTCACAAATATAACGAATGGCCTTTGGCAATGATATAAAAGTGATAAGTTTAAAACGTTATTTAATCAATATAAACCTCTAGTAATTTACCTGCTTCTGAGTTAAAGGTCACTTTATCTGATGTTGCTGGAAGTAAAATAGTTTCACCCATTTTAAGGCTTTCTGTTTTATTATTCATTGTAACTTCAGCGTTTCCTTCAACACACATAAAAATTATAAAAGAATCTAACCCACTATAATCTCTTGTCTGCTGTCCGTTTACTTCAAAAATATTGGTTGTAAAGAATTCACAATCTACAAGATTACTTGTTTTATCTTTATCAAGTTTATAATCACTTTTACCACTAGACTCGAATACTTTAGTTGCTTCTATGGCTGAAGTTGTATGTAGCTCTCTTCCTTGACCACTATCGTCTGTTCTGTCCCAATCATAAACACGATATGTCACATCGCTTGTTTGTTGTATCTCTGCAGCCAAAACACCAGCGCCAATGGCATGTATTTTCCCAGCAGGTATAAAATAGCTATCACCTTGCTTAACTTTAATGGTATTAAAAATAGAATCTACATTTGTTGCATTAATATGACCTAAAAGGTTTTTATCGATTTCACTATTTTTTAGGCCTAGCACAATTTCTGCATCATCATCACTATTCATAATGTACCACATTTCGGTTTTACCGAAAGAGTTGTGTTTTTCACTAGCCATTTTATCATCTGGATGTACTTGAACCGAAAGATGTGTCTTAGCATCTAAGAATTTAATTAATAGTGGGAAGTTTTCACCAAATCTATCAATATTCTTTTTTCCTAAAAAATCGCCTTTAAAGGTTTTTAAAAGGTCATTTAAAGATTCCCCTTTATAGTGTCCGTTAGAGGCTATTGAGATGTTATCCTGAACTCCAGAAATCTCCCAACTTTCACCTACATTTTTAGAGTCTGAATCTTTATTTAAAATTTTGGAAAGTTTTTCTCCTCCCCATATTTTTTCTTTTAGTATTGGTCTGAATTTTATTGGATATGCTTGCATACGATAATATTTTGTAAACTAGATAATTAAAACTAATTTATTAATGATTTTTTTGAATTTACCGTTTTTAAATAGTCAACAATCGAGAATATACTTTTAAAAAGCGATTGCTTTATTTTTTGTCTTTCGATAGTTTTTAAATTTAAATCTATAATCATTTTATGATTAACGACTACACTCTCAACAAGTGTATTTAGACTCTCACCATTTAAAATTTTGTTGACATTAATAAAGCCAATATGTTTGAGATTATATTGATTAAACATATACCTTGCTCCTGCTCTTTTTGCGGCATTTTCAGAAGCATGTTTCTTAATTTCTACAACTGAGACCTTTTTTTCACAGGATTCTTTTATATCTAATAATAAAGAAAGAGTTCTGTCTTTACTAAAATTATCAACTAAGCATAACTCCATATTTTGAGAATCATTGATTTGCTTTATAATAAAATCCTTGTCTATATGAGTTTCATTGTTATTAAATATTATGATAATACCTATTCTCATCTTTATTAAGTTTTAAAAAGATTAAATCGTCTTAAGTACTTTAGCCTTAAGAATTTTATTTTTCATCTTTTTTGTTCTGTAAACCCAGGCAATTTGAGCTAATTGCCCAACAATTTTAACAGAGTCTTTCATAGACAATTTAGAGCCATCAGCATGAATCCAGCGCTTTAAAGGCTGTTCGCACAACATAGTTTTTGCTTTTTTTAATCCATAACGAATTGACATTCTTTTAAAGATCTCAACATCAAAAATCCACTGTGTTACAAATTTTTCTTTAAAGGCAATATCTATCACATCCTTACTAAAAATTTTAGCACCACATTGCGTGTCTTTAAAATCCATTGAAAGAATTTTTCTGATAATAAAATTAATCGTTAAACTGATGATTTTACGTGCAGATTCTTTGGTAATATCTGCGCCCATCCTAGAAATACGCGATCCACTAACAATTTTGAAGTCGGTTGTTTCTATGGTCTTAACTAAATCGTCAAAATCTGCTAGATCTGTAGATAAATCCGCATCTAAAAAGCCAATATAATCTAAGTCATCTTTCTCTGCCATAAACAACATCCCTAATCGAACAGCTTCGGCTTTACCTCCATTTTTTTCACAATCATAAACCGTAATATAATCTTCTCTTCCTTTTCTTAAATCATTTAATACTTCTAATGTCTTATCCTTACTGCCGTCATTAACAAAACATAAATGATAACCAGAATTGGTCTTGATATAGTTTAAGAATTCGTCACTTAACAAACGTTCTTCTTCGTTATAGCATGGAATAACAACACCTACACATCGCTGCTGAATCATAATGTCGCTATTACCTTTAACTTCGCTTCCCTTAGCAGGGACACCAATTAATCGTTTTACTCTTACACATATTTCATTAAGACTTAATGGCTTTTTCATATAGTCATTAATCCCTAGTTCATAAGCTTCCATAATAGTATTGTCTTGTGTATTTCCTGACAACACCATTATCGGAATTTGATCATTTTTTGTTTTTCGTATATGTTTTATAATATCTAAACCTGAAACACCTGGCATATTAATATCTACAATAACCAAATCTGGACTGTATGAATTGTAAACTTCTAAAGATTTATAAGCATCTGTTTCTATAACTACTTCATAACCTAACTCGGTTAAACGTTTTTGCATTGGAAGTAAGACTAATTGTTGATCATCAATGGCTAAAACTTTCATAAAAAATGTATTTTGATTATAATTTACATGTCAAAAGTACTTTATAAGGGATTCGTAAACTTTTAATTTAGTTCAAGATAAGAATATCTGTAGACGAATGGTAATTATCTGTAGATAATTAATAATCAAACCACTATTTAAATTATTTATATTTACAGTATTGATAGTTTTATCAATCCTTTAAATGAAAAGTACCTCTAATAAATATTTAATTGTTGCGCTCTTAATAGGTTTAGCATTTCATGGCACTTCTATATTTTTTACTTTAGAAACCACTTACGATGCACTTATACACCTATTCTTTGCAGACCATTATGCTGGTAGTTGGTTTGAACCATGGAATTACAAATGGTACACAGGCTTTACAGTAATGAGCTATCCACCTTTAGTGCATCAATCTATTGCTGCATTATCCTTAATCGGCGGATTAAAATTTGGAATGTTTACCGTTGCTCTAATTGGTATTGTATTATTTATTACAGGTGTTTATCGCTTTTCCTTTTTAATGAGTTCTAATAGAAAAGTCGCAGGTTATGCTTCTGTTTTAGCTGTATTTTCTTCATCGTTTGTAGAAACACTTCACATTTTTGGCCAGCTCCCTAGCATTATTGGTATATCTGTATTAATGCACGCATTACCAGAAATCTATTTATGGCTTAAAACTGGCAAATTACGCTATCTAGCAACCTCGTTATCTTTAATATCTGTTACGGTTACTTCGCATCACGTGACTCCTATTTTTGGAATGATATTCTTTATCTTTCCTTTAATAGGAATGGTAATTATGGACCATTCTAGAGAACAGGTAGACTCTATGAAAGCGGTGACTTTTAAAGTCTTTCTGAGTAGTTTCTTCAAACTTTTTAAACGGATTATAAGTTTTGGAATGTTATCGTTAGTCATTATTGTTGGCTGTATATTACCTTATTGGATTAACTCAAAGAACAACCCGATTACCCAAGTACCAATACCTCATGGCTCTAGAGACAATTTCTTAGAAATTACATCTTCGGGCTTGGTGTTTTTCTTAATTCCATGGGGAGTTCTACTTATTTTATTGCCTTATATATTTTACAGATATTACAGCAAACGTTATTTGTTTTTTGGCTTGTCTATGACGATTCTTGTTGTTTTAGGCACTGGAGGCACAACACCAATTCCAAGGATGGTATTGGGTGAAACAGCGTTTAACATTTTAACATTAGACCGTTTTACACTTTGGGCTTCCATAATGTCTCTCCCCTTATTTGGTGAATTTATATATCGTTTTGTTGAAGGGGATTTAAAAACATTAATTCAAGATCAGTTAGGTGCTGTATATCATAGAATAGCTGGCGGAATTTTAGCTGGACTCTTTTTGTTTATGACCATATTTACGATGAGTCTGAGTTATTTTAAACCTTCACAACCGCAAAAAATTAAAATGCTTCCCATTATTAATTTCCTAAACCAAGATCAGCATGATCAATGGAGATACATGACTTTAGGATTTGGTGATCAAATGGCTTGGTTGTCTGCTCAGACTAATGCCATGTCGGTTGATGGTAATTATCATTCTGCGAGACGTCTTCCAGAATTAACGACACGTCCAATTGAGCGCTTAGAAAATTCAAAATTTAAAGGAGTCGAAGGTATTGGGTCATTACAGCAATTTTTAACTACGCCAGAGAAGTACAACTTTAAGTATATTTTCTCTAACGATAAATTCTATGACCCCATTTTATACTTCTGCGGTTGGCAACGCCTACGGCAATTAGAAAATGGTATTATGGTTTGGGAAAAACTAAACGTACCTCCATTATCATCTATATTGCCTAAAGATGATGTTGGTACATGGCAAAAAATACTTTGGGGTATTATGCCGTTTTTAACAGTACTTATTGCATTTATCCTTAATGTACAGATGTTATTAGTGCATGCTTTAAAAACGAGAGCTAGCGCTCCTCCTGCATTTTTAAATTTTAAGAATAACTATTCTACATTTTCTCGTGGTGTATTAAGAATAACTCATGTTTGGTCTATTATACTCGCTCTTATAATTAGTTATGGAGTTTATCTATTCTACATTAAAAATGAATCGCATCATTCGCCAGAAAATGCAATTCTCGCCTACTATGATGCTTTAGATTTTAAAGAATTTGAAAAAGCACATAGTCTTATAAACCCAAAAAGTAATCTCCCAATAGCGCAGTATATGCTAGAAATTTCCGTTACAGATGGTTTATTAAGTTCTTATGCGAAATTAGATGCCATTACTACAGAAACGATAAGTCAAAGCGATAGTTTAGCGAGTTTAAGAGTATTCACTAATTGGATTACACCATTAGAAAAGATAGAAAAGACGGACTATAAAACTTTAGTTAAACTAAATAATAAATGGTACATACAACCCGAAGATATAGATTTAGACCTACCACCAGATCAGCTATATTCTAGTAACACAACAAATTATTTTAATCAAGGACGTCGTCGCATTACAACCGAACAAACTCATCATGAGGACGTATTAAAGCAACCTGTGCTAGAAATTCTTACTGCCAAACTTGTAAAGTTTGAAAATCATTATGCGCTCATTGGTGAAATTCAGAATATAGATAACGTACCAGCAGATGTGGTTTTAAAAGGCACACTTTATAATGATGACAATAAATTCTTAGCAACCTACAACGCTAAATATCACGTCAATCATAAATTGATGCCTAAAGAAGTCAGCTCTTTTAGAATTAATTTTGAAGGTATTGCATGGTCTAAAACACAAGATTCAATACCGAAAACATTTAATCCAGACGAATTTACACCTATGGAGTTTGAAGAACAACCTACTAAGTTTAATCTTCAAGTTGCAGGTAATGTTTCAGGATCAGATTTATTTAAAAGTACTACTATATCTATTTCTGATATCAGTAAGAATTATATCTCAGGTAGTCTCTTTAATGGAGGTACTGAAGAAGTAACTATCCCTCAGTTATTGGTTTCTTACTACGATGCCAATAAAGATTTAGTCTGGGTGGACCATTTATTTATAAAAGAAGGAATTAGACAACAAAGAAAACAAGCATTTCAACATCCTTTATTAACAGATCAATCTATTCGTTTAATAAACGACGATATGACCAATTGTTTTGTAAACGGACTACCAAATGAAAATATTTCTGATAAGATTGTGACCGATAGAATTATTAATCATAATAACAAAGAGTTACAGCCTATAAAGCATCCTATATATAAATATATAAAACTAGAAATCAACACTTATATTGGTAACCCTAATTAATGACATTAAAGAATCTCTACATATCATTATTTTCTATTATTGCGCTTGCAACTACTCTTGTCATATCTAAAACTCAAGAGGCTGAAAAATATGTATTCATTTCAAATCAGACGAATTCAATAGCAGGAGATTCTCTTGAATTAAAGTTTTCTTCTGAAGGGAATACAGATGCATCCTTATATTGCAGTAATAGTTATGGGTCAATACTACTAAATCCAATCGTACAGAATAATATATTGAGTTTTAATATCCCATCAGATATATCAAATAAATCGGGTGTCTTAAACTGGAAATTAATCGCAGAGGGAAGCGAAGTTAATGGACAAATTTACATTAAACCAAAAGCATATATTAAAAGTATAGAAAGCTATTTAGGACCTCCAAGTATTGAAGCTGGTGGTACAGATTACACCATGTTAGTTGTTATACCAACGGATGATTTAGATAATGCACTTGTTGATGGTACAGACGTATCCATTAAGCATCAGTTTTTAAGTAACAGAACAACTTCAGATGTACAAACCAAAAACGGTTTTGGTTATAAAAATATTTATTCGGAACGTAAAAGTGGACGTATTCTCATTAACTCAGAATGCTTAGATCTTAACTCAAAAGAATATGACGTCAATGTGATGCCAGCTATACCAACTAATTTTAAAATTGAAGCAGATCGTATTCATAATTATGCAGATGGAAACCAAATCGCAACGTTTAAAACAACTATCATAAAGGATCGTTATGACAATATTGTAAGTGATGGCACATTTGTTACATTTTTCATCACAAATAAAGACGGTTATAAAGCTAAAACTTCGGGACTAACGATTAATGGCATGGCTACTGCAAAAATGATTCATCCAGACCATGAAGATCAATGGACAATTAAAGCCTATGTTGAAGGGATGGCAAATAGTGATACTATTAATTTAGAATACAAACAAGCTATTGCTGATTTTGATATCGTATTTTCTAAAGATAATAGAACTATAACCGTTGGTCCTTTAAAAAGCTTTATGAGTCAACGCACACCAGATGGTTTGGAAATAAAGTTATCAATTCTCAAGGACGGTTTATTGGAAGAACAATTTATTGAAAGTTCTTTAAACGGATTGGCATCGTTTCATTTAAATACAGATCGGTTTCCTAAAGGGATCTATAATTTAAAATTACATGTTGCAGGCATAACAAAAACATTTACTGAAGTCCGCTATGAGTAAGATTAATAAAAACATATTACGTGGTTCTCTTTTGTTGTCTTATGTCATCATCCTTACCTTATTAATTTTTGGCTTTGGAGCTATTTATAGTTACCTCAACACAGGGGCTGATCGCAGTAAAATGCTACATACAGAGGTTAAACAAGTAGATCAGTATTTACCAGAATTAAAATGGGCTCCATTAAATAATGAAGGTAGACCTATGGACCAACAAACACTTACAGCCGTAGAAAATGATTATTTAGATGCTTGGTATGTAAAGTTTGTCTCCTATAAAACAAATACAAAAAAAGGAATTGATGATTATTATACCAAAAGTGCAAGAGCTAATATTTTTAATATCATAGATCATAATATAGAAAATCAAATTTTTATTGACGCTACGACCTTAGAACACCAGCCAACTCTAGAATTTTTTAGTGAAGATGGTCAGCTTGTGGTACTCACAGATCATAATGTTATTGAATATAAAAGGCTATTTAATGGTGAGACTCTAGTTGCAGAAATTAACGAACAATCTAGTTATCGTGTTACGCTTTTATTAGAGGATGGCTTTTGGCGGATTCGTCACTTAGTAAAACTAAAAAGTCAGCCATACGCTAAATCTACCTATGATAAACCCTTAGAAGTGTCTAAAATAAAAGGTATAAACTATTATCCACAGGCAAATCCTTGGGATATGTTTGGAGATAATTTAGATTCAGAAATTATAGCTAAAGATTTTGAAATTATCAAAACTTCGGGTTTAAATAGTATTCGAATTTTTATACCCTATGAAGCCTTTGGTAAATCTAGCGTAGACCTAACGAAACTAGAACAACTTAAAACGGTCTTAGATCTTGCTGAATCTAAAAGCTTAAAAGTGATGGTTACCCTTTTTGATTTTTATGGTGATTATTCCGTGTTAGATTGGACGCTAACACAGCGCCATGCAAAGATTATCGTAAATGCTCTTAAAGACCATAAAGCTCTAGCGTTTTGGGATATAAAAAATGAGCCTAACCTAGATTTTGAATCTCGTGGTAAAACTTTAGTAACTGCTTGGTTAGATAAGATGGTTGATTTCGTAAAATCGCAAGATCCAAACCATGCCATAACTATAGGTTGGTCTAATGCAGAAAGTGGAACCATTTTAAGTGATAAACTAGATTTTGTATCCTTTCATTATTATGAAAAACTAGAGGAACTCGGGACTTCTTTTAAAACACTACAAGCCAAGGTTAAAGACAGACCAATTATTATTTCTGAATATGGCCTCTCTTCTTACAGTGGTTTTTGGAGTCCTTTTGGAAATTCTGACGACGATCAGGCGGAATATCACAAAACGATTCAATCTATTTTTTCAGAAAATGATATTCAGTTTATGTCTTGGACGTTATATGACTTTGATAACGTACCAAAGGAAGTCGTGGGAAGACTTCCTTGGCGCCAAAATCCTCAAAAGCATTTTGGCTTTATAAATAAAAGCGGTATTCGTAAATCTTCGTTTAAGTATATTTCAAAGAAATAACGCTGACGTTTTAATACTATTTAAAGGATTAATTATTAGCTTTTCTATCTATGATTTGTTGAAATGTTTCTAAATACATTTCTGCTATTTGCGACATTGGGTGTGCTGTTGCAGCTTTATAATTTGCTTTTGCTAGTTCTAATCTATAACTGTCATTTGTTACAATGGCTTCTATTGCAGATGCCAAACTCTCTACACTTGTAGGATCGAAGAACTCTCCTCTATACCCTTCATCTTGTACTAGAAGTGCTAAATCACCTAGGTCTGGCATTACTACTGCTTTTCCATAGCTACCTGCTTGGTGTAATACACCAGAGCTTCCTGTTGTGGATGTATACGGAAAAACAGCTACTGCACTTTCACTAAAAATAACTGGTACTTCTTCCTCTTCTACATAACCTGTAAATCGTACCTGTGGCACATGCTTGTAGTCTTCTTCAACTTTGGCTAAATAGCCAGGTACATTTGGGTTATCTGTTCCTGCAATCACAACTTCTAAATCCAATCCTGTTGATTTTCTTACCATTTCTACAGCTTCGATCATGCCCTCTACTTTTTTATAAGTTCCGAACTTACCAAAAGTCATAATTTGTAACGGTCCATCTGGTAGCGTATAGTCTGGCTCATCTGGTATTTCAAAAGTACCATGTGGAATTAGTTTTACATTCGTAGCACCATATTTCTCTCCTAATATATCAACATATTTTTGCATAGTTACAGCGACAGTATCTGCCTTTAATATTAGTTTTGTTAGAGTCGTACCTATAAACCCATAAATACTTTGCATTAACTTGTTTGAAGTAAAACCAGCACTTCCCAAATCCACTTCTTCTAGGATGTTATGTAATAAAACGATATTAGGAATCTTTTTCATCTTACATACCAACGGTAGCATTAAACCCAAAGCCGCAGCGATTTTCTTATCACCAAACTTCATAAATTGTAGGTTAAATAATACTGAATCTGGCTTCGTTTGGTTTATGGCTTTAGTCACCGAAAAAATATTTGAGTAACTATTAAATGCCCAACATTCTTTTACAACAATCTTACAACCTGCTTCTGTAAACTCTAAATCTTTAGCTCCTTCAGTTCTATCCGTTAATAAGATTAACTCTGTAACGTTTTGGTTTTTTCTAAACTGTTTTACTAAATGGTATGCATATTCTGTTAAAGTTACTTTACTTGGTGGATAAGCTGTTACGATTGCTAATTTCATAATCTCTTTGTTTATTGTTGTTTTAATTACAGTACAAATTTGCATTATAAATGCAACAAAAACAGTTGTCTTTAGACAGACCGACTTTTACTGTAGACCAATGGTTATTTGGTTTAGATAAGCTCTTTTTTCTTAGTTTTAGATTCATATATAAAAAATCCTAATTGGATTACTAATAACAAAATCATAGCAACGATTTGCATATGCACTACTTGTTCTAAAGAATCGTGGTAGAAAACTACCAATCCCATTTGTAGCATCCCAAAGACGCCAGATATTATTACGGGCACATACTTATCTAAAGATAAATAGTAATACGCAAAAATATTTGAGATGGCGAACATAGATGTAGCTATAGCATATTTCCATAATAAAGGCGCCATACTAATATACTGTTCACCAAAAAGTATGTTTATAATAAGTTCTGGCAGTAATACGCAAGCTAAAACAATTATAAAAGAGATAATAGCTATGTACCCAACGTACTTAAAAAGTACTGATGCTGTTTCTTTACCTTCTTTCTTTAATTCTACTACTGCTGGCAATAATAACATCACAAACATCCAAGCAATAAAATATACAATACGACCTATTAAAGCTAACGAGGCATATAAACCAGCTTCATAAGGTTCAAAATAATGCTTTACAAGTAAGATATCACTGTTATTAATTATGATTTGTGTGAGCTCATAGAAAGCAGTTAATAGAAAGAAATTTCTAATCTGCTTGTTATACTTATCCTCTAATTTAATAGATTTTTTTACACTGATTTGTTTGTATTTAAAAGGAAACAAACCAAATACAAATGATAATAAAATACCCACGGCAATAATTGCAGATGATTGTATATCTAATAGAAGTAATAAACCTATTGTTATTAATAGACGACTTAGCATTTCTGCCTGGTAGGTAATCGATAAGGATTTATAAGATTTTTTTCCTTGAAATGTTCCTCTATTTACACTCATTAAAAAATACAAGGGAACACCACAGCCAAATATGATGAACATGGTTGAAGATGAGGTGTTAAATACGGTTTTGAGTTGAGAAGCAAATATTATAATAAGTGCACCAAATAAAACACCAATTATAAATGATTGTTTATAAACTCTAGAAATAAAATTTTTAAAAAGTTCGTTCTCAAATAATACCGAGAACTTTGCAGTAACCAATTGAAACGTCATTGCAACAAATGATAACACCAATAAAAATGTAATTAATACTGCAGCGTCTGCAAACTCAGTTGGTCCTAGCATACGACCTAAGACTAAATTATAAATATAGTTTCCTCCATTTACGGCCAACACACTAACCATAAAAATTTGCTCTGGCGTTAACTTTCTGCCTTTGATTGCTGCAAATAATTGCATGAGTTTAGTTTTCAAGATTTAGGGTTTTAGGTTATGCTACTGAGTTAAATCTAAATTCATCATAAATTTCTTTACAACCATTACCCACAATATAGAAATATCTATTGAAAATCAATGCATTAGTGTGTAATCTTTTTAATGCCTTCATTCCATTTATATCAATTTCTATAATATTATCAATATTAATTGTTAGCTTTTTGGATGCATTTAATATCGTTTCAAAATGCGTTTGGAAGTACTTTGCTGTCGCAGCATTAATTGAGCCTTCTAAGTTAAATATTCCTTTAGTTTCTTTAATTGTAAGTGACATATCTATTCTTTTAAAATTAGTTATTTTAAACAGTAGCGAAATCAGAATTACAGGTTAATCTCTCGTAAATGCCGTGGACATCTTTACCAATCATAAAAAAATTAGTATTACTACTAACCGCATCTGTGTGTAATGTCTTAATAGCATCAAAACCATAAGTATCAATTTCGGTGATTTTTTCAATATTAATTGCTATCTCGCTAAAAACATTTATTACCATTTTAAAATGTGTTTTCATTTGTCTGGCAGTAGTTGCATTAATTGAACCTGCTACTGAAAATATTCCGTTGTTTTCTTTAATTGTAAGTGCCATAATTTTATTGTTTTTTAAATATTATTATTTTAAATCTGACACAAATATCTGCTGTAAATCCATGTAAGTTCTTTATATTTCGATGGATAGCGTTTTGCTGTAGATGAATGAACCGTAAATAGTGCTTAACTTGCAGTAAGTAAAATAAACAAAGATGAAGACCCTAAAATCACTTATTAGTATCACATTTTTCTTAATCGTTTTTGGTGTAACTGCCCAAAACATGCAAGAAGGTTTTACCTATTTAGAAACTGGTAAATATGCACTAGCCGAATCATTTTTTGAAACTATATTAAAAGATTACCCTGATAATAAAACTGCAAGACTATGTTATGGTCGTGCTATTGGTCTTAATGGCAAAGCACAAGAAGCTAATACGCTATTTACTGATTTATTAAAAGACTATCCAAATGATTTTGAGGTAAAGCTTAATTATGGAGAGTCTTTATTATGGAACAACAACTTCTCAGCTGCTAAAAGTTATTATAAAGGTATCGTAACTGAAGATCCTAAAAGTTTTGCTGCCTTATTAGGTTTTGCAAACACCTTATCAAATTTAAAAGAATACGAAGACGCACTAACGTATGTGAATAAATCCTTAGAGGTTTCACCAGGAAACCCAAACGCTATGACTTCTAAAAAATATATCTATTTAGGTTACGCCTACCAAAATCAACAAGAGCAGAACTATGATAAAGCTGAGGCACTTTTAACTAAAAATCTTCAACTATTTGGTGATGATAAAGACACCTTATTAAACCTAGCCAACTTATACTTAATCTGGAATAAACTAGACAGTGCTAAAACTATGTACAACAGATTAGCTGAACAACCAGAACATAAAATTGTAGCTTTAAATGGTTTGGCTTTAGTAGAACACTTAGATGGTAAAGAGAAAAAAGCTTTAGAATTAAGCACTAAAGCCTACACAAGTTTAACTAATAACACTGACAAAATAATTACGCAACAAACTACAGAGCGTTATGCACAAGCCTTAATCTGGAATAAAAAATACAAAGCAGCTACCACATTAATTGACACCTTAAATACAGACTATCCAAACGAAAACTGGGTATTGGCATTACGAGCCACTTTAAATATATATAAGAGTAACTTCAAAGAAAGTTTAAGCGACTATAATCGCATCTTGGTAAACGACAGCACGTCTTTCGATGGTAATTTAGGTAAAGCTAATGTCTTAAAAGCCTTAGGCCGTTTTGATGATGCTTATACCTCAGCAGAAAACACTTTAAAGTTTTACGACAATCAAAAAGATGCAACTAACTTCATTAACAAAATGAATATAAGTTTCACACCTGTATTAGAATCTAAAGCCTCGCACACGTTTGATAATGGAGATAATAAAGCTTTTGCTTTTAACACTAATGTGGCATATCCTCTATCGACAAAGTTGAGTTTGCTTGGTAACTACAATTACAGAACTACTAACAACACCGTTACAGATAACAAAGCCAACTCTAATAATCTTTCTATAGGATTATCTTATCAATTAATCCCTAATATTACTTTTAAAGGTACTGCTGGTATCACCTCAGCAAAAGCAGAGACTACAGATTACTCCCAACTCTTAACCGATATATCTTTTAATATTAAATCCTTTAAACTACAGACTCTAGATATTGGTTATAAACGCCAAATCGAAAGCTTTAATGCAGACCTATTAGATAGAGAGTTGGTGCAAAATAACTATTACGCTAACTATAATTTGGGTACCAACTTTAACTTAGGTTGGTTTACACAATTAATGCACACTGCACAAAATGATGGAAATTCTAGAAATTTATTGTTTACCTCATTGTACTATAACTTATTACCAAAACCATCTTTAAAGGTAGGAGTAAACTACCAGTATATTACATTTAAGGATCAAGTCCCAACCATATATTTTAGTCCGGAAAAATTTAATAATTACGAAGTCTTTGTTAACCTCATAAAAGATGAAGCTGTGGCCAAACCAACAGAATGGTTTTATAATCTTACTGGTGCTTTTGGATATCAATTTATCGAGGACGACCCAAAACAAACAGCTTACAGAATACAAGGTGCTTTTGGGTATAAATTCTCTCAGCGCAGTTTACTAAATGTGTATGGAACCCATAGTAATATTGCCGCTGCAACGGCTGCTGGTTTTACATTTACGGAAATAGGATTGCGTTTTAAATGGGTGTTTTTAAATAAACCTGCCTTCGAAAGATAACAAGTTGGTCTAATCTTAATAATTTATAAATAGAAGCTTAATTTTTCTTTTGCGCCATAATCCATTTCATTAATCGATCCTTATTTATTGTATTCCAAGTAGATTGTACGGTCTTTTTTTCTGCTGAATTTTTTTCTGGGTGTAATACAACTAACTCTGTCCTTTCATTACCTGCAAGTTCTAATTCAGCCAAAAAGCCAACTATATCTGTTGCGTTATTTTCATACAGTGTTCTAAAATACTTTTTTAATCTAAAATTTATTGCAGGTTCTATGTAAGCTAAAACAGCATAGTTTTTATAGAGTTTAATGTTCCTATTTTGTTCATCAAAGTAGCTATATGTTGAGAAATTATGATAGTTATTCGGCGCTGTTTTAGGAGTGCCTTTTAAATGAGTTTCTAACATATAATTTATAAATTTTGGCTCCCATAGGTCGATGCGATCAATTCTTATATCACGCCTATGTTGATGCCATTTTCTTGTCCAATCTAATGTGAAATTACAAATGGCAATACCCTTTATGTTAAGTTGAAATTCAAAATCTTTCTCCTTTATAAATTTAATATACCTCAAACCTCTATGACCTACCAAACTGCCTCCTAAAAAGAATATATTCTTATTGGGCAAATTATTTTTAATAAACGCTTCTACGATTAAATTATGTGTGGATTGCATAGAAGACTCGAAAAAATAAAAATCAAAAGGAATTTCACTTGAAACTGACAATACAGCAAAGCCCGCTTTTGATGCTTGCTTATACATCTGCTTGGCATTATTATTTTTTTGATCGTACCCAGAATCTTCTAGAAAAATAAGAACTCCAACTACTCCTTTATTCTCTGGCAGCATAAGTGTGTAACCCGCTTGAATAAAAGGTAAAAAATCATTCTCCTTTTTTCCAATTCTCAAACTATCGCTTTTCAAAGGTTTGTATTGTTGTGAAATATTTTGTGAAAAACAAATAGTGCTGAAACTCAACAGTAAAATCAAAAATGACAATTTTTTAAGAATTTGATTCATAGTTTTATTCTCTTTACATGCAGTTATTCTATAGATGAAATCATTTTGTGTGGTATTAAACTAAACTCAGGAATAGATTTTTATTGATACAGTCATTTAAAATCTAACTATTAATTACAAACGTTGAGGTAGTTCTTTTCTTTTTCCAATTTTTATATTCTATTATTATTTCGATTTCTTTATTTCCATGAATTTCATCTTTATAATTATAAATTGACTTATATCTAATTCCGTATGTATCTAAAACTTCATCAATTCTCCTTTTTTTAGATTTTGCTGACTTCAATTCGTTTAAAAAATTTTGTAGGCTAAAGTTAGCATTAATAAGAACTAAAACTCCTACTCCAATTACAGAAGTGCGATAGACTGAGTAATATCTTAAAGGACGAAAGCCGTCAGTTAAAAATCCATTTCCGACAATAAAAAAAATTCCTATGATAGCAATAATCAAAACCTTCAAATAACTTGTGTTCTTCTTTTTTAGTATTAGATGTAGCTCTAGATTGGATTTATGTATTTCATTCGTAAACTTGTCACCAAGATTTAGACTTACACACTTTTTATAAAAATCTGGAGCTTTATTTGTCAACTTACAGGTTGAACCAATAGAAAGACTTGTGATTTGATTTTCGCATAATACGCAATGTCTTGTGAGATTCATTTTATTTTTTCAACAATGTAATACCCATTATATTTTGTGAGTTTAAACTGAAACTGAAGTCAAATCACAACTATTTTAATCAAAATACAAATAATATTCTTTAAATATTACCAAGACATTAATATATACATATCTCTTAAAATAGCAAAAGGCAAAAGATTGCTCTTTTGCCTAATGCAGATAGTTATTAAAAAGGGTTTAATTTACTATTAATTTTAAAGGGTCAATGTTAAACGTGCTATTAATAATTTTACAGTAATACATACCAGAGCTTAAGTTGTCTCTATTTACTACAATACTGTTTTTTCCTTGTACAACATTATGAGTATTACTATAAACAACTTTACCTAACTGATTATACATTACAAATTGTACAGTCTCTGTTTGTGAAGCTGTAAAGTTTATGATAGACTGGGACGTCATAGGGTTAGGGTAAGCTTTTAATGTTTCTTTAGGGTTATCTAAATTTTCTATACTTAGACTTAATGATTGTCCAAAAGCAACCTCAGATACAGACATATTAAATGGCACTGACGTCACATAATCACCTCTCACAGAAAATACTATAGTTTTTATATTTTCAATAGTACCATTTTGCCCATTAGCGTCTACAAAATCATTAAATGATATGTTATGGAATGTTGACTCAGCATTTGGCTCAATTGTATATCTAAGACGATTATTCCAATCTTCTAAATTTTCTGGCATTAGTATAACTTCCACTAATTGATCTGCATACATACTAAATTGAATAGCATCATAATCTGTTACATCTAAAGTTTGGTCACCTGGCAATACATGTCGAAAAAGGTTGACATTGCCTTTTACCATACCAGAAACAGAAGGTTGTCTTTCTATTTCATAAAGCTCTTCATTATATGTGATTGGATTATTTGCTACCGTAAATGTTGTAACTTCTTCATAATCCTCATAATAGTCAACTCCCCACGGACCGTCTGCTAAATACAATGCATCTTTTTGACTATAGTTGGGAATTTGTAAAGAAAAACCAACATCGAATAAGCTACCTGTAGTTATTGAAATAGTATCGTTCCATTGTCCTGAGAGTGAAATATTTTGTGTAAGATCTAAACGTTGATTTGTTTCCGTAGGAGCAATACTAGCTTCAAAAAGTAAAGACGTTACATTTACCTTATTTATTATATTTAAATTAAGCTCTCCATTAGAATAACTACCAGATTTCACAAAAACCATTGGTACTACATCTAAAACAGCAACACTTTGTAGCGGTTTCTCTTCAGTTAATGTATCTATAACATGATTTCCGATTGCAAAAACTTGAGAGTAAGAGCTTCCCCAAATCTGAAAATTATAATAGTCTCCTTCTGGATATTGTGCAATATTCCAAAAACTGAATAGTTCATTTTGAGTTTCTCCCAATTTTACTGAAAAACTTAAAGTGTATTCCATTTCTCCAGTAGCTCTCAAAATCTTAGCACTGATGATTTTATGTCCTCTAACTATTACCGTTCTTATATCTTCTAAACTTGAACTATTTAAACGGTCACAAATAACTTTTGAATGATCGTATATTGAACCTTCTGTAGCTGTAGCTAAGACTGCCGATACTCTTAATTCATCTCTATACATATCTAATGAAAAAACTTCAGAAGCATTTGTAATATCGATTAAGTCGTCTGGACTAGAGATATAAGCCGTTTCATCTCCAAACATACCAGTTTCTGGTAAATACGACTCTAATACCGATCCTCCCTCCGAGGTTCTCTGTTGTAAATATGCTTGTTTGTTGTAAACAGACTGTGTAGATCTTTTATTAAATACTTCGCCTGTTTTTGTTCTATTAAAGTTTCGTTTCGCAATTAAATTCGCAAGATTTCCATTACTTTCTAAGCCTCCATCGTTAGCAGAAGTTACGTTAGATGCGCTACTTACATCTGCATAATTTACAGTAGTAATAGCTTCGTAAGGATTTGCAGTGATATAAAAAATAGCATCATTAAAATCATTATCACAAGATCCGTAATCTCGTCTTATATCTTCAAAACCTAATATTACACGCTCATTGTTTGGGTCGTTTAATAAAACATTATGATACCTTAAACTCTCTTGAGCTTCTGGGTTATAATCTGGATTAGAAAACAATTGCCATAATCCGTTACCTACAGAACTAGAAGATGGATTCCATGCATTAGCTAATAGCACCCAGCCGATTCCTGTACCTTCTTGAAATGTTCCTATTTTCACTTTATCTCCTGGTTGCAAACCACCACCACTATGTAGTTTTGAAGCATTAGGAAAAATGATAGTAATATCCTCCGGCTGCGGTGTTGAAGTTGGTGGATTGTTTAGATCGTATGTATAAAAGCCAAGAACATTTTTATATCCCGCTCCTTCGTTTACAAAGGTTACCCAAATATCTGCTAAAGCATTAAGTTTAACATCCGTTTCATATCCGGAAGAAATGTAATGCGGATTATAATCTGGTACTGGATAACTTTCTGGAAGCGACTGATCAATCATCTGAAGTGTCTCTTCCGAAACTACATCACTTGGATTTTCTAAATATAAGGGTGTTCCGTTTGACGTATAATCACCAAGAAACTGATAGTTCTGTGCATTAGTTATGAAGGTAATCGATACGATTAAAAATAGTATTTTATTTTTCATGATACTTTGTTTAATACCACAAATTTATATGAGATAAACCGTCGATTTTTTAATATTCGTTTAATGCAATGGCTAAAACGTTAGGAAGCAGTTTGGTATCGTTGACTGGTTTTTGGACCATGTTAGATCTCTTATTATGTATAGACTATTGGAATAACTATTGCGCAACTAATTTTAGAATGATATAATTACAGAACTCCTCAAAACACCAATCTAAATTATTTTATTATATATTTTTTACAACCCTCAACCTTAAGTATTATAAAACAACAAAAGGCAAAAGATTGCTCTTTTGCCTAATGCACATAAGGATTAACTAAGGGTTAATTAATAATCAGTTTTAAGGGATTAATCTCGTACTGATTACTAACGATTTTACAGAAATATAAGCCAGAGCTTAGATTCCCTCTATTTATGGTTACATTATTTTTACCTGGCACTGCGTTATATGTTTTATTATATACAACTTTACCTAACTGATCATACAGTAATATAGCAACAGTTTCGCTTTGGTTTGCTGTAAATTGCAATGTTGTATTTGTTATCATCGGGTTAGGATAAGCGCTTAATTTGGTTTCATCCTCACTAAACTCATCTATTGATAAACTACTGCTTTGTGAGAAGCGCAAGTTATTTATAGACATTATTTTAGACGTACTTACTCCATTTTCAGACACCATTGTAAATACTATAGTTACAACATCATTTAGTTCTGCCTGTTCTCCTAAACTATTTTCTAAATCGTCAATATCTATCGTAAAGTCTTGTAATGTATTTGTTAGTGCTAGCGTTACTTTAAATTGCTCCTCCCAATTAGTAATACTTTGTTTTACAAAAGTTATTTCTAAATTCTCAGTTCCTTTTGCACTTAACTTAAAGCTATTATAACTTGTTAAATCAACAGCTTTAAAACGCGGAGTTAAAGCTCTGTAAGCAGCTACATAACTATCAGTTGTTGCTCTTAATTCTACATTACGCTCTATAGCATATTCACTCGCATCAAAATCTATTGTGTTTGCCGTAACTTCATACAAACTTACAGTAGTACCCGATTGAGAATCATCAACTCCCCAAGGACCATCTGACATAAATAAATCATCTGGTGTACCGTTGCCATCGCCAATTCTAAAACCGATGTCAAATAAATTTCCAGTATCTACAGTTACATTAGTAATGTAATTACCATTTAAATTAATTGTAGAATTTAAGTTTCCGAAATCTTCGGTTTCAGTTGTTCTATAACCTGCGTCTAGATTAACACTTTGTGTACCATTAGTATTTATAATCTGAAGATCTAAACCTCCATTAACATACTGTCCTTTTCTTACAAATACTGTTGGTGGAGTTGAGAGCTCATAATTTGCTATTGGCTTTTCTGTATTTAATAAGTTTAAAACTTCTTCTCCTAATAAATACAAGTCATCTATAGTGTTAGACCAAATCTGAAAATTATAAAATGTTACATTTTCTTCATACTGATCTAAATTCCAATGGCTTTCTACATTAAAATTTTCTTCATTATTAGATACTTTAGCTGAAAAACTTAAAACAAACTCGTAAGTCCCATCTACGTTTTTAATGATTGACTTAATAAAAGGTTGCTCATTAATACTCATTGTAGAAACAGATATTAATTCTGCACCTAATAAACGATCGCAAATGTACTTAGTGTGCTCATAGACACCATTTTCAGTTTTTAGAGCTAAAATTGAAGCTATTGGAGTGTCATTATTCATATAGTCTACGGCGAAAATTTCAGTAGCATTTGTAATGCTGACCAAATCAGCTGGTGTAGATTCTATTGTTTCTGTTTCGCCAATAGTTTCTAGCGGAATAAAATCTTGTAGTATAAAACTGTTATCACCATCTCTTTGAGCTAGAATTAAATCTCTAGTAACTTTTGGTGCACTTAATCTATCAAAAACAAATCCTGTTTTAGCTCTATTAAAGTTTCTTTTATTGATTTGCTCAGATAGTCTATTGTTACTTTCTAAACCACCTTCGTTTCCACCAGATGTTGGCGGTACGATTACTTCACACATTCCGAAACCAGAACAAGAAGGGTCTTCACAATCTATAAGACCGTCACCATCATCATCAATACCATTATCACATATCTCTTGTAGCACTGGCGCTGTTGGACAACGTGCTCCATCATTACTAGCACTAGATGGACCAAAAGCAAATAAATTTGAATCCATATCGTTAGTTGAATTTACATTTTGTACTTCTTGAATTACATATATAGTACCTGTTTGATTTGCCGAGATATAAAAACGACCATCTGCATCAAAATATACAGCACCATAAGTATAGTTGTTTCCGGCTAATATCGGTACTTCACCTAACGATGTTACCTGCCCATTATCTGGGTTTATTCTATACAATTTATTAGAATTCTTCTCAACTGTATACAACTGACCATCTACAGCATTGAAAGCCCAATCATGAATACTTAGCGATTGAGATAAACTTTCTGTAGCATCATGCTGAATATAATCTGCCGAATTTGGGTCTAAATTAATTTTGTAGTAAGTAGACCCACCGCCTTTTAAATAATACATACCTGTAGAACTCACATCACCTATATATCTATTACTAGTGGGTAATTCATCTATAAAATAAATATCAGTTGTGAAATTTTTACCAATTCTTACTATTTCTTTCGAACCTAGAAGTGATCCCCAAATATAACCGTCTGCAGGATTATACCCTGTTGCGTTTATTGAGGCCTCAGTTACATCCTCATGCACTAAATACGAACTTCCAGAAGCTAAATCAATAGCATATACATCGTTATACTGAAATAAGTACGCATTATAATCACAATTAAAAGGGATATCTTGTGCGAATGTACTTAATGTGAATGCCAGTATTAATGCCAAAGTCATTCTATTCTTTAAATTGTAGTTTTTTAATTTCATCTTGTTTGATTTTTATTCTGATACAAATTTACTCTGCATATCAGCTGTAATTTTCATTATTCGTTTGATTCAACTTTAATAGCGTTGGTTAGCAAATTACTATCGACGAACGGTTTTATGCGTTGTTATTGTATCTATATCTCTTTAATATCTACTATTATTATGAGCAGTAATAGATGTTTTTTTTAATGGAAACATAGAATTTATTTGAATACTCAGTTTTAAATAATATGCAGTGAGATAGTGTAAAATAAGTCTGTAAATGGAAACAATATAATTTCTTAATATATTGGTTAAACAATCTAATAAGGATAGTATTGAATAAAAAGTGTTTAGAAAAAAGACTTAAAAGATACTGATATTTAAAGCTTAAAATATAGGTGTTAAATATAGCATTAGGCGCTATAATAAGCAGTTTAGGTTTCATATTAGTAAATTTGGGCTATGTAATATACTAACTTAATTAATTGATTATCAGGTATTTCGCTAAACAGTGTAATTATACGATAAAGTGTATGTTTTTAACGATTAAATGTATTTATTGTTCTGTATTTTGTCCTTAACAAAGGCGAAAATTTCAACTTGAGTACAATGTAGTATGCTGATTTTCAATATTTTTAACCGTAAAAAGTAAGAATTAGAGTAATTAAAAAAATAACTCAGTAATTATAAAAGTATTGTTTTTAATATTATACAGGCACAAGCTCATTTCTCATGTCTATTCAACATAACTAATTAGAAGCTTTGACTAAAAAATTAGTGGTTTTCTTATACTGTTAATTGTGTTCATAATTATGCATCTATGTGATTATAAAACAAATTTACTATCAATAGCTACACAGTTTAATTATAATTCGTTTAACACTATATCTACTAAAGCTAGATTACGACTTACTGTCGACTAATGGTTTAAGCAGTATTTTGAAAGAAACTTTATAAACTAAAACAGGCAAAAGACCCTCATCTTTTGCCGTTGTTTTAGCTATCAATCTATATTCCAAACCTAACTAAGAATACAACACAAAAATAAATTAGATAGTCGTTACTTTTTATAAAATTCGACCGGTAAACAAAATAAAAGGGTCAATAAAATTATAGAAGCGACCAATGGTATATGCATATTTTTATATGCGTACAGATAGTATAAAAAAAGGGCAAAAGATTTCTCTTCTACCCTAAAATTAACTATCAATTTTACAAACCTTAACTTGTACTTTCTGATTCAAAAGTATAAGTATTTAAGGGTTTTTATGATTTTTTTCGTCGGATTACTGTAGATTAAAGACCGAAAACTGAGAAGTGTCTTTGAATGGTTTACAATAAATTAAGACGTTTCATTAATTCTGGTCTATTAGAACGACTCACAGGTATTACATCTTTTTTAATAAGTACACTATTATCCTCTATATCAATAATTTTGTCCACATTGATAATATAAGATCTATGTATTTTTAAGAATAAACTATCTGGTAGCTTCTCCTCTATTTTCTTTAAGGTAGAATGTACAGTATAGTTTTTATCTTCTGTTTTTACTTGTATATAATCTCCTTTAGCTTCTACTAAATAAATACTCGGTATATCTATCTTAATAAGACGTCTATCGATATTTACGTACAAATCGTTTCCGGAAGTCGTTTCAACTTGACCTGAGGTTTTTTCTTCTGGCACAGGAGGTTTAATGGCTTCTGCTTTATCAATCGCTTTTTGAAAACGCTCAGGTGTAATTGGTTTTACTAGATAATCTACAATACAATCGTAGCCAAATGCCTGAATCGCAAAATTTGGATCTGACGTTGTTAAAATGATTTTTGGAGGATTTTTGATGGTATCTATAAAATCAAAACCTGTAAAGTCTGGCATATGGATATCTAAGAATATTAAATCAACCTCATTGTGATTTAAATACTTAATGGCCTGCATTGCATTAGGAAATTCTTCTAAAACTTTTAGACTGTCTACATTAGTGCACAATTGATTAATAATTGCTCTTGCTGTAGCTTCGTCGTCGATAATAATACAATTCATAAAATAAACTTATATGGTCTCTAAAAAATCGGTCATATTCTGTAAAATAGATTCAAAATCTTCCTTACCTATGCTACTCTTATCAATGAGATTATGCTCATAACTAACAGCAACATCATAACTTTTTATAAGTCCTAAAATACTAATTTTATGTTTAAGTTTATGTACATTTTCTGCGGCTTCTTTAAAATTTTCCGCTGCTATATTATCAAAATAAACTTGTTTCTCTTCAGGAAACTCTTTTTTGATGATGTCTATAAGCTTTTGTTCAAAGGCTTTGTCACCTCCAGACATACTTTCTACATAAGACAGGTTAGGCTGTTCCATTATATTTTTTTTTAAGTGTGAAGAAAAAGGTTGTTCCTATTTTTAATTCTGACGTTAACCAAATTTCACCACCATAAAGATCTACTATTTTCTTTACTATAGACAATCCTATACCTGTTGATTCTTGGTTATTTTCTAACTTCTGAAAGGTTTCAAAAATCTTTTGAAAATAAGTTTCCTCAATACCCTTCCCATTATCTTTTATATAAAATTCAAAAAAATCTTTCTTATCAGATACACCAATTTCTATTAGACCTCGCTCTTTGTCATTATAAGTTACCGCGTTACTTATAATATTCTGAAACAATTGTTGCAGTCTATATTTATCACCTTTTATTATAGGCAATTCTTGCTTTTTTATTTCAATAGTATCTGGTATATATATAATTCCTAAAATATCATCAATAAGCTTATTAAGATCTACATCATAGACTTCAACAGTATTTTTACCAATGGTCGAATATTCTAAAATCCCATTAATTAGTGTGTCCATTTTTTCAACACTATTTCTTATGAGATTAAGACTTTGTTGCCCTTGATCGTCGATTTTATCGCTGTAGTCATCTTTAAGCCATGCCGTTAATGTATCAATACTTCGCAGTGGTGATTTTAAATCGTGCGATACCATGTGTGCATAATCACTTAACTCCTGATTTTGATGAGCTAACTCACCTAAAAGGGTTTCTCTTTGCTTATTAATCTCAACAATTTCTTTGGTCTGATTATCAATAAAATCAACCAACTTAGAGCCGTCTAAATCAATATTATCTGTATTCTGCTGTTCGGGTAAATTATAGAATTTTAAAGTTTCAATAACATGTTTTAATTTATCTATAACTTCTTTTTGAGCTTTCGCTTCGTTTTTTAATTGTTTATTTGCTTCAAATAATTCGTCCGAGCTAATAGTCATTGCGCGTTGCTGCATTGTAAATTGCTCATCAAAATTAGAATAAGATCTCTCTACAGCATCTAAAAATTGTGCTAGATTTTTATCTGATCTTAAATCTTCTGTTAGATATTTTCTTATTTGACGTCTTAATAAAGAATTCATTATTCGCTTATAAGAGTTATGGTCATCGTCTGGTTATGCAACTGACAATTTATTTCGAGGTTAAATGGCGCAATTTCTCCGTAAGAATAGAATCCACATACTGTTGTATCCTCTCCAATTATCGATACCACTTCTTCTATTTCTTCTTCAACACGTTGATCCAATACTAATTTTCGCCCAATACAACTAACTAATAAAGCCAATTGTGGTTTGTTTTTTCTTTTTTCTAAGGCTTGCTTGGCAGCGAGTTCTGATGCATTTGCAATGTTATCGACATTGGTCATCATAAGCTGAACCTTCGCATTTTCTGGTATATCACCAGCTAAAATCATTGTATTCTCTTTTTCGTCTATATTTAAAATCGTGCGGACATAAGACTGTTCTTCATTCTCGGACTGCACATTGAGTGGATACAACAAAGCTGCACCTGGCAACTCTTTAGATTTTTCTCCTAAATACTTCTTGTATAAATCTAATGCTGGTTGATTATCTAACTCAAACAATACATTAGATTTAGATTTAGTAACTATACGCTCCGGACCAAATGGTGTCCATCCACCATGTATAGCAAAAGAAGCTTCAAAAGTTTCGCCATAAAAACCAATGGCTACAATCTCACCAGATTTTGGTTTTTCATTATATGAGGCTAAGGTTTTTTCGAAACGTGCTGCATCACCGCAAAGTCCACCAGTTATTAATAAACTATCTGCTGTAGCATCATTCATTCCTTTTGTTAATTCACTTCCATTTATAAAGCTACCTTCTGATACTACAAATATGTGCTTCAATCCTTCTTTAGTAAATTGATTTACCAAATCTTTACCCGTTTTAAAACTATCTAAATCTGTATTAAGAACGTTACTCGTTTTTATTTCGAAATGACTTTTTTCAAACTCTATTGCAGTTACTGTAATACTATCATCATCTACATGATCAGCTGTAATATCGCCACTCGTAGAACCAAATACAATATGACCGTCTGAAAACTTATCTCTTAACTCAGTGTAAACCGAATCGTCATCTAATAAAAATCTATTCCCAAATACTAGTACTAATGGGTTTTTCAGTTCCAAAGATTCTGATAGATATTCCCAATCTGTATTTTTACCTTTTCTTAGTTGTACTGTTTTCATTATTATTTTTTTATGGTAAAATAAAATGTAGTGCCTACACCTGGTTCACTCTCTAGCCAAATACTCCCTTTATGTAAATCGACAATCTTTTTTACAATCGATAAACCAATGCCTGTAGACTCTTTACTTTTATTTAAAGAATGGAATATTTTAAAAATTTTATCATGAAATTGTTTCTCAATACCCATTCCGTTATCTGCTATTGAAAATTCAAAATGATTTGGTAACGATTTTACGTTTATGTCTATTTTGCCTTCTGGTTTGTCAATAAATTTTACCGCGTTACTAATTAAATTCTGAAATAATTGCTGAAGCTTTGTTTTATCTCCCTGTACAATTGGCATTTCCTTAGATACGGAAATCTTTACATGATCTGGGACATATAAAATACGCACTAAATCATTAACTAATTCATTAGTATCCACATCAGTTTTTTCATTATTATCAGAGCCTACACTAGAATAATCTAATATATCAGAGATAAGTTGTTCCATCTTTTCTAAAGTACCTTCTATATGCGTAAAATTCTGCAGTGTTACCTCGTCTAATTTATCTTTATTATCTTCTTTAATCCATTGAATTAAAGCATCAATACTTCGTAAAGGTGATTTTAAATCGTGAGAAACTATGTGTGCGTATTCTTGTAACTCGTCGTTACTTTTTTCTAGCTTAGTAAGAAGATTTTCTTTTTGTAATTGTAAACTTTTTAGATCTGTAATATCTAAATGAATTCCTATTGACCCAATAATATCGCCATTAAGGTTGTAATTAGGTGCTCCACTAATTAACCAATACTTTATAATTCCTTCTTTTGTTTTTACCTTAACTTCATAAGAATTGGATTCGCCTTTGGTACGTTTTTTATTTTCTTCTATTATTATATCTGAATCGCCGTCAACCGGAAACATTTCTCCGCCTATTTTTCCTATTAACTCTTCCTCTTTATATCCAGACATTTCTGAGAAACTCTGATTTACCATTTGAATCTCATCATTACTATTAACTTGAACCAGACCTAAATTCATATTAGCAATAATACTGCTGTATTTTTGTTTTTCAGCTTCTAAAGCTTGCTGGTATTTATTTTCTAAAGTAATATCTCTTACAATACCTTGTGCACCAACGGCAATGTCATTTTCATATATAATGCTAGCGTTAATATGTACAAACTTTTTTGCTTTTTTATTGGTTATAATATTAATCTTAAAGTCTGTAATAGATCCTTTCTCAATTAATTTTTCAAAAGAAGGAGCAACTATCTCAGCATCAATTGGATCTACAAGATTCATAAGATTTCCATCGTCTTTAGTAGAATCAAATCCTAACAACTCAACAGCAGCATCATTCATTTTAAGAATGTTACCCCAAAGATCCATAATAATGTAAGCGTCGACTATATTTTCGAATACTCCTTGTAGTTGAGAATTGGCCTTGTTGTATAACTTTGTAAGCTCAGTATGGGAAGCTTCTAGCTTTTGATTAACGTCGTAAAGTTCTGCAGATTTTGCTTCTAAAATTTCCTCTGCGGCTTTTCTAGATGCTCTTTCACGGGCGAGTGCTCTTTTGAGAATACTAATCTCTTCTTGACTCATTAACCTTTGTTGATGGTGAATCTTACTTCTGTACCGGCTTCGTTTAGTTTTTCGAACCCAATATTTGCAGGTACTTTAAATAATTTAAATGTTTCTAACATTAAACCTTTACCTAACATGTATAATGCTTTGTCCGATTTATAGACCATTACCATTTTAGTATCAGTTCGCTCCTCTAACTCAAAGGTTGGTAATTGAGCTTCTGGATATATTTTTTGAACCTCTACGTGTATATGATTTTCTATAGAGGCTAATAGATTCATAGGATCCTTATAGTGTTCTACTAAATTAGGATGTGCTTTTATCAAAGCTTTAAACAAATGTTCTGAATAGACCATGAGGAGATCGTCAACAGATATGTCTGTATTTTCACTTAAATGTGAAATTAACTGCAACATCTCTGAAAATTCATACGTGCCAACAGCGGTATAAATACCTTCTGAATCTAGATTAGACTGAGTGATAATTTTATCAACCATAACAAGTCCAAATTTTTCTTCGACAAGATCTAAAAATTCAGTGAAAATTATTCCTTTCATTATCCTTTAATTAATTCATTTATACTCCAATATGCTAATAATTTTTCAATTTTGGAAACATAATCCTCATATTTTAAAGGTTTTAACACATAACCAGCAATACCAATCTTATAACATTCTAATAAATCGCGTTGGTTATTTGATGTTGTTAAGATTATAGTAGGAATATACTTTAGACGGTCATCTGCCTTAAGTATTCTTAGAAACTCAATACCATTAATCTTTGGCATATTTAAGTCTAATAATATAATGTCTGGTAAACTATCTTTCTGCTCTAATACCTTAAGAGCTTCTTCACCGTTATTAGCTTCTTTGATTTTATGATTTAGTTGTAATGAACTTGTTGCTCTATTGAGCTTCATTACTTCTATCATATCATCTTCGATTAATAAAACATTGAGGCTTTTCATCTTTTATTTGTTTATTTCTAAAAAACAAAGAAAAACATAAAGCATCTGAATAAAATTTATTTTCGGCTGACAGTACTTAACTGTCGACGGATGGTAGATAAGTGTCGACGAATGGTAATTTAGTCGTTTTAAGCTGCTAATGGAGCTTTATGGGTAGATTTAAGAAATGTAAGTTGTGCTTCTCTTTTACTGGTCTCGAATTCTTGTAAAAACTCAACAGACATAACACTTCCGTCAGTTTCTTCTAGATACGCCTCTAATTGAGACATAAACTCTAAGTGCTTTAAACTTTTTTCCAATTCTAAATTAACCAACTGTTCTTTTTGATTAGATATCGATATGTCATGTTTATTCTCTTTATCGCGAACTGCCTTAATTAACATTTCTGATAGAAACATGTAAGAGTCTTTAAAGTCGTTAAAGCTTAGTTGTTTGTTTTTAATTAAATAAAGAGATAAAATAAAAGGTAATAAAATGGCGTAAATAGCAAATACACTCATAGTCTAAGGGTTTAATTATTTGGATTATTTCTTAATGCAAATTTAAAAGATAGTATGTGCTAGATTTTGAGTTTTTCGATGAATAAACATCTCGAGACGTTAGGCGGTAAGTATATAACTTTAAATAAATTTATTGCAGTCTAGATTGAATTTTTTTCGGCAGCCCTTTTACAACCATATCATATGAATGATCTATTAATTCTGTAATTAGTTTAATTGAAAGCTCGCCTGTATGAACATATACACTGTTCCATTGTTGTTTGTGCATATGGTAGCCTGGCTTAATACTGTCGTATTCTGCTCTAAGCTCTTGCGCGTATTCTGGGTCACATTTTAGATTAATAAAGGCTTCCCCATTCTCCCACTTTTTTAAAGATGCTAAGGCAAACATTTTATGACAGACTTTAAAGACTAGTGTGTCATTATCAAAAGGAAAATGTTCGGTCACTTCCTTTTTATTTATACAGAAATTTCTATAATCTTCTATATTCATCAGTTAAAAATTTCAATTAAAGAAAGACTATTTTAATAACTCAAATTCAGTTTAGAGTCGTAATCTGTTAATATTAATTTTAAGTCTTCTAATGCTGTAGGTTCAATTAAATTTAGATTTATTCTTAATTCTTTAGATTCTGATTTAATAATATAATCCTCAGAAAAATACTTGATATTTTTTATATCGCTTACTCTAATAGTCTTGCCAAATGGTATATTTTGTTTTATAAATTGATCCGTAATTGTTAGATACTTGTTTTGTGACTTATAGAGAAAACTAATTATAAATAAAGCGGCTAATACCAACCATCCAAAGCCAAGCCATAATTGATCTTTCATAATCACAATTTGAAAAACACCAAGTATAAACCAAACTATACTTAGATATAAATGTGCTCTTAAGCGTTTCCTATTATATCCAATTTTCATACTACTTCAACAGTTTTTTATCTTCGCCACTTTCTATCTTTAACGCAGAATAGTCTAAGGTCCAGCCGATAGTCTCAACTAAATTTTCAATAAGTTGTATGGCTTCCAAAGCTTCATGCTTAGCCACATTATACAATCCGCTTTCAGGAATTTTATCCATAATATGTTCTTTTGCTTTGGTATGTAATTCTGTTAAGTCAGAGGCTTCAAATTTATTAAACATACCATCTTGTTTATCGTAATAGTTTATATCACTTTCAATTGATAAAACTTCTGGTTGAGGGAAATGAGATAATACTACTGTTTTGGTTTTAGAATTTGAATTCATTTTTACTTTACCCAAATCAAAACCAACATGCGCTTTTGCATTAATTACAACTAATGCTTTTTTCTTACTAGAGATCAGTTTTAAGAATTTTTCCTTAACATCTTCATAGTGGTATATTTCTGCAAAATCCCCTTCTACTGTTATAAATTTACAAACACGCTTAATCTTATCCAAAAGAATAATGGACTGTGCATTGGTCGTTTGTTTCGTTTTCCATTGTCTGTAAATCGTAACTAAACCTAAGGTTACGAGTATACTTATTATGATTATAAAAAATGTTTCCATATGTATAATTTAGACCCATATAAGGGTCTTTTGTCACAAAGTGTTATTCAATTATCTTATATAATATAGGTTTACTCGGTGCAGCATCATTATCAAAAGGTGCTATTTGCAGATTCAACATATAACAACCATCTTCAATCTTATTAGGTACATAAATAAGCTCCGTAATCGTTGCATCTGTTCTTAATTTCCCTTTTGTATTCCAAAAAGCATTGTGCCCTCTTAGCTCTCCTCCATCCTCTTCTCTATCAACACTTGGCAAATCGATTAACAGATGCTTAATACCCTTTTTTACCAAAAGTTTAATAGCGTCTTCTGTAAAATACGTCCAATTAGTATTAGAATACTGTGTTGATTTTTTGTCTTTCATGTTAGGTAATGTTCTTACAACTAAGGCATCTCTTTTTTTATTTCCAATTGCAAATTGTAGTTGCTTAGCAGAGATTACATTATCCTTCTTAAACTTTTCTGGAGCCACACTAATGACTTCCGTCAAAAAGAAAAACTGTTTAAGACACTTATTTATAGAATGTTTTTCTTTAATGATATGACCAACTGTTTCTGTATGTGTTCCGTGAGCGTGTGGGTTAAAGGTTATTGTATTAAAATTGACAGACGCACCTTTTTCTACACTTATTACATCCCCATCAAACACTTCTGGCTCTATTTTTGGCGGACCTATATACCAAACATTAACATTTGATGCATTACCTTTAATAGGAATTGAAATATCTAATGGTTGTGATAAATCAATTTTTAATTTTCTAGAATTGTATTGTATTATTGTCAGCAAGATTAATTAATTTTAAATAGTTCAGAAGCAATACCATCGCTTAAAAATTGCCCCTTTTTTGTTACTCGTAAATGCTCATCATCAATATACAACAAATGTTGATTTATAAAAACATCTGCATGTTCATTTAGGTAATCTTTATAAATAGCACCAAATTCTTTTTCAACTCTAGGTATTGAAACTCCCCAAATTGTTCTTAATCCTGTCATAATATATTCATTATAACGATCTGTAAGAGTTAGTGTTTCGATCTCTATTGGCAATTCATTTTTTGCAATTGTATTTATATATTTAATATTGTTTCTAACATTCCATCCACGTTGTTTTCCATTAAAGGAATGCGCTGATGGCCCAATACCTAGATAAGATTTTCCTTGCCAATAGGCCGAATTATTTTTACTAAAATATCCGTCTTTACCAAAGTTCGACAACTCATAATGTATAAAGCCTTCTTCCTCTAATCTATCCTTTAAAATATGAAATTGCTCGTGGGCTTGCTCATCATCAACATCTTTCATGACTCCTTTTTCAATGAAAGATGCTAAGGCAGTCTTAGGTTCAACAGTAAGTGCATAGCTCGAAATATGAGGTATATTATAGCTTAAAGCCAATTCTATATTTTTCTCCCATTGCTTTTTTGAAGCTCCAGGTATGCCATAAATTAAATCAAGAGAAATGTTATCAAAGTATTTTACAACCTCTTCTAAACAGGCTTTAGATTCATCAGCGTTATGAGCACGATTCATCAATTTTAAATCTGCTTCAAAAAAGGATTGAATTCCAATTGAAAGACGGTTTATTGGGCTTTTAGACAATTCTATTATGCCTGGCTTAGATAAATCATCTGGATTAGCCTCTAAAGTTATTTCTGGCTGCTCTGAAACTTTATAGTTTTTATAAACCGAATCAATTATATATTGCAGTTCATCATTGCTTAACAGACTCGGTGTACCACCTCCAAAGTAAATAGTTTCAACAGTTCTGTTTTTGAACTCATCTTTTCTAAGTTCTAATTCTTTTGCTAAAGCATTAATAAGATCATCCTTCTTTTTTAAGGATGTTGAAAAATGAAAATCACAGTAGTGACAAGCTTGTTTACAGAATGGTATGTGGATGTAGATGCCTGCCATAATTAATCTTCAAACAAATCATACAAAGTTGAAATCCGTAAATCACAATACAATTTCATAAATTGATAATATAACATATCAAATTGACTACCATAAACTTGACGTCGATTTCCCCAAGTATCATATTCTGGAAATTTTAGTTCGAATTGTTTTTCAACAAAATGATCCCAAAGCTTCTCAGAAGCATCAAAACTTTTCATGAAAATTGAATCGTTTTTGTTGATTTTCACTAATTCTAAGACCAATGAATCCTCAAACTTTTGTGATTGATAATAGTTTTCGTGAGCAATATCATTCATTTCAACTTGCCCTTGAGCGTTTATCAATAATGAAAAACTGAAGACTAAATATGTAAGTATGTATTTCATTTATTAATATATTTTTACTTTCGCAAAAATGACCATTAAGTTATTTTTTAACTCTACCCTCATTCTGCTTCACAAAGGCAGACCAACCTGAATAACTCTTACCAACCTGTACACGACCTTGATTATAAAAATGACAAACAGCTGCTGCCAAGCCATCCATAGAATCTAAATTTTTAGGTAATGTCTTAAGGCCTAACATGCTTTGTAGCATTTTAGCAACTTGTTCTTTACTTGCATTTCCGTTTCCGGTAATTGCCATTTTAATTTTTTTAGGCGCATACTCTGTAATTGGGACTTCACGAGACAAACCTGCTGCCATTGCAACACCTTGTGCTCTCCCTAACTTAAGCATACTCTGTACATTTTTACCAAAGAATGGAGCTTCAATAGCTATTTCGTCTGGATGATATGTATCTATGAGTTCTATTGTGCGCTCAAAAATGAGTTTCAATTTTAAATAATGGTCATCATACTTTTTAAGCATAAGTTCATTGAGTTGCATAAACTCCATTTGCTTTCCGACCACTTTTATAAGACCAAATCCCATAATTGTGGTTCCTGGATCTATACCTAATATTATTTTTTCTTTACTCATATTATTACCTATACTCATAGGTAGTTTACTTATTAATCACAAAATTGACAACCACTCAGAGATACAGCAATACCAAAGGTTAAATTAAATACACTTCCATTAAAAGCACCTAATCCACTTAAAACTGGATCGTAATCATCTAATGATGTTAAACCGTATATATATGCGATATCAGTATAAACCGAAACTTTTTCATTAATCGCATAATGTATTTCGAGACCTCCTAATAAGTTCAAATAAGACTGCTTGTTATCACCCAAATTGCCAAGCGGTTTAGAAAAACTAAATCCGGGTCCTGCATGTAAAATTGTTCTGAGTCTAGGTGGTAAAAAACCTAATTGACGTGTTGGATCGTAAACAAATTGGGCATTAATACGTGAATAGTTCACCTTAAATTCTTCTGAATTTTCATCATTTTTAAAACGATTAAAACCAAAGTCTAGTTTAACACCATACTCAAGCTTAAACATATGCTGAATCCCAATATTAACCGTCGGAAAATTTACCGACTGTGCGAATGAGCCATCAACGAATCCATCAGTTGTTGGGTAGTTTAAACCTACAGCAAAAAGGGCTTTCCATTTGCCAGTATCCTTTAATTGCGCATGACTATTAAAAACTAAAAATACGACAGTAAAAAGGAGGAGGTAATGCTTTAAATATTGCTTCATCTGTGAGTTTTTGGTTTAATTTGCAACATGCATTATGACGTGCCATACAAAACTAAGCAATTCTTCTTTGTACTAATTAAGTTAAGTATAGTTGTTGGTGCATTTTATTTTATTTACTCAAAAATTGCAGAAAACGAAAATCTCAAATTCACCGATTTTATCTCTTTTTTGAAAGAAAATGATACATTTTCACCAAAAAACATCATTTTTTTAATCGTTTTAAGCATTTTTAACTGGTTTTTTGAAATATTAAAATGGCAATCTTTAGTTAAGGTTATCAAACAAATCTCTTTTCGAGATGCTTTAGAACAAAGTTTAGGTGGTTTAACAGCTTCCTTAATTACTCCAAATCGTATAGGTGACTATGGGGCTAAAGCAGTCTATTATGGTAAGCAATTTAGAAAACGTATTGTATTACTGAATCTTTTAGGTAATATGGCGCAAATGACAATTACAAGTTTTTTTGGTGTAATAGGTTTTATAATATGTATTAATCGCTATCAAATTAATGTTGATTATTATAAGGTTACCAAGTTTGGATTACTTCTTCTTTTAGTAAGTGTCTTCGCTGTTATTGGTATAACCCATAAACGATTAATTATAAAAGGATATTCTTTAAGTAGAATTTTTAAGTACATAAAGAAAATCCAATCAAAAACAAAGGTGATCATTTTACTTTTTGCACTTATAAGGTATTTAATATTCTCATTTCAGTTCTACTATTTACTGACTATTTTTGGAGTGGATGTAGAGTATTCTAGAGCAATGGTATTAATAACAAGTATGTATTTCTTGGCATCAATTGTTCCTTCGATTTCAATATTCGATGTTGTTATTAAAGGGAGTGTTGCTGTTTTCTTATTTGGCTATGTAGAAGTTAATGAACTAACTATACTAAGCATTATATCGCTAATGTGGTTACTAAACTTTGCAATCCCTAGTTTATTTGGCAGTTATTTCATTTTAAATTTCAAACTTCCTAAAATCGAATAATGATTATATCATCCTTAGTTGTAGTTATCATTATTGTTTATCTAATCTTAATTGGAGCTTTAGTCTATGGCTTTGATAAAGTAGATGATTATAAACTGCAAGATTTAAAGCCCAAAGCTAGATTTTCAATTATTATTCCTTTTAGAAATGAGGCTAAGTATCTTAATAAGTTATTAAATTCTTTATCTCAATTAAATTACCCTCAATCACTATTTGAAGTTATTTTAGTTGATGATGATTCTGAAGACGATTCAATACAAATCATTAATAAGGTTCTCAAAAGAAATAATAGGCTAGCACATATAATTACAGTTATAAAAAACGATAGACGCACTAGTTCCCCTAAAAAGGATGCGATAACATCCGCTATTACTACCTCGAGGTATGAATGGATTATTACTACTGATGCTGATTGCATTCTACCAAAATTTTGGCTTGATACGTTTGATGAATTTATTCAGACACAAAACCCAAACTGTATTGTTGGTCCTGTAATATACAATAGAGCTAATTCATTTTTTAATCGGTTTCAAATTCTAGATTTTCTAAGCCTGCAAGGAGCTACTATTGGAGGTTTTGGCTTGCATTTGCCATTTCTGTGTAATGGAGCAAATTTTGGCTATCGTAAGTCTGTATTCAAAGACGTTGATGGATTTTATGGCAATAACAAAATAGCAAGTGGAGATGATATTTTTTTATTAGAGAAGTTTATAAATCATGATGCAAAAAAAGTAGGGTATCTAAAATCGATGAAGGCAATCGTCACTACCAACCCTGTTAGTGGGTTTAGACAACTTATACAACAGCGTTTGCGTTGGGCTTCAAAAACCAGTCATACTTCTAATTGGTTTTCTAAGTGTGTTGGGCTTATCGTTTTACTTGGAAATTTAGCATGTGCTACAATGATACCACTGCTGCTTTTAGACCTGTTAAGCACCAAAATAGTCTTATCCTCTTTTATCATAAAATTTAGCATCGACTTTTTACTGCTCTTTAAAGTTTCACGCTTTTTTAATCAAGAAAATGTTCTACCATCTTATATATTATCGAGTTTAATCTACCCATTTTTTTCCGTCTATATTTCATTGCTATCCTTTTTTATGTCCTATAGTTGGAAAGGACGAACTTTTAGAAAATAATAGCATATTGAATATTTTTCCTAGCTTTACTCATTAATCGTGATCTATACACATAAGTGTTTGTTTCACAATTTAAAATTGTTTTAAACACTACCGATATAAAGAGATTATTTTTTTAACCAAATCCTAACAACTGATGAAAAAAGTCATATCTATCCTATTAATTTGTTTTGCTTTACAATTTAACTACAGTCAAGAAAGTTATACTGTAAATGGAGAAACACTTCAACTTAAATCTGAAATTGATGGTAAACTCGACCTTCTTTGGAATGTTATTGATGGGCAGTATCGCTATTTTGTTAGAACTGATGATGGATCTATTTCTGAATTAAAGAACACTAAAGATTCTAACAACAACTATAAAGAAGAATACAAATCACTTTTAAGTGAATTAACTAATGGCATGTCTATTGACAACCTGAAATTAACACTATATAGCCTAAAAAATTATATCAATAAATTTAACACATCAGTAGACTCTAATTATGACCCTTATTTTAAAGAAGGAAGCGTACAAATGCGGTTAGGATTCTCTGGTGGTGTTACAAATAATCCGTTTGTTGGGAATCCTGAGAATATAAAAACACCAATGATAGGTGCTGAGCTAGAGGTCTTTGAAGCAAGCGAATTACCTAGACATTCTGGTTTTTTACAAGCACGACATGCTTTTGAAAGTGATGATTTTCAATATAACACTACTGAGTTTTCATTGGGTTATCGTTTTAGATTTATTAGTAAGGAAACATTTTCAATTTACGGGCAGTTTAAGCTTGCTACTGTAAACTTTTCTAATGCAACTTTTATTGACCAAAATAGTATGGAAGTTACTATTAACACTACTTCTTTTGATGTTCCTTTTATTTTTGGCATAGGTTCGGATATTAAGATTGGTGACAATAGTTATATTACCTTTATTTATGGAGAATTGTTTGGGCTTCTTTTAGATAATCAAGATAATTTTTCTACTGATATTGCAATCGGTTATAAATTTAATTTATAAATAAAATGAGCTTAAGGAATTTTAAAACATCTAATCCTGTCTTCAATGGTTATTTTTGGGATGGTAGCAAATCATCAACTAAAACCATGTCAGTTGCCGGGATTTTCTTTAAGTCTATTTTTGGTATCTTAATAATTGCAGCCATAACTGGGTATTTGTGGAAACTAAATGAAGCTGGTATGTCTATGCGGTGGTTTACTTTAGGAGGTATGTTAGGTGCAATAGTAACTAGCATTCTAATTTCTGTTCGTCAAAATTGGGCTCATATCTTAGTCCCTCTTTATGTTATAGCCAAAGGTTTCTTTCTAGGTGGGTTTTCATCTTATGCACATCGTAATTTTCCTGATTTACCTTATCAGGCCATAGGTGTTACTATTGTAACTTTTTTCGTAATGCTATTACTCTACCAACTAAGAATTATTGTGGTGACCAAAAAATTACGCAGTGTTATAATTACTGCAACAATAAGTATAATGGTAGTTTATCTTATTTCTTGGATTTTAAGTTTCTTTGGCATAAAAACATATATCTGGGGCACATCTTGGTTTGCTATTGGATTTAACGTTTTAGCATCTATAGTTGCCTCTTTTGCCTTACTATTAGATTTTGACTATATAGAACGTTATAAAAATAAAGCACCAAAATATAAGGAATGGGTTGCAACTTGGGGACTTTTAGCTACACTCATTTGGTTGTATATTGAAGTCTTAAGACTAATGCAGAAGCTGGCTATTAGATTTTAATTAATCTTTACAATAATTGGCAACTCAAAAGCAGTAGTTACTTGCTGCCCTCTTTTAATAGCCGGAAATATTTGTGGAACACTTTTTAAACTCTGACGCAACAAGCTATCGATTTCAGGGATTTGCAATTGAGTTTCTGGCTTTATACTTAAAGAAGTTATTTCTAACAACCCTTTATTATCAATGATAAGTTTTAAACGAATAGTATCATTAACATCTTCTGAAACTACAAGATTTTGTTGCTCTAAATATAGATTTACATTTGTTAAAAGTGTATTCTGAAAACAAATTTTACTTTCTTGCTTATTGGTTATAGAATCGCAATTACTAAAAGTTGGGTAGGTATCAACATCATTCCAATTAAAAGTTTGCAACTCTTCATCATATAGGTCTTTAGAATTCACTTTTTGCTTTTCAAAATAATCGCAAGAGGTAAAGAGTAGAATTAGAAATAGAAAAACAAATCGGTTCATTAGCACATTTCTGATACCGAAAAATACGATATTTTTAGTTTTTCTCTAAGAATTTTTCTTCTTTGAGTTCTTTGAGACGCCTTTCTGCAAATATTTTAAATGGGCTCTTACCTTTCTTTTTGAGATAGTCTTCGTACATTTTAATTTTAGTGTCTAAATCTGCATAAAACTCATCTTTTGTTCTAATGATATAAAACTCAGACATAAAGTTTAAAGGATCTTCTTTTAATGACTTTTGGAAGGCCTTAATAGCTTCTTCGTATTTTTTCTGTCTATTTAAAACAGTACCTAATTGTTGGTATTCCTCTGACCACGACTGATCCTGAATAAACAAAGACTTTTTATAATACTTTTCTGCATTTTCATAATCGCTAAGGCGCTCGTAATAGGAGCCAATAACGTATATAGCGTTTGCATTATTCGGATCATACTTTAAAGCTTCTTTCCTATGATATATCGCATCTTGGTAATCTGAATTCTGGGCATAACTAAGACTCAACTTTTCGTGTATAAATTCTGAGGTCTCACCTAGATCTATCAACTTTTTAAACCAAACTACAGAATGCGTATAGTACTCTTGGTAATAATAAGCTTGCGCTTTTAGACTTATTAAATCTAAATTCTTAGTATAACTTTTAAGGCCTACATCAATTAAGCGATGTGCTTCTTTAAATCTCCGTTTGTAAATATGGCGTTTTGCAATTTTAAAAATGGCTTTTTGATGCGTAGTATCTAGCAAAAAAGCATTTTTAAATTCTTTGAAAGCTATACTATCATTTTGTTTTTCTAAAACAACACCTAACTCATAATGATAATTTGGATTTAAGCTATCTGATTTAATTAAGTCTCTAAAAAGTATATTAGCGTCATCATACTTCTTTGTTCTGGTCAATAACTTTGCGTATTCATATTTATATAATGAATTTTCTGGATTTGTTTCTATCGCTTTTATATAATAAGCTAAACCTTCACCATAGTTACCAATAGCAATATACGCTTTTGCAATTTTACTGAAAAATAGTTCCTTGTTTTCTAGAGTTTTATAGGTTTCAATTGCTTTTGTAAAATTACCAGTAGCAAAGAGTTCATCTGCTTGATTAGAGACTTGTGCCTTAATGCTAATTACAACACATAAAAATAGTATTGATAAGTTAATTTTCATCTTAGAACTAATCTTTTTTACTTGATGCAACTTGAAAGATTATTGGCAAAGAATAAGATACTTCAACCTCAACACCATCATGCTTACCTGGCATAAATTTTGGCAATGCTTTAATAACACGCGACGCTTCATTTTCTAATTTCGGATGCGAAGCTCTAGCCTTTATATTTACGACTTCACCTTGTGTATTTACAACAAAATTTACAAATATTTTTTGTCTACCATTTATTCCTATTTTCGAAGCCATTTCAGTATCGAAATTTTGATTAACAAACTTACTAACCCCTTTACTTGTGCATTTTTTACGCTGCTCATTATCCGTTATTAATTCACAATCTGTAAAAGCTGGCACAAGATCTACATTAGAAAATGAAATTACCTTGTCGTTTATAGTGTTTTGCTCGACATCCTTAATAAATTTATCATATTTTGGTGTATTAGAATCAGTCTTCATTTCCTTCCTTAAATCCTCAATCTGACGATTTAATTGAATTACCACTGGATTTTTTTCACTTGAATTTTTTAAAATACGATCTCTTTGAGCAACTAGTTCATCTACTTTAGAACGCGTACCGGCAACTTGAAAAACAATTGGCAAACTATATGGCACCGTAACTAATTTACCTTTTTGTTTTCCTGGGATAAATTGAGGTAACATAGCAATTACCCGCTTAGCCTCAATTTCTAGTTTTTTACTTGGTCCTCTTGCTAAAATATTTTTAACATTACCTTCTTCATCAATCTTAAACTGAACGAATATGCGTTTTCGTCCAGGTGTTAATTCTTCTGCAATACCTGTATTGAAATTTTTATTAACGAATTTATTTATAAAGTCACTCAAACAAGACTTTCTTTCAATGTTATCAGTTATCTCAGAACACTCTATTAGAGTTGGTGCAGTATCTATGATACTGAATGGTACTTCTTCACGATGAACATTAAAATTAGAGTTCTCATTTGAAGGTTTAGATAAAAGTGTTTTAATTTCTTGAGTTGAAAATAAACGCACTAATCCATCATATTTATCTTTAGTTATTTCGACGGTATCTGTTTCATCGCTAACTATAAGTTTCTTGTACAAACGTCCATAAAATACGTCTTCAACTTTTTCATAGGCATCCATATGCTCCTCTTCTGTAAGGTTATCTATATCTTTTGAGATAACCTGCAGTGTTCTGTTAGATCTAGATTCAGTATGTATACGCTTGGCTTCATTTGTTTTTAAATATTCCAAATGCTCTTCATAGCTCCTGTTAAAATTAATCATTTCATCAAATTGTTCTATTTGTTTTGAGTCCATTTTATCAGAATCTTTAGATAACTTTTTTAATTCCATCCCTAAGTGTCTCATGTAAGCAACATATCTTAAAAACTCATCCTTAGTTGGTATATATTTTTTATCTGTATAATCGTAGTCGTCTCTAACATCCATAAAACTTTCCTCAATCTTAGATTTTTCAATAAGCTCTTTCAAGTATTTTTGAATGATTTCTTCGTCTGTAATCTCTTGGGTAACTACTGAACTTTGAGATTCTAATTTCTCTTGAGCTTTAACCTCAGTAGACGTATAAATTAGCATCGCAAACACCATAGGGATTAATAGTGTATACTTTATTAGATGTAACTGTTTAGATTTAGATTTTTGTAACATAGCGATTCGTTTTTTGATTAATGATTTTTTGAAAAAAGTATTGATAAAAGAGACATTATTAACATCAAAGACCTGATTAAGTAAACTCTGATAATAATCTACTTTTCCGTTTTGTTTAATAGATTTAGCGTCCGCAATGTATTCGTGTAGATCCTTAATTCTATTCTGATACATGTAAACCAAGGGATTAAACCAAAAGAGTATTCTTAGAAACTCGAAGAAAAGTAAATCTAGCGTATGAAGTTCTTTAATATGAACTAACTCGTGTTTGTAAATAACTGGTTTTTCAGTTTCTGAAATGTGTTCACCAAGAAAAATAGTATTAAAAAAAGAGAAAGCAGCACTACTTTTTATCAGTTTTACGATAAGGACATTACCTTTCCAACGTTTTGGGTTTTGCTGCTTTAACCAGTAAAGTTTAGCCATTTTAATAAGAAAAATAAGAGTTGTAAAAATAATGCCTACAAACACTATAATTTTCCATACTGGTGTTTGTGGTTGCTCAAGTATAATACCCGCTTGTTCAGCTACCAGAATATCCATTTCTGTTGGAGAGGATACCCCAATAAAAACTTCTGGTAATTGAATAACCACATCCTTGGTAGCCATTTGTTTTAATTGTGGCAACTTTATAAATGGTAAACAGAACGATAGTAACGCTGTTATAAGTAAATAGGCTCTGTTGTAATTAAAGAAGGTTTCTCGCTTTAAGAATAAATCGTAAATCAATAAAAACAATGCTTGAAATGCTATAATTTGAAGAATAGTATAAAGCATAATTAGTTCTTTTTATTTATTTCATTTAATAGTGTTTCTATGTCTTTAGAGTCTACATCATTCTTCTCTACAAAAAAGGAGACCATACTTTTAAAAGAGCCTTGAAAATAATTATCAACTAATTTATTTATAGATTGATTACTGTAGGATGATTTTTCTACAATAGGAAAATAAATATGACCCTTACCCTGTTTCTCGTAATCTACAAAACCCTTGGATTCTAAAATTCTAATAATTGTTGATACCGTATTATATGCTGGTTTTGGTTCTGGCAAAATCTCAATAACTGATTTAACATTGGCCTTTTTCAATTGCCAAAGGGCTTGCATAATCTCTTCTTCTGCTTTTGTTAGTTGCTTCATAATATTAATATATATTCAAATATAACTAAAAAATTAGTTTAAACTAATTTTTTAGTTCAAAGAATGTAACTTTAACACATATTTTGCGTCATACAATTGAATTTAAATTATTTATATGGAATTTTTTCTTGTGTTTATAGCACTACTTTTAATGATATTAGGCATTGTTGGTAGTTTCTTACCCATTCTACCTGGTCCTCTAACTAGCTGGGCAGGTCTCTTAGTTTTACACTTTACTGATGGCGTAGAGTTAAGTCAAACTTTTTTAATAGTCACACTTTTAATAGCAATCTTTATTTACGTATTAGACTATATAATACCAGCTATTGGCACAAAACGTTTTGGAGGCAGTAAAAGCGGCATGGTTGGTACAACATTTGGCCTAATTATAGGTTTATTATCACCTATACCATTCGGAATTATAATAGGCCCTTTTATAGGTGCTCTTATTGGTGAAATGATTCATAGAAATGATATACAAAAAGCTTTGAAAGCCGCTTTTGGGTCATTCTTAGGATTTATCACATCCACATTTTTAAAATTTATAGTTGCTATTATATTCTTAGGCTTTTTTATAGTAAAATTATCGGAACACAATACGAATTGGATTTAGCATTCGCTAAACGCTTTACATTAAATAAAAAAACCTAGTTACTAAAAGTAACTAGGTTTAATCTTCTTGCTATTAACTCAACAATTACTTAAAAAGGGATTAATTAATTCTTGTTGACTTGAGGTAAATATATGTAACCACCTTAACTTTTTGTTGTGGTAAAACCGCAGACTTAATGTGGTAAAACCGTAATTTCTAGCCACAACAGTATGTTGTAGGATTTTTTAAGGTAAAATAAAAGGTCATTTTATTCAAAAAATCTATAAATACCCTTTTTCTCGTGCCTCTTGTAATAGATTTTCGTCTTTTCCGTTAGTAACTGAAAATAATAATTTCAATTGCTTTTTTCTTTTTTCAATCGCACTTGTAGATAAAGGAATATGCTCGCTCAAACTTTTAGTCTTAATTCCTTGCGATAATAAATGTAGAATTTTACGGTTAATATCATCCACGTAAATTTCACTGGTAATGGTTTTCTTTACGTAGTTATTTACTGTGCTACTATAATAAGGTGGATATCGTAAAATTTGCTGAAATGCATCAGCTAATTCCATAGATGTTAAATCACTTTTTATTAAAAATCCATCCGGATTTATTTCCTTAATGATATTATGAATTCTAAAAGATTCATTAAACATAGTGAGTATAATTATTTTTGCCTCTGGCAATACCTTTTTAGCTAAAAGCGCTAAATCTTCTCCCGAAGCGTATCTACCGTCCTCAGAAGGTGGTAAACTAATATCAAAAAAACACACATCATAATGGGTGTTTTTAGACGCCCTATTAATCATTAATTGAGCTGTATCACAATTATTAGCCGTATCAATAAGCAGCGTTTGGTCATCCTCCTTAGTAGCCATTAAAACGTTTTGATAACCCTCTATAATTATTGGGTGATCATCTACCATAAGTATATTAATGTGCTTCATTACTATTGCTTAGTATAAGGAATTTTAACCTTAACAGTTGTACCATTATCAGGCTGAGACGTAAAAGCAATTTCGCCATTGATATCCTCAACCCGAGAGGACATATTTTTTAAGCCAATTCCTTTCTTGTTTTTTGACTTATCAAACCCTTTTCCGTCATCAATGATGTCTAAGCAAATTACGTCTTTTTCTAAAGAAATACTAATTTTTATCTCTTTAGCATTTGCATGTTTATAGATATTTTGCATTGACTCTTGAATGATCCTATAAATATTAATCTTGATTTTATTGCTTACCAAATCCCAACTAATATCATCAGTATAATTAAAATCATAAGCCAATTTGTATGCTTGTGCTTGGTTCTCAATAAGTTCTGTAACAATATCCATAAAACCGGTACCAGAAACAAAATCGGTATTTAACTCATGTGATATTTTACGAATATCATCTTCAATGGTTTTAAGCTGACCGATGTAATTAGCTCGAGTCATCATGGCATCCTTTCCATCTTTAAAATTCATACTATCAAGACTTAAGCGCGTACCAAAAAGCCGTCCTAAAACACCATCATGTAGTTCTTTAGATACTCTTATTTTTTCTTTAGCCCTTGCCTCGTCAACCTTATCTTGTTGACCAAGCATAAGGTTATAAATATCTTCATTAGCCTTTTGCTGTACTTGTAATAGTTTTAATTTTCTGTTTTTAGCGCGTTGAGAAATGACAATATAAACTAAAATTGCGGTCAACAATAAACCGATAGATACTATAACTAAGTATAAATTTTCTTTTGAAATTTGCTCATTTTCTGCTTCGAGTTGGTCTGAATCAAATTCTATTCTGGCAGATTTATTTCTAGAGTTCCGCTCTAAATTCAATAAACTATCTGTGAGCTTAATATGCTCGTTAAGATACTTTTTACCTTCTTCACCCTCTTTTATTTGAGACAAAATTAATAGCGCCTCTAATGTGTAGTCATTTGATGATAAGTATTTTGAAATATCATATGTCTCTTTAGCATATATATAAGCAGAATCTAGCTTTTGTCTTTTGAGATAAAATTTAGACAAATCTGTAGTTACTGCCATTTTTGTTACTTCATCATCATTAACTTCTGCTAATTTATAGGCATCATAAAATGTGTTTTGTAATCTATTGTATTCTGTACTACCATCTAAAAACTCTGTATAGGCAATATTATTTATGATGAGGGCATAAAAAGTAGGATCATAGTCTTGATACTTCGATTTTAAAGGGACTAAACTTCTATAGAGCTCTAAAGTTTTTTTATAGTTTTTTAGCTCTCTATAAACGAAAGCCATATTATTTATTGAATAAATCTTATTGATAAACCCATCTTCCATACTATCAGCAATTGCAATGGCTTTATCATGATATTCTAGAGACTTTTCAAAATCCCCTAGTTCTGAAGAAATATCACCAATCCTATTATAAAGAATCCAAAGATTGTCGAGATTGTTTTCAGTTTCAGGTAGAGCATCTAAAATCTTTATAGCTCTTATAGCACTATACTCACTCGATGTATAATCTTTCTCGTTGTATTGTAAATTAGCTATACTCATTAGAACATATGCCTTTTGTTCTAATTCATCAAACGCATTATAGTATTTTAGTGCGGTAGAAAAAAAATAATAAGCACTATCATTTTTTGATTGAAGTTTATAAATACCGCCCAAATTTAAATTTGCCACAGCTAAACCAGATGTATCTTTTAACTTTTTGGCAAGCTCTACATTTACTTTATTAATAGAAATATAGTTATCATAATCTTTTAGCTCCGCGTATATCAAGGCCATATTTCTATTAACCTTTAAGGTAATTGAGTCAACGGCTAGCTCCTTAGAAATTTTATCAGATTTATACGCATATTTTGTCCTCTCACCGATTGTAAAAGAAGGATTTTTAGATTTATTGATTAAATCATCTATCTCAGCTAGAAGAGAATTTTGTTTTGCATTTTGACCATAACCAAAATTGCAAATAAGTATTAGTAATAAGATTAATATAACTCTCAATTATAAATAAGATAAGTTATTCAAAGGTATATTAATTTAGCTAATGCAAGAAGCCCTAATGAAAATTAAGGCTAATGGTATTAAAGTATTTAATAAGTTATTATCCGGCTGGTTGAAGTTTTGCCTTGCCTCTTTTATGTGCAATTACATTATTATCGTATGTTTCATACGTAGGGTTTTCATCAGTATTAACAATATTATCCGATTGTACACCAGATATTGTTAAAACAAGTACAGCAACTAAAGCTAAAGTAATTTTAAGAGTCTTCATAAGTATTTCAATTTAGGGTTAAGTAATAGTCAATATTTAAATGCATAACGATTATCGCTATGACGTTGAGGGAGGAAAATGGATTATTAACTATCTAGGTGGTAACCTAAATTTGTACTAAAATAAAACGAGGGACGTTTAGTTAGACAGATACTGTCTGTAGTAAAATGGATTTTATTTCCTTTTTAAGTGATTTGAGGACCTAAGAAGGATTACAAATATACTATTAATTAAACAGCAACAAAAAATAATATCGTTTAAATGTTTTATTTTATCGATAAAATGTATTTTTAATGTTCATAACATGTTAAAAAAGACACTTTATCTTATAAAATAGCTTTTTACCCTAATTCTACAAAACAAAAAAGCATCCCAATTTCACAAGGAAAAAGGAAAGCCTTTCATTGGTAAATATCCAATTAAATTGGATTTCTACTACGTCTCAGATTTTACCCTGAGAACAACACAACATCTTTACACTAAAAAAGCCCCAATTTCTCAGAGCTTTTCTACATTTTTTGCGGTCTGGACGGGACTCGAACCCGCGACCTTCGCCGTGACAGGGCGACATTCTAACCAGCTGAACTACCAGACCGTTGCATAAATGCGAGGGCAAATATACATTGCATTTTTAATATCGCAAACAAAAAAGAATAAAATATAAGTATTTATTTATACAAATTTTTGTCGCTCTATCATATATGTAGTTAGTATCTGATTAAAACCTGCATTAATATCGGCCTCAACATACTTTATTCTATATTGACCACACTTTAATCTTAAATTATTAAAGTATGCTTTTACTACCTTTTCGTAGTTCTCTTTCACATTATCAGCGTATAAATTAATATTGTCACCTGTCTCTATATCAATAAATCGTTTTGGTCTATTGTCAAAATCGAACGTTAGCTCTTTTGCTTTATCAAACACATGAAACAAAACAACTTCGTGCTTATTATGCTTTAAATGCCTTAAAGCCTCAAATAATTTTTCATCATCCTCAGAAGTTTGAAACATATCTGTAAATATAAAAATCAATGATCTACGATGTACCTTTTCTGCAATCTGATGGAGATAAAGGTAGGTTTCTGTTTTTTTAGAAACTGGTTTTGAAACTACAGTCTCACTTAATTTAGTCGTTAACATTCTATGATGACGCTCACTACCTTTTTCTGGTGAATAAAAATCATAGGTGTCACTATATATACTCAAACCAACAGCATCACGTTGTTTTTTAAGAATGTGCATTAAAGATGCACTTGCTAAGGCTGAAAACGAAATTTTATTTAAGTTATCTATAGTAGAACCAGCTGATTCAGGATAGTGCATAGAACTACTATTATCTACAATGAGATGGCACCTAAGATTTGTTTCCTCATCATAACGCTTCGTATATAAACGATCTGTTTTTGCATAAAGCTTCCAATCTATATGCTTAGTGCTTTCTCCTTGATTGTAGATTTTATGCTCAGCAAATTCTGCTGAAAACCCATGAAACGGGCTTTTATGCATACCAGCAATAAAACCTTCAACCACTTGCTTGGCAAGTAACTCTAAGTTTTTAAAACCACCTGCTTTATTAAGTTCTAATTGTAAATCCATGAGCAATCGAAACTAAAAAAGGTTTGCCTTATAGACAAACCTTTTATCATTTCTTTTAGAGTATTATTTCTATAAAAGTGCATCTATAGCTTCAGCGTAAGCCGTTTTTGGTGCTACACCAACTTGGCGACCAACTACCTCTCCGTTCTGAAAAACTAATACCGTAGGTATATTTCTTACTCCATACTTAGCAGCAAATTCTTGATTTGCATCAACGTCTATCTTACCAACTACAGCTTTACCTTCGTATTCTGTACTGATTTCATCAATGATTGGTCCAACCATACGACAAGGTCCACACCATGCAGCCCAAAAATCGACCACAACTGGTTTATCACTCTTTAATACTGTTTCTTCAAATGTTGCATCTGTAATTTCTAATGCCATAATATTTATTTTTTAGTGTATTCTACTTCTGTTTAATGTTCTATCTATGGATAGATACACAAAATTAGTCAAAAATTTTGCCAAACCTTACAGTGGCAGTATTTGATTTGGTTATGGTGGTATTTGTGAAATGCATTTTTATTCTATCATAATCGAAAAACTATCTAACTTTCGACTTAAAATTTGAATTTAGTACTCATTAATTTAAAACCTAAAAGCCACACTTGCATTTACACTAATTGTATTTTTAAATATATGTTCTCGGTTAGATACTGTAGATAAATTTTCCTGTCCATTCTCAAGAAACACTTTCTTCGGAGCCAATAAAAACCCACCTTTTTCACGAAAAACCAATCCGTTTTTGTTGTTTAGGGCTATATTATATGAAGTAGATATTAAAAAGCTGAAATTTTTACTTTGCTCAATAGAAAAAACTAAACTTGGCTTTAGTCTAAAACCTCTTTGAGAAAGAAATGTATCCAACTTATCGCTATCAATTTTTTCTCCATCAATTCTAATATCATTATCTAGCTCAAAGCGTTTAAGAAAATAATCTAATTCTTGGTAACCAAAGTGAATTCTAGGTGACACGTTTATTGGTCGTCCATTAGGATTTAAATTTATTTTACTGGACAGAACAATATCATTAGCTATAATTCCTGTTTTTGTTAGTTTAGTTTGACCAGCGTAGCCAATCAAAAAATAAGGCTTAATTTCATAAAATATTGATATATCATAACTGAGCGCTCCTTTGTTTGTTGACTCATTATCGTCTTGAATATCTATAACTGAATTGGTGTAACTTACACTATGAGATGCGATATTAAAAGCAGTCCAACCTAATCCCATTTCAAAAGATAATTTTTTTCTAAGTGCTAAAAGCCCATTCTCTTCTTCATCAACCTCCTCATCTACTGTATAATCTATAGATTTAAACAATGTCTCAGATAATGGATCAGGTGAAATAATGGTATAGTTGTCCCAAAAGTTTGGATCGTATGCTTTGGTTTCATCTAACAGAATTTCAGTAAACTGAAGCCTTTCTATATATGGAATTTTAGTTTTACTAGGTACAATATCCGTTGTAACATACTCACTGGTTAAGTTTAGAACTTTTCCTCCTTTCGTAAAAGCTGTAGTGTAATATGAATTAGAAAATCGCCATAGCTTATCCTCACTTTGCTTGTAGGTTACTGTATAATTAAAAAATTCTCTAGGTCCCAACACTCCAAAATTAGTATTGAGCTTAATATCTGCTTTTACTATGGCAAAGGTCTCGTTTTGAATATAGACGTAAGCCGAATTACTATTATCCTCATTAACTAAAACTTTAAAAATATCTGTTCCATTTTGTCGTAAGGTATCTACAATTTTATAGTTGTAATTTTCTGGTTTTGAAAGAAAAGCATCTCTTCTTGCCACGATGTCAAATCTATGAATATGATGACTTCCGGCATAAATTCTAAAATTTAGAGAGTCTAATTCATCTCCTTCATATTTTCGGAATTCAATGAGTTTTACATCACCAGATCTGTTTTTTTTAGTGTAATCTTCTTTAATGGCTTCAACAACAGCTTCTGCTATATAAATTGGTTGTTCTTTATTTTCCCTAGTCGTGGTTTCTCTTAAAAAACCTGTGTGTGTTTCGCTAATCGTTGGATAATTATTCGGAATTGCCTTTATGGCTTTTTCTACCAGTTCTCTGGCATAATCTATTTCTTTGTCATTTGAAGTAATGAAAACTTCACTTAATTGCGTAATATCTTCGGTTAGAATTATGGTTCCCATTTCATCAGTCCTTTCTACTATTTTTGTTTTATAACCCAATGACGAGATGACTAAGCGTTTATTTTTGTTTTCAGTACTTATAACCAATGTAAAAAGACCTATATCATTAGAAATTATGCCATTATTGGTATTCTCAACCCGAATGGTCGCGTACGGAATTGGCTCGTTTTTAGTGTTAACGATTTTTCCAGAAATAGCGGATTGTGCTAAAATACATTGGAAGAAACATATAAATACTATTGTAACTAACTTTTTCATTTAGCTTGAATTATTTTAAGTGATTTGAATCTTTATAAACACATATTCCTAAGAGCGTAATACCAATTTGACGAGTCTTGTAACAGAATTATCATTAGTTAATGTAATAATGTAGTTAAGAATTTAACTTCTAATAAAATTATATCTAGTGAATTATATTCACACTTTTTTAATCACAATAATCTAAATTTATGCTTTTAGAGTAATCGAATTAAAACTTCAATTTTCTATCATGGAAATATCAACTATTATGCTCTTAGCAACAAAATTAGTAACTGGAATATTGGACTCATCCTCTATATATTAATAAATATACTTGTTTTTCTTAAAATACTTTTCATAAATCAATTCAACTTATACCGAACATCATGCTCCTTCAATTCATGTAATAGTTCTTGAGAAATCTTCACTTTCTGCTTACGGCTTGGCATTTGCACTTTAATTTTTTCTTTGTTATCGTAAACCACAAAATTAAGTGTATTACTGCCTTCGTGGATTCGTAATAAATCGTGCAACTTAGTTATTTTTCCTTCACCTAAATCATCGATATTTAGTTGTATAGATAACTTTTTAGCATAATTGTCCATAACATCATGCAACAACTGAAAACTATTAAACTGAATTCTCGGATCGCCTTTTTTACCTGTATCTCTATTGACCCAACCTTCTTTTATAAAGGCTCTCACGTAAACAAATGAGTTAATCACAAAGAAGTGTCTAAACTTTAAATAGTCTTCTCCAAAGATTCTAAACTCAAAACTATCGGTATAATCTTCAATGGTAAATAATGCCCAACCTTTTCCTTGTTTACTCACGCGATGCTGCACGTCTGTTACAACTCCACCAAAGGTGATTTCACGATTTAAAACAGAATTTAAATCATTAAAATGCGCTATAACTCCATTACAAAAGGTTTTCATTTCAATTTTAAAATCATCTAAAGGATGGCCAGAAATATAAATCCCAACAACTTCTTTTTCGCGAGACAACTTCTCCATAGTTCCCCAATCTTCGCATGGTGGTACAATTGGTTCTGCAATCTGTACATCACTAGCAGCACCAAACATACTTATCTGAGCAGAATTTTCATTTTCTTGGTGTTTAGCTCCGTACTTCACTGCTTTTTCTAAGAATGTAATCCCATCACCATCGTGCGCAAAATACTGTGCACGATGAGTGTCTGACCAACAATCAAATCCACCTGCATTTGCTAAACCTTCAAAGGCTTTTTTATTAGCAGCACGTAAATCGATACGTTTTGCCAAATCGAAAATAGATTTATAGTGTCCATCTTCTTTACGACCTTCAACAATGGTTTTAACAGCACCATGACCAACACCTTTAATCGCTCCCATTCCGAAACGAACTGCATTATCTTTATTAACCGAAAACTTGTAATAACTCTCATTAACTGATGGTCCCAAAACAGGTAAACGCATACGCTTACACTCTTCCATAAAAAAGGTGACGGATTTAATATCATTCATGTTATTAGATAAAACCGCAGCCATATATTCTGCTGGATAGTGCGCTTTTAAATACGCCGTTTGGTAAGCAATCCAAGCATAACACGTAGAGTGACTTTTATTAAACGCATACTGAGCGAAAGCCTCCCAATCTTTCCAGATTTTCTCTAAGATTTTGGCATCATGTCCTTTTGCACCAGCTTGTTCAATAAACTTCGGTTTCATTTTATCGAGAACTGCAATCTGCTTTTTACCCATCGCCTTTCTCAAAACATCGGCTTCACCTTTGGTAAAATCTGCCAATTTTTGAGACAACAACATAACCTGCTCTTGGTATACCGTAATACCGTATGTTTCTTTAAGATATTCTTCCATTTCTGGTAAGTCGTATACAATCTCTTCATCGCCATGCTTCCGAGCAATAAAACTTGGTATATATTCCATAGGACCTGGACGATATAGTGCATTCATGGCAATTAAATCATCAAAAACTGTAGGTTTAAGATTCTTCATGTGCTTCTGCATTCCAGGAGATTCATACTGAAACACACCAACCGTTTCACCTCTTTGGAATAACTCGTAAGTTTTTACATCATCTAAAGGAAAGTTTTCAGGATCGAGCAAAATATCATGTTTTGCCTTTACAATCTTAACCGTATCCTTAATTAAAGTTAAGGTTTTCAGTCCTAAGAAATCCATCTTTAATAAACCTGCATCTTCAACTACAGAGTTATCAAACTGTGTCACATATAAGTCGGAATCCTTAGCCAAAGCCACAGGAACGTAATTTGTAATATCACCAGGTGTAATAATCACACCACAAGCGTGAATACCCGTATTACGAACCGAACCCTCTAAAACTCTTGCCTGATTTACAGTTTCTGCCTGCAAATCTTCACCATCTGAAATATTAAGTAGTTCGTTAACTTTCTCTAAATCTTCGGCTCTAAATTTCTTACCTAGTTCCTTTTCAGAGAGTCCAAAAATCTTTCCGAGTTTAGACATTGTCGGGATCAACTTCGAAATCCGGTCTGCATCTCCAAGTGGTAAATCTAAAACTCTTGCCGTATCTCTAATGGATGACTTTGCTGCCATGGTCCCATAAGTGATAATCTGAGCTACCTGATTAGAACCATATTTATCGATTACATAATCCATAACACGCCCTCGACCTTCGTCATCAAAATCGATATCGATATCTGGCATACTTACACGATCTGGATTAAGGAAACGCTCAAAAAGTAAGTCATACTTAATAGGGTCAATATTCGTTATCCAAAGACAATAGGCAACCACAGATCCTGCTGCAGAACCTCGACCAGGACCAACAGAAACATCCATCTTTCTTGCTTCGCGAATAAAATCTTCTACGATTAAGAAATAACCCGGATAACCAGTGTTTTCAATAACACTCAACTCAAAATCGAGACGTTCTTTAATTTCAGGTGTAATGTCTCCATAACGTTTTTCAGCGCCATTATAAGTGAGATGTTTTAGAAATGCATTCTCACCACGCTTACCATTATCAGCTTCATCAGCTTCGTCTTTAAATTCATTGGGTATATCAAAAGCTGGTAATAAAACATCTCGTGCTAATTCATATGGCTCAATCTTATCGACTACTTCTTGAATATTTACAATCGCTTCTGGCACATCTCTAAACAAGGCCTTCATTTCTTCAGAAGACTTAAAATAGTACTCTTGATTTGGTAAACCGTAACGATAACCTCGTCCACGACCTATTGGTGTCGCTTGTTTTTCACCATCTTTTACGCAGAGTAAAATATCGTGTGCATTGGCATTTTCTTGTTCAACATAATAGGTGTTATTCGTTGCCACTAACTTTACATCATGCTTTTTAGCGAATTGAATCAGAACAGGATTCACACGATTTTCATCCTCTTGATTATGACGCATTAACTCAATGTACAGGTCATCTTGAAACGTATCTTTCCACCATAATAGAGCTTCTTCAGCTTGATTTTCACCAACGTTAAGCACCTTACTTGGTACTTCACCATAAAGATTTCCTGTTAAACAAATGAGATCTTCTTTGTAGTGCTCTATTAGTTGCTTATCAATTCTTGGGACATAATAAAACCCATCTGTAAATGCTGCAGAAGACAATTTGGCTAAATTATGATAGCCTTTTTTCGTCTTTGCCATCAGCACAATTTGGTAACCGTTGTCTTTTCGGGTTTTGTCTGCGTGGTTTTCACAGACAAAGAATTCACAACCAATAATTGGTTTTATAAATTTTCCTTGCTTTTCTATACCAGCTTCTTCAGCTTCGCTGTGTTGCGCTTTTACTTTTTTATTATGATTACCAACAGCACTTACAAAGTGAAAAGCTCCCATCATGTTTCCATGATCTGTTAATGCAACAGCTGGCATATCTTCTTTAGCTGCAGCAGCAACTAAGTCTTTAACACTTATAGTGGATTGAAGTATTGAAAACTGAGAATGATTATGCAGATGCACAAAATCAACCTCTGCTAATTTTGAAACTGCTTCATTATTTGTATCAGTGGGAATAGAATCTACTTGCTCTTTTTGTAAACGCTCATTAATCTTTGCGCTTGCACGTTTTAGATTAATATGTTTTAAACCTATTAATTGAATTGTATCAGGATTTTCTTCAGAAAATTTCTGAAAATAATCTGGCTGAACATCTAATTGTTCTTTAGTGTATTGTTGCTTTCTTATCAGCTCGAAAAAACAACGTGTCGTTGCCTCAACATCTGCAGTGGCATTATGCGCCTCGCCAAATGGTTTATTAAATAGAAATTGGTGTAATTCTGTTAACGTTGGTAATTTAAATTTACCGTAACGACCTCCTGGAATCTGGCATAAGTTCGCGGTATGTTCTGTACAGGTATCTAAAACTGGTAGTTCTTGCAATTGGTTAGCTAAATCTTCTCTAACAAACTCAGCTCCCATTATATTTAAATCGAACTTTACATTTTGTCCGACTACAAAATTCGTCTTTGATAAAGCAATATTAAATTTTTCTAATACCTTAAATAATGGCACACCTTCCTCTTGAGCTAATTCTGTAGAAATACCATGAATTTTCTCTGCATCATATGGAATATTGAAACCCTCGGGCTTTATCAAATAATCTTGATGCTCAATACAGTTGCCCATCGCATCATGCAATTGCCATGCAATTTGTATACACCTTGGCCAGTTATCTGTATCCGTTATAGGTGCATCCCAACGCTTTGGCAAGCCTGTTGTTTCAGTATCAAATATTAGGTACATAGCGCTTTATTATCTTAAAAAATGAGAACATTAAAATTAAGAAATAATCAAACTTTATTAAAATGAAGTTATAAACACTTGTAAACAAAAAGCCTCGCAAGTTAAGTCACTTTTTCTCCACTGATATATTCACTTAACACGACAACCTCATTGTTGTAAGAAAACAGGGCATTATGAAAAAATTTCCTTTTATAATTTTCAATCAGTAACTTGTTTAATTTACCTACAACTATTCTTTATTTATCAACACCTTCTTTATAGCCGTGTTATGCTCAAGTATGTTAACAGTATTTAAAACTCTTTAACAAGGTTTAATAAAAAAGCGTTACTCACATGAATAACGCTTACACTATAAAATTTAATTAATTTCTAAGCTTGTAAATAATCTGGGACACCATCTCCATCAGTATCTAAAGCATCTGCAGGATCACCATCGCCATTGGGATCGGCATTTTCATTTATTGTTAAAATACCATCTCCATCGTCGTCGTCATCCAAATAATTCACAATACCATCGCCATCTGTATCCTCAGGATTTCCATTAACATCTAAAGCTTCAAATTGCGTTAATATACCATCATCATCATCATCGGTATCTAAAAAATCAAAAATACCATCGCCATCCGAATCATCGTCAGGATCGTCTAAATTCCCAACACCATCTATATTTTCAAAAAAGTTAGGGATACCATCATTATCCGTATCACTGCAATCTAAGGTATCAATTTCAAATAAAATACTACCGTCTTCATCACCACAAAATTGTCTTTGCTCATTAAGATAAAACAAAAACTGTGCACACAAGGCATTAAAGTTTGATACCATTGAAGCATTATATTGTGCCTCTGCTTCAACTCTATTTGCTGTAGCCATATCACAGCTTAACTCACAACTACCGAGAGCTTCAATTCTATCTTGTATGATTCCATCTACATCACCACAAAAATTACGTTGTTCATTTAATGCAGCTATGTAAGCATTGCATGATACTTCAAATGCAGCACTATCTACGAATTCTAAACTAGGATCGAACGTAGCTTGGTATGCTAATAACGCTGTATCCGTTTCCATTTCCTTGTCTAAACAGGTAACTGGATTTGCAGGAATAGCTCCAGATATTAGCGGAACCTTAAAAAAGATACCATTGGCGTATCCAATAGAATTTAATCCAGTATCATCAAAAGCTAAAAATCTAAACGTACCAGTAAAAGTAGCGTTTGCCATATCAATCTCTTCAATAACAATTTCCCCTAATTCAGGATAAATAGAAACAGTTGGATCTGGTCTATTATTAGTTGTAAATGTAGTACCAAAACCACTAATATATTGAGCTTCTATTGTATTAACATCCCCAAACACAAAAGTCCCTTCGATTACAGATGGCACTTTAAGGTTAACTATTTCACCATTATTACTGCCAGTTATGGTTAAAAATCCATTTTCATCAATACTAGCGGAAAAAGCTCTTGCTCGCCAAAGTTCGTTTTCACGATCACCTTGGAAGGCAGGAGTATTAAATTGAACTTCGTCACCACAGCTAAATACTGTCAAAAAAACAAGAGATAAGAGAATTAGTTTTTTCATGCTTAAATAAATATTGGCTTTGTTTCAAATATAACGAAACAAGAATTTCAAAAGTATAATATTTTTTAATACTTCAGAGAACTTAGTTTTTGTTTTGGTTAAAGTGATAAACTTTTAGTTAAAACGACTAAAACCCTTGCAAATTAAAAAAATAGAGTATCTTTGCGCCCTCATTAATAACAGAGGTCGAGAACCTCACTAATTAATTATTATGCCTGTAAAAATTAGATTACAAAGACACGGTAAAAAAGGAAAACCTTATTACTGGATCGTAGCAGCGGATTCTCGCTCTAAAAGAGACGGTAAATACTTAGAGAAACTAGGTGCTTACAATCCTAATACAAATCCTGCAACTATAGAATTAGATGTTAACGGAGCTGTACAATGGTTACAAAATGGTGCTCAACCAACTGACACTGCTAAAGCAATTTTATCTTATAAAGGAGCTATGCTAAAACATCATTTAGCTGGTGGAGTTAGAAAAGGTGCTTTAACTGAAGAACAAGCTGAAACTAAATTCAACGCTTGGTTAGAAGAAAAAGCAGCTAAAGTACAAGCTAAAGCAGATGGTTTATCTAAAGTAGATGCCGATGCTAAAGCTAAAGCATTAGAAGCCGAAAAAGCAGTAAACGAAGCGCGTATAGCTGCAGCTGCACCAGTTGTTGAAGAAGAAGTAGCAGAAGATGTTGCAACTGAAGAAACAGCAGCTTCTAACGAAGAAGAATAAAAAAATTATTTTATACTTTTAAACCCAGACTATTATTAGTCTGGGTTTTTTATTACACAAAATCTCAAAAAGATTTTAAGTAATAATCCTCATGAAAATGAGGATCTCATCAAAATTTGGTAAAAATATTAATAAGATTCCCGTTTTCACGGGAACGATAAATGAACGTTCGTTTTGAAAAAAGAAGATTGTTTTTATCTAGGAAAAATAGTGAAGAAGTATAGCTTTAAAGGTGAACTCCTTGCCAAGTTAGACACAGACGAACCTGATTTATATGATAATTTGGACGCAATTTTTATTGATTTGAGAGGAAATCTTGTTCCGTTCTTTGTTGAATCATCACAATTACACAAATCTGATTTATTACGTTTAAAATTTGAAGATGTAGATACTGAAGCTGATGCTGATGCTTTAATGAAAACTGAATTGTATTTACCATTAGATTTACTACCAAAACTAGATGGTAATAAGTTTTATTTCCATGAAGTTATTGGATTTAAAATTAAAGATGAAAAATTTGGAGAAGTAGGCCTTATTCAAGGTATCAATGACACAACGGCTCAGTCTTTATTTGAAATTGATAGAAACGGAGTAGAAATATTAATTCCTATGAATGATGAATTTATTGTAAAAGTCGATAGGGACAACGAAACTATTATTGTTAATACTCCTGAAGGTCTAATAGATCTATATCTTGAATAATATTTGTCATTCCTGCTCAACCAGGAATCCACTATAAAATCTATAAAGAAATCGATTTCTGCTTTTGCAGGAATGACAACACTAATGAATAAACCATTTAAATTCAAAGAATTCTCTGTAAACCAAGACCAATGTGCTATGAAAATTGGCACTGATGCAGTATTACTTGGAGCGTGGACATCTCTAGAAACTCATCCTTTCTCAGTTTTAGATATTGGATCAGGAAGCGGAATTTTAGCCTTAATGATTGCTCAAAGAAGTGAAGCACAAACTATTGAAGCTATTGAAATTGATGATAATGCATATGAACAATGTTCATCAAATTTCGAGAATTCACCTTGGGCCGATCGCTTATTTTGCTTTCATGCTTCTTTATTAGAATTTGTAGAAGAAGTAGATGATGAATTTGATTTAATAATTTGTAATCCTCCTTTTTATTCAGAAGATTATAAAACTAATAATGCCACAAGAGATTTAGCGCGTTTTAATGATGCCATGCCTTTTGAGCATTTAATTTATGCTGTAGCTCATTTACTTTCTGAAAATGGTATATTCTCAGTTATTATACCATTTAAAGAAGAAAGTCGTATCATTGATTTGGCCTCAAAAGTAGGTTTATTTCTTAACCGTTCACTTCATGTAAAAGGAAATCCTGATTCGGAAATAAAACGAAGTCTACTAGAGTTCTCTTACAAAGGCACAGAAGTAATATCTTCAGAATTAATTATAGAGACTTCACGTCATAATTACACTGAAGATTACATCAATCTCACCAAAGAATTTTATCTGAAAATGTAGCATAGCTTTTGTTCTATGAAAACGTTTTCGTTACCTTTGCTTATAACATAATATTTGTACGATGAAGCCAGATTTATTCGAAGCACCAGATTATTATAATTTAGATGAGTTACTCACTGAAGAGCATAAGCTGGTCCGCGATGCAGCACGAGAATGGGTAAAACGTGACGTATCTCCAATTATTGAGGACTATGCTCAAAAAGCAGAATTCCCTACTCAAATTGTAAAAGGTTTAGCTGAAATAGGCGCCTTTGGACCATACATCCCTGAAGAATATGGAGGAGCTGGTTTAGACCAAATTTCTTATGGTTTAATCATGCAAGAAATAGAACGTGGTGATTCTGGTGTACGAAGTACAGCTTCGGTTCAGTCGTCATTAGTAATGTATCCAATCTGGAAATACGGAAACGAAGCACAACGCCAAAAATACTTACCAAAATTAGCTTCTGGTGAATGGATCGGTTCTTTTGGTTTAACCGAACCAGATCATGGTTCTAATCCAGGCGGAATGACAACTAATTTTAAAGATATGGGTGACCACTATCTTTTAAATGGTGCTAAAATGTGGATTAGTAATTCGCCCTTTTGTAACGTAGCCGTAGTTTGGGCAAAAAATGAAGAAGGTCGTATACATGGTTTAATTGTAGAACGAGGTATGGAAGGCTTTTCGACTCCAGAAACTCATAATAAATGGTCCTTAAGAGCATCAGCTACTGGTGAGCTTATTTTTGATAATGTGAAAGTGCCAAAAGAAAACTTATTACCAAACAAATCTGGACTTGGAGCACCTCTAGGCTGTTTAGATTCGGCACGTTTTGGTATTGCTTGGGGAGCAATCGGTGCTGCTATGGATTGCTACGATACAGCTTTAAGATATAGTAAAGAACGTATGCAATTTGGTAAGCCTATTGGACAGTTTCAACTACAACAAAAGAAACTAGCCGAGATGATTACAGAAATAACCAAAGCCCAATTATTAGCATGGAGACTTGGTGTAATGCGCGAAAATGGAACAGCTACATCAGCACAAATTTCTATGGCTAAACGTAACAATGTAGATATGGCTTTAAAAATTGCTAGAGATGCAAGACAAATGTTAGGAGGTATGGGAATTAGTGGAGAATACTCTATTATGAGACATATGATGAATCTTGAAAGTGTTGTAACCTATGAAGGTACTCACGATATTCACTTACTAATTACTGGCTTAGATGTTACTGGTTTAAATGCCTTCAAATAAGTCCCTAAGCGATATTTAATTATTTTATTCAGACTGATTCGTTTAGAAAAGATTATAAAAATGCTTCTCAATTGAGAAGCATTTTTTGTTTACATTTACTTTATGTCTTCAAAATCTAGATTAGATCGCGCCTATAAAAATGCCAAACGTATCTCCTTTGATGACAATTCTAAATTCATTTTATTTAGTGATTGCCATCGTGGTGATAATAGTTTTGCTGATGATTTCGCAAATAATCGTAACATTTACTTTCATGCTTTACAACATTACTATTCTGAAGGTTTTAGCTATTGCGAATTGGGAGATGGTGACGAGCTTTGGGAGAATCTCTCTTTTAACTCTATTCTAAATGCACATAAAAACGTGTATATGTTGATGAAATTATTTCATGAACAGGACCGTCTACATATGATTTGGGGAAATCACGACATGGTGTATCGCGACCCTATTTATGTTGAAAAACACCTATCTACTTACTTTGATCCCAAAATTGGTGAAGATGTTGAGTTATTTTGTGATTTAAAATACCATGAAGGAATTGTGCTAGAACATTCAGAAACTTCACAAGAGTTATTTTTATGTCATGGCCACCAAGCCGATTGGTGGAATTACCTATTCTGGAAATGGAGTAGATTTATGGTCCGTGTACTCTGGAAACCTTTAAACGTAATGGGTATAGCAGATCCTACAAGTCCTGCAAAAAACTATAAAGAACTAATTAAAGTAGAACGCAGAACTAAAAAATGGATTACTGATAATTCTAATCTAATAACCATCGTTGGTCATACACACAGACCTCGTTTTCCAGAACCGGGTGATATCGCTTTCTTCAATGACGGTAGCTGTGTTCACCCAAGAAGCATAACTGGTATTGAAATAGAATCTGGTAAAATATCTTTGATTAAATGGCAAATTGTGACTACCGAAGATGGTACATTAAAAATTGATCGCTTTCTATTAGAAGGACCGACCTCTTTGACTGATTATAAAACAGATTGATTTAAGATTCTGGAGCTAACTCAACTTGCAATCCTTCCATTTCTGGTATCATTTGAATCTGGCACCCTAATCGCGAATTATCTTTTACAAAAAATGCCTCAGACAACATTGCTTCTTCATCGTCTTGCATTTGAGGTAATTCTGTTTCGCTTAACACATAACATTGACAAGACGCACACATTGCCATACCACCACAAATACCTATAGTACCTTCTGGAGCTAGTTCATAACTGCGCACTACTTCCATTAAGTTCATAGCCATATCAGTAGGTGCTTCAATTTTATGACTTATACCTTCTCTGTCTATAATGGTGATATTTATGTCTACCTTATCCAATTAATCTATAGCTTTTACTACTGCTTTTGGTGCTTCTTTACGAGTTCCGTCAAATCCATCCACTCCGCTAACTGTAGTATATTTTAATACATATCTTTTACCTGGATTTATAATTTTATAAGCTGCTTGACACATCAAAGTAGCTTCATGGAAGCCGCAAAGAATCAGTTTTAATTTACCCGGATACGTATTAACATCTCCAACAGCAAAAATACCCGGAATATTCGTTTGATAATCTAATGAGTTATTTACTTTAATGGCGTTCTTCTCTATTTCTAATCCCCAATTTGCAATAGGCCCTAATTTAGGAGATAGACCAAATAATGGGATAAAATGATCTGTATCTAGCAAACGAGGTGCTTCATTTTTTTTAGTAACCTCAACACTTTCAACTTTGTCAGTACCATTTATAGCGGTAATTTCAGCTGGTGTTATAAGATTAATTTTTCCTTTATTCTTTAAATCTTGAACTTTTTCTACAGAATCTAAATGCCCCCTAAATTCATTCCGTCTATGAATTAATGTTACGTTACTAGCGACATCACTTAAAAAGATACTCCAGTCTAAGGCAGAATCTCCACCACCAGCAATAACTACTCTTTTATCTCTATATATTTCTGGATCTTTAATAATGTACTCGACTCCTTTATCTTCAAAATTTGTTAGGTTGTCTAATAATGGTTTTCTTGGTTCAAAACTACCTAAACCTCCAGCAATGGCAACAACAGGTGCCCTATGTTCCGTTCCTTTATTAGTTGTAACAATAAATGTACCGTCTTTTTGCTTTTTAATTGTTTCAGCTCGTTCACCAAGGGTAAAACCAGGCTCAAATTGTTTGCATTGCTCTAATAATTTGTCCGTTAAATCCCCAGCTAAAATTTCTGGATAAGCAGGAATATCATAAATCGGTTTTTTAGGATAAATCTCAGAACACTGACCCCCTGGTTGTGGTAAAGCATCTATTAAATGACATTTTAATTTTAATAGACCTGCTTCAAAAACTGTAAAGAGACCTGTTGGCCCAGCTCCTATAATAAGTATATCTGTTGTAATCATGGATAAAGAATTAGAAACAAAACTAAGAATGTATTTTTAACTGAAATATGATAAAAATCACCTGTCGTCTATTCTACATTAATAACACGTTCTATTTGCGGCGCGTATTTTTTAATTGTCATTTCAACACCAGATTTTAATGTCATTTGATTAACGCTACAAGAGGTACAAGCCCCAACAAGCTGCACCTTTACCAAGGTACCGTCATCAATAGACAATAAATTAATATCACCACCATCACTCTGCAGGAATGGACGAATTTCGTCTAGTGCTTTTTCTACATTTAATTTAAGTTCTTCTGAGCTCATTTACTTTTTATTTACAGCAGAGCAACCTGCCATTGTTGTAATTTTTATTGCTTCTGTAGATGGCAAATGTTCATTTCTATCTACAACTTGTTGTACTACATCTCTCGTTATATTTTCAAATGCCTTTTCTATTGCAGTATCGGTTTGTAATGCAGCAGGTCTGCCCAAATCACCAGCCTCTCTAATACTTTGTATAAGGGGGACTTCTCCTAAAAACGGAACCTCTAAATCTTCGGCTAAATGTTTAGCTCCCTCTTTACCAAATATATAATATTTATTACCTGGTAATTCTGCTGGAGTAAAATAGGCCATATTCTCAACAATACCCAAGACAGGTACATTTATGCTTTCTTGTTGAAACATCGCAACTCCTTTTTTTGCATCTGCCAAAGCAACATTTTGAGGAGTACTTACTACTACAGAACCTGTGATTGGCAAAGCTTGCATAATACTCAAATGAATATCACCAGTTCCTGGAGGTAGATCAATTAATAAGAAATCGAGCTCTCCCCAAGCTGCATCAAATATCATCTGATTTAATGCTTTTGAAGCCATAGGTCCTCTCCAAATTACAGCCTGATCTGGCTTTGTAAAAAATCCTATTGATAATACTTTTACACCGTAATTTTCGACAGGTTTCATTTTAGATTTGCCTCCAACATTCACGGACAATGGGCGTTCTGAAGCAACATCAAACATTATTGGAATAGAAGGTCCGTAAATATCTGCATCTAAAACACCTACCTTAAATCCCATCTTAGCCAGTGTAACTGCTAAATTTGCGGTTACAGTAGATTTACCAACACCGCCTTTTCCTGATGCAACAGCAACAATATTTTTAATACCAGGAATAGCCTTTCCTTTAATTTCATTTGTAGTGGCTTTTGCAGGTGTATCAACCTTAATATTGACCTTTATTTTTGCTTTTTCGTAAACAGACTTATGAATAGTCTGTAAAATATCTACTTCTGTTTTCTTTTTAGCCTGAAGACTAGGATTTTTTATAGTAATATCAACGATTACCTCATCTGCAAATGTAACTACGTTAGTTACTGCCCCACTGTCCACCATATTCTCTCCTTCACCAGGTGCAGTAATAGTTTTGAGGGCATTTAATATATCTTGTTTATTAAGCTTCACTTCTTATCTAGATTTATTCTAAACGCAAAGATACTGCTAAAAGTTTAGATTTTGAAGCTCTTAAATTGAATTGAATAATGATTGGATTTGGATTAATAATGGCTACTATTTATTTTAGATTTTTAGTTGGATCCCAGTATACAGAATCTAAATTCTGAATTTGATTATCTATTACTTCAATACCTTCATTTTCTATGAGCTGCTGCATTAAATTTGTTCCTTCAAAATGATGTTTACCAGTTAGCAGTCCTTTTCTATTAACTACGCGATGCGCAGGCACATCTTTACCTGCTGAACCATTCATTGCGTAGCCAACTATTCTAGCACTTTTAGCCGCACCTAAATATTTTGCGATTGCACCATAACTTGTTACTCTCCCAAAAGGAACTTGTCTAGCAACTTCGTATACTTTTTCGAAAAAACCAAGTGTTTCTGGTTTCATGGAATTTTTTCTATTTTTTTGAGCAAAAAAAGGTATGCTTATTATTTAAATATTTAACTTGAAATCTTCATACTATAAAATTACAGCTCTCTCAAAATATTAATAAGAGTTATTAACGCTACTATCCCTGTTATAATACCAATACTATAATTCATACTTTTTTGAGAGGTAAATTTTCTGTCTTTTATTTTTTCAAAAAAGAAAATATAGAAGTATAACATCACAAAAGTACCCATAGCTGCACCGGTAACATATGTAATTATATTAGTGCGTTCAAAATCCATAACACCAAAAGAAGCTAAGGTTATTGTCATATATGCTTGATACGGAATGGGGAAAACATTTAGGCCAGATAGTAACATTCCATAAAAAAAACGGCTTTTTTTACTTTTTACATCAGTCTCAACTTTAGTTTCTTTTTGATTTCTCGCAATTATTAAAAAATATATTGTGATTAATACAAATATGACAAAAGCTACACGCTGCAATATTTCTACTATATCTGGTCTGTTAGATAAATATCTTGCAAAAATAGAAGCAACATAAGTCTGAATAAACACAACTAAACATACACCAGAAGAGAATGTAATACCACTTCCTGGACCTTCCTTTAGACTTATCTTAGCTGCGGTCATATTGAGCAATCCTGGAGGAATTACACCTATAAGTGCGACAAATAGTCCGAGGAAGAAGACAACTGTAATGCTCAAATTTTAGTTGATTTTAAATCTAATATACGTAATTGCTTTGTCTTTTTCTAAATACTGGTTTTCATAAAAAGTTTGAATTTCTGTAACTTCCTTAGGGCTTCCTTCTAATTTATATACGTTATGGTTGGCGTATAGTACTTCATAACCTTTACCATGAAGCAAACCAAGAGTATAACCATGCATAAATTCACTATCGGTTTTTAGATGCATTACGCCTCCTGGTTTTAAAACTTTCTTGTAACGTTCTAAAAATTGAAGATTGGTCATACGGTGCTTTGTTCGCTGGTATTTTATTTGCGGATCTGGGAATGTAATCCAGATTTCATCAACTTCATTTTCTTCAAATACCTGATCTACCAATTCTATTTGGGTTCTAATAAATGCTGCGTTAGAAATATCTTCTTCTAGAGCTGTTTTTGCTCCACGCCAAAATCGTGCACCTTTAATATCTATACCAATAAAATTTTTATTTGCGTAACGTCGAGCTAAGCCGACCGTATATTCCCCTTTTCCACAACCCAATTCTAGTACTAAAGGGTTTTCATTTTTAAAAACGTCTTTTCTCCAATTCCCTTTTAGCTTATAAATTTCTTCAACTAGCTCTGCTCTTGATGGTTGAAATACATTCTTAAAAGTTTCATTTTCTTTAAATCGTTTGAGCTTATTTTTACTTCCCACGTTTTTATGACTTATTAATAATTTGGTAAAATTAAGGAAACATTTTAGGTTTATCTTTGTTTATTACAAGCAACTCTAAATTATTTAGACTCTGAAATAATAAAACTCTCGATGCTCCGGTATAGCTCATGAATGTTCATCATAAAAAACGCATATTAGTAGCACCTCTAAATTGGGGATTAGGCCATGCAACGCGATGTATGCCTATAATAAATGCCTTATTAGCAAATAATTTTGAACCCGTTATTGCAAGTGATGGTTATGCATTATCATTATTGAAAAAGGAATATCCAAACCTTCAATTTTTTGAGCTTCCCTCTTATAATATTACCTATGCAAAAAAAGGAAATAGCTTTAAAATTAAGATTGTTAAAGACTCACCTCATCTTTTAAAAACTATTAAGAGAGAAAAAAAAGCTATTCAAGAGCTTACTAAATCAGAAGATATTTCGGGTATTATTTCTGATAATAGATTTGGTGTAAGACAGAAGCATATTCCTTCTGTTTTTATAACCCATCAATTACGTGTTTTAAGCGGAAATACAACTTGGTTAAGCAGTAAGTTTCATCAAAAAATTATTTCAAAATTTGACCAATGTTGGATACCAGATCACAGAGGTAAAAATAATTTAAGTGGTGAATTAGGACATGTAAAAGACTATCAGTCCTCATTAAAATATCTTGGTCCATTAAGTAGATTTAAAAAACAAAAACTTCCATTAAGATACAATCTTCTTATTATATTATCTGGCCCAGAACCACAGCGTACATATCTCGAAGAAAAGTTATTTATTCAATTAGAAAACTATAAAGGCAAGGTTTGTTTTGTAAAAGGAATTCTAGAATCTGAGCAGAAGAAATTTGAAAAGAATAATATCACTGTTTACAATTACATGACAAGTGTAGAACTAGAGAAAGCTCTAAATAAATGTGAAATGGTATTAAGTAGATCGGGTTACACATCTCTAATGGATTACGCCAAGCTTGAAAAAAAGGCTTTTTTAATTCCTACTCCTGGTCAATTTGAACAAGAATATTTAGCAAAAAAACTACAATCTGAAGGTATAGCCCCAAGCTGCAACCAAAAGTTATTTAAAATTGAAATGCTAAAGGATATTGAAAATTATTCTGGTTTTAAATCTCTTGAAGATGACGTGAATTACCAAGAATTATTCAGACTTTTCTAAAGTGAAAGAAAACTCACTACCAACGTTTATCTCACTTTCTACATACATTTTTTCTTCGTGCGCTTCTATAATGTGCTTTACAATTGATAAACCTAAACCCGAACCACCTTCTTTGCGGGACCCACTTTTATCGACTCTATAGAAACGTTCAAATAGCCGTGGTAAATTCTCTTGACTTATACCTTCACCATTATCTGTAATTCTAATAATGGCTTTATTTTTTATCAAATTTTCAATACTAACTTCAGTTGTACCTTTTTCTCTTCCATATTTTATAGAGTTTACGATAAGGTTAGTTAAAACTTGCTGAATACGCTCTACATCTGCATAAACCATTACTGGCTCAGTATAGTCCATATCAAAAGTCAAAGTTATATTTTTCTTTGCTGCTTTCATTTCAAAAAGTTCAAAGACATTCTTCACGAGCTCTACAATATCAAAACGCTCTTTATTTAAACTAAGATCACCAACTTCTAGTTTAGTAATCATATCTAAATCCTTGATTATGTATGTTAAACGTTCAACTCCTTTGCTCGCTCTGTTTAGATATTTTTTCTTGATTTTGGTATCTTCTATGCCTCCATCTAAAAGTGTGTCTATATAACCTTGAACAGTGAATAGTGGAGTTTTAAGCTCGTGTGAAACATTTCCTATAAACTCTTTACGATATTCTTCTCTAACTTTTAAAGTTTCAATCTCAATTTTTTTATCTCTTGCGTACTTATCTATTTCTTTTGTTAGTGTACCCATATCTGTAGTTATAGGGTTTTGTCTTAATGTTGTGGACTCTAAAAGTGTAAGATCGTCATATATTTTCTTTACACGTCTGTATATAAAACGCTCTACTCTATATTGTACAATAGCAAAACATAAAGGGAAGCAAATTAATGGAAAGATGACTACTTGCCAATTAAATGTATGGAAGTAATACAAAAAAACACTTACTAGGAGTGTAATAAAAACTGTTACGTATAAAGACGTTCTTAGGGCAAACTTATAAGTCTTTTTTAAATTAGTTTTTTGCATTAGTCAACAAACTTGTAACCAACACCTTTTACAGTTTTAAAAGATTTATCGCCAATCTTTTCACGAAGTTTTCTAATATGCACATCAATAGTTCTTCCACCAACAACAACTTCATTACCCCATACTTTATCTAAAATCTCTTCACGTTTAAAAACCTTACCTGGCTTAGTTGCTAACAAAGATAATAATTCAAATTCTTTTCTAGGTAAAATTATCTCTTTGCCTTTTTTGGTAATTTTATACTCTTCTCTATTAATTACTAAATCGCCTATTTTAATTGAGTCAGTTTCGTTATTTGTATCTTTTAGTCTGCGCAATAATGCCTTAACCTTACTCACTAAAACTTTTGGCTTAATAGGTTTGGTTATATAATCATCAGCGCCAGCATCAAAACCAGCTACTTGAGAATAATCTTCTCCTCTTGCTGTTAAAAACGTAATTATAGTATTATTTAATTTAGAATCTTGGCGAATGCGTTCACAAGCCTCTATACCGTCCATTTCAGGCATCATTACATCTAATATTATTAAATGAGGATTGTGTTTTTTCGCCTTTTCAATAGCCTCTAAACCATTTTCTCCCGTAATAACTTGATAACCTTCAGCAGATAAATTATAACCTACTATTTCTAATATATCTGGTTCATCATCAACCAATAATATTTTAATATCTTTTTTTTTCAATGTTAAGGTGTTTAATAAGCTTTCGTAAATATAAAATATATCTGCTTTAAGTTAATATGATTTCTAAATTGATAACAATTCGCTAACATTAAACAATAATCTTACGATTACTTAACCCCTTAATAACACTCATGTTAAGTTATTGTAAAAAAGGCTGTTGTTAATAAAAACCTACATTGAAACTCGCTATTTGTTAGTATATTTATGCTCTAATTATTAAAATTTTATTATGAAAAAACTTTACTTTTTACTTTTTACATTGTTGTTTAGTGCATTCTCTTTTGCACAAACTACGGTTTTTATTAACGAACTACATTATGATAATTCTGGTGGTGATGTTGATGAGGGTGTAGAGATCGCTGGTCCTGCTGGGACAGATTTAACAGGTTGGTCTATTGAAAAATATAATGGTTCTAATGGAACATCTTATGGTAACGAAGCTTTGTCTGGAACAATTACAGATCAAGATAATGGTTACGGAACTCTAGGATTTACTTTTGCTGCCAATGCATTGCAAAATGGTGCTCCAGATGCAATCGCTTTAGTAAATAATTCTGGTGTTGTAGTTCAATTTCTAAGTTACGAAGGTTCTTTAACTGCTTCTGGTGGACCAGCAGACGGGATGACTTCTGAGGATATTGGTGTTGCTGAAACTAGTGGTACTGCCATTGGTGAATCTTTACAACTAACTGGTACAGGTGACACATATGAAGAGTTTACATGGTCAGGACCATCTGCTCAATCATCTGGAGCTGTTAATTCTAGCCAGTCTTTCTCTTCTATGAATACAGCAAGCATAACTATTACTGCTCCTTCAGACGCAGCATCTTTTGCTCCAGGAACAACATCTGTGGATATTGCATATACGGTTGTTAACGCTCCTGGCACTGCAACTGTTGATATTACTGTGAATGGAACAACAACTAATGGTATTACGGATAATCCTTTTTCAGTAACTACTATTAATGGTCAATCTTACACGGTAACTGTTGAGTTAATTGATGGTGGAGTTTTAGATTCCGATCAAGTAACATTTTCTATAGAAAATATTGCTCAAGTAGCAGATATTGCCGCATTAAGAGCTGCTACAGAAGGTGAGTTTTATGAATTAACTGGTGAAGCTTTGATTACTTTTCAGCAATCATTCAGAAATCAAAAATTTATTGAAGATAGCTCTGGAGGTATATTAATAGATGATTCATCAGGTAACGTTACAACAACTTACGCTATTGGTGATGGAATTACTGGAATTGTTGGTCAGTTAACTTCTTTTGGTGGTATGATGCAGTTTGCCGTATCAGAAGATCCTGGTGCAGCAAGTACCACTGGAAATACATTAACACCACAAATGGTTTCTTTATTAGACCTAGCTACTAATCCTGAAAATTATGAATCAGAATTGGTTATGGTTACTGGCGTTACAATGGAAAACAGCACACCTAATTTTTCTGGTGGCTCTGAACATGGCATGAGCCAAAGTGGAGATATGTTTAATTTTAGATCTACATTTTTTGATGCAGATTATGCCGATCAAAACGGTATTGTTCCTCTTGTGGCTACTGATATTGTTGGTATAGTTAATGAAAGAAGTGGTAGCTTGTATTTCTTAACGGCAAGAAGCTCTGCTGATTTCAGCGAAGACGTTTTATCTACAGATAACTTTAATTCTAATAGTTTTTCATTATATCCTAACCCTACAAATACAGGGTTTGTAAATATTAATTCTACGAATAACGAAACTATGGGAGTACAAGTTTTTGATATTCTTGGTAAGCAAGTTAAGAATGAAAATTTAATTAACAATAGATTAAATGTTTCTGACTTGAATACTGGAATTTACATTGTAAAAATTACACAAAACAATGCTTCAATTACTAAAAAATTAGTGATTAAGTAATATTGTTTTTATTTTATAACTAAAGCGCAGCTCATAATTTAGCTGCGCTTTTTTATTTCCATATTTTTGCAAAATGATTTCTACAAACAGGATTTTTAATATTGCATCAGATGCCGAGTTTAATTCTCTAGCATTAGATGTTTTTAAGTTTCAGTTTGAGAACAATCCTATTTATAGGTCGTTTTGCGATTTATTATACAAACATCCGGCTGATGTAAAATCTATTCAGGATATTCCATTTTTACCTATTCAATTTTTTAAAAGTCATCATGTTGTAAGTTCGGCTAATCCTATTAAAAAAACTTTTACCAGTTCAGGTACTACAGGAACTTTAACTAGCAAACATCATATTACAGATTTAACCATTTATAGAGAAAGTTATTTAACTGGTTTTAAAAATTTCTATGGAAATATTGAAGATTATGCCATACTAGCATTACTACCATCTTATTTAGAGCGCGATGGTTCTTCTCTTGTTTATATGGTAGATGATTTAATAACTAGATCTGCACATAAAGAAAGCGGCTTTTATTTAAATAATTTAGATGACTTAAAAAGTAAAATTCATCAACTTGAAGAAAAATCTCAAAAAACAATATTAATAGGTGTTTCTTTTGCTTTACTAGACTTGGTAGAACAATTTCAATTTAATCTAAAACATACCATAATTATGGAAACTGGTGGTATGAAAGGAAGACGTAAAGAGATTATAAGACAAGAACTTCATAATATTCTTCAGTCCGGTTTTAAAATGAATGAAATTCATAGCGAATATGGTATGACAGAACTTTTAAGCCAAGCGTATTCTAAAGGTAAAGGAATTTTTGAGTGCCCACGGTGGATGAAGATTATAACAAGAGATACGGAAGATGCACTTTCAATCCAACTACCAAATAAAACAGGAGGTATAAACGTCATTGATTTAGCTAACATTAATTCTTGCTCATTTATAGCTACTCAAGATCTGGGAAAAGTTTACAAAGACGGTAGTTTTGAAATTATAGGTCGCTTTGATAATTCAGATATTAGAGGCTGTAATTTAATGGCTTTGTAAGAGATCAGTTATTTTTCGACTGACTTGAAAATAATAGTAGTTAAATGAAACATTTTTTAGCTGTATATATACTTACAGTAACAAGCGTATTTGCACAGACAATAGATTATAACACCAATAAAGGATTTGTAGCGGAAGGTTATGATGTAGTAGCATATTTTAATAAAAGAGCTATGAAAGGTTCAAAATCCTACACCACAACTTTTGATGGTGCTAAATACAAATTTTACTCTCAGCAAAATTTAGATATTTTTTTAAAAGCACCAACTACTTATATACCTCAATATGGTGGCTATTGCGCATATGCCGTCGCTATAAATTCTAAAAAGGTTGATATTAACCCTGAAACCTTTGAAATTAGAGAAGGGAAACTTTTTTTGTTCTATAATTCTTGGGGAAACAACACCTTAAAAAAATGGTTAAAAAGTAATGTGAAAGGTTTGAAAGAAAAAGCCGACTTAAATTGGGAGACGATAAAATTTAATTAATTCTATGAAAAAGAAAAGTTAAATTCAGTCTCTAAGTTGATTGATTGGTTAGTTAAGTGCTCATATAAATATGAGCACTTTTCTTTTTAAATTACTTTAATAATATATGTATTTTTCTTTCCCTTATTGAGTATAATATATCTGTCATTAATTAAATCATCAGAAGAAAGTATAAAAGATTCATTTACCTTTTGCTTATTTACAGAAACTGAATTCTCCTTCAACGCTCTGCGCGCTTCACCATTGGAGTTTAAGAAATTAGTTTTAGCTGCCAATGCACCTATCATATCTAAACCATTTTTAAAATCGGACTGCGCAATCTCAGCTTGTGGCACACCTTCAAATACATCTAAAAAGGTATCTTCATCTAAAGTCCTAATATCCTCTTTAAAAGATTTACTAAACAATATATTTGAAGCTTTTTCTGCATTTTCAAAATCTTCTTTTGAGTGTACCATAACGGTAATTTCTTCAGCCAATCGCTTTTGAAGTAATCTTAAATGAGGCGCTTCTGAATGTTTAAGAATAATCTCAGCTATTTCATCTTTAGTTAAAAAAGTAAATATCTTGATATATTTTTCTGCATCCTCATCACTAGAATTTAACCAATATTGATAAAACTTATATGGAGATGTTCTTTTTGCGTCTAGCCACACGTTTCCACCTTCTGACTTTCCGAATTTAGAACCATCGCTTTTTGTAATTAAAGGACATGTAATAGCAAAACCTTTACCTCCTGCAACGCGCCTGATCAACTCAGTTCCGGTAGTAATATTTCCCCACTGATCACTACCACCCATTTGTATAGAACAATTATTGGCTCTATATAAATGTAAAAAATCATAGCCTTGAACAAGTTGATAGGTAAATTCCGTAAAACTCATACCATCACTCGTAGATTCGGCAGAAATTCTATTCTTTACAGAATCCTTTGCCATCATATAATTTACAGTGATGTGTTTACCTACATCTCTTATAAATTCTAGAAATGAAAATTCTTTCATCCAATCGTAATTATTAACTAATACAGCAGCATTAGCATCATTACTTTCAAAATCTAAAAAATGAGCTAACTGACCTTTAATTGCATCTTGGTTATGACGCAGAGTCTTCTCATCTAACAGATTTCTTTCACTAGATTTACCAGAGGGATCACCAATCATACCTGTTGCACCACCAACCAATGCGACAGGCTTGTGCCCACACCTTTGGTAATGTGCTAATAACATTATAGGAACCAAATTACCAATATGCAAAGAATCAGCAGTAGGGTCAAAGCCTACATACGCACTTCTCAACTCTTCTGAAAGATGCTCCTCAATACCTGGCATACTATCGTGCAACATACCTCTCCACTGCAATTCCTCAAGAAAATTCTTTTTCATCGTAAAATAATTCTTATTTGATTTTAACAAAGATATGTTTCCGCATTAAAAGACAAAAGACAATTTTAACGTAATTTAGCGGTATGATATTAGTCACAGGTGGAACAGGTCTCGTAGGCTCTCATTTACTCTATAAACTTGTAAGTAACGGAAAAAACGTTAGGGCAATATATAGAAGAAAAAAGACACTAAAACGTGTGAAACATGTCTTCTCTTATTTTTCTAATGAAGCTGATAAACTATTTAATAAAATTGAATGGATTGAAGCAGATATAAATGATGTTCCTAAACTTCAACATGCCTTTGTTAATATTACAAATGTATATCATTGTGCTGCGTTTGTTTCTTTTGAACCAGATAAGTATAAACAACTTCGAAAAATAAATATTGAAGGAACGGCAAATATCGTAAATCTTTCTGTAGCTTATGAGGTCAATAAATTATGCTATGTAAGTTCAATAGCAGCAATAGGGCATAATGAAGATGAGCAAAAACTAATAAATGAAAAAACAGCGTGGAATGCTGAGGCAGACAATAGCGTCTATGCAATAACTAAGTATGGAGCGGAGTTAGAAGTATGGAGAGGTTCTCAAGAGGGTCTTAATATTGTTATTGTTAATCCTGGTATAATCTTAGGGGCAGGTTATTGGAACGGTGGAAGTAGTGGCAATCTATTCAAAAAAGTTTATAATGGAATGCGTCATTATGTTACTGGAATTACCGGTTATATTTATGTTTTTGATGTTATTGACGCTATGATAGAACTTATGGCAAGTGATATTAGAAATGAAGGTTTTATTCTTGTTTCAGAAAATCTAAGCTTCAAAGATTTCCTGCAAAAAGTTGCAAAAGAACTTGGTATAGAACCTCCAAAAAAAGAAGCTAAACCTTGGCTTCTAGGTTTAGCTTGGAGATTAGATTGGTTAACTCATAAGATTATTGGTAAACGACGTAGCATTTCTAAACAAAACGCTAAATCAGCGCATAGCATAACTCAATACGATAATTCAAAGCTTATAAAAACTTTAAATTTTCAGTACACTAAAATAGACTATGCTATAGATAAGGTTTGTCAATTATACCTTAAAGACTTAGAAAAATAAATTATTAATTAATTGAGATGTCTTGTATGAGCTTAGGTATTGAATCCTTTTTCTTACCTAAAATTTTTGCAAGAGAATCTTTCAATACTTCATTAACTTTTTTAACAGAATCTCTTCGCCGTTTAGCTTCCATCACCTCTTCTCTTTCCTGATTTTCGTAATCTTCTTTTTCTCTTTCTAATCGCGACTTTACATTGTCAATGATGCTTTTATAAACTTCAGTATCAAAAGCGTAATACTTATTGCTATTAGCAAATTGCAAACTATCAATATTATACTTATTTAAAACATAAGTTTCTGGTTGAAAACCATTCTTCTCTAAGAGCTTTCTATTTACACCTTTAGCACCGTTTATAATATATAAATCGTGAAGTATGTTCTCCATATCACTCTTAGGTATAAGATTTGCTGGCTTTGAAGGTTTATCATTTCCTACACAGGCTAAAAAAAGACTCAATATTATAAATACACTAATCTTTCTCATATTATCTATTGAAAGTTAAACGCTTACCAGCTTTAACGTCTAATACTTTAAAGTTGTTGTATGCTAACTCACCATTAACAAAAGTGTGTGTTATTCTACTTTTAAACGTATTGCCTTCAAATGGCGACCAACCACACTTATACAAAATATTACTTTTATTAACTGTCCAAGGGTTATTTAAATCAGCTACAACTAAATCTGCATAATACCCTTTTCTAATATAACCGCGTTTTTCAACATCGAATAGTATTGCAGGATTATGACATGCCTTTTCTACTATTTTCTCAATTGGTATCTTTCCTTGATGATGAGCTTCTAACAAAGCAACAAGTGCATGCTGTACTAATGGACCTCCAGAAGGTGCACTAGTATATAAATTACTTTTTTCTTCAAGTGTATGAGGAGCATGATCTGTTGCAATCACGTCTATTCTATCATCTAATAAGGCTTTCCAAAGTTGATCTCTATCTTTAGCTGTCTTTACTGCAGGATTCCATTTAATATGGCTACCTTTTCTTTTGTAATCTTCATCTGAAAACCACAAATGATGAATACAAACTTCAGCTGTTATTTTTTTATCCTTTAAAGGTATTTTATTTGAAAATAAGCTAGTCTCTTTACCTGTTGATAGATGAAATACATGTAATCTTGCCCCTGTTTTCCTTGCTAATTCAATAGCTTTTGAGGATGATATATAGCAAGCCTCTTCACTTCTAATAATTGGATGTAATTCCATAGGGATATCATCTCCATACTCTTCCTTATAGGCTGCCAAGTTTTTTCTAATCGTCGCCTCATCTTCACAATGAACAGAAATAACCATATCTGTACTTGAGAATATCTTTTCGATTACTTTAGGGTCATCTACCAACATATTACCAGTTGAAGAACCCAAAAACAATTTTAAACCAGCAACTGTTTTAGGGTTAACTTTTAATATTTCCTCTAAATTATCGTTTGTACCACCAAACATAAATGAGTAGTTAGCATAAGAAGTCTGCTCTGCAATTTTAAACTTTTCTTCTAACTTCTCTACTGTAGTTGTTTGCGGATTAGTATTAGGCATTTCAATAAAAGAAGTAATACCACCAGCCAGAGCTGCTTTAGACTCTGTTTCAATATTTGCTTTATGTGTTAAGCCTGGTTCTCTAAAATGCACCTGGTCATCAATCATCCCTGGAAGGACATAATTACCCTCAACATCAATAACAGTAACGTCAGCCGATTTAACACTAATCGAAATATCTATATCTTTTATAATATTATCTTCTATAAGAATGTCTCCTTCTATTATCTGACCTTCGTTGACAATCTTAGCATTTTTTATTAGGGTATTTCGTTTCATTTATTTTAATACTTAATGAATATGCTTTTCAATTTTAAACTTATAACTCCAAAAATAGCTTCAGATATAATACTCCCACTCATTTTTGATTTCCCTCTTATTCTATCTTTAAATATTACCGGAATTTCAACTATTCTGAATCCGCTCTTGTTGGCTTTAAATTTCATTTCAATTTGAAAGGCGTAACCAACAAATTTTATTTTATCTAAATCTATAGTTTCTAAAACCTCTCTTTTATAACACACAAAACCAGCTGTAGAGTCTTTAACCTTCATCCTAGTTATTAACCTTACATACCAAGATGCTCCATATGATAACAATATACGTGACATTGGCCAATTAACTACAGTTATTCCTTTGACATATCTAGATCCTACAGAAACATCTGCATTATCGAGTGCACAAGCGTCATATAGACGCTCTAAATCTTTAGGACTGTGGGAAAAATCAGCATCCATTTCGAAGATGAATTCATATTTTTTTTCTGTAGACCATTTAAAACCTGCTATATAGGCTGAACCCAAACCATCTTTTTTGTCTCTCTCTAATAAAAAAAGTGAAGTCTTAAATTCTTGTTGTAATTCTTTTACTTTCTGGGCAGTTTTGTCAGGTGAATTATCATCTACAACTAAAATATGAAAATCTTTCTTTTGAGAAAACACAGCTCTAATAATAGCTTCTATATTCTCAATTTCGTTATAAGTTGGGATAATGACAATAGCGTCAGACATTAGCTCAAATTTAAAATATGCATTAACGCAGCATAAATAATTTCAACAAAAATAAAGTTTTTAATGGATTAAAGACTGTTATATGTTTCTTAAGATTATAATTATGTAAAGCATATATTTCTTCATAATTTAGCAGTATGCGAAATTTCATTACTAACGAATGGTTAACCATATTTACCGTATTTGGTTTCACATCTATTGTTATCGCAAAATATTTAAATACTTTAAGGTTTAATGATTTTATAGCCGTTATAGGAAATTCTAAGTACTTAAAAATTTACAGCAAAGACCAAAAATTTATTGATCCTTTCGATGGGTTTTTGTTTATCAATCTTGCTTTATCTGCAAGTATCTTTCTTTATTTTGGCTACTCTTCCTTCATTTCTGACATACCTTTTGATATTACTGCGTTTCTAAAAACACTTTTTGCCTTTTCTACTCTTATCATTATTAAAACACTTTTAGAACGGCTAATTGGTAGTCTTTTTGAAATAGACAGTTTGATAGATCATTATCTATTTCAAAAAACTACGTTTAAAAATTATTCTGGTATTCTACTATTAATAGCTAATAGTTTTATTTTATATACAACAGGCTTTACGAAAATCATTATTTTAATAACCTTATCTTTAATTTGCTTGATAAATATCATTGGATTTATCATCTCTTTTAAAAATTATCGAAAAATAATAAATCCAAATTTTTTCTATTTTTTATTGTATCTTTGCGCTCTCGAAATTGCGCCTTATGTTCTTTTATACAAGGCGATTAGCGAGTATAACGTTTAAAACAAAAGGGTTTGTATGAAAGTTAAAACAATTTTAGTATCACAACCAGAACCTAAAATAGAGAACTCTCCGTACTTTGATTTGCAAGAAAAGCAAAAAGTTAAAGTTGACTTTCGACCATTTATACATGTAGAAGGTGTATCATCGAAAGATATTAGACAGCAAAAAATTGATCTAAGTAAATTTACAGCCATTATTTTAACAAGTAGAAATTCTGTAGATCACTTCTTTAGAGTAGCAGATGAAATGCGCTTTAAAGTGCCAGATGCTATGAAATACTTTTGTCAATCTGAAGCGGTAGCTTATTATTTACAAAAATATGTTGTTTATAGAAAACGTAAAATATACGTTGGTAAGCGCACATTTGAAGATTTAATGCCATTAATAAAAAAATACAAAGACGAATCTTTCTTATTACCAACTACAGACAAGGTAAAACCAATAATCCCTGAAACCTTAGATAATTTAGGTGTTAATTGGACACAAGCTACGTTTTACAAAACTGTAATCAGTGACTTATCTGATTTGGCAAATGTTTATTATGATATCTTAGTGTTTTTTAGTCCTTCTGGTATTGAGTCATTATTTCATAATTTTCCGGACTTTAAACAAAATGATACACGTATAGCCGTATTCGGAAACACAACGGTTAAAGCTGTAAAAGAAAAAGGACTTCGTGTAGATATATCTGCTCCAACTGCAGAGACTCCTTCAATGACGATGGCACTTCAGAAATATATTGATTCTGTTAATAAAGGAAAATAATATCTTAACCTCAGCTAAATAAAAAGACCATTTGATATCAAATGGTCTTTTATTTTACAACTTAACTTCGTAAGCCCTATAATTAGAATTTCCTTCTTGCCTGTTTTTTAAATCTACTACAAAGATTTTTGAAGCCCTATTTAATATGGTATTAAAACTTTTAAATTCTGAGTTTATAAAATCATCGTAATTTATAACATTATCAGATGACATATCGCTTACTTCAATGTCATTATGGATGTAAGAGTAATGATAAAGTGTTATTTTAGCTTCTTTAGATTTTGGAGCTACACTTGAGTTCTTACTTAGCTTTCCATTATTACCAACAGATAAAGCATATTTAAAATTCTCAGTTGCAAGGTCCTTAGAAAAACTGAATGTTCTTATCTTAACAGAATCACTAACATTCTTCTCAACGACATTCATCTCCTGATTATCGGAGTTAAAAACGAGATAGACACTAAATTTCTTGGTTTGAGATATACAAATTTGACTTACGGCTAAAAATAGCAGTGCGAGGATGAGGGAATTCTGTTTCATTTTATTTTAAATAAGGAACAATATATAAAAACTCAATTTAATATTACAATCTCAGTAAACATTTTATAATCAATAAGTTAATTTAAACAAAAAAGCGATTCTAAATATTAGAATCGCTTTTATTTATTTTTCTATAAAATTAGAATGCATATCGCTGTGGACCACCACGTCTAACCTCTTCAGAAGCATAAGACTCAAACTTCTTAAAGTTTTCTCTAAAGGCGTTAGATAATTTAAAGGCCATTTTATAATAGGCCTCATCATCATTCCAAGTTGCTCTTGGACTTAATACTTCAGTTGGTACTCCAGGGCAAGTTCTAGGTTGTGCTACACCAAATACTGAATGTATATGATAATCTTCGTAAGTATAATCTTTTAAATCACCATTTAATGCTGCATTAATCATAGCGCGCGTATATTTTAATTTCATACGAGTACCTACACCATAAGGACCGCCTGTCCAACCCGTATTAACTAACCACACATTTACACCTGCATCTAGCATTTTCTTACTTAACATATCTGCATATTCTGTTGGATGTAGTGGCATAAATGGAGCACCGAAACATGCAGAAAAACTTGGAACCGGTTCTACGACACCTGCCTCCGTTCCTGCTACTTTAGCTGTATAACCGGAAATAAAATGGTACGCTGCTTGGCTGGGTGTTAGTTTAGAAATTGGAGGTAATACACCAAAAGCATCTGCTGTTAAGAAAAATATATTCTTTGGATTTTTTCCTATCGATGGTTTTCTAATATTTTCAATATGATATATAGGATAACTTACTCTTGTATTCTGGGTAATAGAAGTATCTGTGAAATCCACAACACCATTATCATCCATAATTACATTTTCGAGAATTGCGCCTTTCTTTATAGCCGCAAAAATTTCTGGCTCTTGTTCTTTAGATAAGTTAATCACCTTAGCATAACAACCACCTTCAAAATTAAAAACAGTGTTTTCTTTTGTCCAACCGTGTTCATCATCACCAATTAAACTACGATCGGCATCAGTAGATAATGTTGTCTTTCCCGTACCTGATAATCCAAAAAATATAGCTGTATCTCCATCTTTACCGACGTTTGCACTACAATGCATTGGTAGCGTTTCTTTAAAAACAGGAAGTATAAAATTTAGTGCAGAAAATATACCTTTCTTAATTTCACCTGTATAACCTGTACCACCAATTAAGGCAATTTTACGTGTAAAATCTAAAATGGCAAAATTGTGCTGACGTGTTCCATCTATTTCAGAATCTGCCAAAAAACCTGGAGCGTTTACTACTGTCCACTCAGGAGAAAAGTCTTTTAACTCGTCTTCCGTAGGTCGCAAAAACATGTTATAAGCAAACATGTTACTCCACGGATACTCATTAATAACTCTAATATTTAATTTATAGTTATCATCTGCACAAGCATAACTATCTCTTACATAAAGTTCTTTATCAGATAAGTAATGTGTTACCTTTTCATATAACTTTTGAAATTTATCACCGTCAAAAGGAATATTAATATTTCCCCACCAAATTTTATCTTCTGTTATAGCGTCCTTAACAATAAATCTATCCATAGGAGAACGCCCAGTAAATTCACCTGTATTAACAGCTAAAGCACCAGAAGATGATTCTACACCTTGTCCTTTTGAAATAGTTTCAGTTTGAAGCTCGTCTGAAGATAATTGATAATTGACCCTTGCATTTTTAATGCCGTATTGATCTAACGAAATCGTTTTCGAAGATTGAGTATGGTTTACCATAATTTTGTTGTTGTTTTAGGTATGCAAAATTAAAACTTTATTTTAAAAGAACATCCCATAAATGTATTAATCGACCTTTGTGTTTAATATTGCGATTAACATGACCACCCATGCAATAATCAACGATAATCCACCAAGTGGTGTTATTATTGCAATTGTCTTAAAATCAAAAGCTGTAAGCTCATTTGTGGCAAGGCCATATATAGAGCCTGAAAATAAAATTAAACCAATAATTACAAGATAGAATATGGTCTTTTTATATTTCAAATTCACGTAAGAGGTCGCGCCTAAAATTATAAATAAAAACGAATGATACATTTGATAGCGCACACCAGTCTCAAATGACTTAATATTATTGCTACTAACTAATTTTTCTAAGCCATGAGCAGCAAATGCACCCAAAATAATTCCTGTAATCCCAAGAATTGTACCTGTTATTAATAATTTTTTGTTCATAATTAAAGTGAAAAGTGGATAATAAATACTTAATGTATTTACTACATTCGTGCTATACAAATTTAGTCATATATACTCATTATGCGAAAAATTTTAATCATCGGTGCAGGTAAATCCTCATCTTACCTTATAAAGTATTTAATAGATAAATCACTATCGGAAGACTTACACATTACGATTGGTGATCTTAATATCGAAAATGCAAAAAAATTGGTGGGAAATAATCTTAAAGTTGATGTCATACACTTGGATGTGTTTAATGATGACTCCAGATCTTCAGCAGTTAAAAATGCAGATATTGTTGTATCAATGTTGCCTGCACGTTTTCATATTGAAGTTGCAAAAGATTGTATTACCTATAAAAAGCACATGGTGACTGCATCTTATGTTAGTAACGATATGCAAGCATTAGATGATGACGTCAAAAAAAATAATCTCATATTTATGAATGAGATCGGTGTAGATCCTGGTGTAGATCATATGAGTGCTATGCAAGTTATTGATAGTATTAGAGATAAAGGTGGTCAACTTATTTTATTTGAATCTTTTACAGGTGGCCTAGTTGCCCCAGAAAGTGATAATAACCTCTGGAATTATAAGTTTACGTGGAACCCTAGAAATGTTGTTGTTGCAGGACAAGGTGGAGCTGCTAAATTTTTACAAGAAAATCAATTTAAATATATTCCATATCACAGATTATTCAGACGGACAGAATTCTTAGAAGTAGAAAGATACGGTCGGTTTGAAGCCTACGCTAATAGAGATTCTTTAAAGTATCAGCATGTGTATGGTCTAGATCATGTAAAAACATTATACCGCGGCACGATGCGTCGTGTTGGTTTTAGCAGAGCTTGGAATGTCTTTGTACAGCTTGGTATGACTGACGATAGTTATACTATCGATGATAGTGCTAACATGAGCTATAGAGATTTTGTAAATTCTTTTTTACCATATAGCCCTACGGATTCTGTTGAATTAAAATTTAGGCATGCTTTAAAAATAGATCAAGATGATATTGTGTGGGATAAGTTTTTAGAACTAGATATCTTCAACTCTAATAAAATGGTAGAACTTCATTCTGCTACACCTGCACAGATCCTACAAAAAATATTAATGGATAGTTGGACCTTAACCGAAGAAGATAAAGACATGATAGTAATGTATCATAAGTTTGGTTACGAACTTAATGGCGAAAAATATCAGATTGATGCTACTATGGTCGCTTTAGGGGAAGACCAAACATATACTGCAATGGCAAAAACTGTTGGTCTGCCTGTAGCTATAGCAACTATGGCCATCTTAAATGGTAAAATAAAAACACCTGGTGTACAAATACCAATAACAAAAGAAGTCTACTTACCAATTTTGGAAGAACTAGAAAGCTATGGAGTCATCTTTAAGGAAAAAGAAGTACCCTATTTAGGATACAATCCTCTGAATATTTAATTATAAATTGAAATCTATTTACTACTTTTATGTTATATATTGTAACAGTATAATTTCCAATTACTCGGAAATGCAAATAAATTCTCAATGAAGGTTAATGATAAAGGTATTTATATAGATGGTATAGATAAAAAGATTCTTAGAGCGCTAATGGAAGATGCGAGGACTCCTATTTTAGGTATTGCTCGTAATGTAGGTATTTCCGGTGCCGCGATTCATCAGCGTCTTAAAAAATTAGAAAAGTCTGGACTGTTGGCAGGATCTAAGTTTATCATAAACCCAAAAGTTTTAGGATATACAACAATGGCATTTGTTGGTGTTTATTTAGATAAAGCAGTCAGTAATCCTGAGGCTGTAAAGCAATTACAAAAAGTCCCAGAAGTTATAGAATGCCATTACACCACTGGAGAGTGGAGCATATTCATAAAAATCTTATCTAAAGACAATGAACATTTAATGCATTTACTAAATACCGAGATTCAAGGTATTAAAGGGGTTTCTAGAACTGAAACATTTATCTCTCTACAACAACAAATAAATAGACAGATTAAAATATAAGTAATCAAAAAAGCTCTGATTACTCAGAGCTTTTTTATTTTACTCTTAGAATTTTTTAATCTCGCGACATAAATATTCTCAATATATACCAAAATAATAGCATTAATGAGGCAAATAAACCAAGTGCAGCTGGTATGTAGTCTTCAACACCATATTTATTAACCATATTCGAGGTTTGATATAATATAGAACCACCTGCTAATAAACACATACCAACAGAAAACCATAAACCTAAATTAAAACCGAATAATGTACCAGCAACTATTAATCCAATAGCTATGAAAAACCCTACAGTTAGACCTGTTTTTAAAAATGAAAAGTCTTTCTTAGTTAATAGGACTACTGCAGATAAACCTGTAAATAAGGCTAGTGTTACAATAGCAGCCTGATTTAGAATTTCTGGCCCAGAATCCATATAATATGCAGCAATAGCAATAAGTGGAACAAAAATTAGAGCCTCAAAAAATATATAAATGCCATAAGCAAGATATTGTTTATTCTTATCATTTGTCTTTAAAGCCATCCCTTCTGCATAATTAGTAGCCAACATAAAACCTCCTAACATTAATAACCATTTATAGCCTTCTGTCATTGACATCATAAAGTTTACGATTGTATCGCTCTGCAATAGTAACCACTCAAAAAGAATAAATACAAGAACTCCTCCTGCTACATGACTGTATGTTTTTTTATAAAACGCAACGCGTTCTATATCAGATAAACTTCCTATTAATAATTTGTTTTGATTTTGTTCGGGAAATTGATTTTCCATTGATTGTTTTTGATTATAGTTAGTTTTTAAGATAGTCCTTTTCTCTAAAAAGATGATAAACTTTAAAATAAATGTCTCTACTATCTCCTATTTAAAAACATACTTAGAAAGTAAAGTAATGTAGCCAATGAGCCTAAAGCAGCTACTAAATACGTTCTTGCTGCCCATTTTAAAGCATCCTTTGCACCAGTATGTTCTTCTGATGTTACCATATTCTTATTTTCTAACCATGCCAGAGCCCTATTACTAGCGTCGTACTCTACAGGTAGCGTTATAAATGTAAAAAGTGTAGTCACAGCAAATAATGCAATACCAACTAAAAATACATTAGATCCAAATACAGAGCCACCAGCAGACAAAGCTAAACCAACCATAATTACAATATTAGATAGCTTACTACTAATGCCAACAGCAGGTACAATTTTAGATCTTAATTCTAACCAACTATAAGCTTTTGCATGTTGTACTGCATGACCAACTTCGTGGGCTGCAACAGCAGCAGCAGCAGCGTTTCGTTGATTGTAAACAACATCACTTAAGTTTACTGTTTTATTTCTTGGATTGTAATGATCCGTTAATTGTCCTGGTGTAGAAATGACCTCAACGTCAGTAATACCATTATCAGCTAACATTTTTTCTGCAATCTCTCGGCCACTCATTCCGTTTCTTAGGCTAACTTTAGAGTAGTATTTAAACTTACTTTTTAATTTATTACTTACATAAGAGCTGACCAAAAAGATGATTCCTGCAAGTATATAGTATCCCATCATATCAATAAATATTTAATATTACTGATATAAAGATAGCAAATAGTACGCCAAAAACTAAACAAGAAACTTTGTCAGTTTATATTATATTACATGGCATCAATAGACCAATTAAAGGCTTCTGCGATTTCTTCATAGACAATTCTACCTTTAACAATATTCAATCCTTTCTTTAGAGATTTATCTTTTGCACAAGCAATTTCCCAACCTTGATTTGCCAATCGCAATACATAAGGCAAAGTAACGTTTGTCAACGCTAATGTAGATGTGTAAGGCACAGCACCTGGCATATTGGCTACACAATAATGAACAACATCATCGATAATAAATGTAGGATCCTCGTGTGTGGTTGCCTTTGTTGTTTCAATACAACCGCCTTGATCTACAGCAACATCGACCAACACTGTTCCTGGTCGCATATCCTTAAGCATGTCTCTAGTGATTAATTTTGGAGCTTTTGCCCCCTTAACTAAAACACCACCAATTATTAAATCGTGATCTTGTATGCGCTTTCTAATATTAAATTCGCTCGAAAACTCTGTCACTACATGAGGAGGCATAACATCATTTACATAACGTAATTGCTTCATGTTAATATCCATAATCGTCACATGAGCTCCTAAACCAGCTGCCATCTTAGCCGCTTGTATTCCTACAACTCCCGCACCAAGCACTAGCACTTTTCCTGGAGGTACACCTGGTACACCACCTAATAGTACACCACGTCCTTTAATAGGTTTTTCTAAATATTTAGCGCCTTGTTGAATAGCCATTCTTCCCGCAACTTCAGACATTGGAGTTAATAAGGGTAAAGAACCATCTTCATCTTCTACTGTTTCGTAGGCAATGCAAACGGCTTTACTTTGTATCATCGCTTTAGTTAAAGGCTCGCTTGATGCAAAGTGAAAATAAGTAAAAACGACATGATGTGATTTAATTAACGGGTATTCTTCTGCAATAGGTTCTTTTACTTTAACAATCATATCAGCTGAAGCATAAACGTCTTCAATAGTATCTAATACTGTTGCACCTACATCTTTGTAATCTTGATCAAAAAAACCGCTGCCAAAACCAGCATCTTTTTGCACAAATACACTATGATTATTTTTTATTAGCTCATAAACACCAGCAGGTGTCATGCCAACTCTATTTTCATTGTTCTTGATTTCTTTTGGGACTCCAATTTTCATTTGATAGTTTTTAAGTATTAAATCTACTAAATGAAATGCACTATAAAAAATAAATTAATTACGCCCATTCCATGTTAGTAGATTACTGAGATTAATAGCATTGTGAATTACTATTAAAAAAAAATAGAATCCAAATTTAGACACTAAATCAAAGCTATTTTTACGGAATTATTATTTTGAAGGCATAATTTTAAAAAATATCTAACAAGTACCTCATTTTCAGTTTAATATAATAATAGTTGAACGTAAAATTAATTCGTTGAAGTGAAATTAAGAATTGTATTGCTACTTTCTATTTCTGTATTTAATTTTAAAAACAAATAACAATAGCGCAGAAAAAACAGTAATACTATTTGCCAAAATTAAAGACAGACTTTTTAAGGAGATTCCGTAAATTAACCAAAGTACAACACCTGTAAAAAACATAATTAACATGGATATTGATAAACCTGAAACATCTTTTGTTTTCCAAGTCTTATAAACTTGTGGTAGAAATGCAGCCGTTGTTAAAACCGCAGCACAAAGCCCAATAATTTCTATATAATCAATATTTTCCATTGTTTTTAATTAACCTACGATATTTACAATCTTACCAGGTACTACAATAACCTTTTTAGGTATACGGCCATCTAATTGTGCAATTGTTTTTTCGTGTGCCATTACTGCGGCTTCAATTTCGTCCTTGCTCATATCCATGGGTAACTCCATCGTAAAACGCATTTTACCATTAAATGAAATCGGATAGTTCTTACTGCTTTCTACCAAATGACTCGCTTCAAATTTTGGAAATGGAGCAGTAGAAATAGTCTCATTATTTCCTAATTGCGACCATAATTCTTCTGCTATATGTGGAGCATAAGGAGATATTAAAACCAATAATGGTTCTAGTATATCCTTACTTGTACACTTTTGAGCCGTCAATTCATTAACTGCAATCATAAAGGTAGACACTGACGTATTAAAAGAGAAATTCTCAATATCTTCCTCTACTTTCTTTATGGTTTTATGTAATGTCTTTAGGTTGTCTTTTGTAGGTTCTGCATCATTTACATTTAAAGCCTCTTGGCCAACATATAGTTTCCACATCTTCTTAAGGAAGTTGTGTACACCTGTAATACCAGCTGTATTCCATGGCTTGTATTGTTCTAATGGCCCTAAAAACATCTCGTAGAGTCTTAAACTGTCTGATCCGTATTGTTCTACAATATCATCTGGATTAACGACATTGTATTTAGATTTAGACATTTTTTCGACTTCGCGAGAAACTTTAATTTTTGTATCACTTGTAATATCTTGATTTTCAACAACTATTTTACCATTATAAAAATGCGCTCCTTGCAGTGCATCAAATCTCTTATCTTTAGATAGATTGACTAAATCAATTTCATTTTGAATATTAACATAACTAACATCAATATTAGTTGTTTTAAAAGATTTATAAGCTTTTGAATAGTCTATATATTTAGTGTTAAATTCTTGATGAATACTTATTTTTTCATTCAGAAAATCACTTAGTGTATCCGGTAAATTTTCGAGCGACCCCTCTTTTTGATCTAGAATATCAAAGAATTCTTTATTAATAATAATTTGACAAAAAGAAGAAGCATCATCACTATCATCAATTAAACGACCTTCAACTATATATAAAAAAGCACTTTCTCCCAAAATCATTCCTTGGTTAATCAACTTCTTAAAAGGTTCTTCAACATTTACAAAACCTCTATCTTTCAATAATTTCACCCAAAAACGTGAGTATAATAAATGGCCTGTAGCATGTTCACTTCCTCCAATATATAGATCTACATTTTCCCAATAGTTGAGTGCGTCTTCACTTGCAAAGGTTTCGTCTCGCATGGCATCTTCCATATAACGGAAAAAGTACCAAGAACTTCCTGCCCAACCTGGCATGGTGTTGAGTTCTAAAGGGTGAATGGTTGTATTGTTTATTTTGTCATTACTAACTACAGTATTAGATTCTGTACACCAAGCCCAAACATCTGCGCGACCTAAAGGTGGTTCACCTTCTTCGGTTGGTAAATACTTCTCAACTTCTGGTAATACAATTGGCAAATGTGCTTTATCAATCATCTGTGGCATCCCGTTAACGTAATATACTGGGAATGGTTCTCCCCAATAACGCTGTCTAGAAAATACGGCATCACGTAAACGGTAATTGGTTTTTCCTTCTCCTTGGCCTATTTGTTCTAATTCGTAAATGGCACGTTTGGTTGCTTTTTTGTAGTTCATTCCGTTTAAGAAATCACTATTTGCAATCTTTACATTGTCTTTAGAGCCGTAAGCTTCTTCAGAAATATCAATGCTTTCAAAAATATTAGGAATGTCAATATTAAAATGCTTTGCAAAGTCATAATCGCGCTGGTCGCCACATGGTACCGACATTACAGCTCCTGTTCCGTAACTTGCTAAAACGTAATCACCAATCCAGATTGGAATTGGTTTTTTTGTAAAAGGATGTTCTGCATAAGCTCCTGTAAAAGCACCAGAAATGGTTTTTACGTCTGCCATACGATCGCGTTCGCTTCGTTTGGCTGTTTTTTCTATATAGGCTTCTACTTCTGCTTTTTGTTCTGGTGTTGTTATTTTTGAAACCAACTCATGTTCTGGTGCTAGTGTCATAAAGCTAACTCCATAAATGGTATCTGGTCGTGTGGTAAATACATCTATTTTTTCGTCGTGCTCATTAACCTTGAAAGTTACAGAAGCACCAACCGATTTACCAATCCAGTTTTTCTGAATATCCTTTAAAGCATCTGTCCAATCAATAGTATCTAAGCCTTGCAATAAACGTTCTGCATAAGCAGAAATTCGCATACTCCATTGCGTCATTTTCTTTCTTACAACAGGATGACCTCCACGTTCAGATACACCATTCACAATTTCATCATTGGCTAAAACCGTTCCTAGGGCAGGACACCAATTCACTTCTGTTTCTGCTAAATAGGTTAGCCTATATTTTAAAAGAATTTCTTGTTTCTCAACATCTGAAAACGCTTTCCACTCTTGGGCAGTAAAGGCTTCAATATTTTCATCACAAGCAGCATTTACAGTTGTGTTTCCTTCAGATTCAAATTTTGAAATTAAAGTTTTTATGTCTTCTGCTTTATTTGAATCATTGTTATACCAAGATTCAAACAGTTGAATAAAAATCCACTGTGTCCATTTATAATATTCAGGACTAGATGTACGCACTTCTCTACTCCAATCAAAAGAAAAACCAATTTGATCTAATTGTCTTCTATAAGTAGCTATATTAGTTTCAGTTGTAATAGCTGGATGCTGACCTGTTTGTATCGCATACTGCTCTGCAGGTAATCCGAAACTATCATAGCCTTGAGGATGCAATACGTTAAAGCCTTTATGACGTTTGTAACGCGCATAAATATCACTAGCAATATAGCCTAATGGATGACCAACATGTAAACCTGCACCAGATGGATAAGGGAACATATCCAAAACATAATATTTTGGTTTGTCACTTGTATTAGACGCTTTAAACGTTTCGTTTTTTGCCCAGTAGTCTTGCCACTTTTTATCGATTTTATTGAAATCGTACCTCATTGTATTCTCCTTGAAATAAGGTGCAAATTTAAAGGTATTACAACACAATAAAAAACTAAACGTTGTAATACTGCACAGATGTAAATTCTTTATTATTTTTACAACATCAATTAGCATTAATCCATGGCATCTTCCTTTGACAATTATCAGAAACGTAAACTAATATCTTCATATATTTCTGTGGTTATAAGTATTGCTTTGGTTTTATTTCTTTTAGGTTGTCTTGGACTCTTGGTTATTAACTCTAAAAAAGTAGCTGACCATTTTAAAGAACAAGTGGTTATGACTATTTACGTAACTGATACAGCCAAAGAAGTGGAAGTTAATCAGCTGAAGAAAAGTTTAGCCATGGCAGATTATACTAAAGAAGCAAAATATGTGTCTAAAGAAGCCGCTGCCGAATTTATGAAAGCTGATACTGGTGAAGATTTTATGGATTTTGTTGGTTATAATCCGTTAAAAAATTCAATTGACGTTTATCTTAAAGCAGATTATGTTACTACCGAACAACTCACTGAAATCACTGAGAGTTTATCTAACAAAACCTTTATTGAAGACATACGCTATGATAATGACTTGGTAGAATTAATGAATAATAACGTAAAAAAAATCACATTTTGGGTATTAATAATCAGTGGTTTATTTACCCTTATTGCTGTTCTTTTAATTAATAGCTCTATACGACTAGCAGTATATTCTAAACGTTTTATCATTAAAACGATGCAGATGGTTGGTGCCACAAAAACCTTTATCCGAAGACCTTTTGTTTGGAAAAGTGTACAACTAGGAATTATTGGAGCTATTGTCGCTTTAATAGGTATGGCAATCGTTTTATACTATTTAGATATAACATTTCCTGAGCTGGAGTTATTAAAAAATACAGTTTTAATTGTTGCCTTATTTGTTGGCATATTCGTCTTAGGTATTGTGATTACTTGGATTAGTACTTTTATTGCGACACAGCGTTTCTTGAATTTGAAGACAGATCAGTTGTATTATTAGTTGTTGGTTATTAGAAAATAAACAGACTTAATTATCGTTCTAAAATAAACCGCCAATCATGAAAAAGTCAACCATTACTGCAGTAGCTTTAAGCTTAACTTTACTCTTAGCTTTATTTTTTTTACTGAAATCTTGTGTTATTCAAAATACGAAACCTGAAGATTGTGAGATTATTGATATAAAAATCACTCAAATTACAGAAGGCACGAGTTATGATATTGTATTTCATAGTAATGAATTTAAATCATTTTATATTAATAGAGGTTTAGAACAAGGATTAAATTTAGATTCTCTTAAGAGAAAAGTTTTAAATAAAACCGTTACTTTGCATCTAGCTAAGATAATGGGTGGTGTTACCTCAAACCACATTTCGCAAATGGCATTGAGTGATACTATTATTTTTACAGAATTCGATACAGATAATTAAAGTAATCCTGCTTTCTCAGGACATATTATGGGAGAACAAAAACGTAAACAAGACTCAAAAGGTGATTTTATCTTTGGTAAAAAAAACTATAAGTTTATGCTTATAGGATTGGCATGTATTGTTATAGGTTTTATACTTATGTCAGGCGGTGGAAGTGACGATCCAAACGTATTTGACCCTTCTATCTTTAGTTGGAGACGTATTAGATTGGCACCAACCTTGGTTTTAATTGGCTTTGGTTTTCAGGTTTATGCTATTCTTCTAAATCCGAATAAGACAAAATCTAAAGAGAAGAAATAAAATCTCTAGTTATAGTTTCTAAATAACGTTTAGTATTTCTTAAAGCATCTTGTAAATTTTCTGCTATTTCCATTACAGAAGCCGAATAATTAATTCCCATTTTATTAATCGCTTCAATTTCTAATTCAATATTACCACAAAAAGCAGCTACGTTAATTTCAAATTTCTTTGCAGAGTTTATAACACCACTGAGGGCTTTTCCTGATAGTGTTTGATCATCGAGTTGACCTTCTCCTGTAATAATCCAATCTGCCCCTTCAATTTTAGCATCAAACTGTGCCATCTCCTTTATTAATTCAATTCCTGGTGATAATTCGGCGTTTAAGAAAGTAACACAAGCCGCTCCCATACCTCCTGCTGCACCTGCTCCTTTTATTTTTTGAGTTTCTATATTAAAATGATGGTCTAATACCTTTGAAATATTTTGCAATCCATTTTCTAAATGTTCAATTTCTAAATCGTTTGCTCCTTTTTGTTTGGCGTAAATATAAGCAGCACCTTCTTGTCCATACAAAGGATTACTAACATCACAAGCAATTTGAAAATTAATCGATTTCAATCTTTTATCCACCATAGTATCATTAATAGACACTATATTATTTAACAGGCTGCCAATAGGCTTAACTTCTTTATTTTCCTTATCAAAAAAGCGATAACCTAGAGCAGTTGCCATGCCTATTCCACAATCGTTTGTTGCACTACCACCTAACCCTAAAATAATGTGTTCTGCACCTTTATCTATGGCATCTACTATTAATTCACCTGTGCCATGAGTTGATGTATACATGCAGTTCTGATCCTTATAATCAAGAAGCTTCATACCAGAAGCTTCAGCCATTTCTATAAAAGCAACTTTAGACTTTTCTGAATACAAATAAGATGCAAGTACTGATTGAAAAATCGGATTATTAACAGTAGTTTGAATCGTTTTTCCATCCAAATAATAATTTATAACTTCTATGGTACCATCACCACCATCAGCTAATGGCAGTTTAATTACCTCAGCATTTAAGCTAGATGATAATATAGGTTCTATAATATCACAAAATTCGAGACCTGTTAGTGAACCTTTAAATTTATCTGGAGCTAGAATGATTTTCATAATCTTAATATACTACCCTAAAATATTTGGAAGGAAATAACTAAAAACGAAAATAAAAATGAAAAAGGCAATAAGAATGACACTCTCCTTTTGCATTAGATCCTTAGAATTAAAACTATAAGATACTTCCATTTGCTTTGCAGGTACTTTTTTGGTGAGTTTACTAACTATAACTGCTACAATAACTGCAATAATAAATCCAGTAAAGTTGTACCAAATCCAAAATAAATCGGGTACATTATTAATCCCAAATTCTGAAAGGGCTGTATGAATTGAAACTTCACCAGAATAAAAACTACCTTGACTAAAAAAGTAAACTAGATCTGGTAAATACTTAAAAATTAAATTAACTACTACTGCCGTAACAATAGCAAAATTCATGCCTATATGATTGACCTTTTTAAGGAAAATTGCAATTATAAAGGCTGCTAATATTGGTCCAAAAAACAAGGATGATATAGCATTTATTAATTCAATAACTGTACTTTGACTATTACCAAAAAGATAAGCTGCGGCTATACAGATGGTTCCCCAAAAAACCACTAAACCTTTTGACAGGAACATATATTTTTTCTCAGACAACTTCTCTTCACCACTATTAAAGAAATCTTCAATCGTTACTGCACTTAATGAGTTTATAGTAGAACTTAATGAAGACATTGCCGCAGACATAATGCCTACCATCAAAATTCCTATAAGTCCATTAGGAAGATAATTAGTAATAAAAACAGGGATCATTAAATCCGGTTTCATACCACTTTTAGCAAACTCTGCTGGATAGTGAACCTTGGTTGTTTGCTGTATACTTTCATAAAACTCAGGAATGCTGGTTACTAAATACCCGATAATTAGTCCCATAATACAATAGACTAAAACTACAGGGAATCGCAATAAACCATTAGCTAGTAATAGTTTTTTAATAGTGCCTTCATTCTTCGCTGACAATAAGCGTTGTGCCTGTGTTTGATCAGTACCATAATACGACAAATACAAAAACAATCCACCTATAAACATTGGCCAAAACCCATAATCCTCTCCGCTGAATAAACCTAGATTAGAAAAATCAATAACTTGAAGTCTATCAGCATCAAAACCTTCGAAAGTACCTGTGTCTTTTAATAAACCATATCCTATAATTAAGCAAATAATAAGCCCAGCAAACAAAATTATCATTTGAATAGCATCACCCCAAACTACCGCTTTCATTCCTCCTTGATAAGAATAGACTAAAGTTACTACACTAATGATTAGAAGTGTCCAATGGAAACTTATACCAACAACAGCCTGTATTATTAATGCCATAGTAAACACCATAACACCAGTTCCTAAAGCACGACTAATTTGAAAAACAACACTGATAAGTTTTCGGGTAGATTTAGAAAAACGACGTTCCAAATATTCGTAGATACTTACAATCCCAGACTTGTATAACGGCGGAATTATAAAAAACATAATCCCAATCATTGCTAACGGAACAGCAAACTCAAAAGTTAACCATTTCATACCTCCATTGGCCTTTAAACCTACAAAAGCTGGTGCAGAAATAAAACTAATGGCAGATAGTTGAGTTGCCATAGTCGATAAACTTAGAGGAAACCAGCCTAAACTTTTTCCTCCTAAAAAGTAATCCTCAGAATTTTTATTCTCTTTAAAAAAGTAACCCATAGCCATAAAGCCTATGAGGTATACCGCAATTACTGTATAGTCTAGCCAATTCATAATTTGTCTTTTAATAAGTCGATTGTTAATGCGGCACTCCAAGAAAAATTATGACCTCCATAAGCTCCATTTTTACCTTCTGATTTTCGAGAGTCAAAATATTCGTAAAAACCGTGTTCTTCAATTAAAGTCAATGTATCGGCTTTAATTCGTTTTGCAATGTCTGTAAAATTATAGTATTTCATTCCTCTAAAGAGTAGCCAGTTTAAATTAATCCAAACCGGACCTCGCCAGTATTTTACAGGATTAAATTTATCACTTTGCGGATCAAATGAAGCACATAAATAACGCTCTTCCTCTCCAAATTTAGTCATTAAAGTATTTACCATAATATAAGCACGCTCTTTACTCGGAATACCAGCGAAAAGCGGCGTAAAAGAGGATGAAGTTATATAGGACAATTGTTTCTCATTTCGTAAATCGTAATGCACATAAGCTTTTAAGTCTTTATTAAATAACTTCTCATTGAATCTTGCTTTTGCTTTGGTTTGCCATCGATTTAAAGTAACTATTTTCTCTTCGTGACCTCCTATCAATTCATAGAGCTCAATTAATGCTGAATTAGATTTTATAAGTATGGCATTAAAAAGAGGGTCTTGTACTAAAAAGGGTGATAATTCTGCAATTTTAGCATCATCATAATTATATGCTTTTGCAATCTCTAAAAGATGGATATAATTATCATACTCTCTATTGGTTGGTCGTTGAGCAGCATCTACATGTGTTGTATCTTTTCTTTCGTATTTATATTTTGGAGGATCCATGGTTTCCCATATTTCATCCCAAATAGGTGAATTATCCGTGCCCGATTCCCAATTATGGTAGATATAAACCAAACCTTCATTATATGGGTCTCTATGGCCATAAAAATGCTGATGATTCTTATAAATTTTATCTATATTTTGTTTTATGAACGTTAACATATCAGCTTTGTCTTCTACGATATCATAAAGCTCTTTTAAAACAAAACCAGTGACTGGAGGCTGAGTAATTCCTGTTGTTTTTACATTTTTTGGACAATCTGGATGCAAATCTGTACGATGATAATCTGGCCCTGGAAAGTACGTATCACTATCGTTATGAAAAACAATATGTGGAATAAAACCGTTAGCCCATTGCCCACTTAATAAAGCCTCTATTTCTCTTTTAGCTTTATTTGAATCATAATGAGCAAAACCAATTGCTATAAAACCAGAATCCCAATGCCATTGGAAAGGATATAAACCTTCACATGGAATTGTAAATCCTTGTTGGTCGTTAAAATTAGAATTGAGAACATTTATTGCTCCTTTTACTAAATTTTTATCTATCATATATTCTTATTGAATCCTTAGTCGACTGAAAGTTTTCTAAAATTAGAATAAAAATCTTAATTCGAATTTAATTATAGACAAATATTAATCTTAGGTATAAAATGATTTTTAATATTTTTTTGTCTATCGTTTCTTATTAATGCTACTTTTGTGCTATGGAAATTTTAGACGCAGTATTATTAGGAATTATTCAAGGTTTAACTGAGTTTTTACCTGTTTCTAGTAGCGGACACTTAGAACTAGGAAAAGCAATTCTTGGTGATAACTCAGTACCAGAAGAAAGTTTAATGTTTACTGTAGTACTACATTTTGCCACTGCATTAAGCACTATAGTCGTTTTTAGAAAAGACATTTTAGAAATTCTAAAAGGTATTTTTAAGTTTCAGTGGAATGAAGATTTGCAGTTTATTTCTAAAATTGCTGTATCTATGATACCTGCCGTTATAGTTGGTTTATTTTTTGAAGAACAACTAGAAGCGCTTTTTGGAGGGAACATTCTATTAGTAGGTTGTATGCTTATTGTAACAGCAGTTTTATTATTCTTGGCTGACAGTGCAAAAAATACAGAAAAAAAAGTATCGTTCTCTAATGCATTCATTATTGGTATATCACAAGCTATTGCCATGCTTCCAGGTATATCACGATCTGGTGCTACAATTTCCACTTCCGTTCTTTTAGGAAATGATAAAACTAAAGCTGCTCGATTTTCATTTCTAATGGTGGTACCATTAATTTTTGGGAAAATTGCAAAAGATATTCTTGGTGGAGATTTAACCTATGACAGCTCCAATTTTACGGCATTGAGTTTTGGTTTTATTGCAGCATTTGTATCTGGGTTAATCGCTTGTACTTGGATGATTAGGCTCGTAAAACAAAGTAAACTTAGCTATTTTGCTATCTATTGCATCATTGTAGGTGTTGTTGCTATAATCTGGTCACTACTCTAATGACTACCGAAGAAGAATTTAAAAATGGGCAGGTTTTATTAATTGATAAACCTCTAACATGGACATCTTTTCAAGCTGTTAATAAATTACGTTGGGCCATAAGACAGGCATTCTCAATTAAAAAAATTAAGGTTGGGCATGCTGGCACTCTAGACCCTTTAGCTACTGGTCTACTAGTTATTTGTACTGGTAAAATGACCAAGCAAATTAATACATTTCAAGGTCAGGAAAAGGAATATACTGGGACTTTTGTTTTGGGAGCAACTACACCTTCTTATGATTTAGAATCAGAGATAGATAATAGGTTTCCAAAAGATCACATCACAGAAAAACAAATACACGAAACAACGCATCAGTTTATTGGTAAAATTGAACAGTTTCCTCCGATTTTTTCTGCTTTAAAAAAAGATGGGAAACGTTTATACGAATATGCACGAGCAGGTGAAACTGTTGAAATTAAATCTCGTGAGGTAGAAATTTCAGAATTTGAAATCACCCAAATCAATGATTTAGAGTTAAAATTTAGAGTTGTATGTAGTAAGGGCACTTACATAAGGTCCCTAGCTCATGATTTTGGTAAAGCATTAAATTCTGGTGCACATCTTTCTGAATTAAGACGCACTAGGATTGGTGAATTTAAGATTGAGAATGCTTTAACACCTCAAGAATTTATTGATAAGCTTCCACTGAAATAATCATTTAACAGGAGATTAGGATTGTATTTTAAACCATTTCGTTCTTATATTCGTATATAGAGTCATATAAACCTCATTTTTTTGAATCTAATTGATAAACATAAAGCACTACTCATAACATTTCTTTTATCAGGAATTGTTGTATTTAGTTTATTTAGTATTCAACTAAAACAACATGGTGATTTTATTTCTGAAAGTTACTACGAAATGGAACCAGAACCAGATTTAACCGAAGAAGAACTTGAAAAACTAGAAGATTTAAACGCACCTTCTACAAATAAAGCTTTTAACGAAGATCAAGAATACAAGGACATGATGCGCAATTTTAAAACCGTTAGCGCTAATGATTTTGAGCGTACGACAAAGGCAATCGAAGAAGCAAAAACTACTGATTTACAAGAAGAAATTAATATCAATAAATCGTATTCTAATGGCAATGCTTATGCTCTAAACTCTGAAGAGACTAAATCTTATAAAAAATTACAAGAGGAATTAAGTAAACGCTTAGAAAATAAAAAACAAGCTGACGAACATGCTAAAGAAAAAAGTACGCTAACTTACTCCTTAAAAAATAGAATCTTAGAATACTACAAGACGCCTCGATATCTCTGTGAACGTGGAGGAAAAATAGTAGTGAGTATAAAAGTGAATGAAAAAGGTGAAGTGTTTGATGCTTATATAAATGGCTCGTCCAATTCAAATAATCCATGTTTAACAAATCATGCGATTGAATACGCCAAATCGGTTCAATTCGATAGTGCCTCTAAAAAAAATCAATTAGGAACAATTACCTTCTTATTTAAGGGTAAATCTTAGTTGAGAAGATCTAAAAGGTCTTCTATTGTAGATTGCCCTTTATCCTTGTTATACCATCGCTGTAAGTCTTCTTTAAACTCAGGAGTTAACTTCCCATACTCAGACTTATAATCATTTACCATTTTTGTAGCTAAAGATGGTCGCGGGCCAAATGTTCCAATTACTTTGTTAGTATCAGTGTCAATGGCAATTAATTTTGGTATAGACTTTCCTCCGTTAGTAAGAAACTCATTCATTAAAGCATCATTTTCATCTCTCAATACGACTTTATAATCAATATTTTTATTGAGTTCAGCTACTTTGTTAATTACAGGCATAATATGTGCAGCATCACCGCACCAGCTTTCTGTTAATACTAACCAGGTCACCTTTTTATTAAAACTTTCTATACCTTTTTTAACTCCATCAGATAATTTCACAGTCTTATCCCAACGCTTCATGCGACGGTCATTGAGCATAGTATAATTTACTAGAGCTTCCGTTTTTTCATTTCCTGTTGTTGATTTCTCATCAACTAATTTAGAAACTAACTCGCGATAGTCCTTATATGATATTCCTTTTTCTAAGCTTTTAGAGATTATATTTTTTATCATGTTGTTTTCTAAAACGTTCATAAAACAAATTTAATATTGTTTAATCATAATTTATGTTACACTTGTTACCTTAGTAGTATTAATTTATAAAACTTACAAAGATGGGAGATGATAAACATAGATGTGGTTGGTGTGTTGGCGACCCTTTATACGAAGCTTATCATGATGAAGAATGGGGAGTGCCTGTTTATGATGACGCTACATTGTTTGAATTTTTGATTCTTGAAACCTTCCAAGCTGGTTTAAGTTGGATTACTGTGCTCAGAAAACGTGAAAACTTTAAAAAAGCCTTTGATAATTTTGATTATAAAAGAATTGCAGAATATCAACAACCAAAAATTAAAAACCTATTACTAGATGCTGGCATCATTAGAAATAAACTGAAAGTAAATGCAACAGTAAGTAATGCTATAGCGTTTATGAAAATTCGAGAAGAATTTGGTTCTTTTTCAAAATACATCTGGGCATTTGTTAATAATAACCCTATTAAAAACAAACATAGAAATTATAAAGATACACCTGCAAACACAATTCTTAGTGATACCATCAGCAAAGATTTAAAAAAGCGAGGATTTAAATTTGTTGGCTCCACGGTAATTTATGCTCATATGCAAGCTACTGGTATGGTAAATGATCATGAAGTTTCTTGCTTTAGGTATAATGAAGTTTAATTGCGATTCAACTAAAATATCTTACACTAGGTCTGAAACAAATGATACGTGCTCAATTTTCGTTATCTTGCGTATCTTAATTCAGGATTCACATTTCAAGACCTAGAAACAATGACCTATTCAAAATCAGTTATTTATATATTTATCTTTTCACTATCATTTACATTAAATGCTCAAATTACTTATGAGTCAGCATTTCCTAATTTAAATTTTCAATTCCCAATTGAAATTCAAAATGCTGGAGACGCTACAGATAGATTATTTGTTGTTGAGCAACCTGGAAGAATAAAAGTATTTCCAAGAAATCAATCAGTATTAGCCTCAGAAATGTCAACTTTCTTAGACATTACAGATAGAGTTGGTTTTTCTTTTGGTCAAGAAATTGGATTATTAGGACTTGCTTTTCATCCCAATTACGAAGTAAATGGTTATTTCTACGTGTACTATACTGCACCTATTAGTTCTAGCACTGATAAAGTAGTTTTATCGCGTTTTAGCGTCAATGCTACAGATGCGAACTTGGCTGATGCAAATAGTGAACTAGTAATTTTTGAATTTGACAAAAACCAAACAAATAGTAATCATAATGGTGGTAAAATTGCTTTCGGTCCCGATGGATATCTGTATATTTCTATAGGAGATGGTGGAGGTGGTAATGACCCTCAAAATAATGCGCAAGACAATACTATTGCTTTTGGTAGTATATGTAGAATAGATATTGATTTAGATGGGAATAATCCAACAGAAACCAATCCAGATAGCCCAACTGGAAACTACGAAATACCAAGCGATAATCCTTTATTAGGTAGCGCTGGACTTGATGAAATTTATGCCTATGGTATAAGGAACACTTGGAAATTTTCATTTGATGATGTCACTGGCAGACTGTGGGCTGCTGATGTAGGTCAAAGTGCGTTTGAAGAAATAAATATCATTGAAAATGGCGAGAATTATGGATGGAAGCGGTTTGAAGGATTCAGTGTTGCAAATGGTGGCACAACTATTAGTGAGCCTACTACATTTCCAATTTATGTATATGACAGATCACAAGGTGATTTATCGGTAACAGGTGGTTACGTATATCGTGGTTCTGAAATTACAAGTCTTAGTCCTAGTATTAATTCAAAATACATTTATGGTGACTATATCAGTGGTAGAGTTTGGGCTTTAGATTATAATGCCACTACTGGTGCTACGGACAATACACTCCTTTTTCAAACTAATGGTGAATTTATTTCTTCTTTTGGTGTTGACAAAAACGGAGAACTCTACTTCAGTGATTATGGTAACAGCTCTCAGATATATAAATTAGTAGATGGTACCACTACAAATTCTGGTCAAGCCGTAAATGGTATTGGTGTTTGGAGTGAATTAAATAATCAGAGTGTAAGTGGGGAAGTGAATGCAATAGCAACAGCATCTAACGGAAATGTTTATCATGGTGGTAATTTTAGTCTTTCTGGTAGTTCTTCAATTAATAATATTGGGTTTTGGAATGATACATCTGGCTGGAACGCCATGGGAGACGGAACAAGTGGTGTTATTAATGCCATTAAAATTGCCCCAAATGGAGATGTATATGCTGCAGGTATATTTTCTGAAATAGGAAATATTTCTACTAGTAATATTGCCAAATGGAATGGCAGCTCTTGGGAGGCCTTAGGAAATGGAATTATTGGATCTATAGCGGCATTAGAGATTGATAATCTAGGAAACGTTTATGCTGGCGGAGTATTTGAAGAAATAGGAGGCCTTACTACGAGAAATATTGCTTATTGGAATGGAACCACCTGGAGTAATCTTGTAGATGCATCAAACACCGTTGCTGGAACAAATAATGAAATAAGATCTATGGCTATTGATAATACAGGTATCCTTTATGTCGGTGGAAATTTTGACGAAGCTGGTGGAGTATCTGCTAATAGAATAGCTACATGGGACGGAAATAATTGGGGAACTCTTGGAACTGGAACTAGCGGATTTGTACAATCTATAACAACGACACCAACTGATATATATATTGGTGGTAATTTTTCTATTGCTGGCGGTATTACGGTAAATAGGATTGCTAAATGGAATAAAAGTAGCACGACTTGGTCAGCTTTAGGTAATGGATTAAGTAATATTGTGAACACGTTAATACATGATGGGACAAACCTTTATGCAGGCGGAAATTTTAGAATAGCAAATAACAATGTATCAAATAGAATTATAGTTAATAATATTGTTCAATGGAACGACACGAATAATTGGACTCCTTTGGGAACAGATACTGCCGTCGGTGTAGATGTTAAAATAAATTCATTACAATTTGCAGCTAATGGAGACGGAATTAATAGAATATTTGCAGCAGGAAATTTTTCATCTGCAGGTTTAATAAGCACTGAAAGTACTGCGCAATGGTTTTTAGAAAACACACTTAGTAATTCGGATAATCATAGTTTCTCAAATTTTCAGATTTTTCCTAATCCAACTAGTTCAAAAATAAATTTAAGTTATGAGTGCAACTGGCTTCTTACAGACTCACTAGGAAGAGTTATCAAAACAGGAAGAAGCAATGAGGTATCCTTAATTACATTGCAATCTGGTTTATATTATATTAGAATAAATAACATCCGAGTTTTTAAAATTATTAAACAATAATATTGAAAAAATAATTCTTCTTTCATATATTAAATTGAAGAAAACTTTCATTTTGAAACGCCAAAATTTTTAAAAACTAAAGATATTTCTGGAATTCTAATCTAGAAATATGTTTTCCCCCAAGACTCTCTAAATGGTTTGTATGTAATTGACAATCTATGAGTTTATAGTCAGAATTTTGAATAAAAGTTATAAAACCAACTTTACTTGCATTGCTTACTTTGGCAAACATACTCTCACCGCAAAATAAACCATTACCTAAATCAATACCATATAAACCGCCGACTAACTCTTCATTTTGCCATACTTCAACAGACTTAGCATAACCTAAATCGAAAAGGTCGCTATATGACTTTATCATGTTTTCTGTAATCCAAGTCCCTGATTGTCCGTTACGCTTAGCATAAGCACAATTCTGAATTACAGAAATAAAATCTTTATTAAACGTAACTCTAAAAGCTTTTTTTTTAAGGACCTGCTTCATACTTTTAGATACTTTTAAATCTTTAGGAAATATAACAAATCTAGGGTCTGGTGACCACCAGAGTATAGGTTCTTCATCTTCAAACCATGGAAAAACACCATTAGCATATGCATGTAATAAGCGTTCTGTAGACAAATCTCCTCCGACCGCCAAAAGGCCTTCAATAGAGGCTTCAGATACATCAGGAAATTCTATTTTATGAGTTAAAAAATGCATTATCAGGACATTAAAGAAGTTATTTCTTACATTTTATAGTTAAAAACATCTCTTAGTTTTGATAGTAATGGAATTTTACAGATATTTACATTGATCTTTATTAGATAAATTTGTTCATCATTGCTTTTTTTAAGTTTGTTTGTAAAGGTCAAACCTAAAACCACAATACTGAGTCTCGACTAACCATCGAGACTTTTTTTATATCAAATAAAAAAGACTTGTTCTTATTTTCAGAAGCAAGCCTTTATTATATGATAAATTTCAAAACTTATTTAAAATGGTAAATCATCGTGATCATCCTCTTTTAAATCACTAACAGGCTCAAAAGCTTCTGTTGGTGGCACAGGTGGCATATCTCCACTCGCAGCTTCTGCTTGTAAAGCTTCAATTCTCCATCCTTGTATTGAATTAAAGTATTTTGTCTCACCTTGAGGGTTCACCCATTCTCTTCCTCTTAAGTTAATATTAATTTTAACTTGTTGACCTACCTGATAACTATTGAGTAAATCCGTTTTGTCTTGAACAAACTCAACCATAATATGTTGTGGATATTGCTCTTCAGTTGTAACTACAACTTCTCTTTTTCTAAATCCATTACTTCCAAAAGTTTGTGTCTCACCAACCACCTTAATTCGTCCTTGTACTTCCATTTTGCTTAATCTATAATTTAAATTTATGTTCTTTATTTTAATTTACGAAAGTAATAACTTCCATGCACTTTCTACATCTCCATAGCTCAAATAATTTTGAGCTAATTTATGCTTTTTTCGATGTGAAGCCAGCTTAATCTCAGGATAACGCTCGCTTATATTTTTTATAAAACTATCTATATCTTCTTTACTTGGCAAAGATTCAACATTAGCTAACATGCCTAAATTATTACCAGTTAAAATCATACTATCTTTAACATGTTCTGGTAAATTATCCACTCCAATACCCATAGATCGTAAAGGCTTAGGTATTTCAAAGAAACCTCTTTTAGCCCTACTGTAATAACTTCCTCCTGCTCTTGCAACTAAATCTAAAGCCTCCTGATTTATTGTACTATCAGCGTTCATAACCTCATCAGAAATATGAAATTTAACTACTTCACAAATCACTAAATTACCTGCTCCCCCTTCTGTCCCTAATTTAATAATATCGTTAACTTTACATTCAAATTGAATAGGAGATTCAGCAACTCTAAAGGGTTTTATCTCGTCGGATGGTAACATAGTTAATCCTGCCTTTTCAAATTCATTAACATCTTCGGGATACTCGGTACTACTTAAAGACATTTGATGTACTATCTCATAATTTACAACATTAATAACAACCTCCTTAACAGATTCAACATTCAACAACGTATGTTTTATGGTATTATCTCTCACTCTTCTTGCTGGAGAGAATATCATTATTGGCGGGTTGGCACTAAAAACATTAAAAAAACTGAAAGGCGATAAATTAGGCTTGCCATCGGCGTCAATTGTACTAGCAAAAGCTATAGGTCTTGGAGAAACTGCACTTAATAAGTAGCTATGTAGTCTTCCTGTTGTAAGATCTTTTGGATTGAATGAAATCATGTAGTCAACCGATTTTGAACAAATATAATTATATTGGTTTGCTGATGAAAGCAATTAACACAGATATAAGCACAATATTATTAACAGTTTTGCATTATATTTAAAAAAGAATTTACACTAACCTAATGCCATTGAGATTTAACCGAAATGTAATCCGCTGGATTATTATTATATCATCATTCATTATTATTTCATTAATACTTTGGAACACTTATTCTTTTTTTCAAAAGTTTAAAGCAGAGGAACGCATAAAAATTAAAACTTGGTCTGTAGCCCAAATAGATTTGCTGAAGAATATTGATGACTTATCCAAAGACGTCAACGAAGTTACTTCGCATGTTTTAACAGAAACGACTACGAGTACTCCAATGCTAGTTATTGATAATGATGGTGAAGTAAATAACTCATTAAATATTGATGAAGACAAACTTTTAGACTCCATACAAACACGTAAGTTAATACAAAGATTCTCTAATGAAAATCAACCCATAAAAGTAAAAGTAGGGTCTGAGGTCATTCAAACTATTTATTATGGTAATTCTCCATTACTCAATAAACTTAAATATTATCCATTAGCTTTATTGCTAATAATTCTTCTGTTTGGTGCAGTGGTATTTTTCTTTTACCGCAGTTCTAGAAATGCGGCGCAAAACAAACTGTGGACAGGTATGGCGAAGGAAACAGCTCACCAAATAGGTACACCTTTGTCTTCTTTAGTTGGTTGGGCTGAAATCTTAAAAACGGAGCATATAAACCCAGAATATATAGTAGAAATTGAAAAGGACATTGATCGCCTACAAACTATAACAGAGCGCTTTAGTAAAATTGGTTCTGCACCTACATTAAAAACTACCGATATTGTAGAAGCTACTAAATCATCTTATGATTATTTAAAAGCCCGTTCTTCTAAGCTTATTAATTTTGAAAGCCATATTCCACATAGCAAAATTGAAGTTAACCTTAATGAACAACTTTTTAGTTGGACCATAGAAAATTTAGTTAAAAATGCCATTGATGCGATGAAAGGAAAGGGAGATTTAAAATTAGAATTGTCTCAAAATGAGAAATATGTTTTAATACAAATATCCGATACTGGCAAAGGTATTTCTAAACATCAATTCACTAAAATTTTTGAACCAGGTTATACTACCAAAAAGCGCGGTTGGGGCCTTGGCCTATCTTTAGCTAAACGTATTGTTGAAGATTATCATAATGGAAAGATTAAAGTTCTAAATTCTGAAATTGGAAAGGGTACTACAATTCAAATAAGTTTAAAATTATTATCTTAATCTCTGTTATGGGAAATAGTAAATTTTTCACATTAAAAGAGGCAAGACTAAGTAATAACTGTCCTGAATGTTACTCAAATGAAGGATTAGAAATTACTTTTAAACAAAAATTTATTGAAAACACCTTTTATAAAGCAATTATAAATGAAACTTGTCTTGCAATGCATTGTTACAATTGTAATACTTCTATTTTCCCTGTACAATGGACTGATGATATAGAAAGAGTTGTAGCTTATCAGCAAAGAGCAATAAAACCTAAACCAAAGTCTTTGAAGTTAAAACCATTGACCTGGATTTTTATAGCCATAGCTACAGCAATAGTTGCTATTATAATATTAATTGGCTTGGGTGTAATTTCTTTCTAGGTAATATTTAAAAAAGAGCCTATTTTACTTGCAATAGCCTCAAACTCTTCTGGTTTTAATTTCTCCTTATGAGTAAAACGAGCGTTTTCCATGGTATGTAAAGGAATTAAATGCACATGCGCGTGTGGTACTTCTAATCCAATGACCGATATACCCACACGCTCGCAAGACACCGCCTTTTCCAAAGCAATAGCAACATGTCTAGAAAACTGCATTAATGCAGTGTACGTTGACTCGTCTAAATCAAAAATTTTATCCACTTCTTTTTTAGGAATACACAAAGTATGACCCTTTGAATTAGGGTTAATATCTAAAAAAGCATAAAAGTCTTTAGTCTCTGCTACCTTATAAGATGGAATTTCGCCATTAACGATTTTTGTGAAAAGTGTAGCCATAATTTGAAGGATATCTTATAAAGATAAAAAGAATCCTTGGAAAAGGAATCCTTAATTATTATAATACTAGAGTTGTGCACTATTACAGTACTTATTTATCTCGAAATCTCTAAAATATCAAATTTCATAGTACCACTTGGGACCTGTATTTCTGCTGTATCACCAACAGATTTACCTAATAAACCTTTACCAATTGGTGAATTTATAGAAATTTTACCCGAAGCTAAGTCAGCTTCTGTTTCGGCAACTAGAGTATAAGTCATCTCCATACCATTAGTTTGATTTTTTATCTTAACTATAGACAATGCTAATACCTTAGATGTATCTAATTGAGATTCATCAATAACACGCGCTCCAGATAAGGCTTCTTCCATTTTAGAAATTTTCATTTCTAACATACCTTGTGCTTCTTTGGCTGCATCATATTCTGCATTTTCACTTAAATCCCCTTTATCTCTAGCTTCAGCTATCGCCTGAGAAGCCTTAGGTCGCTCTATGTCTTTTAATTGCGCCAGTTCAGCTCTTAATTTTTTTAATCCTTCTGCTGTATAATAAGATACTTTACTCATAATTAATACGTTTAATAAAATATGCTAAATCATGTTCAGCACAAAAAAAATCTCGCGCCAACGAGATTACAATACAAATATATAAAATAATTACGGTATAGCTGAAATAATTGTAAATTGGTCATTAAAAATTCCTAATGAAAAAAGTGATAATACTACTATCGTTTTTACTAATAACCTGCAGTAGCGACGATAATAATAGATCTAGTTGTAATTTCTTATTTGATGCCGGAGTTAACCTCACCGTAAATACTAATTTACCCCAATTCAATCAATTACAATTTCCAGGAAATGGCGTTTACGTTTCTGGACAGGGAAATAATGGAATCTGGCTATGGAGATTAAACTCATCTATCCTCTATGCATGGGATGCAGCTGATCCTAGTCATCAACCTGCAGCTTGCTCCACATTAGAAGATTCGGGCAGTGGAGATATTGTAACTTGTGGCTGTGACGATGGTAACCAATATAGTCTAGCAACAGGCCAAGGGTTTGACGGAAATACACAACCCTGCACATTGCGTCTGTACAGGGTTGATGATATTGGAAATAATACGTTTTTAGTAACTAACTAAAAATTTAAAGTTAGTCCTAAAAGAAAATTGGTAGTAGCCTGTGGGTAAAATCCAGAGAAAAAACCTGTTGTAGTGCCAGATGGACTGCTTGGGTCTGCAAAATCAAAAGATCCAAAATAACCATTAGACACATATTCCACATTAAATATGTTATTAACTAAACCAGAAATTACGACAGATTTAAAAACACTATTTGTTTCAATAGTATAAGTTACGTTAAAATCATTTGTAAAAAAGCTGTCTAGTTTAGAATCTGGATTCTCCGTATTTCCCATAAACTGTTCACCTACATACTTACTTAATAAAGACATTTGAAGATTATCAATTGGCTGAAATACAATGGCATTTGCAGCCACTATATCTGGTGAAAAAGAAATATCTGTCTTGCCCAAGTTCTCTAACACACCATTTAATGATACAATAGTTTCTTTATTTTTATTTGAACTAATTGCCATATTTGGTTGCAATGTTAATTTTGACGTTACAGGAATAATCGCTTCTAACTCCAAACCTAATCGATAGCTGTCACCACTATTGGTTCGTATTGGGTTACCAACGTCATCTAATCGACCGGATAGCACTAATTGCTGATTATATAGCATATAATAGGCATTTGCATTGAAGCTAAAGTTTCCTTTTTTGTGTCTCCAACCTAATTCAAAATCATTTAATTGCTCTGCTTCAATATTAGGGTTGCTTTCAAAATCTGTTCTGTTAGGCTCTCTATTAGCTCTTGCATAAGAAAAGTAAAGGCTATTTGCTAAATTTAAATCGTATGTAATACCAGCTTTAGGATTGAAAAACGTAAACTCTTTATCTACTTCAAAATCTACCAAATCAGAAGTGTTTCCGAAGGTTTTATAGGTTACATTTCTAACTTGTAAATCTCCATATAAACTTACTTTATCATTTAACTTATAATTGGCCTTAGAAAACACGGATAAGTCGTTCTTTAAACTATTACCATCATAATAACGATCTCTAATGTCGCTCTGACTAGCAAATTCTGCCCAAATCACTTCACCAAAATGATCTCCATCATAGTGGCTCAATGAGCCTCCAAAAATCATGTCTAAACCATTATTTTTGTAATTGGCACTTACATTAATAACATAAAAATTATTATCTAACCAACGACGACGAATTAAATCGGTTGTATTTACGGTTTCTCCATTTACATTGAGTTCTTCAAATCCATAAGTTGAAAAATCATCATCTTCTCTAAACTGCTCAAAATAACCACGTCCATAAGTATAGTTTAAACCTACTGTTGTAGACCAATTGTTATTATAACGCTGGTTCCAATGCAATTGGTAATGATCTTGACTATAATTATCTACTTCATTATCGTAAAATTGAGTGTTGCCATCATCGTCTGTATAGATACCTGCAAAATTAAATGTTCTATCATTTGATAATGTTTCGCCATCTATACCATACCAAGATTGATATGTAATATTATTACCACCAAAAGAAATGGCTTTTATTAATGTATTATCATCTACATAAGATCCTTGTAAAAAGTACGATTTTAAGTCTGCTGATGCACGATCGATATAACCATCTGAAGAAATATTAGATAAACGACCCGCAATTTCAAAATGGTCGTTCATTAATCCTGTACTAAATTTTACGGTATGTTTTCTAGTATTAAAACTCCCAATAGAATTAGAAATTTCGCCTGCGGCTTCTCTAGAAATAGCATCCGTTAATACATTAATACTTGCACCAAAAGCACCAGAACCGTTTGTAGACGTACCAACACCACGCTGTAATTGCAAACTTTCTACAGACGATGCAAAATCTCCTAAATTCACCCAAAACGTACCTAAAGACTCAGCATCATTGTAAGGAATACCGTTGATAGTGACATTGGTAGATTGTGGACTAATACCTCTTACTCTAATGCCTGTATAACCAACACCTGCACCTGCATCTGTAGTGGTTACAACTGATGGTAAAAAGTTTAATAAAACAGGAATGTCTTGTCCTAGATTGCGTTTTGCTATTTCTTTTTTTGACACGTTACTGTGCGTAATTGGAGATTTAGCATCCACTCGAACAGACTTAACTAGGACTTCGTCTAATTTTTCTGTTTTAGTGGTGTCTCGTTGTTTTTCTTGAGCATAAATTGCTCCGCATAAAAGAAATAAAATGAATGATAGCTTCTGCCTACTTAGATTTTGCAGATTGTTGAATAAAATTTTCATACGACTATAGTTTATAATCGAATAAAAAGAGGTCATTATTCTTTATTAATAATTAATTATTTGAACGTTAAACTTATACAATAATGAAATGTTGTTTCTATTTCATGTCATAGCAAAAATGATTAAAATATCATTTGAACTTAGAAGTAAAAAACTAACATTGATAACCTTATTGCACTCGTTAAAAATGTCCACAGGACATTTTCTTTACGCTCGCTTCCTAAACAGCATTACCTGTTCTAGGTTCAATGGGTATGATCTCAGCCGATAATAGGCACCCCTTTTTTGAGAACGCTGCAAATATAATCCACAATTAAATAATGGCAAATGATTATCGTTTAATTTTTAATCAATCTTTGGAGGTTTCCTATTTGCTTTCTTTTCGGAAGTTTTACGCTTATTATTAAGGCGTTTTCGTTTTACAGATCTCGGAATCTTTGTTGATTTTCTTTCTTTTTCTTCCTTTAACGCCTCTTCTATCAATTCAAAAAAACGCTGTGTTACTATAGCTTTGTTTCTAAATTGACTTCTACTTTCCCCACAGGTTAAAATTAAGACTCCTGCTTTGTTTATTCTATGACTAAAATACTCAGCAAGTCTTAACTTTTCTTCATCATTAAAAACTTCAGATTTTTGAAAATTAAAATATAACTCTGCCTTAGAAGATACTTTATTTACATGCTGACCACCACTCCCTGAGCTTCTAACATATTTATAGCTCAGTTCAGATTTAAGCAATTCCCTGTCCACAATTATTTTATTTGATGCGGTGCTTTAAGCAAATCATTTACTGTTTTCACTGGATTGAAGGTAATGATTGGAACTTCTACAAAAATAGTATTCCAAAAGGCCATACTTCCATTCCATAAACCTGGTAATTCTAGCGCTTTTAGATCTTTACCCGCTTTTGTCTTCATTGTAATAAAAGCTGCATTATTATCTACATAATTATCTAAATCAAACTTTTCACCTTTATAGTTTTTAACACCGCAGACTAAATCTACAGGGTTAAAATGAGTGGCATTTTGTAAAATGCTATTTTGTTTTGTGTTTTTAAGATCTATTTGTGCAGACTCAACAATTTGTAATGCATAATTCCCGTATTGATCTCTTACCCAAAAAGGCCCTCCACCAGGTTCTCCTTCATTCTTTACCATACCACAAATACGAATCGGGCGATTTAATTTTTCCCGTAAGTATTCAATTTTATATTGGTCTTGGTACTTTTTGTATTCTCTAGAAATTCTAATACTCATCTCCTGCTCTAAAAATGTCTCTATGGTATTAAATTCACTCTCTGAAACTGCATCTTTATCTAGAGTATGCAAAAACTCAAACGCTTTTTCTTGAAGCTTTATAAGAATACCTGCCAGAACCTTTTTATATTTTGCTACCTCGCCTTTATATTGTTTTACAACTACATTATCGATGTTTTTTATAAAAATGATATCTGCATTTATAGTATCTAAATTTTTCAATAATGCACCATGACCTGAAGGTCTAAATAGAATAGAACCATCATCTTCTCTAAAAGGTTCATTATCTAAGGTTACTGCAATTGTATCTGTTGATTCTTGTTGGTATGAAAATGAAATATCAAAGGACACTCCAGTATGTTGTTCAACGTATTCTTCTATCCTCTTAAACTCGCCATCAAACTTATCCTTATGTCGTTCTGAAATTGTGAAGTGAAGTTTCGCAATATTACCAGATGATGCATAAAGAGCAGCTTCATACAAATGTTCTTCAAATGCAGTAGAAATATGTTCTGTTTTGTATTTATGAAATGGTAATAAACCCTTAGGCTGATTTCCAAAATTCAATTGATTTTCGGTTAACATGGTATGCACAAAATGCCATATTTTTTCACCTAGAGACAAATCATTATAACTTATACCAGAATTATTAAGGTGTTCTAATATTCGATCATAAAAAGGGAGTTTTTCAATACCTACCAAAAGCAATGACATCTCCTTTAAATTATTCTTATTTATAAACGAATTTATAGATTGATCTTTAGGATTGTACTCTCCCAAAAATTTAAATAAAAACTTAAACATTCGGGTTGCAGCACCAGAAGCTGGCACAAATTTTACGAGGTTTAAATTACCTTGATTAGCTTCAAATCTAGCAGTCTCATCAGCAATTATCGATTCGTCTAAAGCCAAAATACCGTTACCTATAGTTGCAGCTTCTGCTATATTGGTAAATGGAATACCATTTTCAAAAAGTTCTATTTGAGCTTTAACATGGGTTTCTGATATACCTTTGGTTTCAATCTGTTGTAGGTCAGTTTGGGAAAATTTCATGATTATTTTAATAATTTATCTATATACTTAATAGCGGTTTTTAAGCGCTTTTCTTTGTTACCTTCTAATAAGACATATGGTCTTTTATATGTCTTTAATGTATCTTCAAAAGCTTTAAACATTTGTGCTCTTTCATTAGGCTTATCCCTAAGATCATCTGCTTGCCAAGGTACATCAATATTAGTTAAAAAATAAAGGTCGTAATAATTTTCTAGAGCATGTGTTTCTAAAATCGGGTCACATGTATTTAAATAATATGCTTCGCTATATACCTTTGTTTCAAGTAAATCCGTATCACAAATTAAAAGACTATCCGTTTTTTTTGCCAAATCGTTCTCTAATTTCATCTGTCCAATTGCAATAGGTAATAAGTCTTTTGGTTCACAGATTTTTTGTTCGCTATCCCATTTTGCTTGCAGATATTGTCGAGCATATTCTGGCACCCAAAACGTGTTGTAATGTTTAGCTAACTGACGAGAAAGTGTAGTTTTACCCGTAGATTCTGGTCCAAATAAAACTATTTTTATACAGTTACTGGGTTGTTGTTTAAGTGCTTTTTCCATGCTAAATAACCAAAAATGGCAATGAAAGTAAATCCTAGATATTGAAAACTAGTGAATGTAAATCCTTTATACAAATATAAAGGTACAGATATGACATCACCAATAATCCAAAAAATCCAGTTTTCAATTTTTCGTCTTGCCATTAGCCACATTCCAACAAAAAATATACCAGTTGTTAACGTATCTGCATAAGCAACCCAACTTGTCCATTTATCGAACGTCTTATAAACAATAAAGACAAAAATTAGTGTTACGAAAAATATAATGACACTGATTTTTTTCTCTCTTGAGTTCGATACTGAAATAGGCGTTACATGAGTTTCGTCAACTTTACGTGTCCATATATACCAACCATAAACACTCATTACAAAATAATATCCATTAATCATCATATCACCAAGTAACTCCCACTTAAATAATAAGTACACAAAAATTATGGTACTTAACATACCTGTAGGGAAAACCCAAATCTTATTTTGTTTGGAAAACCAAACTGATAAGAATCCAAATACAACTGCAACAATTTCTAAAATAATATCTACAGTTTGATATTCTGAATATTGCCCAAAAAGAAAATCAAAAATGTGGTTCATAATCGCTACGATCTGTTTTTACAATTTTCATTTGCAATACTGAAATATTAACCTCAGCAAATGAACGTTTTATTTCTTGAGTTAAAAATGGCATTAAAATGTCATATTCTCCGTAAATCTGTGTACTTAACGGGTTTTCTAATACTGTAAATTCTGAAGCCCTTAAATGTTTAATAAAATTAATGACGTGTTTTTCATAGTCATCTTGTAGTGGCGATAAAGTTAAATCTACTGATATATTCATATTACTTTTTTATTTCATTAAAGAAGTCTTCATCTTCTTCAAAAGCAGTTCCAATGACAACCATATCCGCTCCTGCTTCATAGGCATTCTTTAATTCAGTTTTACTTTTAATTCCACCTCCAACAATCAAAGGAATTTTAAGCGTTTCTTTTACTTGTAAAATAATTTCTCGATTAATAGGATGAGTTGCGCCGCTGCCAGCTTCGAGATAAATGAGTTGCATACCTAATAATTCTCCTGCTTTGGCTGTATCTATTATAGTCTGAATATGATTTCTTTTTAGTGGTTTGGTTTTACTCACACGTTCTACAGACGTCTGTTTCCCATTCTCAATAAGCAAATAGCCTGTTGGGATGACTTGAAGCTTTGTTTGCTTTAGTCTTGAAACCGCCTCGACATGTTTCCCAATTAAATAGTCGGCATTTCTACCAGATATTAAAGATAAAAACAAAATACCATCTGCTTTATCTGTAATCTGAATAACATCACCCGGAAATAAAACCACAGGTAAATTTGTGTATGTTTTAATTTCAGAAACTAATACCTCAGTAATTCCTTGGTCTACTTCACTTCCACCAACAAAAATATGCGTTGCAATTGATTGATTAACTTTAGAAATAAAATTAGAAACCGATTTAAGTTTCATCTTATCTGGATCGATTAAGACTGCTAATAATTTTTCTTCTTTTACTGAAGCCTCAACGATATTTTGATAAATACTTCCCATTACGGAATCACATAAGCACAAGTAAAACCTTCAAACGCTAAAAACGCTGTATTATACCTGTATTTTTTATCTTCATAATCTATCCAAGCTACTGTTTGCTTATCTTCTAACATAAAAGGAATAACTAAAAAATGGTCTTTAAATAACATACCTGGCGTTGCAAACAACTTGTAAAGAGATTCTTTAATTCCCCAGATTACCGTTAACTTTTGCACATAATCATCAGCATTTTCATCTAAATAGTTAAACTCATAGTCCACAAATTTCTTGGCTATAATTGCAATCTTATGACGTTGTTTTTCTATATCAATGCCAACTTCTTTATCACTTATTATAACGCCCGAAAATGTAAATGAATGTGTTATTGAAATATGCCTACCGTCTTTAAGGTGTGGTTTTCCGTTTACATCATAAAATAAATTCTGATCCGTATATCCAAACTCCCTTAATAGATGACGTACACTTAAAAACCCACGTTGATGCAACTCACTTTTCATACTTAAAACACGCTCTAGACTCTCTGATTTTAAGTCTAATGGCTGTAGCAAATCGTCGTAAGATTCTTCAATCTTCCAGATTTTAACAGTAGTTTGTGAGTTTACGCTAATGGATTTATACAGTGGCATTTAATATTCTGAATCCTATTGATTATCTTTGCATCGCCTTAGGCGAATTTGGCTTTTTTTGATATAGCGAATTTAGTTATTTAAGCCATAAACCCAAAGGGTCTCTAATTTTAAAAATAAGTTAAAAAATAAGATGAGTACAAAAACTATTGCTTACGTACCTAATAAGGTAAAAGATATGTCGCTAGCGGCTTGGGGAAGAAAAGAAATTAATTTAGCCGAAGCTGAGATGCCTGGTTTAATGAGTTTACGTGAAGAATATAAAAACGAGCAACCTTTAAAAGGTGCACGTATTGCTGGTTGTTTACACATGACGATTCAGACTGCGGTTTTAATAGAAACTTTACAAGCGCTTGGTGCTGAAGTAACTTGGAGTTCTTGTAACATATTTTCTACACAAGATCAAGCTGCAGCAGCAATTGCAGAAGCAGGAACAGCTGTTTATGCATGGAAAGATATGACAGAAGAAGAGTTTGATTGGTGTATTGAGCAAACTTTATTCTTTGGTGAAGATCGTAAACCATTAAATATGATTTTAGATGATGGTGGAGATTTAACAAATATGGTCTTAGATAGGTACCCAGAATTAGCTGATGGAATAAATGGTTTATCTGAAGAAACAACTACAGGAGTTCACAGACTTTATGAGCGTGTTAAAAATGGTACATTAACTATGCCTGCCATTAATGTAAACGACTCTGTAACAAAATCTAAGTTCGATAATAAATACGGTTGTAAAGAATCTGCCGTAGATGCGATTCGTCGCGCAACAGACACGATGTTAGCTGGCAAACGTGTAACCGTTTGTGGCTATGGAGATGTTGGTAAAGGTACTGCTGCTTCTTTTAAAGGTGCTGGTTCTATTGTAACGGTTACTGAAATCGATCCTATTTGTGCTTTACAAGCTGCAATGGATGGTTTTGAGGTAAAGAAATTAGAAACTGTTGTTGCAAATTCTGATATTATAATTACAACAACGGGTAATAAGGATATAGTGCGTGCCGAGCATTTCGAAGCTATGAAGGACAAAGTTATCGTAGCCAATATTGGTCACTTCGATAACGAAATACAAGTAGGTTGGTTAAATGAAAAACATGGCAATACTAAAGATACGATTAAGCCACAAGTAGATAAATACACCATTAACGGAAAAGATATTATCCTCTTAGCTGAAGGGCGTTTAGTAAATTTAGGATGTGCTACAGGTCACCCAAGTTTTGTAATGAGTAACTCATTTACAAATCAAACTTTGGCGCAAATAGAGCTTTGGAATAATGCTGATGCTTACGGCAATGAAGTGTATATGTTACCAAAACACTTAGATGAAAAAGTAGCTAAATTACACTTAGGTAGAATTGGTGTAGAGCTTACGGAATTAGCAGATTACCAAGCTGATTATATTGGTGTAAAAGTTGAAGGTCCATATAAACCGGAGCATTACAGATATTAATTAAAAATATCATTACGAGAAGCTTTTTAGCGAAGTAGCAATCTCTGTAATAAAAACTATATTTTGAAAATCCCAAGCATTAGTGTTTGGGATTTTTTATTTTTAAATCATTACCTTACTGATATGAAAAAGCGCATAATAATACTATTCATTCTCATATTGTCATTGTTCGTTTATTGTAAATTTAAAATGAACCAAGACAATCCCGAAGTATTAAATCCGTTATTAAAAAAAATAGAAAACACTATTCAGTATCGTGATCGTATTAATCCCGAGATATCCCAAGTTGATGTCGCTTGGCAACTAGATCACATTTTAAAAGTAATTAATGGTGTTACACAAACTTTAGAAAACTCAAATCCAGAAGATTATAAAAACTCAATAAACGCAATGCGTGTTTTATCTTTAACCACAAATTATATTCCCAGAGGAAAAGCACAATCACCAGATCGCGTAAAACCACCCGAAATAATTCTAACTGAAGATATTTATAAGCAATTAGAAGAAGCAAAAGTTAATATCTCTAAGCTCTCAAAACTTGATGAAAATTCAAATTTTGAGCATTTTGTTTTTGGACAAATGAATAAAGCACAAACCATTAGGTTTATTGAAGTACATACCAATCATCATCTTAAGATTATTGGCGATATTTTAAAAAATTAATTCCCAGTAACCAACAACCTCCTCGCACCTCCTATACCACACTTCTGATATTTATGATAAGCTTGTGCAGCACGTTCTCTGATTTGTACATCTGTTTCATCTAAAATCCAGCCATCAATTGCTGATTTTAAAGTATAAGCCTCTGGTGCCATTAGACCTGTTGTCCAAACTAAAGGCTTGACTTTAGTTTTTTCAAAATATGGTTTAAAATAGCTTTTGCTTAAACAGGCCAAAACAATAGCATCTCTATTCGTTTTATTAATTGGAGTAAAACTGCCTTCAACATTAAATTCCATTAATCCATCATGACCAACATAAGCTAATAACTGAGATTTTCCGCCAAAACTAAGTTCAGTAGAATTATAAGAAATTAAAACAGGGTTTCTTCCTGCTGTAGCTTCAACAAAACCTATGGTAGTTTGTTTTATATATTTCCCGTCATATGCATCAGCAAGCATATAGGTATTTGAACTTTTATGTTTAAATAGTAAGCGTTCTAAAATCTTTGGATTATCAGATTTTATGGTTTTAACCAAAGTCCAATCTTTACTATTCTTAAAATGTGTTTTTACCCCATACAAAGCTCCCCAATATAGATTGTTTTTTGAGTCTTGTCCATTGCCCAATTTACTTGGAACAGGGACTATACCTTGATTTTCATTATCGCATAAAGCCACAAAAACATGAATGGTTTTTAATTCCTCTTGTTCGTTGGAAAAACTTAGTAGCACTAAACCAAAGCATATACAAATTATGGCTTTTCTCATAGTAACTAAACGGCAAGTTGATAGGATTAGTGTATAAGCAACCTACAATACACTCAATATCCGTTAAAGATAATTATGCTACAAATAAAGTTACTCGAGTATAAATCCTTTACCATGAATATTTCTAATACTAACTTTACTAGCAGATAGATATTTTCGTAATCTAGAAATATATACATCCATAGAATTGCGGGAAAACTCATCTTGGTTTTCCCATAGGGTTTTTAAGATAGTATTTCGCTCAACAAGCTGATTAGGTTGCTGCATTAGCATACTTAGAAGTAAGCTCTCCCGTTCTGTTAATTGAATAATATCAGCGTCAACATTTAACTCTCGTTTAAAACTATTTAAGTTTATATTTTTAAAAATTAATTCCGCCTTATCTAAAGTTTGTGTTTTATTACGTGCTAAAATAGTCTCAATCTTCGCTAATAAAATTTCTTCGTCAATGGGTTTTGTAATGTATTCTTCAGCACCTAATTGGTAGCCTTTTAGCTGATCTATTTTTAAATCTCTCGCTGTTAAAAATATAAATGGAATAGTATTACCATCTGCCTTTATATGTTTTGCAATCTCGTAACCTGTAGATTGTTTCAAATTTATATCTAAGATTAATAAATTAAATTTTATAGAAGATTCTATAGCTAATAAGGCTTCTTTTGCTGTTTCTTTCCAAACTACATTATAGCCTTTTAGTTTTATATACTCAGTTAATACGTAACCAAAACTCTTATCATCTTCAACTAATAAAATATTAATCATCTGCTTTAGGGAAATTTAATTGCACACTTAAACCCTCGTTATTTTTAGACTCTAATTTCATTTCGCCATTATGTGCGTTCATTATTTTATGTACATAAGCCAGACCTAAGCCTTTAAATTTTTCAGCCACAAGTTCATTTTGTAAACCAACACCATTATCTCTTGTTTCAATAATTAGATGCTGGTCAATTCTAAAATATGAAATATGTAATTCTACAGCACTTTCATTATGCTTTATGGCATTTTCCCAAATATTAAATAACATGAGTTGCAAATGATTTTCATCTGCATAGATATTAAAATCTTTCTCCGATGGTAAAAAATTGATTCTTGTTTTATTTGTAATAAATACAGGTTTCATCTGCTTTAGCGACTTTTCAATAACATCCGTTATGCTTAGTAATTTTTTATCAATATGTAATCTGTCTGCATCAGATTTTACCCAATGTAATACTGTTTTTATATGATTTTCTAACCGGTTTGCTTCGGTTTGTATAATTGTTATGAGTTCACTTTTAGGTTCTGATTTTTTATTAGCCAGTAAATTTGCGCTAAGTTTTATAGAGGATAGTGGTGTTTGAAACTGATGCGATAAATGATTAACAAATTCATTTTTCTGCTTAATCAATTTAGACTGTTTATGATTAAGGTATAACAGCCAAATAAAGAGTGATGACAAACCAATTAAAAATAAAACAGGAATTGCATACAAAAACAACCCAGATTTTTTTGTCTTTGGCAATATGTGTAAATATTTAAGTTTAGATTTATCTAAACCCATAATGCTCAGCATTTGGGCTGGTGTATGATCTACTATATAACTCGAAGATTCAAAATTTTTTGCATCATAATCATTTATATCTGAAACTACACCAACGGATATAAGACAGGACGTACATACTTTTAATTGAGACGATTTTAGTGCTTCTGTGGTATCATTTTTTAGTTTAGGAAAAGTCTCTTTTAATCCATTAAAATAACTCCAACGTATAGTATAATTAAATACTTTAAAATTTTTAGTAATTACGGAATCTGTTACAAACTTTAACCGTTCGGTATCAGTTCTTAGTGTGGTATCTTTTTTTCCGATATTTCTTATTTCAATGGCGCTTTCCATTAAAACCGATTGCATTTCAGTTTTATCGAGCTCAACTTTTAATTTGTAATTGTCATTAAACTGTTCAATTTGCCAAATAACAAGACTTCCTAAAATTAGGAAGGATAATACCATGACTATAAGACTTGTCTTTTTCATATTAATCCTCTAATGTAAGAATTCTTTAGACACACTTTTAAGTTTTCAGTTTTCATTAAGTTTTTTAAGTTTTTGTTATAAAACCTTCATTTATAGTTCATTCAAATTAAGACAAGTCTAGTCTAAGTTTGTATCAGAACATATAAAACCTATTACAATGAAAAAATTAATCTTACTCATTTGTCTTATGACGGGACTAACTAGTTTGGCTCAAACTAATTATGTGAAAAATGCCGAATTATTAATTTCAGCTAAACGAGCAATAGAAAAAAATGAAACAGAAAATGCGTTGTTATTCTACAAAGAAGCTTTTAAACTTTCCGAAGACGTTGAGTTATCAGACTACTTCTATGCGGTTAAATGTGCTGCTAAACTAAACAATGAATCTACTTTAAAAACACTTTTAATAAAGGCTATTGAAGAAAAGAAAGCGTCTAAAGAAAGTCTTAAAAGCTTAACTAATGACTTGTTTTATCAAAAAATTTTAGATTCAATATTACCAAATTACGATGCGTATTTAAACAACTATTACAAAAATATTAAAGACCCTATTGTTTACCATCAACTACAAAAATTACTTCAACGCGACCAAGACATGCGTAAACTTAACGATTACTATTTAGGTGTAAATGAAAAGGAACAAGAAGCCGCTTTTGATGCCTACTTAAAAGCACAGGCCGAAAAAGATACAATTGCCCAAAAGAAGTATAGAGCAGTTTTATTTCCTGAAGTTATTGAAGCACATGATATCTACAAAACAAAAGTGATAACCTATACGGATAGTCTTAATGTTACAGAGCTTATAAAAATTACTAAAAAACATTGTTGGCAAAAAGAAGCATGGCTAATTTTATGGCATCAACGTGGTACTTATGGCGAAAAAAACTGGGTCTGGAATTATTTTAAACCTGTAATTGACAAAGAGATAAATGAAGGAAAACTAGCACCTTACTTCTGGGCTATATTTGACGATATTTCGTCTCTAATGAAAACAGGAGAAAGTATTTATGGCTATCATCCTGGTAAAGTAAATGCTGAAACTGTTAATAGGAATAGAAAACAAATAGGTTTACCCATTTTAACTGATAAAGAAATTACGCAACGAAATACAAGAAGAGACAAAGGACGCATCTTTTAATATATTGAAGTGCTTATCTTTACAAAATGCAACACAAATCTAAATTACCAAACGTTGGCACTACCATTTTTACAGTGATGAGTGCTTTAGCCAATGAGTATAATGCACTAAATCTATCTCAAGGCTTTCCGAACTATCCAAGTTCTCAAAAATTAAATGATTTGGTTGCCAACGCTATGAATAGCGGCTATAACCAATACGCACCAATGGCTGGAAATTTAGACTTACGAATAGCTATTTCTAATAAATACCAATTACTCTATACTAGCACCTACCATCCTGAAAAAGAAATTACTATAACAGCAGGTGCAACACAAGCTATTTATACCATTGTATCAGCATTCATTAGACCAAATGATGAAGTCATCATTTTTAAACCTGCTTACGATTGTTATGAGCCAGCTGCAGAAGTTAATGGTGGCAAAACAATACCTATTCAACTATCTGCTCCAGATTATAAAGTCGATTGGAAAGAAGTAGCATCAAAAGTATCATCTAAAACTAAGATGATAATGATTAACTCACCTCATAATCCCAGTGGAACTATTTGGTCTGAGGAGGATATGCTTCAACTTCAAAAACTAACCAAAAACACAGATATTATTGTACTAAGTGACGAGGTTTATGAGCATATTGTCTTTGACGGAAAACAACATAAAAGCGCTTGTTTATTTTCAGATTTAAAGCAACGTAGTTTTATTACGGCTTCCTTCGGCAAGACATTTCACAATACAGGTTGGAAGATTGGATACTGCTGCGCACCAGAATATTTGATGACCGAATTTAGAAAAGTACATCAATTTAACGTCTTTTCCGTTAATCATCCTTCGCAAAAAGGCATAGCAGATTATATGCAAGATGCAGAAACCTATTTAGGTTTAAACTCATTTTTTCAACAAAAGCGTGATTTATTTTTAAGTTTAGTTTCAGAATCTCGATTTAAGTTTACTCCATCACAAGGCACATATTTTCAGGTATTGGATTATTCTGAGATTACAGATGAACACGACGTAGATTTCGCTAAACGATTAACACAAGAATTTAAAATTGCGGCAATACCACTTTCCGTTTTTAATGAAAAGGATAAAGATGATAATGTATTGCGCTTTTGTTTTGCGAAAACAAACGAAACATTGGTGAAAGCTGCAGAAATTTTATGTAAAATTTAAATATTCACTATGTTACTTTTTGTACATTTCTGTGTCATAAAAGAGAACACAAAACTTAAATTTATGAAATATTATATTTTACTTTTAGTCTTATCACTATCCTTATCAACTTATGCACAAAAAGTCGAGAAAGATGGAAAAACTTATGAAGTAAAAAAAGAGAAGATCTTTTTAGATGGTGAAGAAGTAACTGACAGCTTAAATCTTGAAGAAAAAACAGCTATTTTAGAGCAAGCTGCGACTATTTCTGAAAAAATGAAAATGCGAGAAAAAGCCGAAAAAGAAGCTCAAAAGCTTGAAAAAGAGAAGAAAAAAGCCGAAAAAGCCCAAAAAAAAGCTGAAAAGGCTCAAAAAAAGGCCGAGAAAGCCTTAAAGAAAAAAGAGAAATTACAAAAGAGTTATGAGAAGTCTCAAGATAACCTTAAGAAGGCGCAAAATAAATATGAGAAACTAAAAAAGAAGGGTAAGCTATCACCTCAAGATGAAATTAAATGGCTTGAAAAAATCGAAAAGTTTACTCAGAAAGTAGAAAAAGCGAAGCGAAAATTATAAAATATTTAGACGCGCTTTAGTTTCAAAATCAGAATACTATTTTATGTAAAATCTAGTCTAAAGCTTTTGTTAGATTTTGCATAAATTCGCCTACTTTAGATGGCTCTAACCAACGCGTTACAACAACCACATTGTGCTTCGTATCTATAATGATAAAATTACCACCAAAACCAGCAGCATAGTAAATATCTTCAGACATGTTTTCCCAATGACGCGGTCCTTTTTTATTTAGCCACCACATATAGCCATAATTTACATTTGGCTTTGATGGTATTGTTGCATTTTTAAGCCAATCCTCACTAATTAGTTGTTCTCCATCCCAATTACCGCTATTTAAAAACAGTAGTCCAAAACGTGCCATATCTTCAGCTGAAATAAACAAACCTGCGCCAGAATGCCCACCACCTGTAACAGATTTCATCTGTAAACCGTCTATAGTTGTCCATGCGTTATCATAACCAAACCAGCGCCAACTTGTAGAAGCTTCGATCTTATCCATCACCTCATCCTTAAGTACCTGAGGCAAAGGTTTCCTCCATACTTGTAATAACGAAAATGCCAATACATTTACGCGTACATCATTATACTCCATAACCGTACCTGGCTCTTTTAATTCTCTAGCTTTCCAATCATCTAGACTTCCCTTTCTTGGTGGACGATCCGCCCAATCCTTACCGCCCCAAATTTCTCCAGACCAATCCGAGTTTTGCTGTAATAAGTGCTGCCATGTAATTTTAGAATTATGCTCTCCATCAAAGGTTCCGTCCCAAACATAATCTTTAACCTTGTCCGTTTCAGCTTTTATTAAACCTTTATCTACTGCCAAACCTGCGATTGTCGACAAAAAGCTTTTAGTAACACTAAAGGTCATATCTACACGTTTTATATCTCCCCATTTAGCAACCACATAACCATCCTTTATTATTAGTCCGGCTGGTCCTCCTCGCTTTTTTGTTGGCCCTAAAATTTTATGAAAGGGTTCTCTTTCAAAACCTTTTAGAATTGCTATTCTCAAATCTCTAGACCCAGAATATTCATTGGATTTCGCAAATTCTACAGCTCTAAATAAACTCACAGAATCTATACCAAAATCAGAAGTTGATTTCTCTTGCCATACAGCATTTCGTTCAGGGAAATATTCTATTTGTGCTTCCGCATCAATTGAACAAACAACAAAGAGTATTACAAAAGCAATTAAAGGAACACACCGTTTTTTCATAAAAGAAATTTAATTCTTCAAATTACTTAATTAATATTAAAACCACTTAAAAAATTGTAATTTTAAGCTATGGAAAATGAATTAAAAGTAGCCTTGGTACAAGCAAATTTAATATGGGAAGACCCAATACAGAACCGTACTAATTTTTCAGAGAAAATAAATGGAATATCAGACTCGGTAGACCTTATTGTTTTACCAGAAATGTTTACATCTGGTTTTACTATGAATGCTACTTCTGTAGCCGAAACTATGGATGGAGAAACGATCTCTTGGTTAAAAAAAATTTCAAAACAAAAACAGACCGCTATTATTGGGAGTTTGGTTATTTCAGAAAATAAAAACTACTTCAATCGATTAGTTTGCGTAGAACCTTCTGGTAAAATTACTAGCTATGATAAAAGACATACATTTACTTTAGCAGGTGAGCATAAAATCTATACTGCAGGTACAGAAAAAGTAATTTTTAACTATAAAGGTTGGGAAATTTGTCCTTTAGTGTGTTATGATCTGCGTTTCCCAGTTTGGGCAAGGAACATAGAGAATTATGATTTGCTAATCTATGTTGCCAATTGGCCAAAAGTAAGAGTTAGTGCTTGGGACTCACTCTTAAAAGCACGTGCGATAGAAAACATGACCTATTGTATTGGCGTTAACCGTGTTGGATTAGACGGCAATAATTATGAATATACAGGGCATTCAGCTAGTTTTAATGTTTTAGGAAATCGTATGGATAGTATACAAGAAAGCAAAGAGACTATAGAAATCATTACCCTAAAAAAAGAACACATCAGTAAGTACCGAGAAAAACTCGGTTTCTTAAAAGATCGCGATGCTTTTAATCTAGAAGCGTAAAATTTAAAATTAAATCGAAACTAGAACGTACTTCTTCTACATCTTTTTTAGGAGCATAACTAACACGTTCTGGCTGAATTCCTAGTAAATAATTACCTGTATCATATTTACCATTAGCATTAGCATCAAAAATTACTCGCAACGCATACTGTTTTGGAGCTAAATCTTCAAAATCTACAATAGGGTATTCCGTACAATAACGCTCATATAGTACGATACCACTTTTATCAACCAATTGAACAATGAGCGGGAATTTTGCATTAATAAGGTTAACTCTCATTTTACCATATTCAGATTTCATTTTCGTCCTAAAAGAAAAATCTAATGTATCCTTATTCTCTTCATCATAAAAATCTTTAAAAGTACCTGGAAGCATTGTAAAAAAATACTTTTTCCCTTCGTCTTTTTCAATTTTGAATTTGTAACGGTTTAAAATAGAATCATAATCCACTTCATACTTTATATCTAAAGAATCACCATCTATCAATTTTATTTTTGAAGTATCAATATTTTCTAGAGGAACATTTCCTTCTAATACAAAATCTGTCTCGTCAGTTAATGTGCCGAAGCTAATCATTTCAAAATCGAGTGAATCCCTATCGAGTTTTCTAAAACGATGCTTAAAAGTGTCAATAGATTTTTCATTTGTTACTACGAAAAAAGTGGTATCAATCTCAAATTTTGGTTTATACCAATAAATTAAAGTATCTGTATCTGGACTTTTTACAATTCTTGTTTTGTAGTCTTCTGGTGTATCACCTAAAACATTAATGCGCATAGACTTATAGTCTCCTTCATAAGGAAAGATAATCTTAGTTTCACCTTCTTGCTTGGGTTTTATAGCTTTAAAATTAACCTCTTCCTTAAATAATGTTAGTGGATATATCGAATCTGACGGAATTGTGATAACTCCTTCATGATACGCTATTTTTTCTTTTTTTTGATCAAATGTATAATTATTGTTTTGATCCTTTAAAGCAATAAGTTTATAACGACCAGCTTTTATATTATCTATACTAAATGAGGTAAGACTATCTAAAGTGTTAGTAATATATCTTGGTTTTTCTTTATAAACTATAGAATCCGTATAGGTAGAATCATAATCATAAAGCATCACAGAAATGAATGTATCTGGTTCTTCTAATAGTGCATCTTTGACATACCCTTTTACAGAAAGAGAATCTATTGTTGGACCTGTTGAGAAAACATATCTGTAATAAGGATATGGATTTTCCTCATTATTATCTACAATACTTTCTCCAAAATTAAAGGCATAAGTAGTATTTTCTTGCAGCGTATCCTTTATTTTTATTGTAATAACAGTACTTGCACCACCCATTGGTGTTACTATAGGATCAGTATCCATAGGAGGTGACACAATAAGTTGTTTCCTAAGGTCCTTTATTTTAACGTATTCATTAAAATATATTTTAATTTCGTCTCCCTTAAAATTTGTTGAAAAATTTTCTGGTACAGATTTTTCAATCTCGGGTGGTAATATATCTTTTTCACCACCAGTTGGAGATCCTCTATTAGCACAACTCGCTAAAGTTATTGCAATAGAAACTACACATAAAGTTCGAATGAAGAATGAACGCATTTGCTCAGTATAATTTAGCACAAAGAAACAATTTTAAAATTTAGAAACGAAAAAATCAATCAGCAATTGCCATTGTCGCCAGACTTAACTTAATATTATTAATTTTTAACAATTCTATAGCACAAGTTTCAACTGTAGCGCCAGTTGTTATTATATCATCTACTAACAAAATGTGTTTGCCTTCTAAAGATTTGTATTCGGCTATATCAAAAACAGCACCATCATTGTGTCTACCTAAACGACCTTCAAAAACCTTAGTTTTAGTTGCTTTGGTCTTAATCAAAACCGTATCAATATAATCTGCATGTATTGCCTTTGCAATTTCTTTTCCAAATTCTGCGGCTTGGTTATAACCTCGCTTTCTTAGTTTGGTTTTATATAAGGGTACAGGAATAACGACATCTACTTCTTTGTAAGCGTTAACTGAACGTAATTCTGTACCTAACCATTTACCAAGAAAACTGCCAATCTGCTCATGTCCTCTATATTTTAAATTATGAAGCAATTGCTGCACAATACCTTTTTTAGAAAAGTGTAATAAAGCAGTTGCATGTTCTAATTTAACACGTCCATAAACAATTTTCTTTACGACTTCAGAATTATTAAAATGAAAATTAGTAATTGGAAGATGGTGTCTACAATCAACGCAGATAATTAACTCATTATCTAACAACGCATTGTTACAGGCCTCACAGACCTTAGGAAAAAACAAGTTCAACAAATTTATTACCACTTAATCGAATAAAATAAAATCACATTCTAATATACTCTAATTTCGCTTTAACTAAGAAAATTAATAATGATAGTTAACCCTCAATTATTTAACTACAGATTAATTATAAGTTCTTTATTGGTTGTTTTAACTGTTTTAGGTGTCTATAGTTTCACTAATTATAAATCTGTGAAATCGTACGAAGAGTTTCTAAAACAAGAAAAGTTTTTGATAGAAAAAGAATTATCAGAAATACTAACAAGTTATGACGATTTAAGCCAAGATTATGATCTTATGTCCTCAAAGTTGCAAGAGGCTAAACAAGAAACTAAAAATGCTTTAGATTCTTTAAGATTATTAAAAAGCGACTTATCTATAATCACTAAATTTAAAGAGCAGCTTTTAGTTATAAAGACTAAAAGTAAGATTCTTTTAAGCACAATAGACTCGCTCAATTCTGAGAACCTAAAGTTGCAGAAAGAAAAAAGTTATGCCTTAAATACAATAAAAAAGAAAACACTCACAATTGATTCGTTAGAAGAAACTAATGATAGTCTAAATAAGACTATTGATAACGCAGGGATCTTAAAGGCTAGTAGTATAAATGCAGAAGCATTTAAAATTAATAACGGTAAAAAGAAAACTACAACGCGAGCAAGAAGAGCAAATGCGATTGATGTTTGTATCCTATTAGCGGAAAACCCATTAACTGAAAAAGGAGTTAAAGAATTATATATTCAAATAGTTAGCCCAAACAATAATATCATCTCTGATAAAGGCGAAGTTTTCTTTGGAGACACCTCCCTTATTTACAGCAAGAAAGAAGTCGTAAATTTTGACAACAACAATCTTAACATATGCAGTACAGTTGCTACTTATAAAGAAGATAGACCTTTAAAGAAGGGGACTTATTTTATCAATGTTTTCTATAAAGATAGAAGGCTCGGAGGAACAAGTATCGTATTAAAATAAAACTAACTACATAATTTTTAAAAAACCGCCTTTTAATTAGAGCGGTTTTTTATTTTTGCAGCATGGCAAATGATGATAAATTTAAAAAAGTAATCTCTCATGCAAAAGAGTATGGTTACGTATTTCAGAGCAGCGAAATATATGATGGCTTAAGTGCAGTATATGATTACGCGCAAAACGGAGCTGAACTCAAAAAAAACATTAGAGACTATTGGTGGAAAGCCATGGTGCAAATGCATGATAATATCGTCGGTATAGATGCCGCAATTTTTATGCATCCAACTACTTGGAAAGCTTCAGGGCACGTTGATGCCTTTAACGATCCTTTAATTGATAATAAAGATTCTAAAAAACGATACAGAGCAGATGTTTTAGTAGAAGATTTTAGAGAGAAAATTCTACAAAAAATTAATAAAGATATTACTAAAGCGGAAAAACGTTTTGGTGATGCTTTTAATGAAGCGGAGTTTAGAGCTACTAATGGTAATGTGTTACGTCGTCAAAAACAAATTGATGATATTACTTTAGAATTAACAAGAGTACAGGAAGAAAGTGATTTAGCAGGTTTTAAACAACTGATTTTAGATCTAGGTATTGTTTGCCCTGTTTCGGGTACAAAAAACTGGACAGACGTAAAACAGTTTAACCTAATGTTTGGCACTAAACTAGGTGCATCTGCAGAATCTGCAATGGATTTATATTTAAGACCAGAAACTGCACAAGGTATATTTGTAAACTTCTTAAACGTTCAGAAAACAGGACGAATGAAAATCCCTTTTGGTATAGCCCAAACTGGTAAAGCCTTTAGAAATGAAATTGTGGCGAGACAATTTATTTTTAGAATGCGTGAGTTTGAGCAAATGGAAATGCAATTTTTTATTAAACCAGGCACTCAAAAAGAATGGTTTAACTTTTGGAAAGAAACGCGCCTTAAATGGCACAAATCGCTTGGCTTAGGGGAAGAAAATTACCGTTTCCACGATCATGAGAAATTAGCGCACTATGCTGATGCTGCGACCGATATAGAATTCAATTTTCCATTTGGATTTAAAGAATTAGAAGGTATCCATTCGAGAACAGATTTTGATTTAAAACAGCATGAAGAATTCTCTGGTAAAAAACTTCAATATTTTGATCATGAAGAAAACGCGAGTTATACACCTTATGTATTAGAAACCTCTATTGGTTTAGATCGTATGTTCTTAGCAGTATTTTCTAACTCCCTAGAAGAAGAAGAACTAGATGATGGTAAAACACGTACGGTCTTAAAGTTACCTGCTGTATTGGCCCCAGCAAAAGCAGCAATATTTCCTTTAGTAAAAAAAGATGGACTACCAGAAGTTGCAAAACAAATCGTAGAAGATCTTAAATGGGATTTTAATGTGATTTATGAAGAAAAGGATACTGTCGGAAAACGTTATAGAAGACAAGATGCTGCCGGAACACCGTTTTGTATAACAGTAGACCACGATACTTTAAAAGACAACACCGTAACTATTCGTCATAGAGATACTATGGAACAAAAGCGTGTGAAAATTGAAGATATCAAGGATATTATAAAAACAGAGGTTGATGTAAAACACTGGTTGATGCGCATGAAATAATAAACTTATGCTATTTGAAGAATAAAATAAACCCAAGCAGATTTTCTTGGGTTTATTTTATATCAATTTTTTAGTTTAAAATCTGTATCCAACTCCAATACTAACCTTACCAATTATATCCTCTATAAAGTCATCACCATTTATAATATTGCGACCAATACCTAAATTTAGCTCACCTAAAAAACCGCTATTTGTCACCCATTTTCCTCCAACACCGATTCCTAGCGCCATTGCTAATTTGTTTTCTTCAGTAAAAACAGCATCGTTTATCCCAAACTCTACACTTGTTTGCTCATAAGAACTTAACAAACCAAACCCTTCAATAAAAAAACCAGCAGCATACTTTTTGCCAAAATAAAAACGATAATAAGGCGAGAAATAAAAATTGAAATCTTCATTTACAGTCTCATCATCAAAGGGAATAAATATAGTGGCTCCAATAGCAGATTCTTCATTTAAAGTGCGCTCATATGTAAGATCAAATGCCCCTAAAACAAGGTATAAACCATTAATTTTAATTTCATTAAAATTTTTGACGGATTCTTCTGGCTCTTGAGCATTAACAGAACATACAGAACTAAAGATAAAAAGGGCTAAAAATAATTTTTTCATGATTTGTTTTTTAATTGATTTAGATTCTAGTTGAAACAACAACCATACCAATGAGATGTCAAAATACAACAATGGTTGCGTAAGAAATTACTTTTTTTTAAAAATAAGCTTTCAGCTGAACAGTACCTGTATGAATCACTCTAGAAGTCTCTGTTTTTCTACCAAAATAATTAAGATTTAAATCTAAAAATTTTGTCAACTTCTTTTGCGCCAACAAGCTCCATGTAAAGTTTTTTCCTGGCTGTAAACCTTCTAACATTTGATATGCTACAGGTGTATTTGCATTACCTTCAAATTGATTTTGGAAAAAATTAAATTCACCCGTTAAGGCTACTTTTTGAGCATTGTTATAAGTAAAAGAAAAACCGTAATTGTTTTGAGCCAAGGTTTCTAAACTGCCTATTGTATTGTTCTTAGAAGTGTATTGATAAAAAATATCGAACTGTGCATTTTCACTAAATAAATATGATAGTTTAGGCTGAAATTTCTCCTCATCGATAATAAAATTTCTATTTGCAAAATTCTCACTCAAACTTTCGTCGGTACCAAAACTTGCTAGCGCATTAATCAGCCAATTCGTAGAAAATTTATGATTAAAGTTTAATTGATGATTTGTTAATTTATTTTCTTGAAAACCAATAGAAAGTAGATTGCGACTTGTATTAGTTAGAAAGGTGTAAGAGGTTGTGTAACGTTGTTTTCCTCTATTATAAAACAAAACGTTTCTTACACTATTATTTAAAGATAATTGGTTCTCTTCATCATCTTTAAATGGATTAAGATTAAAATTATTCCCTTCTCTTCTTATTTTTCTATCAACTAGATAGGATGTTTGATTGTAAAAATGAGAAAGAAGCTTCTTTACTTTATTTTCAGACTTACTCCATTGCCTCGGATTAATAGTCAGTGTCTGACTCAATCTATTTTGATGCGTTCTTACAAAAACTTGATTAGGCAATAATACTCTTATAAAACTACCTTGATCTGTAAATTGGGCAATTTCAAATTCATTGAGCTCTTGGATACCGTTTTCATTATAATCTATCCATGTATATGCACCCTGACCCGCTTCGACTTCGACATAAGTAAAGTCTTGCTGCGGTAACGTCCCTGAGTTAGTCTCAAAGCCTGTATTCCAAACTATAATATTATTAAATAATTTCTGATTATAACTTAAACGACTATTTAAACTCTGTTCATTCTCTGTAGTATCATCTTTGGCTTTTAAGTCCCTGTAATTAAGAAATAATTGAAGATTTGTATTTTTATTCTGAATTAAGCGCGATTTTAAATAATAGGTATTAGATGCATTTACACGCTCTACTGAATTATTTCGTAAACTATCATTAAAGCGTTTTATATAACCAATCTCTGCAAATACTTTAGTACTATCACCAACACCCAAAAAAGCTTCGTAAGCTTTAAATTTTTGACTCAGTGGAGTTAACGAATCTGAAGCAATAACTATTTGCTCGTTATCTTCTATGGCAAATTTTGTACCTGCCCATTTGTTATCTTTTCCATATACCAAACGATTAAAAGATCTTAAAAAAGTAGAACGATTAATAGTACTTTCACTATTTAGAAAACTAGAATTTGAAAATATTCTAAAATTACCTAATTGTAGATTTGCATTAATATTATGTCTATTACCATTAAAGTTATCTGTATAATCGAGATATTCAAAACTGTAAGACGCTGTTCCTTTTTTAGAATGTGATAATTGTAAACCAGAAGTCATCAGTAATTGATTCCCGAAATTAAAATTTCCTTGATTAGACTGTGCTGTATCTAAATTCCAATCACGACTGAACTCAGCTCTGTATAGACGTTGAATTGTCCTAAAGTTCTTCTGAATAAAATCTGCGTCGACTAAAGCAGATAAATTCCAAAGACTATCGGTTTTTATCAGCTTTTGGTTAATTCTAAGTTTACCAGCAAAACCGTCATTATCGTCATCATCTAAGCTAGAGAATAGATTAGCATCATTCTTGCTTCCCGCTAATTCGAAAAATACATTTGTTTTTTGAGTAGGTTTATAACGACCATTAACGACTGCTATTTGCAAACGCTCTGGTGCGACCAATTGTGTAATGGGTTCATAATTTCCTTGAGGTACTCCTCCAAGAGGTGCGATGTACTCAAAAATGTTAGTAACTGCATTATCATTACTTAATACGTAATTCCCTTGATTAGCACCAACTAAAGTGAATCTAACACTAAATAGTTCGTCTTCGGGATCTTGAGAAAACACAAATATCTCATCAACACCAATAAATTCTTTACGATATAAGATTCTATTTTCGGAGAAAGAAGCTTCTGTAGCAGAAGGAGCTACCATTAAACTTAAATCATCACCTGCATCTGCTAAAACTTGGGTCTGTTCAGTAGATAGATTTTGCTGCAAAGGTTGGTTTTTAGCATCACTTTCTGAGTACACAGATACGTTGAGATTTATTTTTTCAGTTTTATAAGTGCTACCTCCAAAAACAGTAAATCTTGAATAATTTCGCTCACTAAATTGGTAGTCAACAGTAATTCGCATTTCGGAAGTAATAGGATACGTAGAATTAAATATAATTTCACCTGCATTATAATCAATGATATAATCTCTATTTTCGCCACGCTCTAAGGGTACCCCATTCACATAGACCGTTTCACTGCCAGAAACGATAAGCACAAAAAGTTCATTATTAGGTCCTCTTAATTTATAAGGCCCTTGGTTTCCTTCTTGAGCTGTAAATTGAGTTGTTGTAAACTGACCTCTCACCAATGCACCAGAAGCGAAAACTGAAGTTTTATCACTAAGATTAGCATTAACCAATAAACCCTGTACACGCTTAGAAAAATTTGCAAAATAGCTATTGGTATTTACCAAGTCTATATCACCTGCACGTATATTCCAATTGTCGCTAAAAAGCTCTATAAATACCTGATCAAACTCATCTAAACGCTGCGAATAGCCACTTTCTTGCAGAGGAATGTTAGCATCTTGTATCGATGCCCTCAAAGATATCTTATCGCTTAACTTACCCGAAATCTGAAGGTCTAATTCACTATTTAGAACTGAATTTTGGTTATTACCAATCGTTACTCCTCTAGATATACTTCCAGAAGTTGTTAAACCGTCAAATGGTGTAAAATTATTTCTATTATTAGAATTTTCTAATTTATATAAGGCTTGCGCGCCATTTGAGCGATCTACTATAATATTATTATCTAATTGCTGATAAACTTTAGTAAAAAAATTAGGGTAACGGAGATATTCTATCTGAATCGTATCTGAATCAATGTCTTGATTAAATTTTAAAATGGCCTTTTTAAAATCAATAGTATATGAGGTCGAATCTATAAGTTTTCCTTCTTTTGTTTTTACACTAAATTTTGAAGGATTAATACTTACAGTATCTATACGAATAGAGTCTTTAATAGCCACACGCTTCTTTCTATAATTACTGCTGCTTTCCTGGGAAAACCCAAAAAAGGATATAACTAACAATAGAAATAGTACGCTATGCTTCATGTAAAATAATAACTGTTTTAAGTACAAATTATTTTGTAGTTAAAACAAGCTTAAAATAATAGTGTAAAAGTAGCGTATTATTTAATTTAGAGGCATAATCAGTATTTCATAAAAAATAGTTTGATGAAAGTAGTATCATACAATGTAAATGGCATAAGAGCAGCCTTAAAAAAAGGATTCATTGACTGGCTAACGGCAACTAATCCAGACATTATTTGTCTTCAAGAAATTAAAGCAATGGAAGAACAGCTCGATTTAGAGGTATTTACTGAGGCTGGTTACAATTACAATTATTGGTTTAGCGCGCAAAAAAAAGGCTATAGCGGAGTTGCCATCTTATGCAAAACAAAACCAAATCACATAGAATTCGGAACAGGAATTGAATCTATGGATTTTGAAGGTAGAAATATACGTGTAGATTATGATGACGTTTCTGTAATGAGCATGTATTTACCTTCAGGAACTAATAGTGCACGCTTGGCTCATAAATTTGAATACATGGATTTAATCCATGATTATTTAAATACGCTTCAAAAAGAAAAAGAAAATTTAGTGATTGTTGGTGATTATAATATTTGCCATGAAGCTATAGATATTCATAACCCTAAAATGAAAGGAGTTTCAGGTTTTTTACCCGAAGAACGCGAATGGTTAGGTAACTTTATAGATAGTGGTTTTATAGACAGTTTCAGATATCTACACCCTGAAAAACAAGAGTTTTCTTGGTGGAGTTATCGTGCTAACTCAAGAGCCAATAATAAGGGTTGGCGATTAGATTACGCAATGGTAAGCAAACCTTTACAAGAAAAAATAAAACGAAGCGTTATACTCACTGATGCAGTACATAGCGATCACTGCCCTATTTTATTAGAACTCGATGTCTAATAGGTAGTTTTTGATAGTAATAATCAGTTAAAAACATAAAAATTAATTTTACCCAAATGATAAAAAAAACGTTATTAATAGCAATAGGCCTAATGTTACTTTCTTCGTGTGTATCTAAGAAGATTTATACAGATTTAGAAGACAAGTATGCTAACCTAAAAAAAGAAAACCGGAGTTTAACTGATGATGTTGAGTCACTTTCTGCGGATAAAACTAAACTAACCAACGATTTAAATAGTTTACAATCGGCCTATGATAATGCCGTTAAAGAAAGAGATCAGTTACGTTCTGATTATGCTGCGACTAAATCTAATCTAGATAATTTAAAAGCCTCTTATACCGCGTTAGAAAAAAACAGCTCTGAAGAAATTACAAAAAACTCAAAAAAAAACAGAGAGTTATTAGCGCAATTAGAAGCTAAGGAACAAGCACTTGCTGCTGAAAGCGCACGATTAAATAAGCTTAAAACCGAACTTGAAAATCGCTCTAAACGTGTGGCTGAATTAGAAAGTGTAATTGCTGCTAAAGATGCCAATATGCGTGCACTAAAGGATGCCATTTCTAAAGCCTTAACAAATTTTGAAGGTAAAGGTTTAACTGTGGAGCAACGCGATGGAAAAGTCTATATTTCTATGGAGAATAAACTCCTATTTCAATCTGGTAGTTGGTCTGTAGGATCGGAAGGTAGAAGAGCAGTTCAGCAATTAGGAAATGTATTAGCTGAAAATCCAGATATTGCAATTTTAATCGAAGGACATACAGATAATGTACCTTATAAAGGTAATGCACAATTAAGTGGTAACTGGGATTTATCTACTAAGCGAGCGACGGCAATTGTTAATATACTAAGAGAAAATAACGCCATAAATCCTGAAAGTTTAACAGCAGCTGGTCGTGGTGAATATGCACCAGTTGCATCTAACGATACAACGGAAGGCAAAGCTAAAAATAGACGTATTGAAGTAATTCTTACACCCAAACTAGATGAAATCTCTAAGTTATTAAATGAGATTTAATAAATTTCTGCTAAAGCAGACAAACTTTTAGTTTTAGGAAAGCTATTCTTGAAAATAGAAACCTTAACATACATTTAGACCTTTCGAGCTTTATAAACTTGAAAGGTCTTATTATTTTTGCAAAAGACATTTTAGTCGTTTCTGTCACTTCTAGCATAGTCGAGAAGTCTCAATAGAATTGTTTAACCATTAAAAAGAGATTCCCGTTTTCACGGGAACTATAGGATGAAATACACAACATTACCGAACACAGATATTAAAGTTAGTAAAATTTGTCTTGGCACTATGACATGGGGAAATCAAAATTCCCAAGATGAAGGCTTTGCTCAGATGGATTTAGCTTTAGATAAAGGGGTTAATTTTTTTGATGTAGCTGAATTATATCCTGTGCCAGCAACTGCTGAAACCTATGCTGAAACTGAACGTATAATAGGAAACTGGTTTTCAAAAACAGGAAACAGAGATAAAATTGTTTTGGCTTCAAAAATTGCTGGGCCTGGTGATTATACGGCACATATTAGAACTAATGGTTTTAGTAAAGAAGCACTTAATGAAGCTGTTGATAATAGTTTAAAGCGCTTACAAACCGACTATATCGATTTATACCAACTACATTGGCCAGAGCGACAAACAAAACTATTTGGAACCAGAGACTACGTTCATAATCCTAATGACAATTGGGAGGATAATTTTAATGAAATTCTTCATAATCTTGACGCCATAATAAAATCTGGTAAAATAAGACAAGTTGGTATTTCTAATGAAGGTGCTTGGGGAACTATGCGTTATTTAGAAGAATCTAAACGGCATAATTTACCTCGAATGATAACTATTCAAAACGCTTATTCTTTATTATGTAGACCTTTTGAAGGGGATTTAGCTGAAGTTGCTCACAGAGAAAACATTGGACTGTTAGCATACTCTCCTATGGCATTTGGTGTACTTTCTGGTAAATACATCAAAGGTACTGCTGAAGATAATGCACGTTTAAAATTATTTCCAAGGTTTGCAAGGTATAGTGGTGAACAGGCCACAGAAGCAGCAAGACGTTATCTGAAAATTGCAGAAGATAATGGTATGAGTTTAGCGCAAATGTCGTTAGCGTTTGTAAATGCAAGACCCTTTTTAACGAGTAATATTATTGGAGCAACTAACCTAACTCAACTAAATGAAAATATAGATAGTATTAATATTAAATTATCTGATGATATTATGAAGGCTATTAACGCTGTTCATAGTTCAATACCAAATCCGGCTCCTTAACGCAGAAAACATAATATAACAAAAAAACCCTTCCAATATTTGGAAGGGTTTTTTCTAATAGATATTATTTGATTTTGTTACCATCTTTATCATAAAAATGGTATTCAAGATAAGTGTAAGCATCTCTGGGCAAGACTTTTACCCATTTTTTATGTTCAAAAAACCATTTTGAACGCGGTGATGGAAACCCTTTGGTTAAAAAGGCTGCTATAAAAGGATGTGCATTTAATGTTATCTTTTTATAGTCTTTTTTGAAAATCCGCTCTAGGTCTTGATTGATTCGTTCAACCACTTTAATTGGCGCTTCGATTTCAGCACCACCTATTATATTTGGATTTTCCTCTTTTGTTTTAATATTGCGTTCTGGCCTAACGCGTTGTCTGGTTATTTGCACTAAACCAAACTTACTCGGCGGCAATATTTTGTGCTTTGCTTTATCATCTTTCATCTCATCTCTAAGATAATTATAAAGCTTTTTTCTATTTTCAGCACGACCCATATCGATAAAATCGATAACAATAATACCACCCATATCACGTAAACGTAATTGGCGTGCTATTTCAGCGGCTGAAATCATATTAACTTCTAAGGCAGTTTCTTCTTGGCTTTTTTCTTTGTTAGAACGATTACCACTGTTAACATCTACAACATGTAGTGCCTCTGTGTGCTCTATTACTAAATAAGCTCCTTTTGCCATAGAAACGGTACGACCAAATGATGTTTTTATTTGGCGTTCGATACCAAATTTTTCGAATATTGGTACTCCGTTTTTATAATACTTTACAATAGACTCTTTTTTTGGTGCAATTTGTTGCACGTAATCTTTTACTTTTATGTACAACTCTTCATCATCTACAACAATACCAGAAAATGAATCATTAAAGATATCTCTTAGAATTGAGGATGCTTTATTCATTTCACCTAATACTTTTGTTGGGTGATGGGCTTTGTACAATTTTTTACACATTGCCGTCCATCTTGTCAGCAAGTTTTGTAAATCACTATCTAGCTCGGCAACTTTTTTGCCTTCTGCTACTGTACGTATAATAACTCCAAATCCTTTAGGTGTGATACTTTTTACAAGTCTTTTTAATCGGTCTTTCTCTTCTTGCGATTCAATTTTCTGTGAAATTGAAATACGATTAGAAAATGGTACCAAGACAATGTATCTACCAGCAATAGACAATTCTGAACTAATGCGTGGTCCTTTTGTGGAAATTGGTTCTTTTACTACTTGTACTAAAATGGATTGATTAGACTTTAAAGCATTTACAATTTTGCCATGTTTGTCTAAATCTTTCTCCAAAGGAAAGTCTTTAAGGGTATAATCCCTTAATTTACCTGTGCTTACACGTTTAATGAATTTTAAAAGAGAAGGTAGTTTTGGTCCAAGATCATGATAGTGTAAAAAACCATCTTTCTCATAGCCAACGTTTACAAACGCGGCATTTAAACCAGGTATAGCCTTACGAATTTTGGCAATAAAAATATCACCTACCGCAAAGTCATTATCCTCTTCATCTTTATGTAATTCAATAAGTTTTCCATCTTTTAATAAGGCAAAATCAACAATATCTGAACTCGATCTTACGATTAATTCTTTGTTCATAATGTTAATTTAAATCTAACTCTTAATTGAGGTAGATGGATTTTACTAAATTATTTGACACAGGATTGTAATATCCAACAAACTTAAGAACACTCTATTAAATGTACTTAAATTCTATATCAAAGAACGTTTCTTAAAACTGAAAAAAGTAGTTTAAAAACTACTTTTAACAATTTATTTCTTTTTGTGACGATTAGCGCGTCTACGTTTTTTACGCTTATGCGTCGCTACCTTGTGTCTTTTTCTTTTTTTACCACTTGGCATAATAAATAATGCTTTTTAAATTAATAATTTATTTAATGTATTTAATTAACTTCAACATTTGATTTTACACCTTCTAAAAATACTTTAGCTGGCTTAAACGCTGGTATGTTGTGAGCTGGTATTTTTATTGTAGTATTTTTTGAAATATTACGACCTGTTTTTTCAGCTCTTGTTTTAATAATGAAACTTCCGAAACCTCTAAGGTAAACGTTATCACCACCTTCTAAAGATGATTTAACTTCTTCCATAAAAGTTTCAACTGTAGCTTGTACATCGCCTTTTTCAATACCTAATTTATCAGATATCTTAGCGACTAAATCCGCTTTCGTCATTGTTATTAGTTTTAGGGTTAATTATTTATTCTAAGGGATGCAAATATATGTAATTTAATTTCAATATTTCAAGCGTAATTAATTAAAATTTAACGTTATAAAGATTTAGTTTTGCTTTATCATTTAAAAAACAAATGGATTTTAAAAAAACACTAACTAATTGGTATTCAAATAATAAACGAGAATTACCATGGAGAAAGACTAAGAATCCTTATTACATTTGGCTTTCAGAAATCATTTTACAACAAACTCAAGTAAAACAAGGGTTACCGTATTATGAAGCTTTTGTAAAAAAATACCCAACTGTTTTTGACCTTGCAAATGCTACAGAAGAATCTGTTTTAAAGCTTTGGCAAGGGCTAGGCTATTACTCTAGAGCAAGAAATTTACATACCACTGCAAAGCACATTGCTTTTAAGTTAGATGGAGAATTTCCGAACTCTTACAAAGAGCTTATAAAACTAAAAGGAGTTGGAGATTATACGGCAAGTGCCATAGCTTCGATTGCTTTTAATGAAGTTGCTGCCGTTGTAGATGGCAATGTTTATAGAGTTTTATCACGCTATTTTGGTGTAAATACGCCTATAAATTCAACTAAAGGTGTCAAAGAATTTAAAAAATTAGCAACTTCGTTGATTGATAAAACTCAACCTGCAACATTTAATCAAGCGATAATGGAATTTGGTGCTATACAATGCAAACCAAAAAGTCCATATTGTATAGTTTGCCCTTTGAACCATGGTTGTATCGCACTTCAGAAAAATTTAGTTGATATTTTACCTGTTAAGCTCAAAAAGACTAAAGTCTCTACCAAATATTTTAATTTTTTAGTTTGTATTGATAATAACCAAAACGTATTTTTTGAAAAGCGCACCGGAAAAGGCATATGGCAGAACCTCTATCAATTTCCTCTAATAGAATCTGAAAAGAGTTTGACAATTGACGAATTTCATCTTCTGAACCTTGAAAATTCTCCAATAGAAAACACTAAATTTAATCATACTCTTTATAACGAAGTTGATAAGATTCATAAACTGTCTCATCAGTATTTACACACAAAGTTTTGGATTATTGAAATTAATGAATTACCAGATAGTGCAATTCCTGTTGTTGACCTAACAAAATATCCTTCCCCAGTACTCATAAGTGATTTTATAAACGAATTCAACTTTTAAGCCTTTCTAAAATCATAATTTTTTTATTAATTTTAAAAGTGTCATAGCAAAATGAGTAAATTTGTATCTAAAATGAATTATTATGTCAGGAACGCTAAATAAAGTAATGCTTATTGGGCATTTGGGTGATGAAGTTAAAATGCATTATTTTGATGATAAAAATTGTGTTGGTCGTTTTCCGCTAGCGACAAATGAGACTTACACAAATAAACAAACTAATGAGCGCGTTTCTAATACAGAATGGCATAATATTGTGGTTAGAAATAAGGCTGCGGAGATTTGCGAAAAATATCTGAGTAAAGGAGATAAAGTCTACATAGAAGGTAGAATAAAAACTAGGAAATGGACTGATGATAAAGGGATGGAGCGTTATTCTACAGAAATTCAATGTAATGACTTTACATTCTTAACTAATAAGAATGAACAGCAACAAGGACAGCAGATATCTAGCACACAACAAGTACCTCATCAGCAGGCTCAAAGTAATACCTCAGAAACTAATGATGATTTACCATTTTAACTCATTCAAATAACATAACTTTATTTTGGATCCCGAACCCGCGGTTTTACTTTCAAATTTATTAGTTGCCAATACCTCTTTTTATACAAGTATTGTATTGCTTATTATACTTCTTGTATGCTCTGCCTTAATATCTGGTGCCGAAGTTGCATTATTTTCTCTAACAAAATCTAATTTAAGCGAAGGAGTTGAAAATAAATCTTCAGCAATGGAGATTATTACTGTATTATTAGAGCGTCCTAAAAAATTATTAGCGACCATTTTAGTTGCCAATAATTTCATAAATATTGCCATAGTATTATTATTTGCATATATCGGTGAAACACTATTTAATAGCGTAACCAGCTCAATCGCTAGATTTCTACTAGAAGTTGTTTCTGCAACTTTCTTAATTCTATTGTTTGGGGAGATTATTCCAAAAATTTATGCAAGTAGAAATAGTGTGAAATTTTCTTCTTTCATGGCTCGACCTTTAAAGGTCTTAGATGTTTTATTTTCTCCTATTAGCCTACCTATGCGCTACGTTACTCTTAAAATTCAAGAACGTTTTGGTAAGCAGCGCTCTAATCTTAGTGTAGACCAATTATCACAGGCTTTAGAATTAACAAACAACCAAGACACTACACAAGAAGAGCAAAAATTACTAAAAGGTATTGTGTCTTTCGGTAATACAGATACAAAACAGGTAATGCGCCCTAGAATGGATTTATTTGCGCTAAATGTAGATACACCTTTCGGGACAATTATAAATGAAATAGTAGATAATGGGTATTCTAGGATACCTGTATATGAAGAAAGTATTGACACAATTAAAGGTGTGTTATATGTTAAAGATTTACTACCTCATTTGAATAAAAAAACGTTTAACTGGACGAGCATTCTTCGAGAGCCATTCTTTGTACCCGAGAACAAGAAATTAGATGATTTAATGGTCGAATTTCAAAACAGAAAAGTGCATCTGGCTGTTGTAGTTGATGAATACGGTGGCACATCTGGTTTAGTGTCCTTAGAAGATATCATAGAAGAAATTGTTGGAGACATTAGTGATGAATATGATGACGAGGGTTTAGTATATACCAAATTAGACGACTTTAATTATAGTTTTGAAGGCAAAACACCATTAAAAGATGTTTACAAAATAACGGGTATCGAAGGTGAAAGTGAAGATTTTGAAAAAAGAAAAGGAGAAGCTGAAACGCTCGCTGGTTTCGTTTTGGAAATTTCTGGTGGATTTCCTCGTGTAGGAAGTAAAATAAATTTTAAAAATTACGTTTTTACTATAGAGGCACTCGAACGTAAAAGAATAAAACAAATTAAGTTAACACTATTAAAACCGAATCTATGAAGCGAATAGTAATACCTATACTTAGTCTCTTTATGTTAGGTTGTGGTGATGAGCCTCTTCCAAAACCGGAAGGCTTTTTGAGATTAGAATATCCTAATGCAATTTATGATAAGACCACAACTCCACTGCCATTTACATTTGATAAAAATACATTATCAGAACCAATAACTAGTGTTAAAACTATTGGAAGCACAAAGGGGATAGATGTAAAATACCCTGCTCTAAAAGCAACAATATATTTAACCTATAAAACTGTTAATGAAAATAATTTAAATAGCTTATTGCGTGATGCTCAAAACCTTACTCAAAAACACACCATGAAAGCAGATGAAATATTCAGTAATCTCTTTGAAAACAAAGAAGAAAATGTTTACGGAATGTTCTATGAAATAGGTGGAGACGCAGCTTCACAATCTCAATTTTATGTAACGGACAGCTTAAAACACTTTGTCAGCGGTTCTTTATATTTCTATGCTAAGCCAAATTATGATTCTATTTATCCTGCCTCAGAGTATTTAAAAAAAGATATTAAACGCATAATGGAATCTGTTCGCTGGAAAGAATAGATTAAAACTATAATCTAAAAAAGCCTCTTGAAAATCAAGAGGCTTTTTTTAAATTAAGTAGTAATAATTTATAACTATTGGTATATCCAAACTCCACCCATTTTTATTACGGCAAAATCTTCAGTACCATTGCTACCTGTATAAACATCTGCAGTAACAATATATTTTTGTTCTTCTGCTGCAGTAGGATCTAAGTTATCTAATACCACATTAAGTGCCTCTAATACCATGTCATTCGTCCATTCATTAGCATTACCTGGGCGTCTATCAAAATTCCCAAAATTATCAACACTACCTGTTGGGCCAGGATACACATCAGCCAAAGCTGTCACAATTGCACTATAATCAGCACCAGCAAGAGAATATCTAATTGTATTATCTGGTACCCAAATACCATTTTCTAAACCAAATTGTAATGACGTATCTATAACACTCTGACTTCCTACCCAAATACCATCGGTAAACGTGTAAAGATTACCTCGAGTACCTAAGCCGCTATTGCTAGAAAAGTATTTATACGCTACGATAATTTGATCTTCTTCTTGAGCAAAAGGATAAGTTAAACTTAAGAACGTAGGTAAATAATTGTCAGCAGGAGTACCACTACTAAAGTTATTAAATGCACCTGGTTGACCAAAATCTTCTCCCATAGAATCGTAATCTGAAGTACTTAAATAATAAGTATCTTCAGCTGATTCCCATGAGCCACCTTCATAAACAAAATATTCACCTTTTGAATCTGTATCACCAGTAACACCTATAGTTCTAATTGCAAAATCTTGTACTCTCCATCTTGGAGAATCAGTATCTGTAGAGCTATACTTAAGACCAACATGAACAGTTTCACCATCGTAATCAGAAAAATCAAAATCTTCTGATGTTGTTAAACTTCCAAAAATAGTTTTATCAAAAGCTACAGCTGTCCAAGTTGCAGTCATAGGATCACTTCCTGTTGTATAATCCGTAGAAATTAAGATATCAATTAATGTATCGTCATTTAAAAAATCTATTTCTTGAGTGATTTGAAATAATAAATCTGATTGGCCTGTTAAATCTACTTCCGGAGAAATTAACCATTCCTCTAAAGCGTTTGCACTTCCATTAAAACCAGATCCTTGAACGTTAGCTGAACCTTCTGTCCAACCCAATTCGTCAAGACCAGAAACAGAAACCAATTCAAAGTTTCCAAAATCAGCAGGGAACGCAGCTTGATATAAATTTGCTATACCTACAATCGGAGTTTCAAAATATTGCTTGTATGTTGCTAGAACTATTTGACCTTCTACTGGAGCAGCAATTTGCGCATCTAATATGGCAGGTATTTGCTCTGTAGCATTTACGTTTGGATAAAATCCAAATGCATCACTTCCTGTTGTAGCGTAGTCATCATTTGTAAAAGCATATACATCAGACCCTGTTAAATCACTCACACCTTCAGCAGAACCTACAAATAATTTATATGTTACTAATGCTGAAGAGCCATCACCAAAGTATGGGTATTTATCTGCTAATAAACCTGGAATTGCCATTCTGGCATCATCATCAGAACCAAAATTTCCGAAGTTAAGTTCTAAATCAGCATAATCATCATCCGTTAATGTATACTCTACTTCACCGATGATTGGTTCTTCTTGTGCTGCAAGATCGTTATTAATATCTTCTACAGGATTACAACCCGTAAAGACTGCGCCAATAAAGGCTAATAAATAAACTATTCTTTTCATTTTTCTATTTTTTTAAAATTTAAGTGTTGCTCCTACACTAAATGTTCTACCAAAACCATAATAAACCAATGCTGTTTGAGCATCCGATCCTGGACCATCTAGTGCATCTGCTATATATCTAGTGTCAAAAACATTATTCATTCTAGCAATTAAAGTTGCTTCAAACTTTCCGAATGGGAAGCTATGAATAAATGCCGTATCAAAAACTCCGTATGCTGGAACTTCCCATGGATCTGGCGCATTTTCTACTCCTCTATCACTAGGATTAAAATCTGCATACAAACGATCAAAATAGTTATAATCTACAGTGAATCTTGTACCTGGGGCTAATCTATAATCTAAGCCTAAAGCTAATGTTGTTTGAGCTGCATCGCCTACAGGCGTATCTTCTATAAATAAGTTTACAGTATCCACAACTTCTTGCTCTTCATTAAGAATATTAACGTCAGTAACGTTATCTTCCCATCTCCAATCTCCTAAAGATGCCATACCTGTTATATTCAGTGTATTTGTAGCTCTATAAACAAAGTCTATTTCTAAACCTTGATGAATTGCATTTACACCTAAGATATTAGCAAAACCTGTTTCGTCATCGCTTAATTGAAATCCAACTGTTTCAGTTCTATCTCTCCAAGCTGTTCTATATAAATTAACGTTAGCTGTAAGTTTATCGCTTCTGTAACCGTATCCTAACTCAAAGCTAAGAATTTTCTGATTTTCAGCTTCAGAATTAATATCCTCATTATTAAATCTCGGGAAGACTGCATCAAAATCAGCAGCTTTTTCGAAATACCCTAAATTTACAAAAACATTATGATTCATATCTAAACGGTAGTTAGCTCCACCTTTAGCACCGAAACCAAAGAAATTAAAACGGTCCGTTTCTTGCAAAGGATCTCCATTTAAATAGTTAAAGTAATCCTTTCTCTTATAAGAAGTGTTAGACGCATTTAATGAAATAAACGTATTAAAGTTTTCATTAATATCATATTCTAATTGAGTAAAGGCTCCTAACCAACCAACTATTCCATCATTATTATAAGCTACTTTATCACCTACTCTTGCAACACCAGTTGGGTTATTTACATCATCCTCGTTTATGATGAACTGCCCACCTAATAAATCTGTTACTTCTCTAAAGTGTAAACCTGTATAACTTCTAAAGTCTAAACCAGCTAAAAGCACTAAATCATCAGTAAGATCGGTTTTTAATGTAGATAAAACTCCATACCAATTATGATCATTTCGAGATGCTCTTAAAGCAGCACTAGAACCGTTAGATCCGTTAGCAATATTTTCATCAACAATACGATCAAAATCTAAAGGTCCAAATTCACCTATTCTATAATCCGCACTTTGAAATTTAAATCTAGCATCTCCTTCAAATCCTGGAGCCTCGTTATCGCTACCTAAGGTTCCGCCACCACCACCAGAGCCAAACGAAACGTATGCTGCAGTAGATATACTTGTTTTGTCATTTAAATCCCAGTAGTGATTTAATGAAATTTGAGGTTTGTGGTAAAAGTTATCTTCGATAAATGTTACTTGCCCATTTTTATAACCCCAATCAGAATTATACTTAATTCCGTCCTCACTTCTTCTGTAAGTATCTATTAAATGTCTATTTTGTCTTTGACCATGACGTTGCTTAGCACCAAATGCAGTAAAAGCTATTTTGTGTTTGTCATTTATTTCTTTAGAAACGTTAATGAAATAATTTACCGCATTAAATTGGGTACCTCTTACATAACCGTCTCCATCAGTTTTTGAAGCTGAAACTGTAGCTGCAAAACCGTTATCCATTAAACCAGTTGAATATGTTACACCAAACTTAGCGTAACCATCGTTACCTAAAGTGGTCATTATATTACCGCCTTCTTCTGCATCAGTAGTTTTAGTGATAATATTAATTGTACCACCAACTGAGGGTACTGCTACTCTTGCAGCACCAAGACCTCTTTGAACTTGCATAGAACTGGTTACATCACCTAGTCCTGCCCAGTTACTCCAGAAAACACGACCGTTTTCCATGTCATTAACAGGTACACCATTAATCATAACGGCAACATTCTCAGAGTTAAATCCACGTAAATTAATACGTCCATCTCCGAAACCACCACCAGACTTAGTTGCATAAACACCAGGAGTCGATTTTAAAACTTCTGGAAATTCTTGAGTTCCTAATTTCAATTGAATATCAGCAGCTCTAACTGTTGACACAGCAACAGGAGTTTTTCTATCAACTGCTATTGAAGCAATAATTTGAACTTCTTGTAAACCAACGTCACTTGGTTCTAACGTTATTGTTCCTATATCTGTATTACCACTAAAAGTTATAGTTTGAGTGATATACCCAATATAAGAAATTACGATTTCTCCAGAGCCTGATTGTGCTGTTAGACTGAAGTCACCTTCAAAATTTGTAGTTACTCCATTCGTTGTTCCTTTAACCACTACATTAGCACCGGGAAGAGGCGAGTTCATCTCAACGTCTATTACCTTACCGGTAATAGTACTTTGAGCAAAAGCTACCGTAGTGGATAAAACCATTACAGCTGCAAGTAAAAATTGATTAAATTTTTTCATATAAAATTTAAGTTAATTGGTTTATTTATTAGGTGCAAAAATACTCAATACTACATTTAATATATTAACTAATTGTTAACAATTGGCTGACTCAAAGTTAATTATAGAATCCGCAGTTTTTATGCGTGCATAATAAATTTTTCAGAAACTTTTTAACATAATTTAACGATTCTTCATATAAAAATCGACTAAATCTTGAGTTGATGCATCGTGCTTAGAAGATTGCACATCACTATTTAGCTCATTTAATATCGATTTTGCAAGTTGCTTTCCTAATTCAACTCCAAATTGGTCGTAACTAAAGATGTTCCATATAATGCCTTGAACAAAGATTTTGTGCTCATACATTGCTATTAGCTTCCCTAAGCTTTCTGGAGTAAGCTTTTGTATTAAAATAGATGTCGTTGGTTTGTTTCCTTCAAATATTTTAAATGGTAATAATCTGTTTATTTGATCTTGAGTTAATGATTGTGCATCCAATTCAGCTAGGACCTCATCTTTGGTTTTACCATTCATTAAAGCTTCCGTTTGAGCAAAGTAATTAGACATCAATTTATCATGATGCTCTGAATTACCATGAAGCGATTCTATAAAGCCTATGAAGTCTGCCGGAATTAACTTGGTTCCTTGATGGATTAGTTGAAAAAAGGCATGTTGAGAGTTTGTCCCAGGTTCTCCCCAAATCAATGTCCCTGTTTCATAACTAATAGTGTTACCAGCTCTATCAACACTTTTACCATTACTTTCCATAATACCTTGCTGCAGATATGTTGCAAACTGACTTAGGTATTGTGTATAAGGAATAACAGCTTCACTTTCTGAATCAAAAAAATTGTTATACCAAATAGTTAAAAGTGCAGCTATTACGGGAATGTTACTATTAAAATTTTCAGTTCTAAAATGCTCATCCATTTTATGTGCACCATCTAATAAACTTTTAAAATTGTCGTAACCAAGGGCTAAACTGATAGAAAGACCTACAGCACTCCAAAGGGAAAAACGTCCACCAACCCAGTCCTTCATTGGAAAAATATTTTCTTCCTCAATACCAAATGCCTTTACACTATCTACGTTGGTAGATACTGCTACAAAATGCTTAGAAACAGCCTTTTTGGGTTGCGATTCTAAAAACCATGTTCTTATTGAGTTGGCATTAGATAAAGTTTCTTGTGTAGTAAAGGTTTTTGAAACAATAACAAATAAGGTTGTTTCCGGATCTAAATTTTTGATTACTTCTTTGTGATGATCTCCATCTATATTACTAACAAAATGAACATTTAAATGGTTTTTGTAATATTGTAATGAATCTACTACCATAGCCGGACCTAAGTCAGAGCCACCTATTCCTATATTTACTATATCTGTAATTGATTTACCAGAATAACCTTTATGCTCTCCACTAACAACTGAATTTGTGAAGTTTTTAATTTTCTCTTTAACCTCTTTTACTCCAGGAATCACATTAACTCCTCCTACAAATACTTCTTTAGTTTCTGCAGCTCTTAAAGCAGTATGAGAAACTGCTCTATTTTCAGTTTCATTAATTATTTCACCACTGAAATATTGAGAAATAGCATCTTTTAAATCTACTTCATTAGCAAGTTTTAATAAAATATCTAATGTTTCTTTAGTGATTCTATTTTTAGAGAAGTCCACATAAAAATCCTCCCATTTTACAGTTAGCTCCATAGCTCTATTTGCATTAGAGCTAAAAAGTTCTTTTAAATGTATAGATTTTAGAGTATTAAAGTGTATTTGTAACTCTTTCCAAGATTCTGTTGTGGTTGGGTTGGTGGATTTTAATGCCATTATTGTATATCTGTAAGTGGGTCTTCGGTTATAGTATTCTCGGGTTCTAAGGGTTCTGCTTCTAAAAAGAAAATATCGTCTAATCGTTGTCTTATTGGTTTAATATGTTCTAAATATTTAATCTTTAAACTATCTGAAATTGGTTTTGCTTCAGGTAATTTTTGCTTAAATGGATCTACCTGTTTTCCGTTTTTCCAAAAACGATAACACACATGCGGACCACCAGTATTACCAGTCATCCCAACCTTACCAATAACATCTCCTTGTTTAACAAATTGCCCTTTCTTGACTAAACGCTTACTCATATGCAAGTACTGGGTTGTATAAGTATCGTTATGTCTAATCTTTACATATTTACCATTACCACCTCTCCTTGTGGACTCTATGACTGTTCCATTAGCAGTAGCCAATATCGGTGTACCAACTGCTGCCGCAAAATCCGTACCTTTATGAGGTCTTACCTTATTACCATAGTAGGCAATGCGCCTTTTTAAATTATATCTAGAAGATATTCTACTAAACTGCACTGGTGCTTTTAAAAAGGCTCGTCGCAGATTCTTAGCATCTTCATTAAAATAATCTATAATACCTTTGATCGAATCAGTTTCAAACTGAAATGCATATAACGAATCTCCATTATGCTCAAAATAAGCTGCTTTCACATCATGAACTCCAGCATATAAGGTATCATCAATATACTTATCTGTATATATCACTTTAAAACGGTCACCTGGCTGAAGCCGTCTAAAATCGATAGTCCAAGCATAAATATCATCTGCCATTTTATAAGCTAATTTTTGACTTAAGCCTTTCTCTTCTAATGTTTCAGAGATATTATTATTTATAATTCCTGTTGCTGTTTTTTCTATATATGTAATTGGTTTGGTGCGCGTATAGGCTTGTATTGAATCTTCAAAATTTATGACTACATAATCCTCTAAAGTTTGTTGGTAAATAAATGTAGTTGGTTTTGGAAGACTATCATTGGCAGCTTCGCTCGGAAAGAGTAAAGTGTATGGTTTACCAACTTGAAGTTTTCTTGCTATGTCAAAGGTGTCTTTAGCCTTTTCGGCTATTTGATATATTTCTGGGTAACCAATATTATTACGTTCTAAAATAATACCAAAAGTATCACCTTTTTGAATAGTGTCTCTTTTAAATTTATAGTTTTTAAGATTAAAACCAAATTCAAGGATTTTCTCTTCCTCTGCAATTTCTGCAACTTCTTTTTCGTAAGCTTCTTCAGCCGAGTTATCTTCCTTACAAGCGAAAACAAATGCCACAAACAAGGCAATTGTTATTAATCGTTTTAACTGCATTAATTATGCTAATTATATATTATTTCCCCAATTTTCTAATTCTGTTTCTGTCCATAAATCTGGAAAGAAAATACGCTTTTGATATTTTGGATGCATGTACTTTTTCCAATCACTACCACCTGTTGCCTCACCATCTCCAATACCACTTTCAATATAATGCTTTGCTGCATTGTAATGAGCCATTACCCAAGTAACATTAACTGTATAATCAAAATGACGCATTGCTTTTATTAAATCTTCGTCCTTCTGATCCACTTTGGGTAATTCCTTAAAACGGGTCCAAAGATTTTTAGTGTTATACGTTTCCATGAATCTCAAAAACTCATCTTTATAACGTTTTTCAAAATTAACTAAAAGTGTAGATTTTTTGCCCGTTTTATGATCTTTTCCTGCAGCTTGCCAATATAAATGTTCAAAAGCATGAGTAAATGGTGTATCTCTATTTATATTTTTTCTAAATCTATAATCAATTAAATTAATTAATTCGGTTGATGAAAATTCTATGAGTCTATATTGAGCACTTTGAAAGCCACTTGCTGGTGTCAATGTATATCGAAACTTCATATACTGCTCAACATCCATACCTTCTCGCATAATATTGAAAGATGTTGTTAGCATATCAAAATAACGACTAATGCGCATAATTTTACCTTCAAAAAAAGCAACATCTAACTTCACTTTATTTGCTACTTGAGAAATTTCCCAAAGTATCATCTTAAAAATTAGTTCATTAATTTGATGATAGGCAATAAAAACCATCTCATCTGGTAAAGTTGTTCGCTGAATTTGAAGATTTAATAAGGCGTCGGTCTGTATATAATCCCAATAAGTTATTGGTTTACTGTATAGTAGACCATATAAGTGATCGTCTGTATCTTGGTCTATTTTATTATACTTCTCTTGAAGTTCCTTTATAATTTCGTCGAAGTTAGGTTGGTCTGGCATAGATTATTAGTCCTTAAAATTTTTCGGCAATACTTCAAAAGAGTGCTTTAAACCTTTAAATGCAACTAAATCCGCTCTTAATGAACCAACAGCTAAATCTGCTTTAATCTTTAAAGGCACTTTATTTTTATCTGCACTAACCCATAAGGTCAGGCTTTCCTCTTCCTTAAATACACGACCAGCCATTACGTAAGGTCTAAATTTTAAAGTTTTCACCTTTACATCAGTACCATTAATATCAATTTTTATAATCTCTCTTCCTAAATACTTCAGTTTAAAACCATAGTTTTCCTCATCAAAAAACATGTTTGTTTTTATCTCGTCACCTTTTGTTAGAGCGTCTATATCTATGCTATTTCTGAGATAATAATACATAGAGACCATATCTTGAACATCCTCTTCTGTAGTAATAGTTTTTACTTTTTTATGCTTTTTATTATTGATAGTGGCTTTTTTCTCCTCATGATCAAAATCTATTTCAATATCTTTTGTATGCCCACCTTCATCAATTTTTCTAATAAATTTATAAGGTACTCCTGTCTCTTTATCAAAATAGCTTTCATAACGATCTCTAACTTTAAAAAATGCATTAGCTAAACCCGTAGTCTTTCCTTTTCCTACAACATGAAAAACTTTTTTCCCGTTTAAAGATTTCTCATTAACCTTCAGAGTCGCTTCACCTGCTTTAAACCAACCACTATAGCTCATCCTAAATTGAAACCACTCTCCATCTTGGAATGCAGATTCTTTTTTTACGTCAGATGCTTGTAACCCAACAAATAGAAATATTATAGTAAATAAATGCTTCATAACTTAATGTTGTAAATGTAAATAATGTAACGCAATTTTTATGTTACAAGTATCTTAATTACAATTACTATTCCAAATCTAAAAAAACAATGAATTACAAACCAAAAACCTTGGGTTAATTTATTGTTTTATTCGGTTAATACTCTCATTTTTATTAAATCTACCATGAAACCACGAACAAAATAAAATTAATATCATTCAAATTGAATGAAAACGCCCTTATAATAAATAAAATAAACACTACATCATTTCTTATAATGTACCTCTTTTCGCTTGTTCTCTTTCAATCGACTCAAATAAAGCCTTAAAATTACCTGCACCAAAACCACGAGCTCCCATACGCTGGATAATCTCAAAAAATAATGTAGGTCTGTCTTCTACAGGTTTTGTGAAAATTTGAAGTAAATAACCTTCTTCATCTGCATCTATCATTATACCTAAACCTTTTAGTTTTTCGATATCTTCTCTTAACTCATGACTAAATTCTTCTAATCTTCCTGGTACTGCTCTGTAATATTCCTCTGGTGGAGTTGATAAAAACTCTACCCCGTTTGCACGTAATTGAGATACAGTTTTAATAATATCATCTGTTGCGACCGCAATATGTTGGACACCTGCACCCTCGTAAAAATCTAAATATTCTTCAATTTGAGATCGTTTTTTACCTTCTGCTGGTTCATTTATTGGAAATTTAATTCTACCATTTCCGTTAGACATAACCTTACTCATTAATGCTGAATATTCTGTATGAATTTGCTTGTCGTCGAATGATAGAAAATTCTCAAATCCCATAACATCTTCATACCATTTTACCCAAACATCCATTTGATTCCAACCTACATTACCAACCATATGATCGATATATTTTAATCCCGAAGCTGGTGGATTATAATCAGATTCCCATTTTTGAAATCCGGGTAAAAATGCTCCATTATAATTTTTGCGCTCAACAAACATATGTACAGTCTCTCCGTAGGTATAAATCCCTGCCCTTACAACCTCTCCATATTCGTCTTTTTCGACTGTTGGTTCCATATAAGATTTTGCACCTCGAGAAGTCGTTTCCTTATAAGCTTGTTTTGCGTCTTCTACCCATAGTGCTACTACTTTTACTCCATCTCCATGTTTTACTATATGATTATTAATTTTAGATTTACTATTTAAAGGTGTTGTAAGCATTAACTTAATCTTGTCTTGCGTTAAGACATAACTTACTGAATCTTTAGCACCAGTTTCTAATCCACGATAGGCATGCGATTGAAATCCAAAAGCTGTTTTGTAATAATGTGCTGCTTGCTTTGCATTACCGACGTAAAACTCAACATAATCTGTTCCTAAAAGCGGCAGAAAATCTTGAGCTCCTTCAAATATTTTTTCTAAACCGTAGTTTACATTTTTAACTTCTTTGGCCATAATAAATTAATTTATTTCTGATTCTTCCGTTTCTAATTCTTCCTCTAATAAGGTTTCTATATTTACAGAATCTTGCTCTATTTCTAATTCGTAATTATCACTCTCCCATGTACTGGTATCAATTTCTACTTCATAATCATCTAAGTCATCAAATCTCGAGTTTCTTTGCATTTCTTCAAATATACCAGATGATAACATAGTACCGTAAAATGTTATAGCTGCAATAGCTATAAGTACAATTACACCATTCATAACAATTGCTATAATGTTTATAATTTTAGCTGTATTAACATTACTTCGAGATTGGTGCGAGTAAACATCTGGATTTTCGCGATAATCTCTCAAACTTTTATTTGCCGTTACTAAACCAATTATTCCTAGAATTAAAGGCACTATTGCCGTAATACCGTAACAGCAGCATCCTGCAATACCTATTACTAGTGCAATAATTCCTAAAACAAGTGATAATGGGTCAGCGGATAATTTATTTTGATTCATTTCTAATTACTCTTCTTTAGTTAGTGCTCTAGCCAAGACTTAAAATAATCTTCATCAGCTATGCTCAAAGCTTCTTCGGTAACTTTTAATGGTTTAAAAGTATCTACCATTACAGCTAATTCGTCTGTTTTTACTTTGCCGATACTTCTTTCCATTGCACGAGGATGCGGACCATGAGGTATACCTGCCGGATGCAAAGAAATATGTCCTGCATCTATATCGTTTCTACTCATAAAATCACCATCTACATAATAAATAACCTCATCACTATCTATATTACTATGATTATAAGGAGCTGGTACTGCTAATGGATGGTAATCGTATAGGCGTGGTACAAAACTACATATCACAAAGGCGTCAGTTTCAAAAGTTTGATGGACAGGTGGTGGTTGATGTACACGACCCGTTATAGGTTCAAAATCGTGAATTGAAAACGCATATGGATAATTATACCCATCGTAACCAATAACATCAAAAGGATGCGATGCGTAAACCATATCAAAAATCTCGTCTTGCTTCTTTATTTTAATTAAAAACTCTCCAGACTCATTATACGTTTCTAATTCTTGTGGTTGACGTAAATCGCGTTCGCAAAATGGTGAATGCTCTAATAATTGCCCAAACCAATTTCGATACCGTTTTGGTGTATATATAGGTCTGTAAGATTCCACAATAAATAGACGGTTATCTTCAGTATCAAAATCTAGCTTATATATAATACCTCTAGGTACCACAAGATAATCACCATACTTAAAATCTAAATTCCCTAAATGTGTTCTTAATCTCCCTGAACCTTTATGAATAAAAAGCAACTCATCTGCATCTGTATTTTTGTAGAAATAGTCTTTTGTTGATTCTTTCGGTGCAGCCAATATAATATTACAATCATTATTTGTTAAAACGATTTTACGACTTTCTAAATAATCGTTTTCTGGTTTTACCTTGAAACCATGTAATCGGTAGGATTGTATATTATTAGACTTAGCTATTTTCGGAGCAACACTATATTGTTTTTTTATTTCTTTTACCTGTGTAGGACGCTGCTCGTGGTAACTATTGGTTGACATGCCGTCGAAACCTATTGTTCCAAATAATTGTTCGTAATAAAACGTTCCGTCTGGTTTTTTAAACTGTGTATGACGTTTTGGTGGAATCTCTCCTAATTTATGATAAAATGGCATTTTTTTGAATTTTTAAATATTAAAGTGACCTTGTCAACTTGGTTCAAGGAATCACTAACTTAATAGTTTTAAAGGTACAAAAAATGCGTGTTTATTCTGGATTCCTTTTAATAAGGAAGTGTAAATGAAGTTTTATATTTTGCCAGAATGGTTTCATAAGATTACAAATATGTAATATTTAATTGAGATAGTAAAATACTGAGATATTGAAATAAATTGAATACATCAAAACTTCGATTTTATTAAAACCAAAATCCAAGATTAAAGAACCAATAGCCATTACCCGTATCTGGTGAATACGTATACTTTCCTTCTAACGGACCAAGGAAAGTCTCTAATGAGTACCCAATAGCATAACCGCTGTACTCTGGAGAAGATAAGAAGTTACTAGACTCAAAAAGACCATTATTAATATTAGCATAGTTGGCTGCTAATAAAACGTGATGCTTTTTAAAAATTTCGTAATCTAATGTAAAGGTAGCCTTAACAAAGCTATCACCAGTTAGTGATAAATAATCATAACCATAAAATGACTGAAAGTTATTAATAAAATTATGACCAAACCCACCAAGACCAAAGTCTAAGGAATTAGTCGATTTATCACCTATTTTAAAACCCCCATTAGCCTCTGTTTTTAATGCCAACTTATCATTAAAACTAAATGCATAACCAATGTCTGCTTTCGCTATAGAAAATTCTGAAAAGTCTTTATTAAGTCCTGAAGCTCTGAGGTACAAATGAAAATTACCATTAAAATAAAACCCGCTTTTAGGAAAGTGTGGATTATCATAATCATCAAATTTTAGCGTGCCAAATACACCAAGGTAATCAGTGTTTTCAAAAGTGACCTCATCTTCTTGGTTGTCATCGATAATTGTTTCAGAAGTAATTTTTAGTCTTTTATGCTCTGCACCTAATCGTAACGCAAAATCTTTTCTAAAAATAGTCTGAAGATATACTTGATTTGTGAAATCAGTAAGATCAATATCAATTTTATTTAAACCCACTAAAAGCGGAGAATCATCAGAAAGAGCGAGTAGCGGATTTACATTTTTATTAAATTGATTGAATCGCGACTTAATACCAATACTTAAATAAAAACCTTTATCTATAAAATAATCAAAATTATACCTTGAGTTATCACCAAGAATAAAGTCTAAGGAAGCTATATCATTATTAAACAACAATCTCTGCTTAGTCAAATTAGCTAAGGCGGCACTTTTATATAATCCGTCATAATGCACACCTAATCTTAAGAAGGTTGTTGTTTCTGACTCTCTTAACTCACCTTTTAAATTGTAACCCGTTTTATTTAAACTGGGTTCTAAGTAATATCTAAACGTATTAAAGTTATTTGTCGCGATAAGATTGTTTATCCCTTTTTTAAAATCGGAATAACTTATTTTCTCATCTGCTTTAAATTTTAGTTTTCCTAATAGGTAGGACCTTGTATATCTTTGATTACCTCTAATACTAATTGAATTAATCTGTATACTGTCTTTAAGTCTAATATTTTGTTGGATAGAACTAGAATTCTGTTGGCGCCTTAATTGACTTAATTCGTTTAATTTAGCGTTAGCGGCAGCTTCCCCATTATTAATAATATTATCACCTTCACTAAAAGAAATAACGGAATAGTTGGTAATATCTGGTTTTATATAAATATCGGTCAACGATACTTTTTCCTTCATGGCGCTTATCGTGCGAAAGTTATTAATTTGTAGTAGAATGTCTGGTGCTGATTTTAATAACTCTCTATCCTTTAGGGCATCTTGCACATCAACACCAATAATAATATCCATTCCTTTTGCACGTAATTCTTCAACCGGAAAATTATTTGTTACTCCACCATCAATTAAAATATCATTTCCTATAACAACGGGTTGAAATAAAGATGGTAAGGCGGCACTGGCGGTAACTGCTTCGGGTAAATTTCCTTTATTCAAGAGTATAGATTCGCCATTTTCAATATTAGTTGCAATACAGAAAAAGGGAATAGGTAGATTTTCAAAATCTCTTATTTCATTTACAGGAATCATTAATTGATACAGTAAATTATATACATTTTGTCCACGAGACAAAGCGGAAGGTAAGTTTATCCTAAGTCTATCAAAAGGCAGACTCACTGCATATTTCTCAGAGTTTTCGCGTTCATAAAATGATTTAGCAGATCTAGGAAATTCATCATTAATTAAGGAACTAAAATCCTGACTATTAAACATGGCTTCTAATTGCTTACCGGAGTATCCTGTAGCATATAATGAGCCAATTATAGCTCCCATACTAGTTCCTGCAACGTAATCTATTTTAATCCCTAGACTATCTATAACTTTTAATACACCTATATGAGCAAAACCTTTAGCACCACCTCCACTTAATACTAAACCAACTTTAGGCTCTTTTAATTCTTGAGCAGAAAGCACATTAACATATAATGCTGTAAACAGCATTACGAAAATATGTAGAACAACCCTATAATTATATGTTTTAATTAATTTCAATTTATTCTTTATGGTAATAATCGTAAATTTTATTAGCTCGAGAAACGCCTACAACTGCTTCGAGTTCATCTAACTTGGCATTTGCTATCCTTTTTACTGTTTTAAAAGTTTTCATTAAATCAACAATTGTTTGTTCACCTACACCAGAAATATTTTCTAGTTCTGTAGTCAAAGCTCCTTTACTTCTTCTATTTCTATGATGTTCAATACCAAATCGATGTGCCTCGTTTCTTAATTGTTGAATAATTTTTAATGTTTCACTTTTTTTATCTAGATACAAAGGAATTGGATCATCTGGATAAAATAATTCTTCTAACCGTTTAGCAATACCAATAATAGCAATTTTCCCTCTCAAACCTAAAACATCTAAGCTTTTTAACGCTGATGACAACTGTCCTTTTCCACCATCTATAATAATTAATTGTGGTAATGGTTGTTCTTCTTCAACTAAACGTTTGTAGCGTCTATAAACAACTTCTTCCATTGAAGCAAAATCATCTGGCCCCTCAACAGTTTTAATATTAAAATTTCTATACTCCTTTTTACTTGGCTTTCCGTTCTTAAAAACAACACAAGCTGCAACTGGATTTGTTCCTTGAATATTAGAATTATCAAAACATTCTATATGCCTCGGTTCTTCAGACAAACGTAAATCTGCTTTCATTTGTGCCATAATTCGATTGGCGTGGCGATCTGGATCTACTAGTTTCACTTGCTTAAATTTATCCATGCGATAATATTTAGCATTTCTAAGCGATAGATCTAAAATCCTTTTTTTATCACCAAGTTTTGGTATTGTAATTTTTAAGTCGTTTCCTAAATTAACTTTAAAAGGAACGTAGATTTCTCTAGAGTTAGAATTAAAACGCTGATGTATTTCGGTAATGGCTATTTCTAATAAAACTTTATCAGTCTCTTGTAATCTCTTTTTAATTTCTAAGGTATGTGATCTTATTATAGAGCCATAACTTAACTGTAAAAAATTAATGTATGCGTAGGTCTCATCACTAATAATAGAAAATACGTCTACATTACTAATTTTAGGATTTACTATGGTTGATTTAGCCTGATAATTCTCTAGGACTTCTAACTTTTCCTTAATTTTTTGAGCATCTTCAAACCTCATGTTTTCAGCATGATGTCTCATTTGAATTCTAAATTGCTGTAACGAATCCTTAAAATTTCCTTTTAAAATTTCGCGTATTGCTGTAACGTTAGCATGGTATTCTTCCTCAGTTTCGTAACCTTCACATCCTCCTTTGCAATTACCTAAATGATACTCTAAGCAGACTTTATATTTACCAGCTTGTATTTTAGATTCAGACAGGTCATAATTACAAGTTCGTAATTGATATAATCCTTTAATTAAACCTAGTAGAGTTTTTACAGTTTTCATACTAGTATATGGCCCAAAATATTCTGAACCATCCTTTATAACTCTTCTCGTAGGAAACACTCTCGGAAAACGCTCTTTTTTAATACAGATCCACGGGTAAGATTTATCATCTTTTAATAAGACATTATACTTTGGTTGATATTTTTTTATAAGATTGTTCTCAAGAAGTAAAGCGTCGTTCTCAGTTTCTACAACAATATGTTTTACAGAAACTATATTTTTTACTAAAACTCTTGTTTTACCATAGTCGTGATGCTTATTAAAATAACTACTAACCCGTTTTTTAATATCCTTAGCTTTGCCAACATAAATGAGTTTTTCATCACTATCAAAATATTGATATACGCCAGGTTGATGAGGTAGCGTTTTTATTTGTATATCTAATGTTGTTTTTGGCATTAAATCAAAGGTATATAAAAGTTATAAATTTAGAGTTACAAGAACTTAAAGTTATCTGTATCTTTGGCCTCTTTTTACAAATTAAAACGCAATGACAAAAAAGGTATTGGGACGTGTTGATAAAGTTGATTTTCCTGAATTAGACCTAAACACTATCGATGTTAAAATCGATACTGGCGCATATACATCTGCCATTCATTGCTCTAGAATTAGAGAAGAAAACAATATGCTCTTTTGTACTTTTGAAAGCTCAGAACACCCTAACTTTAATAGCAAAGAAATTATATTTAAAACTTACAGTTATACCGATGTAAAAAGTAGTAATGGTCATCGTGAAAACCGTTTTAAAATAAAAACAAACATTGTATTTTTTAGCAAAACCTACAAGATTAACCTAACTTTAAGCACCAGAGATGATATGAAGTTTCCTGTACTTATTGGGCGACAGTTTTTGAGTAAAAAATTTATCGTCGATGTTGATTTAGAAAATCAGTCTTACAATACCAAAATAATATAATGAACATAGTAATACTTTCTCGTAATCCAAACTTATATTCAACCAAAAGACTCATAGAAGAAGCTGAAGCTCGAGGACATGATGTAGAAATAATCGATCCACTAAAATGCGATATTATTATAGAAAAGGAAAAGCCAACCATTTACTACAGGGACCGTTATTTAGACTATGTTGATGCTATTATACCTAGAATTGGATCTTCGGTAACTTTCTATGGTTGCGCAGTGGTGAGACAATTTGAAGAAATGGGAGTTTTCACTATCGCATCCTCCGATGCTATTTTAAGATCTCGAGACAAATTAAAAAGCTTACAACGTCTAAGTAAAGCAGGTATTGGGATGCCAAAAACGGTATTTACCAATTATTCTAGAGATGTTGAGGAAGTTATTGAGCATGTTGGTGGTACTCCCGTAATCATTAAATTACTTGAAGGTACTCAGGGTCTTGGTGTCGTATTAGCCGAAAGTAAAAATGCAGCTGAATCTGTTCTAGAGGCATTTAATGGATTGCAAGCTAGAGTAATAGTCCAAGAATTTATTAAAGAGGCTAAAGGTGCGGATCTTAGAGCTTTAGTTGTAGATGGGCAAGTTGTTGGTGCCATGAAACGGCAAGGTAAAGAAGGTGAGTTTCGCTCTAATTTGCACCGAGGCGGATCCGCTAATATCATAAAATTAGATCATGATGAATTAAAATTAGCAATGAATGCTGCGAAAGTTTTAAAACTACCTGTTTGCGGTGTAGATATGCTACAGTCTGGCAGAGGACCATTACTTTTAGAGGTTAACTCTACACCAGGTTTAGAAGGTATTGAAACTGCAACAAATAAAAATATAGCAAGAGCAATTATCACCTTTATAGAACGTAGCAGAAAGTAAAGATATGTCGGAAGATATTTTAAATATTTTAGGAGTTGAGGTTGCACCTGGAAAGAGTGCTACAGTTACATTTGAGGTAGCTAAACTTCATACTAGAAATACGTTAGATGTTCCTATAATTATAGAACGTTCAAAAAAACCTGGGCCAACTGTTTTAGTTACTGCAGGTATACATGGTGATGAAATTAATGGCGTGGAAATTGTACGCCAAATTATTGCAAAAGGAATTAATAAGCCAAAAATAGGAACGATAATCTGTGTACCTGTTATTAACGTATTTGGGTTTTTAAATATGGATCGTCTTTTTCCTGACGGTCGAGATTTAAATAGGGTTTTTCCTGGCAGTGCAAACGGTTCTTTAGCTAGTCGAGTAGCACATTTTGTTATGAAAGAATTAGTCCCTCATGTAGATTTTATAATGGATTTTCATACGGGTGGTGCTGATCGTTTTAATGCTGCACAAATACGTATTATAAAAGATAATCCTAAATTAACAGAATTAGCACATGTTTTCGGTGCTCCTTTTATCTATTACTCTCAAAATTTGAATAAATCTTTTAGAAATGCCTGTGAAAAATCTGGAGTACCAATGCTTTTGTTTGAAGGTGGTAAATCATTTAATATACATAGTACCATCACTAATACAGGTGTTAATGGTGCTAAACGTGTTCTTAATCATTTTGGAATGTTAAGTAGTAGGTTTAAAGCCTCTAAGCCTAAGGCAGAAGCTATTGTAATTGAAGATAGCAAATGGATTAGAGCAAAATATTCGGGTATGTTTAAGGCTACTATTTCTATAAATTCTAAAGTAGAAAAAGGCGAAGTTATTGGTAATATAACAGATCCTTATGGTAGTTTTAATTATTTCATAAAAGCTCCTAATAGTGGCTATATATTTAATGTTAATGAATCGCCTATAATTTATCAAGGTGATGCTATTTTTCATATTTCTACAAAACTAGAGGCATGATAAAATCTGAACTTAGAGAAAAATATAAAGTCTTAAGACGAAACTTGTTAGATACTCAAATTGAGGATTACAGTCTAGCTATTGCTAATCAATTATTAAAACTTAATATCTGGGATAAAACTTTCTACCATATCTTCTTATCTATCGAAAAACAGAAAGAAATTAATACTGCTTATATTTTAAATATTCTATCTGGCAAAGACAAGAATATCGTTATTTCTAAAAGTAATTTCAAAGATTACTCAATGACTCATTATCTATTAACAGATAATACCAAAATCAAGAAAAACAGTTATGACATTCCCGAACCTTTGGATGGTATTGAAATAAAATCTTCGCAATTAGATGTTGTTTTCGTTCCGCTTTTAGCTTTTGACAACTTGGGAAACAGAATTGGTTATGGCAAGGGGTTTTACGATAGGTTTTTAGCAGATTGCAAACCCGAAACTCTAAAAATTGGTTTATCACTTTTTGGAGCCGAACTCAAGATACATGATTTAAATACGACAGATATTACTTTAAACCTCTGTGTGACACCTAACGCTATTTATAAATTTTAATGCATTATAATCGATCTCTAGTAGCTATTGAAAGGTAGAGATCGCCCCAATTATTATTATTTTCATTGTTGGGTAATCCTTCTGTGGTTAAAAGCGCATCTTGATCCGTCTCGTCATATTTCCAAAGCCAAGCAGCAAAAGAAATTTGTTTCGTGTGAATTAAATTTAAAAAATAATCTGGATTCATTAAAACCCCTGAATTTACTGGTGCTACTTCTCCAAAAAAAATAGGTAAATCTAAATTTTGAAGATTTAAAACTCTTTCTTCAATATTTAAATTACTCTCTAAAAGCCACTTCTCGTAGGCGTGTATATCAAATAATACATTATTTGAATTGTTTAAGAATTCTATACCCTTATTAATTAATACACTTTCATCTTGCCCTTGCTCAGCACAAGGTATAAGAACGATATTTTCATTACCAGTATTACGAATAATATTATATAATTCTGCCATGGTGTTTAGCCAAATATCATCAGTATACCCATCAGTTCTATCAAATCTGTATGGCTCATTCCATACTTCAATCCACACATCTGATTGTTCTTTAAAATGATTTGCCCATTGTGACAACTTTGCTCTGTAAGCATCCCAAAATAAAGTTTCAGTAGGAAATTTACCAGTTAATAAATTAACGTTTTGACCATCCCAACCAAAAGGACATAAAATTGTAACTAATCCATTACTTCTATTATTATCTACTATAGATTGAAGTGAATGTAAAAATTGATTGTTTGAATCTTCTATAGGAAATCCTGAGATTGGATTTTCATTCATATTGCCCACAAACTCTCTTGCTATATTCAAATTCCATAACAGCATATCTTCACTACCAACTCCAAACGAGTGCAATGCATTTGCCCCAACAAATTGTTTACCAAAATCATTTAAATTTATAGCATCACCACTAATACTATAAACATTTTCTCTTAAACTATTATCATTATTTTTATTACAACAATAAAGTGTACTTAGTACTATTAAGCTGCCTACTAACCTGAAAACCAAACTATAATATTTGCTATTCATTACTCTTTAAAAGCTCTTTTATTAAAAACAATTAATATACCTATACCTGTACTTATAGCTATATCTGCCACATTAAAAACAGGATCAAAAAACGAAAAATGCTTTCCACCTATCAATGGAATAGAATCTGGTAAAACACCGCTCCAAATAGGAAAATGCAGCATATCAACTACCTTACCATGAAATAGGTCTGCGTAACCTCCATCCTCTGGTAAAAATTTAGCAACTTCAAAGACACTATCATTAAATAAAACACCATAAAAGACAGAATCTAAAATATTACCTAAAGCACCTGCAAAGATTATCGCAATGGCAAATACTAATATTTTGGATTTTTTATTTTTTGTAACATTGATAAGCCAAAATGCTATACCTGTTACAGCTATTATTCTAAATAAAGTTAAAATTAATTTTGCTGATTTATCAGAAATAGAAGTAAAAACATCGCTTAGTTTTGTTCCCCAAGCCATTCCATCATTCTCAATAAAATCAATATAAAACCAATCAAAAACCCTAAAGTTTTCATTTAGTTGAAAATGAGTTTTAATATATATTTTACTGATTTGGTCTATCAATAAAATAACAATAATTATGATTGCTGCTTTTTTTAAAGACATAATAAAAAAGCTTTGAAATTAGTTGTCCAAAGCTTTGTGTTTTTTTCTGTTAAAATTGAAAGTAATATTATTTCTGCATATTTTTTGCTTCAATACTTAAGGTTGCATGAGGTACTAATTTTAAACGCTCCTTATTTATTAATTTGCCTGTCACTCTACAGACACCATAAGTCTTATTTTCAATACGAATAATTGCATTTTTCAAATCGCGTATAAATTTTTCTTGACGAATTGCTAGAGCAGAATTAGACTCTTTACTCATAACCGCACTCCCTTCATCAAAAGCTTTAAATGTTGGCGATGTGTCTTCTGTGCCATTATTATGATCATTCATATAAGCACTTTTTATTAATTCTAGATCGTGCTTTGCTTTATCTATTTTTTCATTAATTAGTTCTTTAAATTCCTCTAAGTCCTTATCCGAATATCTGTTTATAGAATCTTTTGCCATTTGTTTTAGTGTTTTTGAATGAATAGTTTAGTATTGACTTCATCGAAAGCAATTTCTATACCATTTTCTATGCTATCCATAATTTTTAAATCTTCTGTTAATGTTTCTGATTTAATATAATCTTCATTTGAAGCAATTGCTTCTGCCACGAGTGCATCGTTTTGAAATTGTACATCAATTCTATCTGTAACTTCAAATCCTGAGTCTTTACGTAAATTTTGTATGCGGTTTACGAGTTCACGAGCAACTCCCTCCTTACGTAATTCTTCATTAATTGTAACATCTAAAGCCACTGTTAAAGCACCTTCATTAGCTACAAGCCAGCCCTCTATATCTTGTGATGTAATTTCTACATCTTCAAGTCCTAATGTAATCGTTTTTCCTGAAACTTCAATGTTAATTTCACCACTTTGCTCAACATTTTTTATATCATCTGCATTAAAACCACTTATTGCACTAGCTATTAGCTTCATTTCTTTACCAAATTTAGGCCCTAAAGTTTTAAAATTAGGTTTTATTTGCTTCACCAAAATATCTGAAGCATCTTCTAGTAGCTCTATTTCCTTTATATTAACCTCGTGCTTTATTAAATTTTCAACGGCTTCAATTTCCTCCTTTTGTTGTCGATTGTCAACCGGAATCATAATTTTCTGTAATGGTTGACGCACTTTAATCTTCTCTTTAGCTCTCAACGATAATACCAACGAACATATTGTTTGTGCGCTCTCCATTTTTCTTTCTAATACTTTATCTATAGCACTAGTATTAACATGAGGAAATTCTGATAAGTGAACACTTTCAAAATCCTCTTTTTGAGTTACGGCATTAAGATCTTGATATAAACGATCCATGAAAAATGGTGCAATTGGAGCTCCAAGTTTTGCAATCGTTTCCATACACATATATAAAGTTTGATATGCAGAAATTTTATCTGCTTGGTAATCTCCTTTCCAGAAACGTCTCCTACTTAAGCGCACATACCAGTTACTTAAATAATCTTGTGTAAAATCTGAAATTGCTCTTGCGGCTTTCGTTGGCTCATATTCTTCGTAGAATTTATCTACTTTTTGTATTAAAGTATTTAATTCAGATAAAATCCAACGGTCAATTTCTGGTCGCTCTTCTAATGCAATATCTGCTTCGCTATAATTGAAACCATCTATATTAGTATAAAGCGTAAAGAAGGAATAGGTATTATAAAGTGTTCCAAAAAACTTACGACTAACTTCGGCAATTCCATCACTGTCAAACTTTAAGTTATCCCATGGATTGGCATTCATTATCATATACCAACGTGTAGCATCTGCACCATATTTTGATAAAGTTTCAAAAGGGTCAGTTGCGTTACCTAAACGCTTCGACATCTTCTGTCCGTTTTTATCTAAAACTAAACCATTTGAGACTACATTTTTATAGGCAACAGAGTCAAACACCATTGTACCGATAGCATGAAGCGTATAGAACCATCCACGTGTTTGGTCTACACCTTCCGCGATAAAATCTGCAGGAAACGCTTCATTATTATCAATCAGGTTTTTATTCTCAAATGGATAATGCCACTGTGCGTATGGCATAGAACCAGAATCGAACCAAACATCTATTAAATCGCTTTCGCGATTCATTGGTTTCCCTGAAGGAGATACTAAAACAATTTTATCGACTACATTTTTGTGTAAATCAATGGTATCGTAATTTGCTTCAGACATGTTACCGACTTCAAAATCTGCAAAAATATCTTCGGACATTACACCAGCCTTGACTGATTTTACCATTTCAGCTTTTAATTCTTCAACAGATCCAATGCACAACTGTTCTTTGCCATCTTCTGTTCTCCAAATTGGTAATGGAATTCCCCAAAAACGCGAACGTGAAAGATTCCAGTCATTTGCATTTGCTAACCAATTACCAAAACGTCCTTCACCAGTTGATTTAGGTTTCCAGTTGATAGTTGTATTTAACTCATGCATTCTCCCTTTTACATCAGTAACTTTAATGAACCAAGAATCTAACGGGTAATACAAAATTGGTTTGTCTGTTCTCCAACAGTTTGGATAACTGTGTTTATATTTTTCGACCTTAAAGGCTTTGTTTTCTGTCTTTAATTTAATTGCAAGTTCAACATCTATAGAACGTTCTGGCGCTTCACCATCACTATAATATTCGTTTTTAACATATTTACCACCAAATTCATCTAATTCTTTTCTGAATTTTCCTTGTAAATCTACAAGTGGCACTAAATTATCATTCTCGTCTTTTACTAAAAATGGTGGGATTTCTGGTATGGCTTGTTTGGCAACTAAAGCATCATCTGCACCAAAGGTTGGTGCTGTGTGTACGATACCTGTACCATCTTCAGTCGTTACAAAATCTCCTGAAATTACACGAAATGCATTTTGTTTATTTTCAAATTCAAGGCTAAAATCTAATAATTGTTCGTATGTAATACCTACTAAATCTTTTCCTTTAAATTCTTTAACTACATAAAAAGGAATTTTCTTATCTCCTTCTTTATAGTCTATTAATTCTGGTTTTGTTTCAACTTGTTTGAATTTTCCATCAAATTGTTTGCTAACTAAACCTTTAGCCAAAACAACATTCATTGGTTTAAAGGTGTATTGATTATAGGTTTCTACTAAAACATAATCAATCTTTGGCCCAACAGTCAATGCTGTATTACTCGGTAATGTCCAAGGTGTTGTTGTCCAAGCTAGGAAGTATATATCACCTTCATTTTGTAAAAAGTCTGGCAACGAATCTTCATTAGCTTTAAACTGAGCTACAACTGTTGTATCTGTCACATCTTGGTAAGTACCTGGTTGATTTAACTCATGTGAGCTTAATCCTGTACCAGCTTTTGGAGAATATGGCTGAATTGTATAGCCTTTGTAAATTAAATCTTTCTCATAAATCTGCTTAAGTAACCACCATACACTCTCCATGTATTTAGATTTATAGGTCACATATGGGTTATCCATATCTACCCAATAGCCCATTTTCTTGGTTAAATCATTCCAAATATCCGTATAACGCATTACGGCTTTTTTACAAGCCTCATTGTATTCTTCTACTGTAATTTTAGTACCAATATCTTCTTTAGTTATACCCAATTCTTTTTCTACACCAAGTTCTACTGGCAGACCGTGAGTGTCCCAACCTGCTTTGCGTTTAACCTGAAAACCTTTCATAGTCTTATAACGCGGAAAAATATCTTTTATAGCTCTTGCTAAAACATGGTGCACACCAGGTAAACCGTTTGCAGAAGGAGGCCCTTCAAAAAATACATAAGGTGGTTTTCCTTCTCTAGTGATTACACTTTTATCGAAGATGTTATGTTCTTGCCAATAGTCGCCGACTTCATCCGCAACTTTAGACAAGTTAAGTCCTTTATATTCAGGGAACTTTGTGCTCATTATCTGCATTTATTATAAGTTTGCAAAATTACAGAATTTTGAGTAATTACTATAATTAAAATGCTCATTAAAGCTTACTAAAATAGCTTGAGTATTTTAATCTTGGAGACAATCATAAAAAAAAGCAAACGACGATCGTTTGCTTTTTTCTGTTAAGGCTATTAACTAATTTTTGGTTTGTAAAAAATTAATCTGCGTCAAAAATAGCTTGAATAAAAAGATTAGAAATTAACATATGTTAAAATCGCTATAAATCTCTTCTTATTCGACTTAATTGAACTGGTGAAATATTTAAATAAGACGCTATCTGGTATTGATGTATTAAATTATCTATATCTGGGATTTGTTTTTTAAGTGCTAAATAACGCTCGGTACCATTTAAAGTCATTGACTCCATTTGTTTTTTCTCATACATTATAAAAACATACTCCAACACTCTATTATACAGGTTACTAATATCGATATTAGTCTTAGATAGTTCTATAAATTCGATAAAATTAATTTCGTAGACATAAGAGTCTACCAAAGCTTCATAGCATAAAAATGATGGTTCATTTTTAATCACAGAAGAAAATGCCCCTAAAAAACTTATTGGTGTAAATATATTTTTCGTGATATCTTTTCCTGTTTCTGTAGTAGTATATGCTCGCATTAACCCAGAAAATAAAAAAGCAACTTTATTACTTTTTTTTCCTTGTTCAACCAAAGCTTCACCAGTTTTTAACTTGCGAAATTTAGCTAAGCCTTTTAAAATTAAAAACGTCTCTTTAGAAACATGGAATTTCGATTTTAAAAAATCAAAGTTAGGGTCTCCCATGGTTACTTATGTATCATTATTAATGGCAAAGGAAATTAATTATTAATACCAAACCAAATAATTGCTATGAAGTTTATAGAAACTCTGTTTATAGGTAATTATATAGCTTTTAATTTATTATTATTTTCTTGGTTTGTTGACTATTGCTATCTAAGATAAGCCTTATAATGTAGGTCCCAGTGTTTAAGTTTTTTATATCATATTCAATATAAGAGCCCTCAAAAACATTCTGAATTTGATAAACTGTTTGGCCTAGCATATTAATAACCTCTATGGTTTTTATATTTTGATTTTTGGGATTTAATACTACTATTTTATTTCTGTTGCTAGCATAATAAAAATTTATAGTTTCTAGATTCTGATCTATTTGAGAAAGAGTTTCTGATTCTTGCTGAAAAACAATCTCTAATCTATTATTAAACTCCCCTGTATTTGAGGTGAATTCATAAGGTTGCTCGCTTCTTAGGTCAAAATATGTGCCTGTTAAATTATCCTTAATGTAAATGTCCTGATCTTCGTCTATGTTTTCTGTTTCTGTTATTTGAAGTGTATAGTTATAATTGCCTGAAGATTTTAAAACCATTGGAACAATTTTACTAGCTTCTATAGGACCATATGCCTGTATTATCATTGCCTTATCTTCTAAAATTAAACCTATATCATTAACGTTTAAAGCGGCATTTTTAGAATCATAACCATAATCGTAATCATCTGATGTATCTTCACTAAAACCAAGCAATAATTCACGTTTGGTCGACGGACCATTTACAGAATTCAATTCTATACGTAGTTTTTGCATTAGGTTTTCTTGGACTGCATCCGCATCTTTTGAACTTACATTATTATTAGAGTTGCTATTTGCTTCACCTCTAAAAAATACTGAGCCATTGTTATAAGATCCATCCGCATCTGATTCTTTAATAAATAAACGTTGACTATTATTAAAAACAACATTACCGTCTGCAACAATTTCAGTTATAAATCCTTGTCCTACAGGAAGGTAACGACTAGGTCTTTTAGTACCATCTTGATTACCGTTATTTTCTCCTTCTATTCCAACAAACTGATAGGCTCTTACCGATCCTAATTTATTGACTTGAGCGTAACCACCATCGTATTCATCCAAATTATGCGAACTACCACTCCATTGTTGCCATAATTGAATAGTGCCATCAATGACGCCTGAGTTATCATCAATGAATTTATGCAAATCTATCGCAGAAGCATATGGATTACCTAATAAAAAATCTGTTTTAGATTCTGCTGGCACTGACCCATTACCGCCAGTATCTAATACAGGCACTATAATTGTTCCGTTATTAGGCTTACCTTCAAATACATATTGTTGCTCTGTTCCTAAACCAGTGCCTTTTTGAGTATATCCGATACCAGGTTCTATTTGTGAATTGGCATCCATAGGAGCATAATCAAAATAAGTAACACCATTTTTATAAGTGTATAACCAATAAACACTTATTTTACCAATTTCGTTAAGAGCACCTGTAAATTCGAAATTTGCTCCATTAGGCTTTTTAAGCATTCCCAAATTATAATTTGAGTTATTTATATTATTAGTGAACAAATTATTGTCACTCAATGCGGTCGCACCTAATGAACCAACAGGAGAAGCCCAATAATTATACCAGTAAACACTAGAATTACCCTCTTGTCTTCTCAATAATTTGCCATTAGCTGATGTTACTAAATCACTATTAAAGGTCTGAATTAATTGTGAATCGTCTGCTAAGTCTAGCGTTCCATGGAGTTTTAAATACCACGTATTCTCAACCTTATTATCTCCATTTACAGTAAGACTTTTGTCTTCACCTATAATTAATCCTAAATTAGTATGAGAATTACTAGAAGTTATATCATTATCAATATTTATAATACTCCAATTTTTATTATTAGAAGAATCTTCTATATCCCATACATCTCCATGCAACCAAGTAGTTTCATCACTCCAATCACCATTACTCTTAGTCTTGTATGGCATTGGTGCTGTTTGCTCTTGTACAGAGGTAATATTCATTAAATTTAACGTTCTATCATTACCAGAGAAATCAGCTGTGGTGCTATTTATAATATTAGACATAGTATAGTATGCTAAAATGCTAGACCAAGGTATATTTTGCAAAGTCTTTGTATCCTTTATTGGTTTAGGAATTACTTTACCAGTTACAAATCCATTAGCCTCTATTTCTATTTCTTGATAAACCATTTGCTGTATTTGCTCTTCACTTAAAGAGATGTCAAATACTCTAACTTCGTCTATATCTCCAATAAAATACTGCTTATCCTCAGTATTTTTTGAAAGTCTACCTATTTCAAACTTACCATTCCAAATATTAGTATTAATAATTGTTTCTCCAACCGAATTAGAATAAGTAGATTCATTAATCTTATCACCATCAACATATATACTTATCTTACCAGTAAGATTAGAAAATGTTCCTGCTATGTGATGCCATTCGTTATAATTAACATCTATGCCACTAACAATATGTTCATTCCCAGACGATGTTCGTACACCAAACATTAATTGATTACCATTTTGTACAAACATTCTAAGAGCTTCTCCTTCACCTGCTATATTTGCAATAGCATTACTATCGTTAGATGGATCAATCTTAACCCATGCCATTGCTGTTACTTCACCTAATCCAACAATAAAACTATTACCTGTTAAATAATCATCGATTCCATCAAAGTCTATAGTTGCAGATTGGAGATACACATCTATAATATCTCTATAGTCTAGATCACCTCCTAAACCTAAATCCCCATCACTATCGGGAAGAATTGATAAATCAGTAGGATTTTCTATATCTTCATTTACATCTAAAATCGCATCATTAACATTTGTTGTTTCAAAAGCGTTATCTAATCCATCAAAATCTGTATCGTTATCAATAACGGTATCAGGAAGTCCGTTTTCTTTAATGTCTGGCGTGCCATCATTGTCACTATCTAAATCAACATAATCCTCAATACCATCTCCATCAGTATCTTCTAGAGTTAGAAGTCCTGCGCCATAATTATCATCTACACCATCTTTATTGGCGTCTGTAATTGACAAACCACTTCCACTAGGTGCTTGATAACCAACTGTAGGTTGGGCCTCTACATTATCTGGAATACCGTCATCATCGGCATCTATGTCTAAATGATTTGGAATACCATCTGAATCAGAGTCTTTACTTGCACAAAATATAAACTCATAAAATTGAATCGTAGAATTCGCACTTTCACCATCATTTTTAGCAACTTTAATCACAATTTGATCAACAGGTTCTCTTAAATCGACTTGAATGCTATTTAAAGGTGCATTTCCACTTGCACCATTAGTATCAGCAACAGTATTATCTATTATAAAACCACTACTTAAGTTAATATCAGTAATATCAACTTTCACATCATCGCCTCCATTTGTAGCGGTTACATCTGCTCTATCCTCATTATCAAATCCTCCAATTTTGAAGGATAAATCATATACTGGGTTAGAAAAATCAAAAGTATATACAGCAACATCCCCATTATCAAAATCTGAATCCTTTACCTGTGCGTTTATATAAACACCAGAAACACCTGCATTTGTTGCACTTGTAACTCCACTCGACCATGTAGCGTTTCCTTCTAGTTTATATGTAAAATCTACACTAACATCACCATGCGGATAAATACCATTTATTGTTCCTGGATTTGAGATATTATCATTAAATGTTTGATTTAAGTCAATAAAGTTTGACGCACAATCTAACTCTATACTATCTGGTATACCATCATTATCATCATCTAAATCACATCTATCAGAAATATTATCTCCATCTGTATCTAAATATCCTGAAACACTAGCATCACAAGCATCTGTTTGGCATGTAAAACTGTAAGCAAATGTATCAAATCCATGAGGCTCGTGCGAATCTATTAATAGGCTCCCAGAAACAACAATATGCTTAATAGTTACCTGACTTACTGAATCTTCTGATGTAAAACCAAATGTGTTTTCTATATTTTGACCACCAACAAAAGTAGCTTTAAGATTGTCTTCATCGTCATATAATTCTATATTACCTGTTTGATCATCACCTAAAAAAGGGCCATGAAAATACGCTAACAAACTACCATCTACATATATTTCATAGTTAGATTCAGATCCATTTCCGATAGTATCAAAAATATCTACAATATCGAAACTAAAAGCATTTACAGGATTAGTGAAATTTATATTAACTGAATAATAATCATCTATTTGCGCTCCTGTTTCTGGATAAACGTAAACACCATGACCAGTATTACCAGAAATAAAACCTCCGGCTGTTGTAGTTCTAAATTGAGAAATTTGAGGAGACGACGTTCTTCGATAATAATTCCCGAAAAAATCTAATGTTCCATTAGGAAATGTCCCAACGCTAGTATTTGCGCTACCTGGATTAGATGAACTTGATGGAAAATTGTAGTCATTTGAACCATTAAGTACGTTAAGTGTTTGGCCTCTATTAAAAACTTCTTGCTGAAATCCTGATTCTCTATACCCAAGTCCATTAGTATTATTACCAATCGTATAAATTTTATAACCATTTCTAATCCAACTTACTGCATCTGCCTCAGGTAGTGAAGCACCAGATATACTGGGACAATCAATTAAATCTTGTGAAAAACATAAGTTAATATTTAATATAATGGCAGTGACAAAAAGCGAAAAACGTAATCTTATTTTCATAGTATTATTAGCTATAGCCTAGGCTAACGTTAATGTACGTTAATATACTTTTGAGTTTAATGGATTATAATCTTGAGGGAGAAATATGTTAAAAGAATTTATGCAAAATGTGATTTGCTCTCTTATCAATTATACAATAGTAGTAATTTCTTTAGCTAGGAACAAATAATTTATCAATAAAAAATCGTTTAAGTGTATTTAAAGTTCGATGAAGCGCCATTTCTTCAGCTATTAAATTGTTATTCAACTATAAAACTAACTAAATCTTCAATTTTAGAAATAAGCTGAATTTTAATGCTTGAATTCTTTAGAGCTATCTTATTATATTTAGAAACAAAAATGGTTGAGAAACCTAATTTTTCTGCTTCTAAAATACGTTGTTCAACACGTTGAACTGGTCTTATTTCGCCAGACAAACCAACCTCAGCTGCAAAACAATAATCACTTTGTAGTGCAATATCTTCATTAGAAGATAAAATTGCTGCGACAACTGCTAAATCTATAGCAGGATCATCTACTGTAATACCACCAGTGATATTTAAAAAAACATCTTTTGCCCCTAATCTAAAACCTGCACGTTTTTCTAAGACGGCCAAAAGCATATTTAAACGCTTTGCATTAAAACCCGTTGCCGAACGTTGTGGTGTTCCATAAACAGCAGTGCTTACTAAAGCTTGCACTTCTATCATTAAAGGTCTTAAACCTTCTAAAGTTGCAGCCACTGCATTACCAGATAATTCGCCATCTTTTTCAGAAATTAATATTTCAGAAGGATTTGAAACTTCACGCAGACCAGAACCGTGCATTTCGTAAATACCAAGTTCATTCGTTGATCCAAATCGATTTTTATTAGCTCTAAGGATTCTAAATACATGATTTCGGTCACCCTCAAACTGTAAAACAGTATCGACCATATGCTCCAAAATCTTAGGTCCGGCAATGTGTCCATCTTTTGTAATATGGCCTATTAGCAATACCGGTGTTGCTGTTTCTTTTGCAAATTTTATTAGCTCTGTAGTACATTCTTTAATTTGCGAAATACTTCCAGCAGAAGATTCAATATAATCACTGTGTAATGTTTGTATGGAATCTATTACAACAATATCTGGTTCTAAAGCTTCAATTTGCTTAAAAATATTTTGTGTTTTAGTTTCTGTAAGTATATAGCAATTATTATTATTTGGATTAATGCGTTCTGCACGCATCTTTATTTGTTTCTGGCTTTCTTCACCAGAAACATACAATGTTTTATGTTGCAGTTTTAATGCTATTTGAAGTAGCAATGTACTTTTACCTATTCCTGGCTCACCACCTAAAAGTGTTAGCGATCCATGGACCATACCTCCTCCAAGAACGCGATTAAATTCTGCATCTTGCATATTTAATCTTGCCTCTTTAGAGCTATCAATTTCATTAATTTTTAATGGTTTTGAAACTCGTTTTGTGCTAGAGGATGGCATTTTCCAATCACTTTTTTGAGGTTTTTCAATAACTTCCTCAGCAATAGTATTCCACTCTTTACAAGATGTACACTGCCCTTGCCATTTAGCATACTGGCTACCACAATTTTGACAGAAAAATGTTGTTTTAATTTTAGCCATATTTATTTTTAGAGAACGGAATTCTCTTATATTAAACAGCTAAATTAAGATAATTTTAGTTGATATCTTTAAACCAATTTAATAGAGTTAATAGCTTAACAGAAATAAGTTTCGCTGATATATTAGAAAATATAAAGGTTTTTGATTTTCTATATAAGGATTCAAAAAAATAGTCTGTTGACGGAGTACTCTTTTTAGTTTTCTTCATCGTCCTCCGCCTCTTTTTCTGTGTCAGTATCTACTACTGCAAGTTCATCTATTTTCGAAAAAATAAGGTCTCTATTAATATGATTTACATCATTTAAGGTTAACGCAGATTCATATAATTTTTTTGCTTTTTTTGTTTTACCAATTTTTTCAGAGTATTGTGCTAAATAGTAAGTTCCTAATAAAGATTCTGGATTCAGCTTTTTCGCTAATTTCCCAATTTTCTCAAGTGACTCTAGATCATTTCGTTGTTCTGCCACTTTTACCACTTTCTCAAATTCTTCTTCTGTAATAGGTTTTTTAATTCCGAATAAATCTTCAATCCTTTCGTATCTATCTACTAAGTATTTATCTAATGTACCTTCATAAGTTAGGACTTTCTCTTCTAATTCTTTCTCGCGAAGCGGCTTATATAATTCAAAAATCTTATCAAACGATTTAGCTATTGCACTATTAACTAAAGTATAATGAGAATCATTTTTAAAATCATCAAAATAATAAGTTAGATATTGGTTTTGCACACCTGAAATTTGAGTATTAGTATTAAGAACAGCATCTCTTATATATGGTAAATCCTTGTCTGATGTTGCCATGTAATAAAAAATATCATCTTTAAAAAACTCAAGACGTTTTCCTAAATAATCTTTCACTGATCCAGATAAATCTGGACTAATACAGACATAGGCATTAAATACAGGCTCCTCCTTAAATAAATATGAATTAATAAAATTACCCATTAAATCGTGCCCAACAGCAACTCTAAATTTACTCGTGTTAAATTTTCCGTCGATGTAAGGAATAAGTTCATCTGCTACAAAATCGTGAAATCGTAAACCAGATTCTTTAGGCAATCCAGTAATTTCGTCACAAAAACCATCATATCTTCTTTCACTTCCTTGCACAATCCCAATAATAATAGAACTTGGCATATCATCAAAATAGGTCTGAAAATCGACCTGACCAGCAATAGGTTCAAATAAATAATCTCCATCAAACACAATAATTACTGGGTATTTTAATTCTGAAGATGGATCGTAATTTTTTGGTAATTTAATTTTTAGTTTTCGAACTGAATTTAGCTTTGATGAGTTAATCTCGTCGTAACTAATTTGAGCAAATAGCGGTGTGCATAAGATACATACCAAAACTATTAAAATAGTCTTTCTCATTAATAAGTAGGTTTAACGTTGGGTTATCAAACATACTTAATAATCGTCAAATTGTCAATTTTTTTCGATGAAATGCAATTAGTTCTTTAATGCATCTTGTACTTCGTACATCTTTTCGAGCATTATTTCCTTATCAATATATTGAGAGGGCTCGAGTGATAAACCTCCTTTATACCGAAGCAATGCTTTCTTAAGATTACCTTCCTTTTCGTGAAACATACCCATATAGTAGGCACCTAGCATTGAACCCGGAAACTCTTTTTTCACCAATTTTGCTAATTTTTCTAGAGATTCTAAATCGTCTTTCTTTCTGCAAGCTGCAGAAATAGCCCTTATATCATTTTCTATGAGTTTTTTTTCGAACCCATAGAAGTATGCAATGTCTTCATACTTCTTAATTAAGTAGTCATAAGGGGAACCCTCATAAGTAATTACCTTTTCTTTATATTCTTTGCCGTTTATAGGCTTATATAAAGCAAATATCTCATTGAGTGCTTTAGGAATACCTCTTCCTACCAGGGAGTAGTGATTAGCGTCTTCAAAATTATCAAACTTATAATTCAACTTAACATTTTCAATAATTTTTAATTTTGAATCGGCTTCGATAATAGAATTACGCAGTACTTTTATATCAGCATCTCCAGTTGCCAAATAATAGAATGTTTCATTTTCAATACTTGACAAACGCTCTTGTAACCTATTCTCCATTTCCGGTGCCAAATCTGGACTTAGTCCAATATATGCTCTAAAAAGAGGATTGTCTTTAAATAAATAATAATTGATAAAGTTAGCACCAAGATCATGCCCAATTATTACTCTAAAATTTGAGACTTGGTATTTGTTTTCTATATATGGTAAAAGCTCAGAAGCTATAAATTCATAGAAATTAGCGCCTTCTTCACTAGGAAAATAAGTCTCAGCGTCATAGAAAAAATCATCCTCTCTTGTAGTATCTTGTTTTACACCAACAACAATACAATCTGGTATGTCTTCCCAATAGGCCTGGTAATCTATATTACCAGCGACAGGTTCAAACAAATAATCCCCATCTAATACTATAACTAGTGGATAAGCTCTTTTTAAATCAGAATTATAATTTCTAGGTAATTGTATTTTTAGTTCACGATTACCACTTAACTTATTAGATTCTATAGATTCATAAATGGCTTGCCCATTTAGATTTAACACAACTAAAAATAATAGCGCTAGTGCAGATAACTTCTTCATATAAATTGATTAGCTTAAAGTTAGAGCAAGTTAAAAAATATTTCTAAACAGAGGTTTTCTTTCTATTATAGATTGGCAGATAAATTAAAGACAAGCCACCAAAAACAATTATAACTAACGTTTGTGTTGACCACATTATCCAACCAAAAGCTCGACTCGGATCTTCTGGCATATTAAATAAAAGAAACGCAATAACAATGGCTTCTGGAAACGAGCCAATTCCTCCGTTAGTTGCAGCTATACTGAAACTTGCCAAGATAAACCCAATTAAGACAGCAGCCATAGAAATATGATTAAGTTCTGGCAATGCCAATGTAGTTATATAAAACATGAGTACATACATAACCCAAATGAATATTGTATGAAATATAAAGGCCCATTTTCTTTTCATTTTAAAAATACTCAACACACCTTCAATTAGACCAGTACAGAAAGATTTAACTTTCACAGCAAACTTTGAGGTACTTTGGCTAATATAATAATATAGGCCACCGCCAATTATCAATAAAATTATTATAATACTAACTATTGTTACTGGATTAAATTTACCAGTAAAAAAATCATAAATAAACTCAAACTCTAAAAAAAGCGCTATTACAATTATAATAAGAAGCATTAGAGTATCTGCAACGCGTTCTGCAACTATTGTCCCAAAACCTTTATCAAACGGGAGATTTTCATAATTAGTTAAAATGGAAGCTCTAGCTACTTCTCCGGCTCTAGGAATTGTTAGATTAATGAGATACGCAGAGTATACTGCCATAAAACTATTTGCAAACTTAGGTTTATAGCCTAAAGGCTCGGCCATAAATAACCAACGATATGCTCTTGATGCATGACTTAATATACCAAAACCTACCCCAAGAATAATCCAAAAATAATCTGCATCCTTAACATACTGAACTAATTTTGATATTGAAATTTGAGATAATGAGTACCAAACCAAGACAACTCCCAAGAGTAATGGTAAAAGAACCTTTAGGATAGATTTTGATTTGCTCAACGGTCTATTTTAGAAGATTGTTTGCTTCGTTTGGAAATACTAATGATGGCTTAAAAACTTTAGCTTGTTCAATATCCATAAATGCATAAGTAATTAAGATAAGAATATCGTTAATAGCAACTTTGCGAGCTGCTGCTCCGTTTAATGTTATTTCTCCGCTATTACGTGGGCCAGGAATACAATAAGTTTCGAGTCGCTCACCATTATTATTATTTACAATCTGAACTTTCTCACCTTCTATAATATTGGCAGCATCCATTAAATCTTCATCAATAGTTATACTACCGATATAATTTAGGTCTGCGCCAGTACATTTAACGCGATGGATTTTAGATTTTACAACTTGAATTTGCATGAGGCAAAGATAATTAATTTAAGGCGATATTATCTATAAGTCTTATATCACCTGCATATACTGCTATAAAAGCACGATATATCTTTTTTGTTGATTTTCTTTTTACTGGTTTTAAGGTTTTTACATCAGAAATAATAAAATATTCCAACTCTAATAATGGTTGTTTATTAAATTCTAAATTTACCCATTCCGTAATTCTTTTAGCACTTTTTGTGCCAAACTTTTTCTTGGCAGTTTTTAAAGTCTTGTATATAAAAGGTGCAGCTGCTCTATGATTTTTTGTTAATCTTGTATTTCTTGAGCTCATAGCCAAGCCATCTTCTGCTCTGTGAATTTCACAACCAATTACATTTACATGCATTTTGTTCAATTCTACTAGTTTTTTAATTATTTGTAATTGCTGAAAATCTTTTTCACCAAAGTAAGCATTATCTGCGTTTACAATTTCAAATAGTCGCTTTACAATAGTAGCAACACCATCGAAATGTCCATCTCTAAATGCACCTTCCATTTCATACTCCAAACCATCAAAACTAAAGGATTGCGACTGAACATTATCATCATAAATATCCTTAACAGAAGGAGCATAGACGATAATCAAGACATTGCTAACTGTTTCAAGCAGTTCTACATCAGATTTTAGAGTTCGTGGGTATTTGACTAAATCTTCTTGATTGTCAAATTGAGTTGGATTAACAAATATACTAACGACAACTATGTCATTTTGACTCAATCCTTTATTAACTAAAGACAAATGACCGTCATGGAGTGCACCCATCGTTGGAATGAATCCAATAGATTTTCCATCAGCTTTTAGTCTATCAATATGGTGTGATAAATTGGTTTTTTTATGAAAAATTTTCATTACTCTAACAAAAAATTAACGCGTGCAAACATAATATTTTACTGGCAATCTGCACAAAATTTTGTAATTTTGCATGTTTTTTACTCTTAATTTTCAAAAGCAGCAGATTTATGAAAGATAAACGAATATTGTATGTGTCCTCGGAAGTAGTTCCATATTTACCAGAAACTGAAATTTCTTCTATGTCATTTGAAGCACCAAGAATGGTAAACAAACAAGGAGGCCAGATACGTATTTTTATGCCTCGCTTTGGCAATATTAACGAAAGAAGACATCAATTACACGAAGTAATAAGGCTCTCTGGGATTAATTTAGTTATTAATGACATCGATATGCCATTAATAATTAAGGTAGCATCAATTCCAAAAGAAAGAATACAAGTCTACTTTATCGATAACGAAGAATACTTTAAAAGAAAGGCTACTCTAACAGACGAGGAAGGAAATCTTTTCCCTGATAATGATGAGCGTGCCATTTTCTTTGCTAAAGGGGTTATTGAAACTGTAAAGAAATTAAACTGGGCTCCAGATATTATTCATGTAAATGGCTGGTTAGCCTCATTATTGCCATTATATCTTAAAGAATTTTATAAAACTGAACCTCTTTTTACCGAAAGTAAAATTGTGACATCCGTATACAATCAAACCTTTGAAGGCACGTTAAATAAAAACATGATTGAGAAAATAAAGTTTGACGGTTTAGAAGAAGAAACAATTAAATCTCTTACAAAGCCAGATTATGTGAACCTAATGAAAATTGCAATTGAAAATTCTGACGCAATAATTAGAGGTTCTGAAGACTTACCTGAAGATTTAGATAAGTATATCAATGATTTAACAAAACCTGTTTTAGATTTCCATTCTATTGAAGAGTTTGCAGATCCTTACACAGATTTTTACACAAATACCGTACTTAACGGTTAATAATTACCTATGAAAAATAATAAATTTGCCTTTCAAATTTTATCACTTATTCTAATCGTATCTAGTTTTATTGCATGTGATAAAGATTTTACGACTTTAGAATCAGATATTATTAATGATGATGTTGCTACTAATTTTGATATAATTTCAGACAAATACAATGTTATCTCTTATACAGATGCATTAGGCCCTGTTCAAACAAACGCTCTTGGTCTTAACAGTCTTGGCGTTTATGATGATGTCTATGGCAGAGTAACTTCAAGTTTTGTTACCCAGTTAACTCCCTCTACTTTAGATCCAGTTTTTGGTGAAGAAGTTGAAATCGATTCCGTTGTTTTAACAATTCCTTATTTCGCAATAGTATCTGACGTTACTGATGAAGAAACCTTTGAGTACGATGTTGACTCTGTTATTGGAAGAGACCCCATAAAATTAAACCTTTATGAAAGCAACTACTTTCTTAGAGATTTTGATCCGGAAGCTGAATTTAGTGCCAGTCAAAATTACTTTTCTAATAAATCGGCTTCGTCTTCAGAATTAATTTCTGACGGAGTATTAGAAGGTGAAGAAATTATAATATTAGCAGATGATAATACATCACATCAAGGAGGAAACATCATTAATATAAGCGATGACGGATTTACATTAACAGAATTAGATGAAGATGGTGTATTTCAAGTTTCAGAAAGATTATTTCCTGGGATAAGGCTTAAGTTAGATCCTGCATTTTGGCAAAGTAAAATAATTGACCAGGAAGAGAATGCTGTTTTGGTTAATCAAAATAACTTCTCGGAATATTTTAGAGGTATTTATTTTAAAACTGAAGCAGTTAATGATAGTGGCAGTTTTCTTTTACTTAATATAGCTGCAGCTACATCAAATATTACCATACACTACAGTAGACTAACTACATCAACTACGGATGATGAAGATGAAAGAGAACAAATCTCTTATGCTTTTACTTTTGGTTCTAACAGAGTAAACTTTTTTGATAATAATTTTATAAACCCCATTAATGATGGTGATCCAATAAATGGTGACAGTAGGCTTTATCTAAAAGGAGGTGAAGGCTCTACTGCTAAAATAAAATTGTTTAATGGTGATGATTTAGATGATGACCCGGACACCATGAATGCTTTTGAAATTTGGAAAAATGATTTCGTAGAAACTGATACAGACGGAAATTTTGTAAGCTCTAAGCGCCTTGTAAATGAAGCTAACCTCGTTTTTTACGTAGATAGAGAAACTTTAGACTTAGCTTTAGAAGGTCCAGAGAACGAGCCAAATCGCATTTATTTGTACGACGTAGATAATAAAATACCATTGACAGATTTTTTTATTGATGTCACTAACAATACTTTACCTTTATTCTCTAAAAATAATCATCTTGGTCCTTTACAACGTGTAGACGATGAACCAGGTGGGAATGGCGTAAAGTATAAATTGAGAATTACAGAACATATTAATAATTTATTATTAAGAGATTCTACTAATGTTGAATTAGGCTTGGCTGTTTCTTTAAATGTTAATTTAGAAGAAGTGTTAACTCAAAGAACTGAGCAAACATCAGATGGGTCTAATTTAACATTACCTGTAAGTTCCATAAATACACCAAGAGGAACAGTGTTATTCGGTAATAACATTCCTAATAATGATGTAAATTCCGATAAAAAAGTGTTTTTAGAAATATATTATACAGAACCAAATTAAAAAACTATTAACCTATGTGTGGAATTGTTGGATATATTGGCCATCGTGAGGCTTATCCTATAGTAATTAAAGGACTTCAAAGATTAGAATATCGTGGTTATGATAGTGCTGGTATTGCGCTTTATGACGGAAATAATATTAAACTATCTAAGACAAAAGGAAAAGTTTCTGATTTAAAAGAACGTCTAGAAAATGAAATCTCTACTTCCGGTACATTAGGTATAGGTCATACACGCTGGGCAACACATGGAGTTCCCAATGATGTCAATTCGCATCCCCATTATTCAAACTCAGGTAACCTAGTTATTATACATAACGGTATTATTGAAAATTATGACGCTCTAAAAAAAGAGTTAATAAAGCGTGGTTATAAATTTGAGTCAGATACTGATACAGAGGTATTAGTTAATCTTATTGAAGATGTAAAGAAGAACGAAAAAACCAAACTAGGTAAAGCTGTTCAAATTGCTTTAAACCAAGTGGTTGGAGCTTATGCAATTGCCGTTTTCGATAAAAACAAACCTAACGAAATAGTTGTAGCGAGATTAGGTAGTCCTTTAGCAATTGGTATTGGTGATGATGAATTTTTTATTGCTAGTGACGCATCACCGTTTATAGAATACACTAAAAACGCCATTTATCTTGAAGATGAAGAAATGGCTATTATACGAAGAGGAAAGGATATTAAAATAAGAAAAATAAAAAACGATAAACTTGTAGATCCATATATTCAGGCGCTTCAGCTTAATTTAGAGCAGATTGAAAAAGGAGGGTATGATCACTTTATGCTCAAAGAAATATACGAACAACCAAGTGCTATTTTAGATACTTTTCGGGGAAGGTTATTGAGCAACGAAGCTATGATTAAACTTGCTGGTGTTGAAGATAACATGAAAAAATTTCTTGCTGCAGACCGCATTATAGTGGTGGCCTGCGGTACATCTTGGCATGCTGGTTTAGTTGCAGAATATATTTTTGAAGATTTAGCTAGAATACCTGTAGAAGTAGAATATGCATCAGAATTTAGATACCGAAACCCAGTTATAACAGAAAAAGATGTTGTTATCGCTATATCTCAATCAGGAGAAACTGCTGACACTTTAGCTGCAATAAAATTAGCTAAATCAAAAGGGGCTTTTGTATTTGGTGTTTGTAACGTTGTAGGCTCATCAATTGCAAGAGAGACAGATGCAGGAGCATACACTCATGCTGGTCCAGAAATAGGAGTGGCTTCAACTAAAGCATTTACTACTCAGATTACAGTATTAACTCTGATGGCGCTGAGATTAGCAAGAGCTAAGGGTACGATTTCAAGTTCTGAATTTAGACATCACTTAATAGAACTAGAAACGATTCCAAGTAAAGTAGAAGAAGCTTTAAAATCTGACGCTTATGTACAAAGTGTAGCTGATATTTACAAGGATGCCACTAACTTCTTGTATTTAGGACGTGGTTTCAACTTTCCTGTAGCATTAGAAGGAGCACTGAAGTTAAAAGAGATATCTTACATACATGCAGAAGGATATCCTGCTGCAGAAATGAAGCATGGTCCTATTGCTTTAATTGACGAACAAATGCCTGTTGTTGTGATTGCAACAAAGAAAGGACATTACGAAAAAGTGGTTAGTAATATTCAAGAAATTAAATCTAGAAAAGGTAAGATAATTGGTATCGTAACAGAAGGTGATAAAAGTGTTAAGGAATTGGCAGACCACGTTATAGAAGTTCCAGAAACCATAGAATGTCTAACTCCTTTACTTACAACTATACCATTACAACTTTTATCTTATCATATTGCTGTGATGCTAGATAAAAACGTTGACCAGCCTAGAAATTTAGCGAAGTCAGTAACTGTGGAATAAAAAAACACATTAAATTAATCTAATTATACAGGCGATAAATTGAGAATTATTCAATTTATCGCCTCTTATTTTCTCAAAAAATACTATGCACGCATAATTTTATGAGAATTTCTTACCTAATTTTCATATATTTAATTAAATTGCTCACCTAATAAAATAACTAATTCTCTAAAATGAAGACAATCTTAAAGCTTTTCACAATGCTTTTTTGTGTGGTGTCGTTCGCGCAAACCACAGTAAAAGGTAAAATTACAGACAATACTGGGCTACCCTTACCTGGTGCAAATATTGTTGTAGTCGGTACAAGTTCTGGAACCGTTACAGATTTTGACGGCAACTACACATTAACCACAAGTCAAAGCCCACCCTTTTCAATACGCATAAGTTATACAGGCTTTGAAGAACAAACAATAGAAATAACAGTAAACAATCAAACGGTTGATGTTTCTTTAAAAGAAGGTAACGAACTTGATGAAGTTGTAATTTCTGCTTCTCGTACTCCTGAACGAATTTTTGAATCTCCTGTAACGGTTGAACGTTTTGGATTAAAGGAAATAAAAAATACTGCATCAGTAGATTTTTATGACGGATTAGAAAATCTTAAAGGTGTAGATATTAATACAAACAGTTTAACCTTTAAATCAATTAACACCAGAGGTTTTGCAACATTCGCAAATACACGTTTTATGCAATTGGTAGACGGAATGGACAACTCTGCTCCTGCGCTGAACTTCCCGCTAGGAAATTTACTAGGGATGACAGAAACTGATGTACTAAGTGTTGAACTTTTACCAGGAGCTTCATCTGCATTATATGGTGCAAATGCTTTTAATGGTATTTTATTTATGCGAAGCAAAAGCCCTTTTGATCATCAAGGTATTAGCGGTTATATTAAAAGAGGTATTACATCTCAAGAAGCAGCAGGAGATAATGAATATACTGACCTCGGTATCAGAATGGCATATAAGTTCAGTGAAAAGTTTGCTGTAAAAGCAAACTTTGGATACTTAAAAGGTACAGACTGGGCTGCAGTAAACGAAGAAGATAAACTAGGAAGAGGTCTTACAAGAGCCGATATAGATTATGACGGTATTAATGTTTATGGTGACGAAGTAAGCACAGATATTAACGGTGTGGCGCAAGTTCTTGAAGGATTAGGCCTTGCACCTGCAGGTTCTTCGGCTTTAGTACCTTCTGTTAATGTAAGTAGAACTGGTTATAACGAAAGAGATTTAACCAATTATAATGCTGAAAGTATTAAAGCAGATTGGGGATTATACTTCCGTCCTTGGGAAGATGATTTTGAAATTCAATATGTTGGTAAATTAGGTCTAGGTAATACTATTTACCAAGGTGCAAACCGCTATAATATTAAAGATTTCTTTTTACAACAACATAAATTAGAAATTAGAAATGATGATTTCTTCGTTAGAGGTTACATAACAGAAGATAAAGCCGGTAATTCATATGATATGGTATTTACAGGTATAAACATTAACAGAGCTTGGAAAGATGATAATACATGGTTTGGTGAATATGTAGCTGGTTATTTAGGTGCTACTTTAGGCGGTGCATCAAATACTGCAGCGCACAATTTTGCAAGAGCACAAGCAGATACTGGAAGATTCTTACCAGGAACTCCAGAGTTTCAAGCTGCATTTGATAGAAGTGTAAATGACCCTGATTTAACGACAGGTTCTAAATTCCAAGATAATTCTAAAATCTATCATGCAGACGCTAATTATAATTTTGGTGAAAAAATTGGTTTTGCAGAGGTACAAGTTGGTGGTTCTTACAGAACATATAGATTAAACTCTTTTGGAACAATTTATACTGACTCTGACGGTCCAATCACATATTCAGAAGTAGGTGTTTACACGCAATTACAACGCTCTTTAGAATTATCTGAAAGTGTAGAACTAAAACTTACAGGTTCATTACGTTATGACAAATCAGAATTATTCGATGGTTTTTTCTCACCAAGAATATCAGCTGGTTTTACTGTAAATCAAAATCATAATATTAGAGCATCTTTTCAAACTGGTTTTAGAAACCCAACAACCCAAGATTTATATATTGGTCTAGATGTTGGTCGAGCAATCTTAATTGGAGGTGCACCAGACAACCCATCTAGAGATATAAGAAACTATGGTTTAAGTGCTACGGGTACGGCTATCACAGGTCAGACTAATATTGATTTTGACGGAACTGGAGCTTACAATAATTCTTTCTTTGCTTCTTCCGTAACTGATTTTGCTGCTTCAGGAAACCCTGCCTTATTAGAAGTTGCTAATTCTAACCTTGCACAACCAGAACAAGTAAGTTCTTTTGAATTAGGATATAGAGGTAAATTAGATGGCTTTATTGTTGATGCTTCTGCTTACTATAACCAGTATCAAGATTTCTTAGCAAATGAAACTGTAATCGCACCATTCTATGGTGATGTTAACTTAACACAAACTTTACCTGATGGAACTCCGTTAGCTATAGCAGCAATCGCAAGTGGCGATTTTCAAGCTTACCAGACTTATACTAATTCTGATGCTGACGTAAATTCTTATGGTGCAGCTATACAAGTTTCAACTAAAGTTTTTGATGGTTTTGACTTAAGTGCAAACTATACATATGCAAAATTAGATTTTGATGTAAAACAAAACCCTGACTTTAGAACAAACTTTAATACACCAGAACATAAAGTAAAGGCGTCTTTTGGTAAAACAGAATTATTTAAGAATTTTGGTTTTAATGTATCATGGAGATGGAGTGATAACTATTTCTGGGAGGCTTCTTTTGGTGATGGCGACGTTCCAGCATACCATGTATTAGATGCTCAAATAAATTATAGAATACCGAGTCTGAAGTCTACATTTAAATTAGGTGCTACAAACTTGTTACAAGATGAATACTTTACTGCTTTCGGTACAGGTTTAATTGGGTCTCAATACTATGTATCTTGGACTATCAACAATTTATAATAATGAAAAAGAAAACGTTTAAGATGAAAAAACTAAAATATATAACGCTATCATTACTTACTTTAGGTTTGTTAGCCTGCGAGAACGAACTCGTAGAAGATTTAAGGGAAAGAAATAACCCTACAGAAGAACCTTTACCAGAGCTTACTTCTGGTACTGCAGATTTCTCAAACTACGTAGCTCTTGGACCATCATTTACTGCTGGTTTTACAGATGGTGGTTTATTTATCGCGGCACAAGAGAATTCATTTCCAAACACAATATCTAAACAACTTGCTAATGCTGGTGGTGGTGTATTTACGCAACCACTTATGAGTGATAATTTTGGTGGTTTAGCATTAGGTGGAAACAGAATAGCAGACCCTAGACTAGTTTTCGGAGGTGCTGGACCAGTGCCTTTAGAAGCTGTTATAGGACCTGTTACAGTAACTACGGATTTAACGTCAAATCCTAGTGGACCATTCAATAATTTAGGTGTCCCTGGAGCAAAAAGCTTTCACATGGTAGCACCTGGTTATGGTAACCTAGCAAACTTACAATTAGGTTTAGCTAATCCATATGCAGTTAGACTAACAGGAAATACGCCTGATGCGACTCTATTAGAGTTAGCATTAGCGCAAAGTCCTACATTTTTCACCTTAGGAGTTATTGGTGGTAACGATGTTTTAGGTTACGCAACCTCTGGTGGTGATGGCAGCAACCCTATTACAGATTCTGCTACATTTGATGCTGCAATGGGAGCGTTAATTGGAGGTCTTACATCAACCGGTGCAAAAGGAGCAATTGGTAATACACCAAATTTATCAAACCTTCCTTACTTTACAACAGTGCCTCATAATCCAATACCTTTAGATGCAGCTACAGCAGGATTCTTAAATAGCGCAAGCGCTTACGGTGCATATAACGCAGGTATAGTACAAGCATTTGCATTTTTAGTGGCTAATACTCCTATGACACAAGAAATGGCTGATGCTGAAATAGCGAAGCGCACAATAACATTTGCTGCAGGCGAAGGCAATCCTGTAGTTATTTTTGATGAATTTTTAACCGATCTTACTGCACTAAATCCTGCTTTAGTTAGTATGAGACAAGCCACTGCAGATGATTTACTGGTTTTACCTGCTGCTTCATTTATAGGAACTGAAGCTGTAGAAGGCAATCCGCAAACTGTTAATGGTGTTGCAATACCTTTAGCAGATAATTGGGTATTAACTCCAGAAGAACAGTTAGAAGTTGCAACAGCAACAGCAGCTCATAATGCGACTCTTGCTGCATTAGCCAACGCAAATGGCTTAGCACTTGTAGATCTAAATGCTATTTTAGATGAGGCTGCAACGACAGGCATTGTATTTGATGACTTTAATCTTAATGCTGATCTTGTTTTCGGAGGTTTAGTTAGTTTAGATGGTATCCACCTTACGGCAAGAGGTTATGCACTAATGGCTAACAAGTATTTAGAAAAAATAGATGAAACTTATGGTTCTAATTTTATAGCTTCGGGTAATGTTGCGAAAGCAAATGATTTCCCTACTAATTATTCAGCGACCCTACAATAAGAAAATAATACATTATGTAGTAAAAAGCACACTCACATAGAGCGTGCTTTTTTTATACAAAAAAGCCACAGAAAAAGACTTTTATTTTTAAATAAAACTATATCTTTGCAGCGCGAAAAACGAGCTGTTTTTCATATTTAAATTATTGCATAACAAAAACATAAGAGTAATGTCAAAAGTTACAGGTAAAGTTGCACAAATCGTAGGTCCAGTTATCGATGTAGAATTCGCTGCTGGTTCAGAGCTTCCAAAGATTTATGATTCGTTAGAAATTAACAATCAAGATGGTTCTAAATTAGTACTAGAAGTACAGTCTCACATTGGTGAAGATACAGTACGTACTATTGCTATGGATTCGTCTGATGGTTTAAGCAGAGGAACAGAAGTTCACGCTACTGGTGCTCCAATCCAAATGCCAATCGGTGAAGATGTTTACGGACGTCTTTTTAATGTTATTGGTGATGCTATTGATGGATTAGGTGATTTACCTAAAGCTGGTGATGCCGGTTTACCAATTCACAGACAGGCTCCTAAGTTTGAAGATTTATCAACCTCTACGGAAGTTTTATTTACTGGTATTAAAGTAATCGATTTAATTGAGCCTTATGCAAAAGGTGGTAAAATTGGTTTATTTGGTGGTGCTGGTGTAGGTAAAACAGTATTAATCCAAGAGTTGATTAACAATATTGCAAAAGGACACGGTGGTCTTTCTGTATTTGCAGGTGTTGGTGAAAGAACACGTGAAGGAAATGATTTACTTCGTGAGATGTTAGAGTCAGGAATTATCAAATATGGTGATGACTTTATGCACTCTATGGAAGAAGGAGGATGGGATTTATCTAAAGTTGATAAATCAGGGATGAAAGAATCTAAAGCAACTTTCGTTTTCGGTCAAATGAATGAGCCTCCTGGAGCTCGTGCTCGTGTAGCACTTTCAGGATTAACTATAGCAGAATATTTCCGTGATGGAGCTGGTGATGGACAAGGAAAAGATGTATTATTTTTCGTAGATAACATCTTCCGTTTTACACAAGCTGGTTCTGAGGTATCTGCATTATTAGGTCGTATGCCATCTGCAGTAGGTTACCAACCTACATTAGCAACTGAAATGGGTGCAATGCAAGAGCGTATTACTTCAACTAAAAAAGGTTCTATTACATCTGTACAAGCGGTTTATGTACCTGCAGATGATTTAACGGATCCTGCACCAGCAACAACGTTTGCTCACTTAGATGCAACAACAGTATTATCTCGTAAAATTGCTGAGCTAGGTATTTACCCAGCGGTAGACCCATTAGATTCTACATCTAGAATCTTAACAGCTGAAATTTTAGGTGATGAGCACTATAACTGTGCACAACGTGTAAAAGAGTTATTACAACGTTATAAAGAATTACAAGATATTATTGCTATTCTGGGTATGGAAGAATTATCTGAAGAAGATAAAATGGCTGTAGGTAGAGCAAGACGTGTACAACGTTTCTTATCTCAACCATTCCACGTAGCAGAGCAATTTACAGGTCTTAAAGGTGTTTTGGTAGATATTAAAGAAACTATTAAAGGTTTTAATATGATTATGGATGGTGAATTAGACCACTTACCAGAAGCAGCATTTAACCTTAAAGGTTCTATTGAAGAAGCAGTTGAAGCTGGAGAGAAAATGCTTGCTGAAGCTTAATATAAAATTTCAGAATTATGTATTTAGAAATTGTATCACCAGAAGCGACTTTATTTAGTTCAGAAGTTGATTCTGTAGTTGTACCAGGTGTTAATGGTGAGTTTGAGATGTTAACAGATCACGCTCCTATTGTATCTATATTAAAAGAAGGTACAATCCGAATTAATACACATACACAAAGTCATTTAGTCTTTGATGAACTGCATGCAGATGTTATTCCTCATAACGATGATAAAAAAGTATTAACGGTAAATATAAATTCTGGTACTATTGAAATGAAAGATAACAAGCTAATCATTTTGGCTGATTAATATACAACACAATCAAAATTATATAAAAAAGGCGAAACACTATGTTTCGCCTTTTTTATATCTAATCGTTTCTGTTCTGAATTATTTATATATGCTTTATAGCCTCCAGTTCTACTTTTAATTCTTGAAACATCATCATTATACTACTTAATTTCAATTCCTTTTCATCATACTCTTGGGTATTAATACAACAAGTAAATTCCCAAAGTTCTAAAATTGTTTCTTTAGAAACTAAATAAGGTTGATACGATTTGTTATCAGAACTTAATAACAAATCCGTTACACTATCATCAATTGTATAAACACGCTTGTACACCAAACCATCATCCTTAGTTAAGACTACATAAGTTCTACCATTCTTAATATCATTAATATCTTCTAAAAATTTCGCCACTACAAAAGCACCATCTTTTACAGGTAACATAGAATCACCCTTAATAGGAAATGCTCTGTGTGTACCTGTTGGTAAAAACGGTAATTTAATTTTTTGAAGCTGCTCTATATATTCAGGATCATCGTAGCCAGACAAATAGCCTGCAGATGCCTTTGCTGGTATTATTTCAATTAAATCTTCATTATCTTCATTTACAGTTACCGGAAACAAAACACGCTTATTCCCTACTTCTATAAATGACGTATCCTTTGCTTTACGTAAATCCTTTTTGACCAAGATATCAATAGGAATATCAAAATAATTAGATATATCTATTAGACTATCTATTCGTGGCTCAGAACGCCCTTCTTCATACGAACCAACCATTGAGCGACTCCATTTTAATTCGTCTGCAAAACGTTCTTGAGACATCTTTTTGAGGGTTCTTAAATGTTTTATGTTAGCTTGGATAGGTTTCATGTTATATCTATTCTTTTTTTATAGGACACATAGTACATCCATAATCATTGTCCTTGGGTATTTCTTTTCGTTATGGATGTTTCATTGAAATTTGAGTTTTAACATTAATTACTACAAATGTAAGCAATTATAACTACAAATAGTAGCTAATTTTACAAACTCATTATTAATTATGTATTTAAATTGTCACACCTATTACAGTCTGCGTTATGGCACTATAAAGCCAGAGCAATTACTCGCTATTGCTTCAGAAAATGGTGTGCAAACTTTGGCATTGACAGATATTAATAATACCTCTGCATGTCTCGATGTTGTTAGACTTTCTGAAAAATATAAAGTAAAACCTATACTTGGTGTCGATTTTAGAAATAGAGCTGAGCAGCAATTTATTTTAATTGCAAAAAATAATCATGGTTTTAAAAATATCAATGATTATCTCTCTAAATTTCTTCATAATCACGATTTAAAAATACCTGAACAACCAGATGAAACCCTAGACGATTGCTTCATGATTTATCCATTTCAAAAAGGAAAAGATTTCAAACTAAAACCCAATGAATTTTTAGGTATTGCGCCAGAAGATCTTAATCATTTAAAATTTTCAAAATGGAACCAATTCCGTGAAAAATTAGTCGTCTTAAAAACAGTATCGTTTCAAAATAAAAAAGGGTTTAATACGCATCGTTTACTTAGAGCTATTGACAATAATACGTTATTAAGTATGCTCCCTAAATCTGAAGAAGGCAAGGAAAATGATATGATGTTACCCTATAATGAACTCTGCGAGACCTATATAGAATTCCCTGAATTAATTAGTAATACCGGAAAATTATTAGACAACTGCACCATAAATTTTAATTTTGAAATCAATACCCCTAAAAACCAGAAATGCTTAACTGAAAATGAAACTTCAGATTACAAGTTACTAAAACAACTTACATATAACGGTATTCATTACCGTTATGGAACTGATGTCAACCAAAAAGTATATGATCGTATTAAAAAAGAACTGACTCTCATTAAGGAGAAAAATTTTGTGTCTTATTTTCTCATCAATTGGAAAATTTTAGAATACGCAAGAAGCAAAGATTACTATTATGTTGGTCGTGGTAGTGGAGCTAACAGTATTATAGCCTACTTACTCAGAATTACAGATGTAGATCCTATTGAACTCGATTTGTATTTTGAACGTTTTATAAACCTATTTCGACAGAATCCTCCAGATTTTGATATAGATTTTTCTTGGAGAGATAGAGACGATATTACCCAATACATTTTTAAAACCTTTAAACACACAGCACTCATAGCCGTCTACAATACTTTTAAATTTAAAGCCTCAATACGCGAATTGGGTAAAGTCTTTGGTCTACCAAAATCTGAAATGGATAAGCTTACCAGAGGTAAATACAACATCACTCAACTCGATAAATTATCGCAACTCGTTATTAAATACAGTACTTATATTCAAGGATTTCCAAACTATTTAGGTATTCATGCAGGCGGAATTTTAATTTCAGAAGAACCAATTCATAACTATTGTGCCACATTTATGCCACCAAAAGGGTTTGCCACCACACAGTTTGATATGGTGGTTGCAGAAGATATTGGACTCTATAAATTCGATATTCTAAGTCAACGTGGCTTAGGAAAGATAAAGGAAGCAGTAGAAATTATTGATGCCAATTATACAACGCAACTGCCAATTGACATCCATGATATTAAAAGATTTAAGAAAGATGAACGCATTAAAGATCTTTTAAGAAACGCAAAAGCTATTGGTTGTTTTTATGTAGAATCTCCTGCAATGCGTATGTTACTAAAAAAACTTCAAGTAGATGACTACTTAGGCTTGGTTGCTGCAAGCTCTATTATTAGACCTGGTGTTTCTAATAGTGGTATGATGCGACAATATATTTTACGGCATCGTCATCCCGAAAAACGACAAGAAGCACACCCTGTATTACAGAGTGTTATGCCAGAAACTTATGGCGTTATGGTATACCAAGAAGATGTTATTAAAGTAGCACATATTTTTGGCGGTTTAGATTTAGGTGAATCCGATATGTTACGCCGTGGTATGTCCGGGAAATTTAGGTCTCGAGAAGAATTTTTAAAAGTAAAACAAAAGTTTTTTGATAACTGTGCAAAACGCGGAGAAGCTTATGAACTTGTTGCAGATGTTTGGAGACAGATTGAAAGTTTTGCTGGCTATGCTTTTGCCAAAGGCCATTCTGCATCGTATGCCGTAGAAAGTTATCAAAGCCTATTTTTAAAAGCCTACTATCCTTTAGAATATATGGTTGCAACCATTAATAATTTTGGCGGTTTTTACAGCACTGAACTCTATGTGCACGAGGCCAGAATGCATAACGGTAAAATTGAAGCACCTTGTATTAATCAATCATCTATACAAACTATTGTAAAAGGAAAAACAATCATTCTCGGTTTTATGTTTTTACAATCTTTTGAGTCTAAAACTATAGAACGTATTCTTAATGACAGAACAAATAATGGTCTATTTAAATCACTAGATGATTTTATAGAACGTGTACCAATTTCTATTGAGCAAATATCTATTTTAATTAAGATAAATGCTTTTCGCTTTACCGAAATTAATAAACGTGAATTGCTATGGGAAGCGCATCTAAAAATAAGCAAAACTATAGTTGAAACAGATGTTACCAACTTATTTAAAACAGAAAAAATAAGCTATAACACACCTGAATTACCAAGTACTGATTTAGAAAATGCTTTTGACGAAATAGAGCTTCTTGGCTTTGCATTATGCAACCCGTTTTTATTATTAACTACAGAAACTACAGGGAATTTACGTGCAAGACATCTCTCTAGCTTAGAAGGTAAATTTATAGTTATTGAAGGTTACCTAATCACTATAAAAAAGACAACAACCAAAAAAAGACAACTCATGCATTTCGGAACCTTTTTAGATCGCGATGGCGATTTTATAGATACGGTTCATTTTCCGCCTGTTTCATCTAAATACCCATTTAGAGGTAAAGGAATTTATAAAATTACAGGGAAGGTTATGCTAGAATTTAGCTGTGTAAACATTGAGGTTTCAAAATTAGAGCGTTTAGCTATTATTGAAGACCCACGTTATTCAGTACAATCATTAAATCCAACATTTCAGAATAAAAAAAATTTTAGAGATCTAAAAATACTCCATGACTCATAAGCGCAGTATAGTACATATGGATTTAGACACCTTTTTTGTGTCTTGCGAACGCCTACTTGATAGTCGTCTTAATGGCAAACCTGTACTCATTGGTGGCACAAGTGATCGTGGTGTTGTAGCATCTTGTAGTTATGAAGCTAGAACTTTCGGAATCCACTCTGCAATGCCAATGCGTATGGCAAAACAACTCTGCCCAGAAGCTATTGTACTTAGAGGAAACTCAGGGATTTATAGTAAATTTTCAAATGATGTTACTGATGTTATAAAGGAAAGCGTCCCGCTTTATGAAAAAACATCTATTGATGAATTCTATATGGATCTTACCGGAATGGATAAGTTTTTTGGTTGTCATAAATTGGCTTCAGAATTAAGACAAAAAATAATTAGAGAAACCGGCTTACCAATTTCATTTGGGTTATCACTAAATAAAACCGTTTCTAAAATAGCAACTGGAGAAGCTAAACCAAACAACGAAATCCGTATTGATTCTGGTAACGAAAAGCCATTCTTAGCTCCGCTTTCAGTTAAAAAAATTCCTATGGTTGGTAATGTTACATACAAAGCTTTATGTGATTTGGGTGTAAAACAGATAAAAACTGTGCAAGAAATGCCTATGGAACTGATGCATAAAGTTTTAGGTAAAAACGGTTTAGGTATCTGGAGAAAAGCCAATGGTATAGACAACTCACCTGTCATTCAATACCACGAACGTAAATCTATTTCTACAGAGCGTACTTTTGGGCAAGACACTACAGATGTAAATAAACTAAAAGGTTTAGTTATTGCTATGGCTGAAAATTTGGCTTTTCAATTACGTCGCGGCCATAAACTAACGGCTTGTGTAACGTTTAAAGTTAGGTATTCAGATTTTCAAACTTATACACAACAGCAACGGATTCCTTATAGCGCTATGGACCATGATATTATTCCTGTGGTACTGAGTCTATTTAAAAAGTTATACCATCGCAGATTGTTGGTACGACTTGTTGGTGTACGCTTTAGCCATTTAGTAGAAGGCGGACATCAGGTGAATTTATTTGAGGATAATGAAATGCACCTTAACCTCACACAAGCTATGGATAAAATGCGCGAACGTTATGGAGACAGAGCTGTAATGAGTGCTGCTGGTATGGAAGCGAGAACCATTAGTCGTTGGAATCCTTTTAATGGTGAGCCACCCCCATTATTGGCGAATAGACATCAATAGTAAAAAAATCACTAATTTTATTATTATGTGTTATTCTACAGCATTACGGAAACAGAAAGAACAAATAGAACAAGAACTTCTAAATCAAATTCCTGCAACATTTTCGGCGACAACAAATTATAATCCCTACTATCATTTAAACGGATTTACCTATGGTGATTTACAAATCATTAAAATGGATGAGGAGCACACTATTTATAGTGCAAAATGGGGATTAATCCCAGATTGGGCAGCTCATAATCCCGAAATTTTTAGAAAAAAAAGTAATACGTTAAATGCAAGAAGTGAGAGCATATTTGAAAAAGCGTCATACAAAGAAAGTGCTGAAAATAAACGCTGTTTGATTTTAGCAGATGGTTTTTTTGAACCACATCACGAAAATGGGCAAGCTATACCGCATTTCTGCTATCAACCTTCAGAAAAATACTCAGAAGGGAATATGTTTTTATTTGCAGGCTTATATAATGAGATGGAAGATGGCACTTTAACTACAACAATACTTACAACCGATGCAAATCCTTTTTTCGCAGAAGTTCATAACAAGAAAAAACGAATGCCATTAATATTAGATGAGCATTATTTTGAAGACTGGTTAGATGATGGAATTACTGACCAAGAAGTCAATGAAATTATGGCTATTGGCTTTACAAAAAACGAATTTAAGGCCCATCCAGTCAGTAGAGATTTTTATAAAAAAGGTGTCGACACAAATAAACCATATATTATTGAGGCAGTTCAAAAAAACACTCTTTTTTAATCCTTTTAGTCTTCGACATACTCTAAAATATCACTTGGTTGACAATCTAAAGCTTTGCAAATAGCTTCTAAAGTTGAAAACCGCATCGCTTTTGCCTTACCAGATTTTAAAATAGACATATTAGCAGGAGTTATTCCTATAATTTCGGCTAGTTCTTTACTTTTTACACCTCGTTTTTTTAGCATTATATCTAAGTTGACTACTATTGACATGGTTAAATGGTTAGGTCGTTTTCTTCTTCAACTTGTTTTCCTTTCTCAAAAATTTCAGCTAAAATATAGAACGCCAATCCTGCCGGAATTAAAAAAGTGAATTCACCTTTGAGTTCTCTAATAAATTTAAAAGTAGAGCCATCAATTGCAGTTAACAGGAATCTTAATACTAAAATATTGATGGTATACCAAATAAAAATATTTCCGATTTTTTTGAAGTACTTAATATTCTTATCACTAAAGTAATGGCCTGCTTCAACCTCTTTTAAAATTGATAAGAAATAACTGAAACCATAAATTAAGTAGCCTCTCCAAAAAAACATACCAGCACTTATAGCATAATAACTCCATTCAATTAGATTTTTAGAAGTAAACCAACTTTCATTTTTGTCTGCGACCTTTGCCCAATTTGTAAATTTTTCAAATTGATTAAAATCAAACTCGCGTAGATCATTCAAAAGCACTGAAACTGCTCCTAATAAAATACCGTAAGTTATATAGGTTAGTATTCTTGAGTTTTCTTTCATGATTAAATTGTTAAATCGTTTTCATCTTTTATAGCCTTAGTATCTCTAAAAACTGAACTCATTAGCATTAAAAACAATCCCATAGCAATTATTAATAAATACACCAATGTTTTTTCACTTAAACCAAGTAAAACTTTCCGTTTAAAAAACATATTGCCCATCTCATCTATAAACCATAAAGCTACTGAGGAAAGAACCATAAGTTTTCCCGAACTGAACATTCCACTTATAAGTTCGGTATTATAAAAATCTTTTTTTAATAAGGATTTTGTCGCCTTTCTTAATTTCCAAAGTGCAACGATAAAAACAGCATAAACCACAAGCTTTAAAAATGTAAACCCATAAAGCATCGTTTCACGTTTATAAATTAATACATCTTCATCTATAAGGATAAAATCTTGTTTTACACCTAAGAGAATCATTCCTAAAACGAAAATTCCTATACCAATACTCATTAGTAAAAGAAAAATAATAACATTTAGTATCAAATAAAGTGTTCTTGCAGAGCTCATAATTATTGTTTAACAATAACAAATATATAAAAATTATTGTTTAACAATAATTTTTTAATTAAAAAAAGATAATTCATAGTCTTTACACTGTTCGTATCTTTGACCTGTGATACCAAAAAGAATACATAAAAAACTAAAGGAACGAAAAGAAAATAATGCATTTCGAGAATTAGGCGCTGCCTCTAATCTCGTGGATTTTTCGTCCAATGATTATTTAGGATTTTCAAATTCTGAAGACATTTTCGATAAGACTCATCAATATATAATAAATAATAATCTCAAGAAAAATGGAGCTACCGGCTCTCGTTTACTATCAGGAAATGATCTTTTATACACCAATATAGAAAATGATCTTTCTACTATTCATAATAGCGAAGCTGCCTTAATTTATAACTCAGGATATAATGCTAATATTGGCTTACTGGCTTCTGTGCCTCAGCGTGATGATATTATCTTGTACGATGAACATGTGCATGCTTCTATTAGAGATGGTATTTCTATGAGCAATGCCAAAAACTACAAGTTTAAGCATAACAATTTAGAAGATTTAGAGCAAAAATGTAAGATCAAATGCAATCGTGACTTAAACAATTCTGACATATATATTGTTACCGAATCTGTTTTTTCAATGGATGGTGATACTCCTCAAATTTTAAAAATCCTAGAACTTTGTAAAGTTTATAATGCGCATCTTATAATTGATGAAGCGCACGCTTTAGGCGTATTTAAGTATGGATTATTACAAGAATATAATCTTGAAAATGAGGTTTTTGCAAGAATAATAACATTCGGCAAAGCTATAGGTTGCCATGGTGCAGCTGTCTTAGGTTCAAAAGCTTTAAAAAACTACCTTATTAATTTTTCGCGATCTTTTATTTATACCACAGCATTACCTCCACATACATTAGTTACTATTAAAACAATATATAAAGCTTTAGAATCAACTAATGAAATAAAAAAACTTAAAGAGAATATTTCTTATTTTAAATTAGAGATAAATCGTTTAGAACTTCAAAATAAATTTATAAATAGCGATTCTGCAATTCATTGTTACATTATTTCTGGAAACGAAAAAGTAAAGTCTATTGCACAAAAATTTCATAATAAAGGGTATAATGTAAAACCCATTTTATCACCAACAGTACCCATAGGTAAAGAGCGTTTAAGATTCTGTTTGCACAGTTATAATTCTAAAAAAGAAATCTCGGAAGTCTTAAGCTTGTTAGCTACCTTTGTTACCAAGTAGTGATGAACTCGTTTCATCATCTCATCACATAATATATGAGCCAAACATTCATCACAATAGCTAGATTTCAATATTCCTCTGAAGCCCAAATTGTAAAAGGGAGATTAGAAGCAGATGGTATAGAAGTATTTCTAAGAGATAACATTACTATAGATACAGACCCTTTAGTAAGTAATGCTATAGGTGGCGTAAAGTTGAAAGTACTTACTAAAGACACAAAAAAAGCAAAAGAGATTTTAAAAGCTATAAAAATTCATTCTTTAGATGATAATGGCAAACCTATTCTCTGCCCTAATTGTGGCAACGATGAAGTAGAACTCTATTCTTCTATTGACAGTCTAAAATCATTTTTATCTTTCTTAATTGGTATATTAACTTTTACACTACCATTTCATACACGTTATAAATATGTTTGTATTAATTGTAAAACCGAATTCCCTATAAAATGAAAACCTACTTTGTCACTGGCATATCTACAGATGTTGGTAAAACCATAGCCTCTGCAATTATAGTAGAAGCTCTAGAAGCCGATTATTTTAAGCCAGTGCAAGCTGGTGAATTAGATAACTGCGACACTAAAAAAGTAAATCGTTTAGTTTCAAATTCTAAATCTACTTTTCACTCTAATAGTTATGCTTTGCAAACTCCAATGAGTCCGCATGGTGCCGCTGAATTAGAAAATCTAACGATAGAATTAAAAAATATTAAACGACCAAAAACGAAAAACAATCTAATTATTGAAGGAGCTGGCGGACTAATGGTACCATTAAATAATTCTGAAACTATATTAGATCTCATACATCCAATTGATAAAGTTATAGTAGTATCTCGTCATTATTTAGGAAGTATTAATCATACACTTTTAACCGTTAACACACTGAAAGAAAAAGGATTTGATGTCTCTATAATTTATAGTGGAGATGAGCATAAATCTACTGAGTCTATTATTAAAAAAATGACTGGAGTACAAGTAATTGGTAGAATAAATGATGAACCCTATTTTGATAAGAATGTGATTAAAGAATATGCTGAAATTTTTAAAAAGAATTTAAAATAAATCCTGGCCTCCCAGGAAATACTATGAGTCTAAAAGAACGCGATAAAAAACACCTTTGGCATCCACTAAAGCAACATCAATTGCAACCAGAAAGTGTTGCAATTGTAAAAGCAAAAGGTTGTATTCTAATAGATGAAGACGGCAACGAGTACATTGATGCTATTTCGTCTTGGTATACTTCTATGTTTGGACATTGCAATGATTACATTATTGAAAAAGCATATCAACAAATGCAACAGCTAGACCAAGTAATGTTTAGCGATTTCACACACCAACCTGCCGTTGAATTATCTGAAGAGCTTATAAAAATATTACCTAAAGGGCAGAATAAGATCTTTTTTAACGATAACGGATCTACAGCAGTAGAAGCAGGCATTAAAATGGCATTGCAATACTACTTTAACAGAGATGAAAAACGCTCTGTGTTTATTGCTTTTGAAGATGGGTTTCATGGAGATACCTTCGGAGCCATGAGTGTCTCAGGACTTTCGGTTTACAATGGTCCTTTCGAAGAATTTTTAATTGATGTAAAGCGTATTCCGACACCAGATGGTAATAATCACATAGATATTTTAAAGCAGCTACAACTGTTTACATCAACTTATAAAATTGCTGGTTTTATTTACGAGCCACTTATTCAAGGTGCTGCTGGTATGAAAATTCATAATGCTGAAGGTTTAAATGAAATTCTGAAATTCTGCAAAGCAAATCATATTCTTACAATTGCAGACGAAGTTATGACAGGTTTCGGCAAAACAGGAAAGCATTTTGCATCAGATTATATAGACACAAAACCAGATATTATTTGCCTAAGTAAAGCATTAACTGCTGGCTTAATCCCAATGGCAATAACATCATGTACTCAAAATATTTATGAAGCTTTTTTAAGCAATGAAATGGCCAAAGGCTTTTTTCATTGTCATACTTATTCTGGCAATCCTATAGCTTGTGCAACTGCGATTGCTGCAATAGAACTTTTACAGTCTAAAAACATTCAAGATAATATCAAAGTCATTGCGAAATCCCATAAAGTGTTTAGTGATCTCATAAAAATACATCCAAAAGTAAAATCCACTAGACAAATCGGTGTTATTTTTACTTTAGACCTCAACACCAAAATGGAACGTTATGGAGATTTACGTGATAAATTATTGAAGTTTTTTATGGACAGAGGGGTGTTTCTTCGACCTCTTGGCAATACAATTTATATACAAGTTCCTTATACAATTTCTAAGAGTGAACTACAAAAAATATATGATACTATTGAAGATGTACTAGAAATCGTCTAATGAATCCTCTTTTTTAGATTCTAATAAATTAATTCGTTCTGTTTCACCATCAATTTTTACATAGAGTAAATTATATGCCCACTCATCATTTATTTTTTCCGCATTTACAATAATACTTCCTTCGTCCTTAGGCCCTTTTATTGGTATGGTTAACTCAGCTGTACTTGTTCCATTTTTGTAGTTAAAGCTTGTATTCCCTATACCATTAGTTTCAATTGGCTCACCAAGAAAGTCAATCACCTTCTCATTTTCCATAGTTTTAGCTAATGCATACGTATACGGTTCGGATTCTGCAACAGCATCTGCCACTTTGTAAATTATACCGCCTACAGCCAAAACGACAATAAGAATTATTGACAAACATCCGCCACCAAGAACCCATCCCCAATTCCTAGCAAACCAACTTTTCTCCTTGTAATCTTCCATAATATTTTAATGATTTATAATTTTAAGTAAACTAAAAAGAATTTATGTTACAAATCGACAATATATTGTGTTTGTTCTTTTATACACTTAGGTATAAATCTTATTTTTGTCATTAAACTAATTTTTCATTGAATAAAGCTATTTCTATAACTGCTATTTCATCTATTTCACCTTTAGGTTTTAATAAAGAAATTATTTGGAAAAACTACCTGTCAAAATCTCATTTTTTTTCAGAAAACGAAGGTGTATTCTCGGCAGAATTAGCAGTTGAAGCTAAAAAAGAAATAGAAATACTTAGAAACTCAAATACCAAATACAAACAACTAGATGATTCTGTGCTATTCGGAATATTTACATCAAGACAAGCTGTTAAAGCAGCGGGTTGGAAATCATCAGATAACTTTGGAATTAATATTGGTTCTTCACGAGGTGCCACAACGCTTTTTGAAAAATATCATAAAAATTTCTTGAATAAAAATAGAGCAGAAACCTTAAGTTCACCAACGACAACTTTAGGTAATATTTCTTCATGGATTGCTCACGACCTACAAACTAAGGGTCCAGAAATTTCTCATTCTATAACCTGCTCTACTGCTTTACACGCTATGCTTAATGGTGTCGCTTGGTTAAAATCTGGTATGTGTAACAAATTTTTAGTTGGTGGTAGCGAGGCTCCTCTAACACCTTTTACAATTGCGCAAATGCAGGCTTTAAAGGTTTATGCTAGGAAAAGTGATAGCTATCCTTGTAGAGCTTTAGACTTTAAAAAAACTGAGAACACTATGATATTAAGTGAAGCTGCTGCTAGTTCTTGCTTAGAACTTGGTAAAGTAGCAAATGCCTTAGCTTACATTGAAGGTATTGGTTACGGAACTGAACTTTTAGAACATAATGCGTCGCTCTCAACGAACGCTGACTGTTTTCAGCGCTCAATGTCTATGGCTTTAGGTGATAATAATCCTGACACTATAGATATCATAGTAACACACACACCAGGAACAATTAAAGGGGATTTAGCGGAATTTAATGCAATAAAGACGATTTTTTGTAACAAAATTCCTTCATTGACTACTAATAAGGTACAAATTGGTCATAGCTTAGGAGCTTCCGGATTACTAAGTGTAGAAATGGCTATATTTATGCTTAACCGTCAAATATTTATTGACATTCCATATTTGGATCAATCGTATCCAAAAAAGATTTCAAAAATTATGATTAATGCCGTCGGCTTTGGTGGTAATGCTGTGTCCGTTATACTTTCAAATTAATCTATGAATGTATATGTTGTTTAATCCTTAATTCTATTCATTATGTTAGACTGGTTTTCAAACTTAGAATTTTTACCAAAAGTATACTGGCTAGTTGCTATTATTGGCTCTTTAATTTTTTCGGTCGTTATGATTACGGCGTTTGCTGGAGGAGATGCTGATGGTCTTGAGGACATGGATTCAGATTTCGATGCTGATGGAGCAGGATTTCAATTTATATCCTTTAAAAATTTAGTAGGCTTTTTTACCATTTTTGGTTGGAGCGGCATTGTGTGCATTGATGAAGGTCTTTCAACTCCTTTAACTATTATAATTTCGGTTATCTCAGGCTTATTAATGATGGTAATAATGGCGGCTTTGTTCTACTTTATTAATAAACTTACTGATAGTGGTACATTAAACTATAAAAATGCTATCGATGCAGTTGGCGAAGTCTATTTGACAATTGGTGCTGATCGCTCGACAATGGGTAAGGTTACTGTAAGCGTGCAAGGAACTATGCGTGAGTTAGATGCACTAACAGATTCTTTAACCGAATTAAAATCTGGAACCATTATAAAGGTTGTTGATGTAACTTCGAATGGTATCCTCATTGTTGACCATACACGCAAACCGATTGAACAATCCCAATCCGTAAAACAAGAACTGCCATTAGGTGAAAATCATTTGCTTGGTAACAATTAATTTAAAATAACTTTATACTAACCTTTAAAATCTATTATATGAAATTACTCGCAATACAAGAATCAATTAACATGGAAGGCATTGGAGGGCCAATGCTCCTAATTTTTGTAGCCCTATTTATTATATTAACATTAGTAATACTTATAAAACGTTATAAACGTTGTCCATCTGATCGTATACTAGTGGTTTACGGTAAAGTTGGAGGAGGACAATCTGCCAAGTGTATTCATGGTGGTGCAGCATTTATTATTCCAGTGATTCAAGATTATGAGTTCTTAGATTTAACACCAATTTCAATTGAAGTAAATCTAGTTAATGCTCTGTCTAAACAAAACATTCGTGTTAATGTACCATCCCGTTTTACAATTGGTGTATCAACTGAGCCAGGTGTAATGCAAAATGCTGCAGAACGTTTATTAGGATTAGGCGCACAAGATGTACAAGAGCTTGCCAAAGAAATTATTTTTGGTCAATTACGTTTAGTTGTAGCTTCAATGGATATTGAGGAAATCAACAATGACAGAGACAAGTTTTTAACTAATATTTCTCAGTCAGTAGAAACGGAGTTAAAGAAAGTAGGTTTAAAACTAATCAACGTAAATATTACAGATATTGTTGATGAGTCTGGTTATATTGAAGCACTTGGTAAAGAAGCTGCTGCACACGCTATTAATGCAGCGCGTAAATCGGTTGCAGAGAAAACTAGAGATGGATCGATTGGTGAAGCTAATGCTGTACAAGATGAAAGAACCCAAGTTGCCGCAGCAAATGCACAAGCAGTTGAAGGTGAAAACTCGGCAAAAATATCTGTAGCAAATTCAGATTCATTGCGTCGTCAAAGAGAGGCTGAAGCTGAGCGTGTAGCAATTGCATCTGAGAAAGTACAGAGTGCAAAGGCTTTACAAGAATCTTATGCAGCAGAGCAAGAAGCAGAAACGGCAAGAGCCGAACGTGAGCGTTCTTCTCAAATGGCAGACGTTATTGTACCTGCAGAAATAGATAAACGTAAAGTAGAAATTGATGCAGAAGCAGAAGCTGAGCGTATTAGACGTAAAGCAAAAGGTGAGGCTGATGCTATCCTCTTTAAAGCACAAGCAGAAGCGCAAGGTCAATTTGAAATCTTAACTAAACAAGCTGCTGGTATGCAGGAGATTGTGAAAGCGGCTGGAGATTCTAGTAGAGATGCAGTATTATTATTAATTGCAGATAAGCTACCAGAATTAGTGAAAATACAAGCAGAAGCAATTAAGAATATTAAAATTGATAAAGTTACTGTTTGGGATAATGGCACTGGTGGTGAAGACGGTAAGTCATCAACTGCTAACTTCTTATCTGGCATGTACAAATCAGTACCACCTTTACAAGAAATGTTTAATATGGCTGGTATGGATTTACCTGAGTATTTAAAGGGTAAAGACAAAAAAGAGATTGAAGCAGATGATGCTGAGGTTGAGAAGTCTAACGAAAAGTAAAACAAACAGAAAGTCCACTTTAGCTTAAGGTGGACTTTTCATCTTAATGTCATATGATGAATAAATTCATATTTAAAAGAAAACTTCCCATTTGGAAATTAATTCTAGGTTGTCTTGCTCTAATTATTGGAGTAATTTCACTAGTAACTAGCTTTAAAGGATTTATTCTTATTGGTATGGGCGTCTTTTTTCTTCTTGTAGAAGGTTCTGAATTTGATTTTAAAAATCAAAAATATCGGGAAATAAAATCTCTTCTTGGAATTTCAGTGGGTAAATGGAAACCTATTCCAGATATAGAATATATTTCAGTTTTTAGAACAAATGAAACAACGACTCTCAGACAAACCTCAGCTGAAGCTAATGTGACGAACGAAATCATTAAGCTCAATTTATTCTATAATACAAATCAAAAAATAGAAGCTTATAACACTTATGATATTGATGATGCTTTTAAAAAAGCAAAAGAAATTGCATCACTATTAAAAGTTGATATTTTAGACGCAACAGAACGAGAATCTAAATGGTTATAACTATTTTTGTTTGACTAAGACCTAAACTTATATGAGTATAGTAAGACACAACTGGACAAAGGAAGAAATTTTAGATATATACAACAAACCTTTAATGGAGTTGCTTTACGAAGCAGCAACAATACATAGAGAACACCATGATCCAAACACGGTTCAAGTCTCGACATTGCTGTCTATTAAAACAGGTGGTTGTCCAGAAGATTGTGGTTATTGTCCGCAAGCAGCACGCTATCACACAGATATAGAAGGAAATGATTTAATGAGTGTACAGCAAGTAAAAGCGCAAGCATTACGTGCAAAGTCATCAGGAAGTTCTCGAGTTTGTATGGGAGCTGCGTGGAGAAATGTAAAAGATGGACCAGAGTTTGACCAAGTTTTAGAAATGGTACGTACCATTAATAAACTTGATATGGAAGTATGCTGTACTCTCGGTATGGTAACAGAAAACCAAGCACAACGTTTAGCCGAAGCTGGTTTATATGCTTACAATCATAATTTAGATTCATCAGAAGAGTATTATAAAGAAGTTATTTCTACGCGTGGTTTTGAAGACCGCTTAGAAACTATTGATAATGTTCGTAAGACCAATGTTACTGTTTGTTCGGGCGGAATTATTGGGATGGGAGAAAAAGTAGAAGACAGAGCAGGAATGCTAGTTGCATTATCTACTTTAGATCCTCAGCCAGAGTCAACACCAATTAACGCTTTAGTTGCCGTTGAAGGTACACCACTAGAAGAAGAAAAACCAGTATCTATTTGGGATATGGTGCGTATGGTATGCACAACAAGAATGGTGTTGCCAGAAACGCAAGTGCGCTTATCTGCAGGTAGAACACAAATGACAAGAGAGGGTCAAGCAATGTGCTTCTTTGCTGGTGCAAATTCAATTTTTGCTGGTGATAAATTATTGACCACACCAAATCCTGATGTAAATGAGGATATGGAGATGTTTAAATTGTTAGGTCTAAATCCACAAAAGCCATTTACAAAAAAGACTCAACCAAAAACAATTGAATCTAAGGATTCTGAATTTCAGTCATTGGGTGAAAAGCCAAAATGGTCTAGACCAAATCACAAGATAGAACGTAATGAAGATGCTAAGACAAAAGCTAAAGTCTTAAAGTGAATTTTTAATTGAGGTAACTAATTATTTATCAACTATTGTCTTTCTAAAAGTTAAAAAATCATTAATGCATCTTAAAACTATTTTAAAGCTTCATAAAAAATTTATTTTATGTCTTGTTGTTTTATACATAACTTCATGTAAACAAGAAGACGATCCTATAGACCCTAATCCATCTGAGTATACATTTTCTGATATAGAAGAGATGCCTATAGATCAAAATCAAGTATTAGAAAATTGGGATAGTACTGGATGGGGTGTTTATGAAGATATCATATTTAATGGAACAAACATTTTATACAATATAGAACATGATGACAATACATTTATCTCTAAAACACTCAAAACAGAAATAGAAGGTGGCGATTCATACAATAACGTTTTTTTTACAAATACGGTTGCAAAAAAATGGGAAGACTTAAAATGGCCTTTTAAACCTACTCAATCATTTACCTATTCGTTAAATTTTTACCCTGAAGTAAATGTGAATTGTTCTATCTCCAATTTATCTGAAGTTGAAGGGTTAGAGTTTACTATGCAGCATGTTATTACCCCTAATTCTTGGGGATGGGGTATACAATGGAGTAAGACAAATGTATGGAGCTATTGGAATGATGAAAAAATTAATGGCAGTCCAATTGGCTGGGAAAATATTAATTCTATAAACACCTGCGTAATTCCTAATCAATGGAATTCTATTATAATTAATGGCACTACAACAGATAATTCTCTAACTTATAATAGTATTGAAATTAACTCTGAAGTCTTTGAATTAAATATATTATTGAATACTGTTACAGTACCTACGGGTTGGTCAGAAAACTTTATACAAGTAGGATTTCAAATAAATGGTAATGATGCTATCTCAACAGATCACAATCATGGTGTAGATCCTGTAACTGTGTTTTTAGATAATTTAAACTTAAAAATCACAAATTAACACATTACATTAATTATATGTTTTTGTAAAGATTTTTTTAACTTTGATTTAATAAATCGACCGAAGTTGAAATTGAATCTACAAGATATTCCTCGAGTTGAAACTATCGCTAAAGAGGATTTTATTAAGTACTACTTTAAACCACAGAAACCAGTGGTTATAGAACGCTTTATTGAAGATTGGCCTGCGTATTCTAAATGGAATTTAAATTACATAAAAGATGTGGCTGGTGACAAAACTGTGCCTTTATATGATGATAGACCTGTAGATTATAAAGATGGTTTTAACGAAGCTCATGCTACAATGAAAATGAGTGATTATGTAGATTTGTTAAAACGTGAGCCTACAAAATTCAGAATTTTTCTTTGGAATATTTTAAAAGAAGTACCTCAACTTCAAAAAGATTTTAGTTATCCCGATTTTGGACTTCGTCTTATGAAAGGTTTACCTATGTTATTTTTTGGAGGTACAGATTCTCATACATTTATGCATCATGATATTGATTTAGCTAATATTTTTCATTTTCATTTTGAAGGCGAAAAGCAATGTATATTATTTGATCAAAAACAGACTAAGTATTTATATAAAGTGCCATATTCTTTAATTACTAGAGAAGATATTGATTTTTCAAATCCTGGCTTTGAAAAATGGCCTGCTTTAATGCATGCTAAGGGATGGACGTGCAATTTAAAGCATGGAGAACTTTTATACATGCCAGAAGGTTATTGGCATTATATGAAATATATTACTCCTGGTTTTTCAATGAGTCTTAGGGCAATTGCAAGGAATCCTAAAAATCTTGGCAAAGCAATTTATAATGTTTTTGTTATGCGGAACTATGATAATCTTATGCGCCGTATTAAGGGCCAGAAATGGATTGATTGGAAAAACAAAAAAGCGATTACAAATACAAATAGAAGTTTTAAAAACTTGTAATATATTTGCCTATTCAAATCTAAAAAGAACTATGAAAAATTTAATTTTAATAATGGCGTTAATATCCTTTTCGTTTGTTGATGCTCAGGCATTTATAGGAAAAGGTGATGGTAAGTTTCAAGTTGGTGCTAATTTTCAAAACAATGGCACAGGTCTTAATGTTTCTTACGATTATGGTATCGGCGAAAATATTTCATTGGGTATTTCATCTACCTACTTATTAGGTGTTGAAGAAATTCTGGATGCTGATTTTACAGATAGATACGATTTAAGAGCTAGATTTAATGCTAATATTGGAAATGTTTTAGCAATTGATGAAAACTTTGATGTATATCCAGGTTTAAGTTTTGGCTTAAAGAATTTTGGTGGTCACTTAGGCGCACGTTATTTCTTTTCGAGTGGTTTTGGGATATACACTGAACTTAACGCTCCTTTTGCGAAATATGATTCTGGTACTATTACTCCCGCTGAAGAACTTCACAATCAATTTACAATTAATATAGGTGCTTCGTTTAATTTATAAACTGCATAACATAAAATAAAAACACCCTATTTATAACTTATAAATAGGGTGTTTTTATTTTATCAGCGAATTAATTTTTTCATAAACAAGATGAGACTCCCATCCACGATATAAAAGGTAGTCAGCTACTTTTTTTTTCTTTTTATAAAGATTCTTTTCCTTAACCTGATCTATTCGTTTTATGACTAATTCTTCTAATGTTTTATGATACTCATCATAATCTATTTCCTTAAGTGCTGAATCAATACTATATTTAGAAATATTTCTGAATTTCAACTCCCTAATTAATCGATTTTTTCCCCATTTTTTGATCCTAAACTTTCCTCTTACGTAAGCTTGTGCAAATCGTTCTTCATTCAGATAATTATTTTGAATTAGGTGCACTACAATCTTATCAATTGCCTCAGGAATCATTCTCATTCCTCGCAATTTCAATATCACTTCTTTGTGACATCTTTCTTGATAAGCGCAGTAACTTTCGAGCTTTTTCTGCGCTTCGTCGACCGTATATGTTCTTTGTAGATTCAAACGCCTAAATTATAACAATTTAGCAATTTAATATGCATATTTGTTACAAGAACTAATTATAAAAATCACTCCCAAGTTTTAAAATCACCCTTATAATGAAAAATTTTTACCTATCCCTTATTCTAATTTTTCTATTTTCCTCTGTTTCAATTGCGCAAACAACTATTTATAATGAAGACTTTTCTGCTCAAGGAAGTAAAGGTGCCGTAGGTCCACTTCCTGTTGTAAATCTTTCTGAAGTAAATTGGTCGATTGACATAACTGGAGCCAATCTAAATATTCAAAATAGATATATACAAGTCAATGATGATTACCTAGAGAGTAGAGCATTAAATACGACTGCTATATGGTTTTCGCCTATTGTGGAAATTACAGGTTTTACCAATGTGCAATTTTCACTTGATGCATTTTCAAATGCAACTGCTAATCTTGAAGATTCGGATACATTTATAACAGAGTATAGGATTGATGGCGGTATTTGGGTTGTTGCCGCAAACAACGGCACTCTAATTAATGATTTCCCTCCAACGGTTGTTTCTGATAATGGATTAACTGGCAATACTATTGAGATTAGGGTAAGTATGACTAATAATGGTGGTGGCGAACGACATCGTTTAGATAATATTTTAATCGAAGGTACTGCTCCAGTAACTTCTAGTATCATAGTAAATCCAGCCTCTATTAATGACTTTGGTTACGTTGAAGGCGAAACGTCTTTACAAGAAGGAACATTTACTGTACAAGGATTTAATTTAACGTCAGACATTCTATTAACAGCACCTGGTAATTTCGAAATTTCTAACACTTCTGGTGGTGGATTTGCGAATACCATTACACTTACACCAACAGTAGGAGTGGTTGGATTAACACCTATCTATACACGCTTAATTTCAGGATTAACAGCAAATTCATATAACGGTACTTTAATAGCATCGAGCCCAACTGTTACCTCAGAAAATGTAGATTTAAATGGCGAAGTCACTGCACCAATAGCCAACTGCTCAGAATTAATAATATCTGAATATCACGAAACAAATGCAGGTGGTATTGAAAAATATATTGAATTATACAATCCTACTGGAGCTACTGTAGACCTATCTAATTATAGATTGGCTAATTATAGAAATGATGACGGTATTCCTGTTAGTATAGATTTAACTGGTACTTTAGAGGCATCCTCTACTTATGTTATTGCTAGACTTGGATCTCAACTATGTGCTACTGCAGATCTTTGTACTAATAGTAATGTACTTACTTTTAGTGGTAATGACGCTATTGCTTTACAAACTATATCCGGTGAAAATATTGATATCATTGGTGAAATAAGTGGTAATATTAATTTCGCAAATAACATAGTTCTTAGAAGAAACTTAGATGTTGCTATACCAACAATAACTTATGATGCTTCACAATGGTCAACTACAACGCCAGATGATGTAAGTAATTTTGGAGTTCATGTTAATAACTGTGAATGTCCTGATACAACCACTTGGAATGGCACCACTTGGGATAACGGTATACCTTCTTCAACGACTGTCGCTATTTTAGATGGAAATTTTGATACTTCAATAGGCGGATTACAAGTCAGTTTTAATGCTTGTAGTCTCATAGTTAATGGTGGCTCTAACTTAATTGTAAATAATGGTACGTTTATTCAAATAGAAAATGACATTGTCTCTGATGGTAATATTACTGTATTCCCAGAAGGTTCTGTAGTTCAAGTTAACAATGCATCGTCTACAGTAGCTAATGGTGCTATTACAGTGCAAAAGGAAACAACTCTGCTAAATAGCCCCTTAGAGTATACGTATTGGAGCTCACCAGTAGTTGGTGAAACTGTAGAGAATTCTTTTGGATTAGTACCTGCCTCTAGACGCTTTCTATTTAACGCTTTTAATTTTGAAGATTTATTAGAAGAAATAAATAATACTGGTAATTATATACCAGGACAAGACAATATCGATGATAATGGTGACTCATGGCAAATCGCCTCTGGAATTATGTCTCCAGGTGTTGGTTATGCGACTACTGCTGCTCCTTTAGGTATGTTTCCTGTACAACAACAGTTTACATTTTCTGGTCCTTTTAATAATGGAATAATCTCAACTACAATTGCAAATAATAGCGGTGGAGTTTATAACGATTGGAATTTTATTGGTAACCCTTACCCAAGTGCAATAGACACCAATGTTTTCTTTGCAGCTAATGCTGGTAGTGTTGATGCGATTTATTTATGGAATCAAGCTACACCTGCAGATGCAAATGCTTCTGGTAATGAAGGGCAAAACTTTTCTGGTGCTGATTATGCAATTATATCTGGTAGCGGTGTTAATACAGCTGGTGGTGATTTATCTTTAATTCCTGCTGATTTTGTACCTTCTGGACAAGGCTTTTTTGTTGAAGCTTTATCTGGTACACCTATAATTTTTAACAACTCAATGAGAGTTACTGGAAATAACAATCAATTTTTTAGAAACGCAAACCATAATACAAGTAATCGCCAAGTTTTATGGCTAAACTTAACATCTGATAACGGTATTGCTAAACAAATTGCAGTAGCACATATTGATGGTGCTACAGATGGATATGATGGCACACTCTATGACGTAAAAACCAATTCTTTTTCTGCGAGTTATGCAAAATTTTATTCTAAGATAACTGGTACTGACGATGGATACGTAATTCAGGGAAGAAATTCTTCAAGTTTAGATTTTGATGAAATTATTGAACTTGGTTTTGAAACTAGTATTGACGTCCCTACGATTTTTTCACTCTCGATAGCACAATTTGAAGGAGACTTTTATACAACTAATAATATTTATATTAAGGATAATTTACTTAATATCATTCATAATATAAAGGATTCTGACTACAGCTTTACTTCTGAACCTGGTAGTTTTGATAATCGCTTTGAAGTTATATTTAATTCTGAGATTTTATCTGTAAATGATACTACTATCGATTCTAATAAACTATCAATTATTGAATTGTCAGACGGCAACGTTCAATTTAAAATAGATTCACAATTTATTATCACTAAGGTTGAGATATTAGATGTTCTAGGACGACGTATCTATGATTTAATTGGTAATTCTTCTTCAGAAATCTACAGTTTATCTAAATTAAATAAAGCGCCATATATAGCTAAAGTGAGACTCTCTAACAATCAGGTAATTATTAAAAAGACTATTAAACAAAAATAGATTTAACATTTATTTTAAAAAAGCCCTATGAAAACATAGGGCTTTTTTTATAACGCATATCTCAATGCTAAAATTAGATTTCTTCCAGCAGAGGAAATACCAGAAGAATATGGTCGATAGCGCTGGTCTGTAATATTTTCCAAGCTTATTGTCGTAGTTAATTTATCGTTCCACTTATACTGCGTTCTAAAGTTTAATGTATGCCAAGAAGGCGAATATGGGTTGCCGTTAGAATCTAATGCATATAAATAGTCTTTAGATAGCTCTGATGGCGCTAATTGATTAAATGATAATTCATTGTTATAAACTAAGAATGCATCGAACAGAAATTTCTTGTTTTTCCATATAAAATGGGTTCTCCCAAAATATGGTGCTACATGCCTAATGGGCACTTCTACCCCTTCGTTATCTTCTGTCCCGCCAACTATATTATATTGCGATCGTAGCTTTAATTGTTGAGAGAAATTAATTTCTAGTCCAACTTCAAAACCGTATATCCAAGCTTTAGAAGCATTTTGTATAGCTTGTACTGTACTTAACTCACCATCATATAAAATTTCTGTCTCCCCATTTAACCCAAAATCCCTTCTAATTAATGCATTATCTAAGAACGTATAATATGTCGCTAAATCTAAAACTACTTTATCATCAAAGTTTAATTTTAGACCTAACTCACCACTGTAAGCATACTCTGCTTTTAAATCTTTATTAGGTACTACAACAGAACCTGGTTCAGAATCAAACACTTTACCAATATCATCGATGTTTGGTGCTCTAAATGCAGTTGACGCATTTAATTTCCACTGAATCATCTTATTTGGTAACCATGTTATACCTGCTGTACCTGTTAATGCTCCTGTATTAATCTCAGCACTATTAAAAGGAAGATTTAAAAATTCATTATTCTCTGTAAAATCTGCATTTGAAATAACTTGATTGTATCTTAATCCTGTCTGAAAAACAAACTTAGGATTAGGTTTATATTTTAAACTTGTGTAAGCTGCTAAAGATTGCCAAGTTGCACCATTTGGATAGCGTGTAACATTTTTAACACTTGTATTTGTTTCAATATTTTCCTCCCTTCCTTCTGAGCCAACAGTATTATATAAGTACTCCAAACCATAAAAAATTGTTGTTTTAGGACTGACTCTTTTTTCTAAATCTAAATTAAAAGAAATAACATCTACATTTTCTTCTCTAACTTCTCTCAATGCAGATTGATAATCCCTATCACTTCTACTTTCCACAAAGTTTTGATAAGCTGCAGTTGCGTGTATTTTATCATAAAGGTTGGATCTACTGCTAGTTTTTGTTAATTGAATATTACCCATAAACCATTGTTGTGGTCCATATTGCCATTCTGCAGAGCGCAATGTTTCGCCTCTTGGCCTTATCAATCTATCGTATCTAGGATAGTCTGAAGTTGTTGTATAATAGATACCCAAATCAAAATTTAAGTTATCAGATGGCTCATAACGAACTTTCTGCATCAAATTTATTTGACTGTAACCTGTTGGTGTTTGAATATTCGGATTACTATTGGTAACAATGACATCTTCACCGTTTTCTCTAATTATATATTCAGGTCTTAAATATGCTTCTGGACCCTTACTACCCATTCTTAAATCATCAAAACTCGTATAACTTACATTACTCAAAAAAGCCCATTTCTTATAACCCAGATTAAAATCAAAATGTCCAGTTTTTTCTTGATTTGCACTTGCATATCTAACTAAGGAGTTCCCTTTTAAAAATAGTTTGTCTTTATAAGATAACTGTGGTTTTTTTGTATAAAAACTCATTACACCACCTATCGCATCACTACCGTATACCACTGATCCTGCTCCCAGTGTTACTTCAGTATTCTGAATAGATAATGGATCAATTGAAATAACATTTTGAAGGTTACCACCTCTAAAAATAGCGTTATTCATCCTTACACCATCTACTGTAATGAGTAGCCTATTTGTGGAGAAGCCTCTTATCATAGGGCTTCCACCTCCAAGTTGACTTTTTTGAATGAATATATTTCCTGTATTCTCTAATACATCTGCACTGGTTTGGGGATTAGCTAGAGCTACATCCTTGGCATTTAAACTAATTATTGTCTTTGGAATATCCCGCTTATTTTGTTCGAATTTTGATGCGGAGATCACAATTTGATTAAGACTCTCTACTTTTATAACTAAATAAATCGTGTTATTGTTGTTAGCAATTTCAACTTTTCTTAATTGTAATTTTTCATACAAGAGGTTCTGGAAATAGATGATTTCACGATCATTAAATTTATCTAATTGAGCTTTACCATTTATATCAGTAACTAGATATTTAGTCTTTTTTAAATTATATAAGGCTACACCAGGAATAGGTTCATTAGTACCCTTTTCTAATACAGTAATCGTTTGCGAAAATGCACTTTGTATTAAAAGAAATAAAAAAACACTAAAAAAGATATTATAATTCACCCTAGTATACATCTTCATTAAAATCTCTTGATAAACTGACTTAATGAAATACATCATTAAGAACCTGTAGTGACTTTGGTTTCTTAAACCCACCCAAATGTAATTCAAAATAATACAATAACATATTTAAAAACTCTTGTCTTTGCTTTGCATTAATTTTTATAGTAGAAAGTGTATCAAAATTTATGCCCAACAATTGTTTTAGCAGTGTTAAATTTTTACCAGAGATTGAATAAATATCTGTGCTAAAAGCTTCAAAAACACCAGACTTAAGATTAAAGTATGGGTATTCTATATTTAAATTTTCGGGTTGAATTCCGAGATAGCGAGTCAGTTTTAATAAAAACAACATATGAAAATTAGAAAAATGTTCCTCGTTATCTAAATATTGTAATGCTGTTTCTATATAATGATATAAGGCTTCATTCTTTTCTTCCTCCTTTAAAACATTAGATAAAATTTCAGACAAAAACAAAACAACTGCACTTTTGTAAACGTTTGTGTGAAGGCTTTTATAAGTATAATATAATTTTACTTCTTTAATTGAATGCAAAGATTGATTTGGTTTGTAATTTTCTTCTATTTGTATTTGTGATAATGCCTGAAAATAAACCGTTTTTGTTTGGCTTTTTTTGGATTTCAAAATACCTCTAAGAATATAACTCACAACACCTCTTTGCGCTGTATAACATTTAACAATGAGATCGTAATCCTTATATTTTATTTTGGACAGAACAATGCTATTATTTTTTGTAAGCATTTTTATCTAACAATAAGAAGTTTAATAACCTTAGTCTCAAATGAGTCTAAATCAGAAATCATAGCCAAATATACACCGGATCTAACAACAGAATTAGCAAGATTTTTACCATTCCAAATAGCGGTACCGCCATCTATGGCAAAATTATAATTAGAACTTGATGATCTTAAGTTTATATTAGACTGAGCCTCTGCGACCAAATTACCTTCTATATCTGTGATTTTTATATTTACACTATCTGTAAGTCCACTAATTTTTACACCTTTATTAATATCATTTAGGTCATTAAATCCAAGAATATTGTATTCGGGTCTTACCGGATTAGGATAAGCAAAAGCATTTTCAAGCGTTTCTTCTGGTTTTGAGCCACCTGCTTTAAATGATAACATACCCTTGGTTGTGGCTATGTAAACTATTCCATTATTAGGATCAATAGAAATATCATTAATTCTGTCTGATGGTAAAGGGGAATTATCAGTAGTAAAATGATAAATTGTATTTTGCCCATCTGGTGAAAAATAAAATATTCCTGAGTCAACGGTTCCTACCCATTTATTGTTTGATCCGTCTGATTCTATATCTGTTATAGACTGACTCTCTAATAATTCTTTAGGTATACCATCCTCTAAAATTATAATAGAACTTAAAACAGGATTAGGATCGTCATAAAATCCTGCGGTATTAAACAAAACTCTAAGTCCAGAAAATGTGCCAATCCATAACTGATTTCTATTATCAATTTCTAAAGACGTCACTCGAGGGAATGGTAAGTTTTGCTCCTCAGTCCTTATATTTCTCAACGGATTGTCCGAAATACCTTCATTATAGGCATAAAGACCGTTTGAATAACCACCGATCCATTTTGTACCATTATCATCTATAGCAATATCAAAAAAACCAAATTCATCATTTAAATCGTCTTCAATAATAGACGAAAAATCAAACCCTTGCCAATTACCCGACTGCGGGTCATACGATTTTAAAGGATTAGGTGCTCTAGCGGTTAGAGACCACAATAAGCCATTTCTATCAAAAGTCGATGCCGATACTCTAATACTCGAAAAATTAGGTGCACCAGGCACAACTAAAGATTCTAAGCCACTGTTATTTTGATCATATAAAACTGTTGGCTCAAAATCATTAATTTCTACAATACCATTTTGAAATGAACTAATAAAAACTTGATTTGGACTAAAAGGATTTGGTGAAATTTCTGATAAATTTCTAGCACCAAAAAGACTATCAAAAGGAATACTTTCCCAATTATCATCAATTAAATAGCTTATACCTCTGGTTCTAAAAGGTGACGGATCTAATGCCTCTGAATAATCACCAAAACTAACCCAGGCAACTTCACTTTCTGCATCTACCCTAAAGACTTCATTAAATAAAGGACCATTAGGTTTAATCTCTGTATAAATTGTATTATCTAATATTAAACTTTGTAATACACCAAAATCTTGTGAGCCTAAGTAGACAAAATCATTTAAAATTGTGGCTGATGTAAATGAAGTACTAAACTCACCATTGGTCTGAAAATTATTAATTAATTGAATGTTTTCATCATAAATATATACGTCTGTAGTACTAGAGACTATATAATTAGAATTTGACACTTCAGTATCAGACGGTAATAAAGGAAATGTAAATAATGTATTTATAGTTACTCCTTCAATTTCGTGTAAAACTCTATTGGACCTAATGGAATACAATTTATTATTAACAGTATTCATAGTAAAGAAATCACCTGTTATAATGGTTTCCCATTGCGAAAAATCAATGAGATTTGGATTAGCTAGATTTCCTCTTTTAATACCATTATTATTTAAACAAGCTGCATAAATTTCATTATTTAAAATAGAAACTTGACTTACTGTAATTTGAGTACCACCATTACCTAAAAAATAAGTATCACCAAACTCTAAGCCTTCTAAATCATAAATAGAAATACCAAAATCAGTAGATATATAGATAAGACCTTCATTCTCATAAAAATGATTAATTCGTTTATTTACAGGTGTAATGTTTTGTTTCTCTAAAATATCTACAACAGATAAAACAGATTCATCAGTCTCAGAATAAACTTCGATTAGCCCTGTCTCATAACCTATTAGAACATATTGAAAATCTTCACTATAGTAAATAGTCGTTATTTGCTCACCCGACAAACCTTCTACCGTGGTTATTGTTTTTAGCTCTTCTGATAAAGTATCATACTGAAAAACGGCATTCTGTGCAGCAGCATAAATTTTATTATTACCATTTACCACATCTACAATATCATTATAAGAGTAATGCGCTTGCCATAAAGTTGAAAAATCTTGACAATAACTTTTAGTTATTGCCATAAAAAAGATAATAATAGTTATGAAAACAGGTTTATTCATCAATAAATTTGTTTGCTCAAATATATTTAATACTAACGATAATATTATGCTTATCATATATTATGTCATAAAAAAAGCCTCCATACAATTCATGGAGGCTAAAATCTTTAAAAATAGTATTCTTTACACAACTCCTTGTGCTAGCATAGCATCAGCAACTTTAACAAAACCTGCAATATTTGCTCCTGTAATATAATCAATAGATCCATCGTCTTTTTTTCCATAGGCGACACAAGAATCATGGATATCTTCCATAATATCTTTTAATCTATCATCAACTTCTTTTCTAGACCAGCTTAAACGCAATGAATTCTGGCTCATTTCTAAACCAGAAGTTGCTACACCACCTGCATTAGAGGCTTTACCTGGTGCAAATAAAATTTTGGCATTTTGAAACTCATGTATTGCCTCTGGAGTCGAAGGCATGTTTGCACCTTCCGATACACACATACAACCATTATTAATAAGCTCTTTTGCTTCATCACCATTTAATTCATTCTGAGTAGCACAAGGAAGAGCAATATCACATTTAACTGACCAAGGTCGTCCGCCTTTTACATACTTAGCATTTGGGTACTTATCAATATATTCACGTATTCTACCTCTTTTTTCATTTTTAATAAACATTACGTGCTTCAGTTTATCAGAATTGATACCTTCTTCGTCTAAAATATATCCTCCAGAATCAGACAGAGTTAAAACAGTCGCTCCTAATTCTATAGCTTTTTCAGCGGCGTACTGTGCTACGTTACCTGAGCCAGATATAACAACTGTTTTTCCGTCAAATGAATCGTCCTTAAGCTTTAACATGTTCTGTGCGAAGTAGACCGTACCATAACCTGTTGCTTCTGGTCTAATTAAAGATCCTCCCCAAGAAGCTCCTTTACCGGTTAATACACCCGTAAACTCATTTTTAAGTTTTTTGTATTTTCCAAACATAAAACCAATCTCTCTACCACCTACACCAATATCTCCTGCTGGTACATCCGTATTAGGACCGATATGTCTAAATAATTCACTCATAAAAGCGTGACAAAAACGCATAATTTCGTTATCAGATTTACCTTTAGGGTCAAAATCTGATCCACCTTTACCTCCTCCCATCGGAAGGGTTGTTAGGCTGTTCTTAAATACCTGCTCAAAAGCTAAAAATTTAAGTATACTAGCATTCACCGTAGGGTGAAAACGCAAACCTCCTTTATAGGGTCCAATAGCTGAGTTCATCTGAATTCTATACCCTCTATTTACTTGGATTTCGCCTGAATCATCAACCCAAGAGACTCTAAAAGAAATTAATCTTTCTGGTTCTACCATTCTTAAAAGAATGTTTTTACCATGATAAATATCGTGTTTAACGATATACGGAATAACTGTTTCTGCAACTTCGCGTACTGCTTGCAAAAATTCTGGCTCATGGCCATTACGTTTTTCGACAAGTTCTAGAAACGCATCAATTTTATCTTTCATATAAAAAATTGTTAAGAAATTGTGGTTTATTGCCCACAAAGATACATTATCTGTAAAAATAACGGCTTATTTTTTTTATATTCTCAATTATTTTTAAAATTAAAAGATTGTATTAATTTTCCTCTAAACAATAAGTATTTTGCATTTTGTCCCTTTTATTTTATCTTTTGTCGAGTTTTTATATATTTGTTCGGCAAAGGCTAATAATCCCCGAGCTTTATGGCAATGAATATTAAAAAATCTATCATCGCATTAGTATTGTTTTTATCTATACAATCTACTTATGCTCAATTAGGATTTTCTCACGAAATAGGCGCTTTTGTAGGTCCAATTGCGTTTAAATCTGATTTCGGAATACGTAATGATTTTGAGACCAATTCTGGTAACACAGGTATAGCTATAGGTATTGTGCATTATATTAATTTTGCATACCGTGCCGATTGTAATTGTTATACTACAGATAAGTATTTTAACGATCATTTTAAATTACGAACTGAAATTTCTTGGAACAGAACAGAACTCGAACATATAGGAAAATGGGTCGATGAAGATAGACAAACCGAAGAAGCAGAGCAATTAAGGAGTCATACTGGCCAAGCCCAAAACTGGGACATTGGTATGCAATTAGAATATTTTCCTTTAAGTATTAGAGCATTTTCGGCAGGAGCTTATTCTTTTGCTCCTTTTATATCTGCTGGTGCGCACTTCGTTTCTTATAATCCATCTGTTGCAACAACATTTGGTGATGGTAATATTAATAATAATGATAATTTCTACAATTTTTGGGATGATGCCTCTGGCGGAGACCCCTTTGTTAGCAGTGAAAGTGGGACCACTTGGTCTGTAGTAACGAGTATAGGTACACGATATAAGCTATCAGTCCTCTCTGATCTTTTTGTTGAATTAAGAGGTCAATATTATTTTACTGACTTTATCGATGGTTTAGATCATAAACTAGCATCAAATAAAAATAATGATTGGAATGTTTGGCTAAACTTTGGCTACATTTATTATTTAGATTAAATGATGTAAAACATAAATAAAAAAGACCAAATCAAATGATTTGGTCTTTTTTATTACCTCTTATTTATAGCAATTACCTAATCGCCTGATTTAAATCAGTAATTAAATCTTCTGAATCCTCTATACCAACACTTAGTCTTATTAAAGAATCTACAACACCAATTTTTTCGCGTTCTTGTTTAGGAATACTAGCATGTGTCATACTTGCAGGATGCCCAGCTAAGGACTCGACTCCACCTAGAGATTCTGCTAAAGTGAATAGTTTTAAATTTTCTATAATCTTTATTGCCTTTTTATAATTATTCCCTTTTGTTGTAAAAGATACCATACCACCAAAGTCACTCATCTGAGTCTTTGCTATTAGATGATTTGGATGGTTTTTAAAACCTGGCCAATAGACGTTTTCTATTTTAGGGTGTGCAGCCAAATACTGAGCAACTGCTTTACCATTTTCACAATGTCGTTGCATACGTACATGAAGTGTTTTAATACCTCTTAATGCTAAAAACGCATCTTGCGGACCACATATGGCGCCACTTGCATTTTGAATAAAGTATAAACGATCCGCTAAATCCTTATTGTTTACTACTAAAGCTCCCATAACCAAATCACTATGACCTCCGAGATATTTTGTAGCAGAATGCATTACAATATCAGCTCCTAAATCTAGAGGCTTTTGTAAATAAGGTGTTGCAAAGGTATTATCTACTGCTAAAAGCAAATTGTGCTTTTTTGAAATCTTGGCTGTAGCAATAATATCGATGATATTCATCATTGGGTTGGTTGGCGTTTCCACCCAAATCAGCTTTGTATTAGTATTAATATAGTTCTCAATATTTTCGACATTTTCCATACATAAGAAATGAAATTTAATACCAAAATCTTTATATATTTTAGTAAACAAACGATATGACCCACCATATAAATCATTTGTTGAAATAACTTCGTCACCTGGCTTTAATAACTTTAAAATAGCATCAATAGCAGCTAAACCAGAAGCAAAAGCTAAGCCATATTTACCATTTTCTATACTGGCAAATGAATTCTCCAAGGCATGCCTTGTAGGATTATGTGTTCTAGAATATTCATACCCTTTATGACCACCTGGTGTTGATTGTGCGTATGTAGAAGTTTGATAGATTGGCGGCATTACTGATCCATAAGCAGGATCGCATTGCTGTCCACCATGTATTGTTTTTGTATTAAATTTCATAGTAATAGTATTAAAATCTGTCCAAAAAAAAGCAAGTACTTAAAACAAATTTAATCTATAATTCGTTCTATTTAAATCGATGCTATACCTTTATTCACAGTTTAACAAAACCCAATTCTTGTGAAGCGTATTATTTTATTTTCCGTCATTATATTACTAATTAATTCTTGCAGCAACGAATTTAAGCCCGTTAACTTTGAAATTACATCTATTGAAAATTCTTTTGAATCTGAAATTTCAGTCATCTATGACAAAGCTTCTGAGAATGATGAAATAAGTAAAAAAATTAATTTTAAGATTGAAGAAACTATAATCTCAACGCTGAGTTTCCCCGAAAAGAAAACCAATCTTAGAGCTGTTTTAGAAGATTTTGATACAGAATACCTTAAATTCAAAAGTGATTTTCCCGAAGAATCAGAACCAATTTGGGAACTTCACATTGAAACCGAAAAAACATACCAATCTGAAGATGTTATAACACTTGCAATAAGTACCTACGAATATAAAGGTGGTGCTCACGGAAATGATAAAATTAAATTTTTGAACTTAAATGCCAAAACAGGGGACATATTGAATCAAAAAGACATTCTAAAAAATTCTAAAGTGTTTGAAACAATAGCCAAAACATATTTTTTGAAAAATCTTGAAAATAGAGATGAAAATCTAAAAATGGAAGATTACTTTTTTGGTAAACCATTTCAACTTCCCGAGAATATAGGTTTTAGCGATGACGGTTTAGTTCTACTTTACAACACCTATGAAGTGGCCTCATACGCTCAAGGTTATACCGAATTTGTAATCCCTTTTGATGAATTGGAAGACCAACTAATAATTAATTAAACTGTTTTTTTAGTAAGCCGTTTTATAATAGGTTCAACCGTTAAACCTTGGCCAACAATTGAGACTATTACTACAATGTATGTTATTACCAAAAATAATTCTCTATGCATTTCTTGAGTGAGGCTTAATGCTAACGCAATAGAAATCCCTCCTCTTAATCCTCCCCATGTCATTATAAGATTGGTCTTAGGAACAAAGTCTAGTCGTTTAGAAAAGAATTTAATTGGTAACCACAAAGAAATATAACGACACATTAAAATAATAGGCACAGCTAATAAACCTGCATAAATATATTTACCTTCTAAGGTTAAAATAAGCATTTCCATACCAATCATTACAAACAGCATAGTATTTAGCAAAACATCCACGAGTTCCCAAAATTTATCTACATATGTTTCGGTTGTCTTGGACATAGCAGTGTTTCTTACAGTATCGTTACCAACAATTAACCCTGCCGTTACCATAGCTAATGGTGCAGATAAATGAAAATTGTGTGCTAACATTGTACCTCCCATAACAGTTGCGATTGTTAAAATAACCTCCACTTCGTAATTGTCAATTGATTTCATTAAACGATAAGTCACCCAACCCAGAATTAAACCCAAAGCAATACCTCCAAATACCTCTTTACCAAATAAAGTAGCGATATCTGTAAAAACTATGTCTGCATTAGGTTGAGCTGCAATAGCGAATATTGTAAGAAACACAACAACACCTACTCCATCATTAAATAAGGATTCGCCAACTATTTTTGTTTCTAGTTTTTTTGGAGCGCCAGCTTTTTTTAGTATTCCTAGCACTGCAATAGGGTCTGTTGGCGAAATTAAAGCACCAAACAAAAGGCAGTATATAAATTCTATATTTAATCCTATTAATTGTAATACATAAAACATAACTATACCAACTAAAAAAGTAGATACTAAAACACCTAAAGTTGCAAATGCTAAAATTGGTCCACGTTGTATTTTTAGCTGATTAAAATTAGTATGCAATGCACCAGCAAAGAGCAGAAAACTCAGCATAATATCTAGTAGAACAGTTTCAAAATCAATACTAGAAATAAATGCTTTTTCTCTTAGAAGTAGGCTATTATCAAATTGAGCTATAACAACAACCGCAACAGTAAATACTATTGTTATTAGCATTAGACCAATGGTTATTGGAAGTTTTAAAAACTTTACATTTATATATCCAAATATACCTGAGAGGACTATTAAAATTGTTGCTATTGAGTAATATTCCATTATTTAAAGTGATTTTCTAAGTGCTAAAATATAACCTAAATGAATGCCTTCATGAAAATTATTGAAATCAAGTGCTTCTTCAACGTTACTTAATATACTTTTTGTGGTGACAGTATACTGATTATATGTATGAAAAATATTTTTGTCATAATCTTCTTTGGTTTTTTCAATCGTAGAAAAAAGCAATCCTTTTATCGCATCTACTTCTGCTTGGGACAAATCACCTTCCGTTTTTGTTCCCTTTTTGTAAGCATCAACCATATCCTCTGATAGCAGCATAGGAAGACCTGATAACTTATAAACCAATAATTGCTGTGTGACAATTGTATGTGCAATATTCCAAATAATATTATTATTAAAACCTAGAGGCACTTTATTCAGTTCTTCTAAGGTGTGATTTTCTATAAATGTTTTTAATAATTTCCTATTTTTTAGAGCAATATCAAATGCGTATTCCATGTGATTATATTTTTATTAAATGTAGTTAAAATTAGTATTAATTAAGGTTACTTTGTACTTTCAAATTTAAATCATAAGTCGATTATAAAAAGTTAAAGTTCCACGTATTAATAAAAAAATGAATATTAAAAAAGTATACTATTTAAGTACCTGTGATACCTGTAAACGTATCATTAAAGAACTCTCTCTTCCTACAGATTTTCAATTTCAAGATATAAAAACAGAGGTTATAACTAACTCGCAAATTGAAGTTATGAGAGAACTAGCAGAAAGTTATGAAAGTTTATTTAGCAAACGCGCAAGACTTTATAAAGAATTGGAACTTAAAGAAAAATCTTTAACCGAAGAAGATTATAAAACTTATATTTTAGACCATTATACATTTCTTAAACGCCCTGTTATCATATTTGACAATCAAATTTTTATTGGTAATTCAAAAAAAACTATTGAAGCCGCAAAATTAGCCATACATGAATAGTCGAGGATTTGCAATTTTTGCTGTATTTATGGTTCAGTTATTATATGGACTTAACTACACTATTGCAAAAGGAGTAATGAATGAAAATTACATTAAACCATTTGGCTTTGTTTTATTAAGAGTTGCTGGAGCCACTATTTTATTTTGGTTAATGAGTCTTTTTCTACCTAAGCAAAAAGTTGATAAAAAAGACTACTTCAAATTCTTTATTGCTGCAATTTTCGGAGTAGTAATTAATATGCTTTTCTTCTTTAAAGGATTAGAGTATACTTCGCCAATACATGCTTCTTCTATAATGATAATAGTACCTATTATTATTTTAGTTCTTTCTTCTATAATGCTCAAAGAAAAGGTTACCAATTTGAAGATTTTAGGAGTAATCTTGGGTGTTATTGGAGCATTAATTTTAACTATTTACGGCAAGTCAGCAAGGCCTGGTGATAATGTACCTTTAGGAAATTTACTTATACTGTTAAATGCTATTTCTTATAGCATATATGTTATTTTAATTAAAAAATTAACAGCTAAATATCATCCATTTACTTTTATCAAATGGTTGTTTTTATTTGGACTAATAATTTTAATTCCATTTGGGTACAATGAATTAGACGCAGTAGAATGGCAGTCTTTTAAGCCATACACTACCTTCTCTGTTTTATTTGTTATTATTGGTGCTACCTTTGGCACCTATTTATTTAATCCGATAGCGCTTAACAAGTTGAAAGCATCAACAGTTGGTATATTTATATATCTACAACCCGTAATTGCTGGCCTTTTTGCACTTGCAATGGGTGTAGACTTTATAGATGCTGTAAAAATTATAGCTATGCTCGTAATATTCTTAGGAGTATATTTAGTTTCTAAGAAATCAAAGAAGAGTACTTAATTTGTCATTAAAATCAGAAATATTTAAGAGCATAGATAACATTCCCCAATCATTTTGGGATAATCTCGATTGTTGCAATAATGTATATTACTCCTTGGACTTTTTACGAGCTTTCGAAATTGCTAATAGTGATATAGAATTTAATTATATTTTTATTTTAAAAAATGAAAAAGCTGTAGCTTTTGCTAATACCCAAATTGTAACTATTGGAATTGAAACAATTACACAAAATATTAAAATGTCTAATAAGATTAAACGAATAGTTAACAATATGTTTTGTAACAATCAAATTCGTGTTTTGTTTTGTGGAAATGTTTTTTTAAGCGGAGAATACGGAACATTTTTAAAGGAAGGAGAACCAAAAATTGAGACTTTTAACGCCATTGCTAAGGCAGTAAAAAAACTATATAAATGTAAAAGATTACATACTATTTTTATAAAAGATTTTGAAGAAAAATCACTGTACATTACAGATCATTTAACCTCATTTGACTATGCCTCAATGCAGGTAGAACCCAATATGATTATTAACTTACAGACTAGTTGGTTATCCTTTGAGGACTATACAAATCAATTAAAATCTAAATATAGAGTAAAAGCAAATAGAGCTGATGCAAAAAGTGAAGCATTAAAAGCAATTATATTTACAAAATCAGATATTAAAAATTATAAGGAACAGCTACAAGAGCTATATCAAAACACTATTGATAATGCTGATTTTAATGCTCAAATCTTAAATTTAGACACCTATATTAATCTTAAAAACAGTTTTAAAGATCAATTTATTGTAAAAGGTTATTTTTTCAATGAGAAGCTTGTAGGATTTCTATCCGCAATGCAAAATGGAAAAAACTTAGATGCTCATTTTATTGGAATTGATTATTCTAAAAATAAAGAACTTGCAATATATCCTAGAATATTAAATGACTATGTTAGGCTTGGTATTAGTACAAAATCTAATCAGATTAATTTAGGCAGAACTGCTTCTGAAATTAAAAGTACATTAGGTGCTGTACCAAAAACATTAACCTGTTATTGTAAACATAAACGTTATTTGCCTAATAAGATTTTAAAACCTTTTATAAAAAACGTAAAGATAAAATCATTTAAACAGCATCAACCATTTAAATAGAGATTATAGTACCATTGGTTTTGGTTTTACACCATGCTCGCGTGTATCTGATTTTGTAAGTATTTTAAAACTCTTCGATTTAGGAAATTTTTCAGCTAATTTTAATAAGTCTTTGGGCAAACTAGTTAATTTTCTTGCTTTTAAATCTATCCAACCGCCTTGCATTTCACAATAGGCTAGATTTTCTCCTTTTTCATTATAAAAATTATGCTCAAACATAAAAAACATACCGTCCTCACTTAAACCAGAAACCTCGATTGTTACTGTTATTGGAGCTCCAATAAACGACTCTTTAAAATAATACATATGCTCGTAGAAAACTACAGGTCCCACACTATGCTTTTTTATTTCTGGCATAGAAAATCCTTGTTCACTAAAGAATGACATTCTTGCATGACTCATAAAATTAGTATACGCTGAATTGGCTAGATGGCTATTGGCATCTACATCACTCCATCGAATTTCAAACTGTTTCTTATACATAAGTTTAATTTAGATTTGTGATTACAAAGTTATAAAAGTCTGTAATGCTAACTGAAGGCTTTTCAAACTATTTAAATAGGTCGTTAACTATTCAATTTTGTACCTTTGTGCAACTTAAATAATATCATTTAATGATACAATCAATGACTGGTTATGGGAAAGCTGTATTACAGCTCCCAACAAAAAAGATATCTATAGAATTAAAATCGCTTAATAGTAAGAGTTTAGACGTTAACGCTCGTATGCCTTCTATGTATCGTGCTAAGGAACTCGGCATAAGAAAGCAGGTTGCTAAGAATTTAATGAGAGGTAAAGTTGATTTTTCTCTTTTTGTAGAAATCACAGGAGAAGATACAAGTTCTAGCATTAACAAAACTGTTGTTAATGAATATATCAAACAACTTAAAGATGTTGTTGACGGTGATACTACAGAATTATTAAAAATGGCAATCCGTTTGCCAGATGCCGTTACAACAGAACGTAACGATATCGATGAAGAAGAATGGTCAATAATAGCAAATGGCATTGACGAAGCTATTTCTAAAATTGTAGCATACCGCAAAGATGAAGGAGCTATTTTAAAACAAGATTTCGTAAACAGAATATCTACATTAAGTACATTACTCGATGCTGTAATAACAATGGATCCTGACCGCATCGATGGTGTGCGGGCTAGATTAAACAAAGGTGTAGCTGATCTTAAAGAAAAAGTAGATGAAAATAGATTTGAACAAGAACTTGTGTACTATATTGAGAAATTCGATATCACTGAAGAAAAAGTAAGATTAGATAATCATTTAAATTATTTTACTCAAGCTTTGAATTCTGAAGACTCAAATGGAAAAAAGTTAGGTTTCATTTCTCAAGAAATTGGTAGAGAAATTAATACTATCGGTTCAAAGTCTAATTATGCACCTATGCAGAAGTTAGTTGTGCAAATGAAAGACGAACTCGAAAAAATAAAGGAACAGTTATTGAATGTATTATAATAAAAAAAATAACTAGTGTCAGAATTAAAAACCAAAAAACAAGGTAAATTAATTGTTTTGTCAGCGCCATCTGGCTCTGGTAAAACAACAATCGTTCGTCATTTATTAAAACAAAAAGGTCTTAACTTAGAATTTTCTATTTCGGCTACTTCCCGAGAAAAAAGAGGTAATGAAATTCATGGTAAGGATTATTATTATTTATCCTTAAAAGAGTTTAAAAACAGAATAAAGAATGATGAGTTTTTAGAATGGGAGGAGGTTTATAGAGATAATTTTTACGGTACTTTAAAAACTGAAATTGCTCGAATTTGGGCGAAAGGAAAGCACGTTATTTTTGATATTGACGTATCTGGTGGATTAAGAATAAAACGAAAATTCCCAGAACAAACACTTGCAATTTTTGTGAAACCTCCAGATTTAAATGAACTAGTGAGACGTTTAAAAGATCGTGGAGAAGAAAGTGAAGAAAAAATAAGTATGCGAGTAGCAAAGGCACCTGCTGAGTTAGCTACAGCTCCCTTATTCGATGAAATAGTTATAAACGCTAACCTAGATGAAGCATTAGAAAATGCCTATCAACTGGTTTCAGAATTTTTAGCTAATTAATATGAAGATTGGATTGTATTTTGGTACGTTTAACCCAATACATATTGGGCACTTAACTATAGCCAACCATTTAGCTGAGCACAGTGACTTGGATCAAGTTTGGTTTGTCGTAACACCTCAAAGTCCATTTAAAAAGAAAAGTACCTTGCTAGATAATCACCAACGTTTAGAGATGGTTTATATAGCAACTAAAGATTATAAAAAACTTAGACCAAGTGATATTGAATTTGGTTTAAAGCAACCCAATTATACCATCGATACTTTGACTTACCTTTTTGAAAAATATCCTGAACACACATTTGATTTAATAATGGGAGAGGATAATTTAAAGAGTTTTCATAAATGGAAAAACTACGAACTCATTTTAGAAAATCATAGTATATATGTTTACCCGAGATTATCTAAAGGTAACATTGAAACTCAATTTAAAAATCATTCTAAGATTTTTAACATTTCTGCGCCAATAATGGAGCTATCTTCGACGTTTCTTAGACAAGAAATTAAAGCTGGAAGAAACGTAAAACCGATGTTACCCGATAATGTGTGGCATTATATAGACGAAATGAATTTTTACAAATAATTCTAAATTAAATCTCTTAAAACTAAACTATTAAGCAAAGAATACGCTATTTTTATTCTTATAACAAGCAACAAAATAAATGACTTTTACCCTAATTTTTCTTACCCTAATTATTACGTTTATAGTATTCAAAACCAGGAACATTGTTCTTAGAAATAATTTAAATTCTAATAACGAAAAGCGTGTTTTGATTACTAGTGTTTTAATTGTTTTATTTTTAATAACAAACGTTACACTACCTTATCCTGAGTCTCTATATTGGTTTATTGGTCTTGGAGTAGTTGCAACTGCTTTTATTCTATCTTTTCCTATTCTTAAGAAAGAGATGAAACGATTCGTTGCTTTAAATACAAAAAATAAGATTGTGAATATTTTATTCTACAGTCTTTTGGTTGTAATTACTAATATTTTTCTTTAAAAATGATAGAAAGCATTTTCTAAATGCTCTATTATAAATTTTTCTTTTTCTTTTACAATTGCTATAATATCAAAACGCACTTCAATATCTAAGTCATTTTCAGTTACGTATTCATCGACTGCTTTTACCAAATTTTTAATTTGTTTTGGCTTTACAAAATCTTGAGGATTTCCAAAATCTAGAGTAGATCGTGTTTTAACTTCTACTATGGCCAGTATGTTTTCTTTTTTGGCAATGATATCTACCTCAGCCTTATCAAAACGGTAATTACGTTCTATGATTTCGTAATTATTTTTAATTAGAAAATCTACTGCTAACTGCTCCCCTTGTTTTCCTAATTCATTATGTTGTGCCATTTCACTAAAATAAAAAAATAGTATTACTTTTAAGTCATAAACTTAATACCACAAGACATCTATTTAATATTTGACTTTCCTTTTAGCTTTAATCAAAAAAGTTCTTTGCTCTTAGTATTCTTTTTTCATGGCATCGTTTTCTCTTTTTTACTACTACGAAAAGGTCTAAGTTATAATAATAAAGCTAGTAAATGGCTTAGCTTATTACTCCTATTATATACGATGTACATCTCTCCATATATGCTTGGCTATGCAAATTGGTACTCGAGCGGTGTCACAAGAGAAATTCTTTTTTTTGTTCCATTTATGCAAGTATTATTAATCGGGCCCGTAGTTTATTTCTATACTAAAAGTCTTCTAAACCCAACATTTAAAATTACTCGCAAAGATTATCTTCATTTTATTCCTGCACTACTATATGCTATTTACAGTTTAATAATATTTGTAACTGATAAGCTAATTTTAGATGCGTATTATTTCTATGAAGATGGCAGAGACAAAGACTTAGCAAACTGGTATCAAATAGCTGGTCTTATATCTATGGCTTTATACTTAACATTTAGTCTGCGTTATTATTTTAGCTACAGAAAACTTGTAGTAGAAAAGGTTAGTTATGCAGATACTTTACTCTTTATATGGATTCGTAACTTCATGATTGCGTTTTTAGGAATTTTAATATTACGTGTATTATTCTTTATTCTTAATCCTGAGTGGGGAAATTTTGGAAGCCAATTCTGGCACTATATAGCCTTTTCATTTATTTTTTATTATATAACTATTACAGGTTACAGTAATATTATTAAACAAACAACTTTAAGAAATGAAAAACTTATAGTGGTTAACGTTTTTGAAGAAGATTATATAGTTTCAAAGAACGAAATAAAACCAAATAATATTGAACAAGATATTTCAAAATGGAAAGAGAAGCTCTCTAATTTAATGATTGAAGAACATATATTCGAAAATCCACGTTTAACACTTTTAGACGTTGCTAATGAATTAGGCACAACAGCAAAAACTATATCTACGGTTGTAAACTCGGGATTTAATATGAATTTCAATGATTTTGTAAATTATTACAGAATTGAAGCTATAAAAAATAAACTAAATAATGGTGAGCAAACCACGTCAACGTTATTAGGTATAGCCTTAGATTGTGGTTTTAATAGTAAAGCAACATTTAATAGAGCGTTTAAAAAAAGTACATCCTTATCTCCTAAGGCATATTTAGAAAAATTAGATAAAAAATAGGTCTCAAATCAAGATTTGAAGCGCTTAATCGAGGATTATACTAGATCTTTGAATCAAATATTAATTCATCATGAAAAAAATAATCAAATTTCTAATCCTTCTTATTTCCATTTCATCTTTTTCGCAAAACGAACTAAAAAAGATTGACTCAATAATTAACTCAAAAATTAGTGACAATGATCCAGGGTTAATGGTTGGCATAGTAAAAGATGGCGAAATCATTTATGAAAAATATCGTGGATTGGCCTATCTACAGTATCAAATAAAAATGGATGAGAAAACAAAATCAAACATCGCGTCCACTGCAAAACAATATACAGCATTAATGATCTTAGATCTAGCACAACGTAAAAAACTAGATTTAGAAGATGATATTAGACATTATCTTCCTACACTTTATAAATCAGTAACTGATAAAATAAAAATTAGACATGTTCTTAATCATACAAGTGGAATTAGAGATTATTGTGATCTTATGGGATTACAAAATGACATTTGGTGGAAAAAGGTAGGTCTCAAAAATGATGATGTTATAAATCTTTTAGAAAAACAACAAGACTTAGCTTATAAACCAGGTTCACAATATGTTTATAGCAATTCTGGCTATGTTATATTAGCAGAAATTATTGCAAAAGTCTCGGAAAGAAAATTTACAGATTATTCAAAAGAGTTTTTCCGTAACTTAGGAATGAAAGAAACATTATTTATTGAACGTTACGCAGGTATCATTCCTAATAGAGCAGAACCTTATGGTGATTGGGGTGACGGTATTTGGCTACAAACACCAACAGTAACAAAAACTGCGGGAGAAGGATTTTTATACACTACCTTGAAAGACCAATTGCTATTTGAGCAAGCCGTACAAAATGCAAATAAAAACACACTATTAATAAAAAGTCAACTACCTATTCCTAATAGTGAAATTGAGACCTATGGTTTTGGGTTAGAACTTAGTAACTTTCTAAACCGAAAAGCAGTACATCATAGTGGCGCAACTGGTGGCTATAACTCACAAATGGTTCGTTTCCTAGACGAGAAATTAAGCATTTTTGCGATGAGCAATAATGGTAATATATCAACTAACTTAATTATTAGAGAGGTTGCTCGCCTTCTACTTCCCGAAATAAAACAGAAAGAACTGTACAACGGTCGATTATTTGAAAAAGAAAAAAATAACCAATCACAAATTGTAGGTCAATATCATAGTAAAAATGATTATTTGACCAGAATTGTAATGGAAGAAGGTAAAATTTATTTTAAACAAGGAAAAAACCTTAGTATTGAACTTATACCAGAAACAAAGAATAAATTTCATCTCGATTATGACCTAAAAACAAAGTTAGTTTTTTATAAGGAGGAGATGGTTTTATTTGAGCCATCAGGGAAAACATCTATTTATAAAAGAAGTAATGAAGAAAAAGAAGTGTCTTTTACAGATTTAAAAAGTTTTGTTGGCACTTATTTTAGTGCAGAATTAGGAATGAGCTTTCAATTATCATTGAGTAATGAAAATCAACTAAAAATAAATTTTTCAAATAGGAACGGTGAGCGAGATGTTGAGGTTTTTAATAAAAATGAATTACTTTCTCGTAATTTCACTTTAAAAGCAAATAGAGACCAATTTGGGCGAGTATCTGAGATATTCTTAAGCCTAGGTAGGGCAAAAAACAATAGATTTATCAAAAAGACAAATTTAAAGTTTCAGCCAAAAATTAAAACTGATAACGGTTACATACAAGTCACTACAATTTCGAGTAATCATGGTGATACCTCAGATATTCTTTTAACAAAAAATGAATCTGACGGAAATGAAATTTGGTTTAAACAATTTGGCGGTAATAGCTATGATAAGGCAAGTTCTATCTTAGAAATAAAAGATGGATATTTAATCATTGGTTCTACAAGTTCTTATGGTGAGGGCAATTATGATATGTTTGTAATAAAAACCGATAAAGAGGGAAATAAAGTTTGGCAAAACACTTATGGCACATTTGGAAATGAATATGGATATACAGCCGAAAAAACAGGAAATGGTTTTTTAATTAAAGGGACCATTCAAAAGTGTACATCAAATTCAGATGTGTTTAACAGATCGTGCAAAACCAATGTTTGGTTTGTTTCTATTGATAAATATGGTAAAGAAATATCTAACGAAATCTTAGAAGAAATTGAGTGATTTAAATTTAATTTACTCTATAAAGGAAATACTAGATTTTGTTTTACTCACCTTCAATTCTATTTGTCTTCCTAAGATCAATGCTCTATTATCCTTCTCATGTCCTGCGGGCATATTAAAAGTAACTGGGAAATCATAATCTTTTAATGCGTCTAAAATAAGTTGCTCAACAGAAGTTCCCCAAAGGGTAGTATTTTTTCGCATTCTAGACATATCACCAACTATTAAACCTTTACAATTATCAAAATAGCCAGCACGTTTTAAACTCTGAAGCATCCTATCTATATGGTATTTATACTCCCCAATTTCTTCAATAAAAAGAATTTTGCCGGAAACATCAATACTTTCTTTAGAACCCAACATTGTATGAAGCATCGTTAAATTACCTCCAACTAGCTCACCAGAAGTATTACCAATTCTATTATAATTTGAGCCTTCTATAGTATAGTTTATTGGGCTGCCAAATAAAGCAGATTTAAAGGTCTCTAAAGCACTCTTAACCTCATTTAGATCTTTGGTTAAACTTACACACATTAAAGCGTGTAAAGATTCAAAACCTTCATTATGTAATTGATTGTGCAGGGCCGTTATATCACTATATCCAATTACCCATTTCGGATTCTGATTAAATTTTTCGTAATCAAGTCTATCTAAAACTCTAACCGTGCCATAGCCTCCTCTTGCACACCAAATAGCACTAATTTTTGGATCATCCATGGCACTTTGTAAATCTTCACAACGCTCGTAATCAGCTCCAGCAAAATGATTAGATTTACTAAACACATGCTTACCTACGACAGGATGCAAACCCCAATCTTTTAATAAATCTACAGCTTGCTGTACTTCACGTTCACGATTGTTTAATATACCAGATGGTGCCACAATGGCAACCGTATCACCTACTTTTAAATAAGGTGGGCGAATCAGATTTGATGTCATTTCTTTAGAATTATCGGTTGTAACTTGTGCAAATATTAACCCGTTTAGAGCTAATTGTAATCCAAAAAACAAAAAAACAATTGAGTATCTCAAAGTCATAAATATCACTTTGTGTAAATATAAAAAGTAATATTTGAAGTATTTGTAATTTACATTTTTAATAAAATTTTAACTAAAAACATCCAAATTAATCTAACAAACCGTATATTAGTTAAGTCCCTTGCATTTTTTAAACTAGTTTAATTAAAATTCCTACTTATGAGTACATTTACAACCTGTATCACAGGTACATTGCAACCGTATGTACCATCTACTGAAAATCCTTGGAATGAGGAAAGGGTAAGACACGCATTTAGACGTATTGGCTATGATGCTAGTAAATCTATGATTACCAATGCATTAATCTCATCACCAAGTCAATTTATAGACCAATTAGTTAATGAATCTTTAAATGCTCCTAACTGGCCAGAACCAACTTGGGCAAATTTTACTAATGATGATTATGCTAATTTAGGGCTAGATTTTGATGACCAAACCCAAGCCAACCATCGAGAAGTTATGCTAGAGGTTATGAATCAGATGCAGACTACAGGTTTAAAAGGGCGATTAATGATGTTTTGGAGTAATCATTTTGTAACACGGTTAGAAGATTATTACACGAGTAACCATTTGTATGAATATTACAAGACTATTGAATTATATGCCTTAGGTAATTTTCAAGAGTTTGTAAGAGATATTGGTATAACAAGTGCTATGCTTGTTTTTTTAAATGGGTATGAAAACACAAATAATAGCCCTAACGAAAATTATGCTCGCGAATTATATGAACTGTTTACACTTGGTGTTGATAATGGTTATACCGAACAAGATATTGTAGAAACTTCTAGAGCACTTACAGGTTATAATCATAGACAAAATTGGACCTATCCCATAAATTATAACAATAGCACATTTGATAATAACGACAAAACTATTTTTGATCAAACGGGGAATTGGACATACGACGATGTAATTAATATTCTGTTTCAACAAAGAGCGCCGCAAATTGCAGAACATATTTGCAGAAAATTGTATTCTTATTTTGTAAGCGCAACTGTAAATGAAGATGTAGTAAGTGATATGGCGGTACTATTTGTTTTAGATTTTAATATTGAAAATATTTTAAAAACATTATTTAAGAGTGAACATTTCTTTGATACTAAGTCCATAGGCACCCAAATTAAGAGTCCTTATGATATGACAATGTCATATTTAAAAATTACCAATTTCAGTATGCAAGAAGATCAGTTTGAAGGCTTCTTGTGGTATAATAATATGTTAGGGCAACAAATGTTTGAGCCTATTGATGTTGCAGGTTGGCAAATGGACAGAGATTGGATTAACTCTAGTACACTTACTGGTAGATGGCAAATTCTCCAATGGACTATCTGGCATACATGGAATAATTTTAATGAAGAACTTAGAACTTTTGCTATTGAAAGCTCAGGTAATAGTAACGATCCTTATGTAGTTACCAAAAGTATTATTGATCGTTTTGTTCCTTTAGATTTATTTTCACCTATAGAATACCAAACAGCTACTGACGTATTTAAGCATAACCTTCCAGAAAATTATTATGAAGACCAAATATGGAATTTACAATACCAATCTGTCCCTTATCAAGTAGTTTTACTATTGCTTCACCTTATTAAAATCCCAGAATTTCAACTCAAATAACCTACTATTATGTGCAATCACGACCCAAAACAAGATTCAAAATTCGGAACAAGCGCTCACGATGAAGAGCACAAAAAATGGAATCGACGATCATTTTTACAGGCCTTAGGTCTTACTGGTGCTGGTACAATGATGCTAGGAGGTATGCCGCTTTCAGCATCTAGCGATTCAAAATTAGCAGCGGCAATAAGTAATTCTGAAACAGACAGAATTCTTGTTATTATTAGACTAAAAGGTGGTAATGACGGGCTTAATACTATTGTTCCTCTTTACGATTACGACACTTATGCAGCAAATAGACCTAATATTAGACACACTCAAAGTCAGGTTACAGCGTTAACACCCGACTTCGGATTTCCGACATATATGAACGATTTGTTAAATCTTTGGGACACAGGAGGTATGAAGGTTGTGCATGGCGTAGGTTACGAAAATCAAAGTCAATCCCATTTTGCAGGATCAGATATATGGGCTTCAACAGACCAAACAAACGGCGCTCAAACAGGTTGGCTAGGAAGACATTTTGAAGAACTTTATCCAGAATATCTAATTAACCCTCCTAGTGTACCTGCTGCGGTACAAATTGGTAGTATAGGTAATTTAATATTTGAAGGGGATTCTAATAATTATGCCTTTTCAGTTGCCAATCCAAATCAGTTAGAAGCTATTGCTCAGAGTGGAACAGTGCATGACATGTCTAGTTTTCCAGATTGTATTTATGGTGATCAATTACAATTTATGAGAGGTACTACAAATACCACCTATCAGTATGCTGGGACTATACATGAAGCCTATACTGAGGGAGTTAATAGTTCTGAGTATATGGATTCAGAATTAGGGCAACAACTTTCAATCGTTGCACGTCTTATAAAAGGTAACTTAGGTACAAAGGTATATATGGTAACCTTAGGTAGTTTTGATACCCATGCCAACCAAGTTAACAATCATAGAAATTTATTAATCGACTTAGCCAATTCAATTAAACTATTCTATGAGGATTTAGCCCAAGCTGGTTTAGACGACAAAGTTCTTTCAATGACAATTAGTGAGTTTGGCCGTCGTATTTATGAAAACGGTTCTAATGGAACCGATCACGGTAAAGCTGCACCATTAATGCTATTTGGACCTGCTATTGAAGGTAATGGCTTTGTAGGACAGCATCCCGATTTAAATGAAAGTAGCGGTAACTTAGGGTATACTCAAGATTTTAGAGAAGTTTATGCTAGTATTTTACAAGAATGGTTGTGTGTAGATTCTAACTTGGTAAACGAAGCCTTATTAAATACAACTTATGCCAGAGTTGATCTCGGATTTAATTGTGATGCTCTTAGTGTCGATGATTTTAATCAAAACAGATTTAAACATCAAGTTATTTACACAGAAACCGATAGTATTATTTATATAAAAAATCCATATACACAACATACGGTAATAAAGCTATACGATATTATGGGACGAACCATCGCAACCCTTAAAAATGAAATGCTATTCGCAGGAGAACATAGCATAAGCGTAAAAAATACAGTTGCTAAGAAATTAAGTACTGGTCAGTATATTTATCGCATTTCTGTAGGTAATCAAAACTTTAGTAAGTCCCTCATAATAAGATAAAAATTAATAAAACAAAGAAAAGAAAGCCTTCAGTGATAACTGAAGGCTTTTCGTTTTTTAACTTAGGAGTAAAGTTGTAATTTTGCGCTTCATATTAATCGAACATTCATGTCTAAAAGATATACTATAACAGCAGCATTACCATATACAAATGGTCCTATTCATATTGGCCATTTAGCCGGTGTTTATGTACCTGCTGATATATATGCGAGATATCTAAGATTAACAGGTAACGATGTTGCTTTTATTTGCGGAAGTGATGAACACGGAGTACCAATTACTATTAAAGCAAAAAAAGAGGGTGTTACACCACAGGATATTGTAGATAAATATCATGCAATTATCAAAACATCTTTTGAAGAATTTGGTATAACATTTAATAATTACTCGCGCACTTCAGCAAAGATACATCACGATACAGCTTCAGAATTTTTTAAAACCTTATATGATAAGAATGAGTTTGTAGAAGAAGTTTCTGAGCAATTATATGATGCTGAAGCAAATCAATTTTTAGCAGATCGTTTTGTAATTGGTACTTGTCCTAAATGTGGTAATGAAGAAAGTTATGGAGACCAATGTGAAAATTGTGGAACAAGCCATAATGCAACTGATTTAATAAATCCAAAATCAGCGATAACTGGTAATGTCCCAAGTTTAAAAGAAACTAAGCACTGGTTTCTTCCATTAAATAAGCATGAAGAATTCCTAAAAGAGTGGATTTTAAAAGGGCATAAAAAAGATTGGAAACCAAATGTATATGGCCAAGTAAAGTCTTGGATTGACGATGGCTTAAGACCAAGAGCTGTAACGCGAGATTTAGATTGGGGAATTCCGGTACCTGTAGAAGGAGGAGAGGGCAAAGTATTATATGTTTGGTTTGATGCACCTATAGGTTACATTTCTGCTACAAAAGAGTGGGCAGAGCGTGAAGGAAAAAATTGGGAGGACTATTGGAAAAATGAAGAAACTACTTTAGTTCACTTCATTGGCAAGGATAATATTGTATTTCACTGTATTATTTTTCCATCTATGCTTAAAGCGGAAGGCTCTTATATTTTACCCGAAAATGTACCTGCAAATGAGTTTTTAAATTTAGAAGGTAATAAATTATCAACTTCTAAAAATTGGGCAGTTTGGTTACCAGAATATTTAATAGACTTTCCTAATCAACAAGATGTTTTACGCTATGCGCTAACAGCTAATGCTCCTGAAACAAAGGATAACGATTTTACATGGAAAGATTTTCAAGCAAGAAACAACAACGAGCTTGTAGCTATTTTCGGAAATTTTATTAATCGAGTTTCAGTATTAACAAACAAATACTATGATGGTTTTGTGCCACAACCTTCAACTTATAAGGATATTGATGAAACGACCTTAGAAAAATTGAAAGCATATCCTGCTGTGATATCTAGTTCTATTGAACGTTATCGTTTTAGAGAAGCGAGCCAGGAGCTTATAAATTTAGCAAGACTAGGTAACAAATATCTTGCAGATGAAGAACCATGGAAAACGGTTAAGAACGATCCTAAGCGCACTAAAACTGTTATGTTTATTGCCCTTCAGATTTCTTCGGCATTAGCAACCTTGAGTGAACCATTTTTACCATTTACATCTACCAAATTAAAAGGTATTTTAAATATTTCGGGGAGTGAACTCGATACTTCATGGAACGCTATTTCTACAAAAGAGATCTTATTACCTAGTGGGCACCAACTTCAGGAAGGAAAAGCAGATTTACTTTTTTCACAAATTGAAGATTCTCAAATTGAAACACAATTGGCAAAATTAAAAGCTAGCAAAAAGGCAAACGAGGCATCTAAAAAAGTGATAGAACCTCAAAAAGAAGAAATTACTTTTGATGATTTTACAAAACTAGACATTAGAGTCGGTACTATTTTAGAAGCAGAAAAAATGCCTAAGACTAAAAAACTATTAGTCTTAAAAGTAGATACAGGTATGGATACTCGAACTATCGTTTCAGGTATTGCAGAAAGCTTTACACCAGATGAAGTTATTGGGAAACGTGTTACTGTTTTAGTCAATTTAGCTCCACGCGCACTTCGTGGTGTAGAAAGTCAGGGTATGATTTTAATGACTGAAGACGAAGGTGGCAACTTAGTATTTGTTAATCCAGATATAAACGAGGTCTCTAATGGACTAAAGATTAGTTAGTGGACAAACCAAATCTGAAATAAAAACTTTAATACTAGGCCTATTTTTAAGTGCTATATCATCTATTTATCATAATAGAAATAGTTATTGATAACGGTTTTAACAAATAAAGCTTATATCAAAAAAATACGCGTCTTACAAAGCGATGGAATATAACCCCTTTGATAATTAGATGTTTAACTATAAAATATAGTTAAAACTGCTGTCTATGGTATAGTTTTTGTGTAACTTTTGGTTTAAAACCAGCTATCATGAAAAAAACACTACTTCCTCTCAAAACTTCATTTTTAGTTATCGCTTTTTTGTTTATCAATAAGTCTTTTACACAGCATTCTCAAGATGTTCTCAACGACTATATTACATACGCTGAGGCTCCTAGAGAACTCGCCTATGTTCACCTCAACAAATCCACCTTTATAGAAGGTGAAATGATGGGGTTTACGGCTTATATTATTGATAAATTCTCTAAGTCAACTTCAAAGGAAACTCAAAATCTATATTGCACCATTAATGACGAAAATGGAAATGTAATAAAGAAAAAACTCTTAAAAGTAGAAAATGGTGTAACCTCAAATGTTTTCTATATAGATAGCACATTATCTTCAGGTGTATTTACTTTTAAAGCATATACAAACTGGATGCGCAATTTCAGCGAACCTAATCATTTCCAACAAACCTTTAAAGTTATAAATGCAGATAATAACAATACAATAAAACCGATAACACCTAAAGATTTTGATATTGATCTTCAAATTCTTGGTGAAGGTGGTCACATACTTTATAATGTTAAAAACACCGTTGGTATTATTGCTAAAAATCAGTTCGGAAAAGGCATAAAAAATGCACGTGGCGTAATTTTAGATAGTTCTAATAATGTAGTTGCTAAATTTCTATTGAATGAAGTAGGCGTAGGAAAAACAATTTTTATTCCTAACTCTAAGGAATCCTATTTTATAACCTTAGAAACAGCTACCAAAACACTCAAAAAACCTATAAATGATATTAAGCTATTAGGAGTGGTAATGTCCGTATTACCTTCTAAAGAAAATTTAATCCTAAACCTAAAAACAAATCAACAAACTTTAGAAAACAGCACTAATCAAAACTTTAAAGTAGGACTGCATAATGGGCATAATATGTTGCTGACTTATGTAAGTCTCAATAAAAACGGAGAAGCCATTTTATTATACCCAAAGGAAGAACTAAATTCTGGTATAAACATATTTACAGTATTTAATAATGATGATCAGCCTATTTTAGAACGTCTTTACTTTAATAATAACTTTAAGAAAACAGAATTAACTAAAGTAAAAGTGAAGCCTTCTAAAGATAGTTTGTCTGTAAAACTTAATCTTAAAAATCTCACAAACTCCGATAACTCATCGCACCTAAGTGTATCTGTATTGCCAGTTGCAACAAAGTCTTATAATCATAACAACAATATCTTCTCTCAATTATACATTCAACCTTATGTTAATTCTACGATTGAAAATGGAGCAATGTATTTTGATAGCAACAATAAAAGAGCTTCATATAACTTAGATTTATTAATGTTAACTCAAGGTTGGTCTAGCTATGATTGGACTAAAATTTTTAATTATAATGATAAGTTTATTTACCCCTTTGAGCGTGGTATAGATATCGTAGCTAATATAAATAAGAGTAAAAACGGAACATATTTAGTATATCCAAACAGAAGTGGTAATACCCAATTATTTAATATTGCAAATAACGAAAAAGAGTTTACTATAAAATCTGTTTTCCCAAATGAGAAAGAAAAATTAAGAATAGGGTTTATAGAAAATGAAAAGACAAGTTTTAATAAAAAACCAACCTTAGCACTGCAATATTTTCCAAACTCTTTTCCTTTATTCTCGAAAGATTATAAAATAATAGAAGAGTCATATACCCTCAATGACTATTATGTAAAGGGCAGAAATGAGAATAAATCTTGGGATATAAATAAAGTGGAAGCCCTAGATGAAGTTGTTGTAAAAGCAGATAAAAGATATACAAAGTTCGAAGAATTAAAACAAAAAGCAATTGTATCTCGATTTGAGTTTATTGAAGAAAACATAAAACTTAGAGGCATGCGTATAGATCTTTATCTGCAACGCCTAGGTTGGGCTACAGACTTTGATATATTTTCTGGTAAATTAAGTATTATTAACCCTAGAGGTACTTCGAAAGACAAAACTCCTTTAGTTTACTTGGACGGAGCACTATTAACAACCTCTGGTAAAGATTCTGATTTTGGTATTTTAACCTTTCTTACGATGGACTCAATTGATTATATTGAGTATGAATTGTATGGTATTGGAGGTGGAATAAGAGGTAATGCTGGTTTCATTAAAATCTTTACTGGCACACGTTACAATGAATTAAATCCTATAGATAATGTTGTCACCTACGAGGCACCTTTAAATTTTAGCAAAGACAAAACATTTTATACTCCTAAATATTATTCTTACAAGACAGATTTCTTTAAGGAATATGGAACTGTTGGTTGGTTACCAAAACTAGATATTGAAAACGGTATTGCAGAATTTAAAGTGCCAAATATTAAGTCTACAGACATCACACTTTATATAGAAGGTGTTCTAAATGAAAACCAACTGATTTCTCAGAAAATAACAGTCAATAGATAATTTCACTAGAAGTTTTAGTTCTAAAGATTCGTTAAAATCAAAAGCTTAGATACAGTTTTTAATAATTTTACACAAAACCAGTTGCCATGATAAAAACGCTTCACCTCTTTAAAATATTCCCATTATTTCTTTTATGCTCTACATTTGGATTTGCACAAGATGCTGAAGATATTATTGATAATTACTCAGATTATACAGAAGCACCAAGAGAAATTGCTTATGCTCATCTCAATAAGTCTACTTATATAGAAGGAGAAATGCTGGGATTCACAACCTACATTTTCGATAAGTATGCTAAAGGATCTTCAAAAATGACAAAGAACCTTTATTGCACAATAAGTGATTTAGAAGGAAATGTAATAAAAAAGAAACTTCTAAAAGTCGATGATGGAATTACATCTAATATTTTTGAGATCGACAGTCTTTTTAAAAGTGGTGTTTTCACCTTTAAAGCCTATACTAATTGGATGCGTAATTTTAATGAGTCTAACCATTTTGAGCAGACATTTAAAGTTATTGATGCTGATAATTTACAAGAAATAAAGCCCATTGCATCAGAAAAATTGCAGATTGATTTGCAGCTACTTGGAGAAGGTGGCCATATATCTTATGATGTTCAAAATGTTATTGGTATTGTAGCAAAAAATCAATTTGGTTTAGGTATTAAAAATGCTATTGGCAAAATCATTGACGAAAACGATATGGTCATCTCAAATTTTCAGCTAAATAATACTGGTATGGCTAAGGTAATTCTTAATCCTAAAGCCAACATTAAATATTATGCAGAACTCAACGCCAATGGAACTACAATAAAAAAAGAAATTGAAAACATTAAATCTGCCGGAATAGCAATGACATTGAATAGCCTTGGTTCTAATGTTATTGTTAAATTGGATGCCAACGATTTATTTCTAAAACAATTTAGCGAAGATATATTTAAGATTGCTCTCCACGATGGAAGCGAAATGCAGATTACAGAGTTTCAGCTAAATAGTAAGGGACAAATTATTCTTAGCTATCCTATTGAGAATTTGTATCCAGGTATGAATATATTTACTATTTTTTCTAAAAACAATCAGCCAATTTTAGAACGCCTATATTTTAATTTAAAAAATATAAAGACGAGTGGTCTTACAAATGTAGCATCTACAAAACTTAAAGACAGTATTAATGTAAAAGGTCAGCTTAAAAATATTGATATCTCTAAATTAACTAATCTTAGTGTTTCAATATTACCTAGTAATACTAAATCATATAATCATCATAATAATATATTATCACAATTGTTTATTCAACCTTATGTTAAAGGCACTATTGAAAATGCTTCACAATATTTTAAAGACACCAGAGAAAGTAACTATAATCTAGAATTGTTATTATTAACTCAGGGCTGGAGTAGCTACAACTGGAACACAATTTTTAATTACAATGCTGTTTTTATGTATCCTTTTGAACGTGGAATAGACATGGTAGCTAATATTAACGGAGATAACCCAGGAACATATGTCCTTTATCCATTAGAAGCCTCATCCTCACAGTTATTTGAACTTAAAGAAACAGATTCAGAATTTACTGCCAAAACTGTATTTCCAAATGATGATGATTTATTCAGAATCGGTTATATTGATTCAAGAAAAAAAGGATTTAAAATAAAACCTTCAATCTATCCTCAATTTTACCCTTCAAAGTTTCCCGATTTTAATTTAGAATATAAAACTCCACAAGCAATTTTTACTTCAATAATTGAAGACAGTAAAGAAATAGAATTAGATAAATCTTGGGAATATGGTGAGCAATTAGACGAAGTCGTTATTGAAGCGAGCAAAGAATTTACACGTGCAGAAGCATTAGCCAACAAAGCAATTAGATCTAAAGTAGACGTTATTAATGACAGAATAAAATTAAGAAACCAAAGATTAGATTTGTATCTACAACGCCTTGGTTTTAATACACAATTTGATTATTTCTCTGGCACCTTAAGTATCACTAATCCACGTGTTAATTGGGGAACAAATGTTCCTTTGGTATATTTAAATGAAGGACTTCTTACAACCAGTTCTACTTCAGATTTTGGTCTGTTAACATTTTTAAATATGCAAGATATTGACTACATAGAATACGAGCTTTATGGCGTTGGTGGTGGCATAAGAGGTCAAGCTGGCTTTATTAAAATTTACACTTCAAATGATTATAAATCTAAGGGCAAAAATGATAATATTCAAACTTATGATGTACCCTTGCGATTTAACAAGGAAAAAACCTTTTACGTCTCCAAGTTTAAATATTATAATTCTTCTTTTTATAATGAATTTGGAACCATTGATTGGAAACCTAACTTAGAGTTTAGTAAAGATGGCTCATTTAACTTTAATGTACTAAACACAAAGAATAGCTTTAAGTTATTCGTTGAAGGTGTTTTAAATGATGATACCTTTATCTCTCAAGAAATTATTATAGATAATCTATAGTGCTAAAAATAGCACATCATCCTATTTACAAATATCCACTTCCAAAGGGTCATCGTTTCCCTATGGATAAATATGAGTTACTACCTCAACAATTGCTCTATGAAGGTACCTGTAATACCAATAATTTTTTTGAACCTACAAAACCAAATGACAAGTATATTTTGGCAGTCCATGAGCCTGAGTACTATTATGATTTAGTAAATATAACTTTAAACCCACGTGCAGCGCGAAAAATAGGTTTTCCACTAAGCGAAATCTTAATAGAGCGAGAAGTCATTATTGCAGATGGTACAATTAAGGCTAGTGAGTATGCAACTAAATATGGTGTCGCTATGAATATAGCAGGTGGTACACACCATGCATATTCAAACAGAGGTGAAGCTTTTTGCTTGTTAAATGACCAAGCAATTGGGTCTAGGTATCTCCAAAGCAAAGGATTAGCTCGTAAAATTCTAATTGTAGATTTAGATGTGCATCAAGGTAATGGTACTGCAGAAATATTTAAGAACGATACTTCGGTTTTTACCTTTTCTATGCATGGTAAAAATAACTATCCTTTTAAAAAAGAGATAAGTGATTTTGATATCGCTTTAGAAAACGACGCCAATGACGAGACATATCTTAAACTGTTAAAAAACACATTGCCAAAACTCATACAAGACGAAAAACCAGACTTTATTTACTATCTATGTGGTGTAGATGTTATCTCAACTGATAAATTGGGTAAGCTAGGCATGTCTATAGAAGGTTGTAAAGAAAGAGATAGATTTGTATTAGAGCAATGTAAGCATTATAAAATTCCGGTTATGTGTAGTATGGGAGGAGGGTATTCCCCTAATATAAATACCATAGTTGATGCGCATGCAAATACTTTTAGATTAGCACAAGACATTTATTTTTAAAAATTAACTCTAAAAACTAGGTTAGGCGTAATACCGAGAGAGCGTTGCTGTACTTCTGCAACTTCACCGTTATTTATGCGATAAAAACTATTAATAATATTCGTTCTGTCTAAGAGGTTCCAAACGGACAAACCAATATTCGCTTTTGTTTTCCTTGTTAATTTAAAATCGTATAATGCAGAAATATCTACTCTAAGATAATCTTGTAATTCTGAAGAATTAGTAGCACCAAAATTAATAATAGCATCCGTTATTTCATTTCCAACTACAGGTTGGGTTGTTGGTCTCCCAGAATTCCAGTTTAACCCAGCTGATAACTTAAATTTTTCTGCTATATAATTAGTTCCTAGTGTAATAGCATGTCTTATATTAAAATTACTGGGAAATGTCCTTTCTGGTAAGTCATCAAAATTATAATCACTATTCATAAAAGAATAGCTGAGCCAAGAATTAAAATTGTTTAACTGTTTTCTTAAAATAAAATCTATACCTCTAACCTCATAAAACCCGCTGGTTCTTTCAAACTCATACTGGTTTTGAAAACCTTGACTCTGCGTTGTAATTCCTTTCACTTTTTTATAATAACCTTCTGCGCTTATGAGCCATCCTTTTTTACTAAAAGACAAAGCTAAAGATGTCTGTCTACTTTGTATAATAGGAATATCGCTGTTATTAGACAATTGCCATCTACGTTTTTCAATCCCTAAGAAATCGTTTTGAAAATTAATAACCTGAGATGTATTCTGATGCTTAAACTCACCTAAAACCGTTACTGAAAAATGATTAAAGAATTTATGAGAAAAACTTAGCCTTGGTTCTAGTAAATACTTCTCAAATTTGTCAATATAATTGTATCTAAGTCCTGTGGATAAATTAGTATTTCTATCCTTAGACTTATATGATAATTGTGAGAATAATCCGTGAGTTCTTATCACTTCCGAAACTAAAAGTCTAAAACGTGGTATATCAACATCATCTAAGTTTGTAATTTCGGTTTCTACAAAATGATACCCACTAAGTAGTTTTAACCCTTCGTTAATTTTATAGTTGGTTTTAACTTTAATACTTGTCTCAGATACTTTGTTTTCTTGCAAAAATCGCTGTGCATCTATTACATTAGCATTTATTGACTTTAATTTATAATCTGTTTCATAAGCTTCAAAAGTTGTTTGCCATTTACTATCCCAAACTTTAGAATATTCTATAGCTCCTGCAATGCTATTTTGGGTTAAACTACTTTCTTTAGAATCTTCTACAGAATCCACGGTTGTATTTTCATTAAAAACTAATGCATTTGCTACATTTATAAAATTAACACGTAATTCTTCTTTTGGATTTATTTTGTAAATCCAACGCAGCGATGCATCATAAAAATCAAACGTTTTATCTGAATTAATAATACTCATCGTATTATTTTCTACCTCTGTATCCTGCGAAATACGATCAAAAAAATTATTGTAAGTCGGAGTTTCAGTAAAGTCACTTATAGATTTTCGTGCTGCTACTTGTAATGACGATTTGTCGTTAATCGGAATATCAACAAAACCATTTGCATCGATAAAATTAACACCTATGTTACCTTTAAATTTCTTGCTTAAATCTTTGTCGGTTTCCATTGATATAGTTCCAGACACTCCATCTGTTAACTCAACAAAAGAACCATTTTTTGTTAGACTAACGCGTTGCGTTATTTGCGGATTAAACATTGATATTAGACCAAAAAAATGACCAGATTGATACATCTTTATATCATCCCATAAAATTAAATTCTGGTCATGCGTCCCTCCTCTAATGTTTATATTTGAAACAGTCTCATTTATACTCTGAATGCCAGGAAAAGCTTGTATCGCCTGTAATACATCTGTATCTATTAAACCAGGAAGAATATCGAAATCTGAAATGTCAATCTCAAAAGAGCCATTATTTAATTTGTTTATACCTTTTACAATATAACCAGATACCATTACCTCGGATAACTGCTGAAGATTAATACCAGTAACCTTAGCTATAATTAAAACCATATTATCATCCGTTAGTTTATATAGAAATGACGTATTAGTTTCTAAATAAATCAACGATTTCTTTAATGACAATTTTTCCGAAGGAGGTCTAATATTAATATTTAAAATTGAATCTTCTGCATAATTAAACTGAATATTAAAACGTATCTCAAGCGTATTTAAAATTTCGAGTAAAGGGGTTTTATCAGTCTCTTGTGTATGAGATTGAAAGAAAAAGATAAAATTGAAAAGCAGAATTAGTATATGCCGCTTAGTTTGTATTGCCATGAATTAGTACTTGGTTAGACGAACTAATTTCAAAAGTTAAATTCATTGGTTGCGTGATGGCAGAAAGCGCATTTTTGAGATTATTATGAGCAAAACCACCAGTAAATAAGCGCGCTGTATTTGTGTCTTTAAAGTCTACTTTAATATTGTATTGACGTTCTAATTCTTCAATTACTTGAGCTAAAGGAATAGATTTAAAACGACTTTTATTATTAGTCCATTGAGGCTTTACATCATCCGTTTTATCTTCACTAAAGGATTTGTTGAGTATGCGGTAAGAATCCCCTGCTAATAAATTTCTAGTAATAGTACCTGATGCCACTTTAACAATACCTTCATAACAGATGACTTCAAAATAATTGTCGCGAGTCTTCACATTAAACTGGGTACCAACAACGGTAACTACCCCATTTGCTGTAATAACATCAAATGTCTTCCCTTTAGCAACTTTAAAATAAGCTTCGCCTTTTAAATTAAGACTTCTTTTAGAATCCCACGCATTGGCATCATAAGTAATCTCAGAATCGGCATTGAGAATTACCTTGGATAAATCCGGAAGGTTTATATCTGTCTTTTGGCCTGCTAAAGTCCGTTGCTCAATAATATTTGTATTAAAGAAAGAAAAATAGATAGCTAAACCCACAACTAAAACGCTTGCAATTCGCATTAATGATTTTACCCATGTTAATCGCTTTACGGAAGACCTATTATGATAGTTCGTTTTAAATTTTTCAAAATTATCTGTTTCAAAAAATTGTGATGCTTTAAAATGTTGCGCTTTTTCAATTATATTTTGATTTATAGCATAGTCATCTCGCTCACTAAACGCCTGTTTTTCTGCATCAGTAAGTTCGTTATTTAACCATTTTTTTAATAAATCATCTTCAGTCATAAACTATCTCATTAATTATATAACAACTAACTTTTAAAAACTCCTGATTATTTTATTTTAAATCCTTCCAATTCTTTTTTAAGAATATTAAATGCACTATAAATTCTATACTCTACTACTTTTTGAGTTACACCCAAATATTCAGCGATTTCGCTATGCTTCTTCCCTTCAACTTTGCTTAATAAGAAAGCAACACGTTGCTCTTCTTTTAAACTTGCCAATACGTTATTATATCTTTCTAAATACTGTTCTTGCTCTAAAACAAATTCTGGCGTCTCATTGGTATAATGCTTTGGTTTAATTTTTTGGTGCTTAAGAACTACTTTTTGGTGCTTTATCTCGTTTAAAATTAAGTTATTAGCAACTGTAAACAAAAAGGACTTTGCTTTTGCAAATGTTACATTCTTGCAATTATCCCACAACTTTATAAAGGCCTCTTGTGCTTTATCTCGCGGATTAAACTGTGTGCCATATTTATAATATAAAAAATTATGAACATCATTTGAATACTTATTATAAACACGCTCAAAGGCAGCTTCCTCGCAAATATCTTCTGTTAGATTTTCTGGCAAAATAATTAGTTTAGATAAAGGTATTGAAATATTTTTTTAAAAAAGTTCAGTAGTTTTTAAAAGTTAGTTGTTATATATTAAATGGCACAAAACAAATACAAGCCATCATGAAATTAAAAACAGCTTTATTATTAGGTATTATAGTAATTTTCTCATCATGTAGAAAAGAGGAGACCGAATTTATACAAGCGCCTGAAGATGAAATTCTACAAGCAAATTCTAACATAGCTTCTTTAATACAAAGAACAACTTCTAATGATGGCTCCATAGATAATATTGTAGATAGAGCAAACTGCTTTGATATTGCTTTCCCATATACTATTATTGTAAACGGTCAGCAATTAACTATTGATTCTTTAGAAGATTACGCCGTTATCGAATGTGTTTTTGATCAATCGGACTCAGACATAGACAGTTTAGATATTAATTTTCCTATTTCAATTGTATTAGAAGATTTTTCTGAGGTAGAAATTAACAGTATAACAGAATTTAATACGTTTACTAATAATTGTAACGGAGAAAACATTGAAGATATGGATATTGAATGTATTGACTTTCAATACCCATTTGAAGCATCTACATTTAATCCAAATAATGAATTATTAAATACCATTATTCTCGAAAATGATAATCAATTTTTCAGTTTTATTCAGAATATTGATACAGTAGTTATAACGACTCTAGATTTTCCTATTAGCGTAATACTTTCGAATAACACTAGTGTTAGTATTAACAATTTTAATGAACTAGAATCGACAATACAAAACGCGATAAATTCTTGTGATGAAGATGACGACTATGACTTTAGTGATGATGATTGTGATGACTGTACTTCCAACGGAATAGAAGATTTATTAGTGAGTTGTGCGGATTGGACCGTAAATAGATTAAAACGCGATGCCACAGATTATGATAATGTATACGACGGCTATACATTTAACTTCTTTGATAATGGTACAATGATTGTCTATTGGAATTCTACTTCAGCAAATGGTACTTGGACGGCAAATGGTTTAGGAAATAATTTAGAGGTCTTAATAGACGTACCAGCTTTGCCATTATGCAATAATAATTGGATACTACAAGAAATTAAAAATTGCAGTATTGATACTGAAATTAATTTAACTGTAGGCGGAGACGATAGACTACAATATAAAAATAACTGTAACTAATTAGAGGGTATGCGTAAGTGGATTATCATAGTATTAATAGCGCTAGTTGCCAGTTATATAGGCTATAATTATATCTATCAAGACCATCGAAATATAGAAAAAGAAAGTGCTATTTTCACAATGACGTCTTCAGAAATAACCCAACTATTTTCTAAAGACATTGAGTCCGCAGAGAAGCAATTTTTAAATAAAACAATTGAAGTTTCTGGCTTAATATCAGAAATAAATACTAATGATATTACAATAAACGACAGCGTCTTTTGTCAATTTTTAAATACTATTAATAACTCATTAGAAAAAAATAATACTGTAATAATTAAAGGTCGAGTTATAGGCTATGATGATCTCTTAGAACAAGTAAAACTAGACCAATGTTCTATTATTAAATAAAAATTAATCAACTATAAAAAGAAAAATCATGAAAAGAAATTACACAATTACATTAGCACTATTCTTAGTTTTATCACTTTTCTGTTTTACAAATTTAACAGCTCAGGTTAGAATATTGAAGTTAGATCCTGCAACAAATTCCGTAACACTTAAAAATTTCGGGTCATCAAATGCACCAATCTCTGGATACTGGTTTTGTGTGCGTCCTGCATATGCACAATTAAGTAATATGACAACTGTTACATCACTAGATCCTGGTGAAGAACTAAATATAGCGAGTTCAATAAATTTCCCTGTCGCAAGTGGTGAATTTGCTTTATACAATAGTTCTAGCTTTGGGTCGAGTGCAGCTATAATAGATTTTTTACAATGGGGAACAGGCGCTGCAAATAGCAGAGAGTCTGTAGCAGTAGCTGCTGGTCTTTGGGTTGCTGATACATTTATTACCGATGCACCTCCTTTTCAATATAATGGCAATGGTACTCAAAATGGAGTCGCCAATTGGAGTACACTTAGTGTTAGTGACATAGGACTTTCAAATACTTTTAAAGTATTTCCAAATCCTGCGGAGAAAAAGTTAAATATCGAATTTCAGAAAGTAATTTCAACTGGTAAAATAGAAATCTATGACTTATTAGGAAAACAAATTATCACTGAGATTATAGCATCTAACAATTTTTTACAAATAGATGTTACCGCATTAGATCGTGGAGTTTACCTTCTAAAAATTTCGTCAGAAAATGGAGAAGAGACTAAACGATTTATAAAACAATAGCAGCAGTTATTAGCGTTTAAAACAAACATTTTACACATTCAATTTATAAATATGAGATATCCTATTATACTCGTAATACTATTCTCATGCCTAATTTTAAAGGCTCAAGAAGACGATTTATTAAGTGAGATTGATACAGATTCGGTAATCAATAATTATGCAACTGCGGCTTTTAAGGGCTTAAAGATTGTGAATTTTGAATCAACTAAACTCGTTGCAAAAAAAGAATTAACCCTTATAGTTTCTCATAGGTTCGGAAGCATAGAAAATGGATTTGATAGCTTTTTTGGATTAGATGATGCGGTAACTAGACTTAACTTTGTTTACGGTCTCACAGATGCAATAAATATTGGAATTTCAAGAAGTTCTTTTCAAAAAATTTATGAAACTTCTATAAAATATAGATTAATAAGACAAAAAGAAAATGGTTTTCCATTTACCATCGTTGCTTATAATTCTTTGCTTGTAAATACAGCGTTGGAAAAAGAAAATTTACCAAAGCTAAAATTTAGGGATCGTCTTGGATATACCTCACAAGTTTTAATATCTAAAAAAGTAAATTCAAAATTATCATTAGAATTGGCTCCTACATTTTTCCATGACAATTTTGTAACTATAGACGAACAAGACAACTCACAATACTCCATTGGTTTTGGCGGAAGACATAAGTTAACAAAACGCTGGTCTATTAATATAGATTATGGCTGGCACTTAAATAGAGCAGACAATTCTCCTTTTAAAAATCCTTTATCAGTTGGTTTTGATTTAGAGACTGGTGGTCATGTCTTTCAAATGCATTTTTCTAATGCACAGGCTATGAACACAAATGGTTTTTTGGGTCAGGCAACAGGTGATTGGAGCAATGGTGATATCTATTTTGGATTTAATTTAAGTCGTGTATTTTAAAAATTAGTTTTATGAAAAAGAAAAATATTATTCCTGTACTATTACTCTTATTAGCCTTTAGCTGTTCTAATAATAGTGAAGATGATTTGACTGAAGATATCTCAATCGAGGATACGGTCACCTATCTTGTAAATATAAAACCGATCATTGATAATAATTGTATTATTTGCCATAATAATCCACCTGTTAATGGTGCACCTAACGCATTAACAGACTTTAATTCTGTAAAAGATGCCGTACAAAACAGAAATCTGATTGGCAGAATTTCCACAAACGATTTATCGTCAGTTATGCCCTTAGGAGGTCCGCGATTACCTCAGAACTTAATAGATCTTATTATGCAGTGGGAAACTGACGGTCTTATAGAAAATTAAACTTTTAATTATGAAAAGAATCACATTTTTAGGACTACTATTAATTAATATAAGCGTATTTGCGCAAGGCAAATATTTAACCAAGACAGGACTGCTAACTTTTGAAGCATCTGTACCTTCTTTTGAGGAAGTTGCTGCAAAAAATAAATCTGTTACAGCCATACTAAACACTGAGAATGGAGACTTTGCAGCACTAGCTCTTGTTAAAGCATTTCGGTTTAAAAATGCACTAATGGAAGAACATTTTAACGAAAACTATGCGGAATCTGATAGTTATCCCAAAGCTACATTTAGAGGTAAACTAGAAGACTTCAGCTTAAAAACGATTACCAAAATAGATAAATTATTTACTATTGATGGTACTCTATCTTTTCACGGAGTAACTAAAAAAATAAATACTATCAATTTAACAATTAACAAGGTTGAAGATCAGATTTTTATTTCAGGTAATTTTAAAGTTTTAGTTTCAGATTTTAATATCGAAATCCCTAAGATAGTTGCGAACAAACTCTCTGATGAAGTGTCAATTAATTTTAGTTTTGAATTAGTTAAAAAGTAATTAAATCTATATTCTTTTGTGTTTATAACTGTTTATCTTTGTTTAAAACACATAAAGCTATGTTATCAAAAACAATTGAATCTGCATTAAACAAACAAATACGAATTGAAGCTGAATCTTCTCAAGTCTATCTTGCTATGGCAGTTTGGGCAGAGGTAAAAGGATTAGAGGGTATCTCTAACTTTATGTACGATCAGTCAGATGAAGAACGCGATCATATGCTTAAACTTGTAAAGTTTGTTAACGAGCGTGGCGGACATGCGCATGTTTCAGAATTAAATGCACCAAACGTTACTTTCAATTCTTTTAAAGAAATGTTTGAAAAACTATTGGAACACGAAATTTTCGTATCTCAAAGTATTAATGAATTGGTGCATATATCTTTGCAAGAAAGAGATTATGCTTCGCATAATTTTCTCCAATGGTACGTTGCTGAGCAAATTGAAGAAGAAGCCGTGGCAAGAACTATCTTGGATAAAATAAATATGATTGGAGACGATAAAGGTGGTTTATATTTATTTGATAGAGATATACAGCAATTAACAGTTAATTCTGCCGCACAAGATTTAAATCCTGGTATGTAGTTGTTAAATTTTATTTAGAATAAATAAAAATAACTATTTTTGCCATAGTGATTTACAACACTCTAAATGGGCAAGAAAAAAAAGAACAAAAAGCTTAAAAAACAACGCATTAAAATTCTTAATGCTAATGATTATAAAACTCTTGGTAAAGTAAAATCTAAATGTTGTAAAAAATATAAAAAAGCAGAATATAAACGCTGTAAAAAATGCCCTTGTTTTGACCTTATTAAAAAAGTTGCCTAATATAATATTCTATTTTTTTGTAATGTTCTTCCTGCAAAATAGACTTAGCAGTTATGATTTACAACTTTAAAGAATTTTCTACCAATGCTGTTTTTAATATTGGCAATGAAATAGATTTAAAATTATTCGCTACGGCCAAGCAGACCGAATTGTACACTTTCATTTGGGCAAATTCTGAAGCTATTGAAATCATTATAGATAGTATTCCTTTTACAATTAAGCCTCATAGTATTTTAGCCTTAACACCAATACAATACCTTCAATATATTAGTGGTAGTAATGCAATTATTTATCAATTTAATCGAGAATTCTATTGTATTAAAGATCATGACCAAGAAGTAAGTTGTGTTGGTATTTTATTTTTTGGTAATACCAATATCCCCATAATTCATTTAGATAAAACTGAGCAACAAAAATTTAAAACGTTACACGAAGTATTTATTGATGAATTAGAAACTGAAGACAATATACAAGCGGAAATGCTACGTATGTTAATGGCGAGATTCATTATAAAAAGTACACGCTTACTAAAAGCTAAAGAAGGTATTATTGAAACTCCAAAAAGCTCAAAGGTAGATTTGCTTCGTGAATTTAACTTTCTAGTAGAGCAGCACTTTAAAACAGAGCATAGTGTTTCATTTTACGCAGATAAGCTCTTTAGATCACCTAAAACATTATCTAATAATTTTGCAAAACTAAATAGAAGTCCGCTTCAAATTATTCATCAAAGAGTTGTTTTAGAAGCTAAACGTTTATTAACATATACAGACAAAACTGCGAAAGAAATAGCATACGAAATTGGTTTTGAAGATGCCTCCCATTTAAGTCGTTTATTCAAAAAATATACGCAACAATCCCCTTCAAATTATAAAAAGAATCTTAGATCTACACATTAGGAAAAATTGACAAGTCCTTGGGCAGATTGTTCATTTTATTAAAGTCACTTCTACTCCATCTTTGCATTGTAATACTAAAACAATAATAAGATGAAATTTAAAAACAAATCAATATTCAATCTCATTGAAATATTTAGAAGTAACCCTAAACGCATTATTAGCACAATAATTCCTAAGACACATTGTGAGCAAAAACATATTCACGATTATTACTGTGATGCTGAGAAACCTTTTATCGGCTAAAAAACAAAAAGGGAAATAATGACAAGTCGAAAGGAATAACAAACATGTCATAGCAGCCTAATATATCACAACTTTGTATTAACAAAATAGTAACAAACACACTGATTAAAACACAGTATAAATTTAAAATTATGAGCACATTTAATGTACCAACAAGAGAAGAAGTAAGTAACAACAATCAAGCAATTTTCGACAATCTTAATAAAGGTTTAGGTTTTATACCTAACCTATATGCTACTTATGCACATAGTGATACAGCCTTAGAAAACTACTTAACGTTTGCTAATGCCAAAACATCATTATCTGCAAAAGAAAAAGAAGTTGTAAACCTGGCTGTAAGCCAAGTTAATGATTGTATTTATTGTTTATCTGCGCATACTGCTATAGGTAAAATGAACGGCTTTACAGACGAACAAATCTTAGAATTAAGAGCAGGTTATTCTACTGTGAATAAAAAATTAGATGCTTTAGCAAAACTTGCAAAAAATATTACCGAAAATAGAGGTAAAACGGACGAAATAGTGCTTAACAACTTTTTTAACGCTGGCTATAATAAAGGAAATTTAATTGATGCTATTTCCTTGGTTGGCGATAAAACAATATCAAATTATGTACATAGCACAACTCAAGTCCCTGTAGACTTTCCGGTTGCTCAACCCTTAAAATTAGAAACAGTTTAAGAACATACATTAATAAATTATAAAAACAAGAATTATGAAAAAAATCATTTCAACATTAGTAATGGCATTAACATTTACGATAATAACTAATGCTCAGGATAGCATGAAGAAAGATGTTATGATGAAAGACATTAAAGCAACAGTTGTCTCATTAGAACAAACAAAAGGAGAGTTTACTCAGAAAAAAGTGAACTTAAAAGAAGGAAATTATATTTTTGAAATATCAAATAATAATGTCGGTCATCAAGTTGGTTTTGTATTAGTGCCAAAGGGTAAAGATGCTTCTAACCCAGAAAATCATATTAAAACGGCCTATGTCACAAAAGTTGTAGATAACAACAAAAAAGAAACGTCTAAGGTAACAGCTTTAGCGAAAGGCGAATATGTCTATTTCTGCCCAATGAATCCTACTCCACAATACAATTTGGTTGTTGAGTAAATAAGCAGCCTACAGAGCTAAAGGTAAAGCGCGATTTCAGAACAGAAGTCGTGCTTTGTTTTTTTACAAAATAAGGCTCCAGCTTTATTTAGAAAAAAGCGGAAATTATTATTTATAGCCCTTAAATATTTATCTTTATAGCCATACAAAATTGCACTTTTATCTATTATTTAAACACAATAAAAGCTATTACCTAAAATTATATTATTTTTAAAGCAAAAATTCATGTCTATGAAAAACTTTACATCAAAATTATTTAAAAGAATATTGCCAATACTTGGTATAGTATTTTTTACGCAACTAACCACAGCACAAGATAACGGGTTTGTTAGAGAAGTTTACACTCCAACTGAACCTTCATGCATCCTTTATGAGCGTGATTATACTGGTCCATCTTCTGTCTTTAGATCTCAAGAAGTTATTGATAAAATAGCGAGAGGTACGGCTTGTTCTGACATTTTTGTTGCCTATACTGGTTTTACACCTGAAGCACAGGCTGCTTTTCAGTTCGCTGTAGAAATCTGGAAAAATACACTAGAATCTCCTAAAGCTATAAGAATAGACGCTAACTTTACAGCACTTGGAGCTGGAGTTTTAGGGTCGGCTGGTCCTACTAATTTTTTAACTTCTAGTGCGCCAGGTACTCTTCCAAATACATTTTATCCTGTTGCTTTATGGGAAAAACTAAATAATAGAGATAGTGATTCTGGTATGTTTGGCCCAGATACTGGTACATCTACTGATATTAGCTGTAACTTCAGTAGCTCTTTTAATTTTTACTTTGGTACGGATGCCAATCCACCTGCCGGACAATTTGATTTTGTTTCTATTGTACTGCACGAACTTGGACACGGATTAGGTTTTACCTCGTTAAGATCTAGTGATGGAACGACTGGTTCTATAAGGGTAACAGCGGCAGCTAACCCAACCATTTATGATGTCTTCGTAGAAAATGGAACTGGTGCCTCAATATTGTCTTTTCCAGATCCTTCAACAGACCTTCATGATGAGTTTGTTGGTGGCGATTTGTTTTGTAATGGTCCACAATCGACGGCAGCTAATTCAGGTACATTAAATCAAATTTATGCACCTAGCACCTATAGTGGAGGCTCTAGTTATGCACATTGGAATGAAGCAACATACGTAGCGGGAGATGTAAACTCATTAATGACACCTCAAATAGGACCAGGTGAAGCTAATCATAACCCTGGACCAATAACCTTAGGATTTTTTGAAGATATGGGTTGGTCTTTATGTGCTACACTTTCTGTAGACGATTTTGAGCTTGATAACATAGAAATAAGCCCAAATCCATTTACGTCAACACTTACTATTAATTTATCTAATAGCCTTAGTGGTGATTATAATATTAATCTTTTTGATATTAACGGTCGTATAGTTAGAACTGAAGCTACATCATCTGTAAACGGATCAATTAGAATTTCTAATTTAGATAATTTACAAAACGCGCTATACTTTGTTAAAATCACTAATACTACAAATGGTCAAAGTATTACAAAAAAGGTAATTAAAAACTAAAGGATTTAAACTAAGAACTGAAAAAGAGATGCCAACTGGCATCTCTTTTTTTTATAGTCTTTTTAAATAAATATTATTTTCCAAGCATCAAAAGTTCGCTACAAATTACTTCAGTTATATAGCGTTTAATACCATCTTTATCTTCCCAAGAGCGTGTTGTTAATTTACCTTCGATAGCAACCTCTTTACCTTTTGTAATAAACTTCTCTACAATTTGAGCTGTTTTTCCCCAAGCCACAATATTATGCCATTGTGTATCAGTTACCTTTTCACCTTGTGCATTTTTGTAGCTCTCGTTAGTTGCTATAGAAAATTTTGCTAGCATCTTACCCGACTCTAAATTGATAATTTCTGGGTTATTTCCTAAGTTACCAATCAACTGTACTTTGTTTCTTAATGTGTTCATGTGTTCTAAATTTTATGTGTTAAACAGTTAATACTATTGAACCTTCATCGATTCAACACTGCAAATCTATGAGGACATTAAAATTTTAGTCGGTTATTACCTATTTAAATTCGTTTGTAAACGTTTGTTGTCATTTGTAATTAACTAATGGTTTGTTTTCATTATGATTTATTGTATTTTTAAAATTACTAGGACATACGCATATCTATGTTGCATACAATTTGCACAAAAACATATTTAGGATTAATTATTTCAATACTTTCATTTGTTTCTTGCAACAATGATAGTTACGATTTCAATAAACTCAATGTGGTAGATATTAACTCCCACGATCAATAATAGTCTTGTGAATCTGAGATTGTGATTTACAATGAAACTAAATCTATAATTGAAGGAACAATTGATATACCTATTTAAGTCGGTTCCACCAATGAACTTGAATTCGATACAGAATTTCTATGGCTTGGCGAAATAGCAGGTAATGAATCAATCTATAAATTAAACCCTGAAGATGAAACTGTAATTTCATAATTAACCAATATAAAACCGAAGGAACTTCTTATTTGAAAAGGGAAACCGCATATACATTTATTTTAAGTTATAAAACTAGACTATCTAATTAAAAATTAACTTTTTAGAACTAACCATTTATGGTAAAAAAGCTGCAAAACGAAACAATGGAAATTGCTAATGCAATATTCAAAGTATTTCAATTATCTTATAGTATTGAAGCAAAATTATTAAAGGCAACAGATTTTCCTCCACTTAAAAAACCTATTCAAAGCTATCAAAAAACGGATACTGTTTTTTTTGGTTATTATATGGATAAAAACTTAACTGGTATTATAGAAATTAAAAATTATAAGGCCCATACAGATATATGTAGCCTTGTAGTTCATCCAAATTTCTTTAGACTTGGTATTGCCAAATCGTTATTAAATTACGTTTTTAATAATTTTAAGTCTGAGTTATATACTGTAGAAACAGGCACCAATAACAATCCAGCAATTCAATTATACAAAAAGTTAGGTTTTAAAGAAACAAAAGAATGGAAGACTGATTTCGGGATTAGAAAAACGGCTTTTGTAAAAACAAATCTAATCAGCTATTAAATGAAACAGCTTCTAAGCTATATTATTCCATCAAAAAAGACTATAACATCTAAATACAGTGGCACATTAGAAATTGTATGGTGTAATGGTAAAAAACACCTCAACTCTAAAAATGCAATATACAGTTATGGTGCGCTACAGCGTATACTAAAATTTGGAATAGAAAAAATTAATCTTAATAGAGTGAATTCGGTTTTAGTTTTAGGAATGGGAGGCGGAAGCGTCATTAAAACATTACGAAACGATTTTAAATTCACTAAATCGATAGAGGCCGTAGAAATAGATTCTGTAATTATTGATATTGCAACGACAGAGTTTGGTGTATCCCAAAATGACCTATTAAACATTCATTGCCAAGATGCTTTTCATTTTGTTAAAAATAATATAAAGAAATTCGACCTAGTAATTGTAGATATTTATATAGATTTATCCGTTCCAGATCAATTTCTATCAGTAGAGTTTTGGAAAAATGTACTCAGCTGTAAATCTTTAAAAGGCTCAATTATATTTAATGCATCTGTACAAAACACTAAAATTAATAAAGTTAAAGCTGTTATTGAGTTTTTAAAAACCAAGGTCTTTACAGTAGATGTGTACCCTAATGTTAATGGAACAAATACTATTATTATAGCTAGAGGTTTATAATGAACTATTTTTTTAAATTGTAATTACTTAATTTAGTGGTATGCAAAGACAGTGTCCAGAATGCGGAGATCGAATTATTGGTAGGGTAGACAAAAAGTTCTGCAGTGATGGTTGCAGAAACACTCATAATAACCGTATTAACAAGGATTCTAAAAACCTTATTAGAAATACAAACAATCGATTAAGAAAAAATTATAGAATCTTAGAACTCTTAAATCCTAATAAAAAGACAAAATGCTCTCGAAGCAAATTAATAGAAAAGGGGTTTGATTTTAATTACTTTACTAGTATTTACACAACCAAAGTAGGTACAACCTATTATTTTGTTTATGACCAAGGCTATTTGCCATTAGAAGGTGATTACTACGCCTTGGTAAAACGCGATGATTAAGAACTGCTTTTTGTAGTGCTATTCCAGTTTTCTCCTTTTAAATGAAGTGCTGCCTTTAAAATATCCTTTTGACTAATTTGACCAATCAATTTACCATTTTCTACAATTGGAAAGCGCCTTCTCTTAGATTGTAAAAATTTATTGGCAGCATCAAAAACATCCATATTACCATCGATAGTTTCTACATCAACGGCCATACGTTTTTCTACCTTGTCGTGCTCTAATGGCATATTGTAATAACGACTTTCGCTTAATTGTTTTAAGCAATCTCCTTCAGATATTATTCCAATTAATTGTTGTTTATCATTCACTACTGGTCCACCAGAAATCTTATACTTTATTAAAGACTCCACAACTTCCTGCACCGATTGTTCTGGTTTAAAAGTTATAAGACTCGTCGTCATATAGTCCTTTACTTTAAGTAAGGTTGGCTGTGATGTATCTTTCTGTTGCTTGCGTGCACCTTGAAAGCTTTTAATTCCCATGACGTTATAATTTTTGAGTTCAATTTAAAGTTACTGAAAATTAATTGTTTAGCAAAATCAACAAATGTCAAATCTGAGTTCCTTATTTTTATTCCCAAAAGATATTAAATCATTGATTCAACAAATTAGTATTATAGGTTGTGGCTGGCTTGGTCTTCCTTTAGCAAAACATTTAATTGCTAAAGGTTATACTATAAAAGGGTCCACTACTTCGAACGCTAAAATTGAAACGCTAAAAAATGCGGCTATCAATGGCTATGTGATTAATTTGCATGAGAACGGCATTAAAGGAAATCTTTCCCAATTTCTTGATGGAAGTGAAACAATTATTATAAATGTTCCTCCGGGTTTAAGAAAGAATCCCAATAAAAATCATATTTCTGAAATGCGCCATTTAATATTGGCTATAGAAAAGGAAAATATTAAAAACGTACTTTATATCAGTTCTACTTCTATTTTTAAAGATGAATCTAATTTTCCTCAAATCACGCATTTGTCTGAACCTAATAGTGATTCTAACAGCTCTAAACAACTCATAGAAATTGAACATATACTTCAAAATAATCTTAACTTTAACACGACAATTCTTCGTTTTGGAGGTTTATTTAATGATTCAAGACATCCTGCTCAATTCTTGTCAGGAAGAAATAATATTTCCAATCCCGATGCTCCTATCAATTTAATTCATCGCACAGATTGTATAAAAATCATCTCTATTATCTTAAAAACTAATCTTTGGAATGAGACACTAAATGCTTCACATCCGCATCATCCTAAAAAACAAGCGTATTATTCTGCCTATTGTAAAGCCCATAAATTAACGCTGCCAGAGTTTACTTTAGACAAAAAAAGTTATGGAAAAATAATTGATAGTTCAAAGTTGGTACAGCTTTTGAATTATACATTTCAACAAGCGCCATAGAAATTAATAGATTTTTAAGACCTATTGTTATTAATTTTTATAGATTTGGCGCATTAAATTTAGATTAAATTATGAAGCAGATTACAATTGCAATCGTTATGTTATTCTCAGTAAGCGTTTTTGCCCAGAGTAATACGGAATTAAAAAAGCACTATGAAACTTATTATCAGCAAATGAAAAAACAAGGTGATGTTCAAGGTATTATTAATGCCATGACACATCTTAATATTTTAGAACCATCAGTTGCTAGAAAAGATACTTTAGCCTACTTATACCTTTCTGAAGGAAAATATGTCCAAGCTTTAAATACTATTGGTGTTGAAAAAAATACAACAGACTCTGATATGAATGTTGAAGTAAAAGCTTTGGCTCTTAAGAATTTAAATCAGCCAAAAATGGCAATAGAGCATTACGAAATTTTATTTAAGCGAAATCCTAATGTCTTTTTAGCATATGAAATGGCGGATATTAAAATACAAGTACAAGATTTAGTTGGTGCTAAAGTAAATATTGATTATGCCCTTGCTAACGTAAAAGACGATATGAAACGTGCTTTTTATGAAAAACAACAGCCTTATGAGACATCTATGAAGGCCGCATTATTTTGTTTAAAAGGTCTATTAACATTCTCAGAAAATAAGACTGCAAATGTAGATTCAGCTATAAAATTAATGAATGATGCGCTTGCTATTGATCCTAATTTTAATTTAGCTAAAGTTAGCAGACAAGCTCTAGAGAATCAGAAAGCACAACAAGCTGCTGCCGCAGCACAAAAGAATTAATAAATTAATTACTTTAAATAAAAAATGCAACTCAAAGAGAGTTGCATTTTTTTATTCTCTAGTTTAAATTACCAAATTCTTACACGCTTCTCAGGCGCTAAATACATGGCATCACCTTCTTTAATATCGAAAGCTTCATAAAAATAATCTATATTTTTTAATGGTTGTGTTGCTCTTACTTTACCAGGAGAATGTGTGTCTGTTTTAATTAACCTTCGCATAGCATCGTCTCTGGTTAATGTTCTCCAAACTGTAGCCCAAGACATAAAGAAACGTTGCTCCGCAGAATACCCATCAATATCTTCAGGTCTACCCTCCTCTTCAAACAGTAATTGTAATCCATCATATGCACCAAGTACGCCTCCTAGATCACCAATATTTTCACCTAGAGTATAGGGCCCATTAACATATACACTATCTAAAACTTCAATTGCGCTATACTGTTCAGCTAAAGCAGTGCCACGTTTTGTAAACTCTTCAAGATCTTTATCTGTCCACCAGTTTTTTAGATTTCCATCACCATCAAAACGCGATCCTGAATCATCAAAAGCATGTGATATTTCATGACCGATTACCGCACCTATACCACCATAATTAACAGCATCATCAGCTGTGTAGTTATAGAAAGGTGGTTGTAAAATAGCAGCCGGAAAAACAATCTCATTATTAATTGGACTATAATAGGCATTTACCATTTGTGGTGGCATACCCCATTCTTTTTTATCAATTGGCTCATTAATATCTGCTAGGTTTTCTTTTAATGACCAATGACCTATTGCCATCATATTTTCGGCATATGTATTACCCTCTTTCACCATTAAATCTGAATAGTCTTTCCACTCATCTGGATAGGCAATCTTAACCGTAAACTTATCTAACTTCTCAATGGCTTTTGTCTTAGTATCTTCAGTCATCCAATCTAACTTTTGAATTCTGTTTTGAAAAGCTGTAATCACGTTAGCAATCATTTTTTCAGCTTTTTCCTTTGCCTCTGGTGGGAATTTCGACTCTACATATAATTGTCCAATAGCCTCACCTACAGAACCCGTAACAGTACCTAAAGCCCGCTCTTCAGCGTCACGTTGTTTCTTAGCACCACTTAATGTTTGAGCATAAAACTCCCAATTTGCTTTTTCAATTTCCGTTGTTAAAAATCCTGCAGCGTTATCTATTGTTGTCCAATTTATTAATGTCTTAATATCATCAATTGATGTATTCATTAAAAAATCGTTTAGTGCAATCATATATTTTGGCTGCGCAACCAAAACGGTATCTAATTTCTTTTCAATACCTAAATCAGCAATCATTTTATTCCAATTTATTGCTGGGCACATATCTTGAAGCTCTGCAATAGACCTTGGGTTATTATAATTACGAGCATCTCTAGCTGCAACTTTATCTAGTCTTGGTTCTACAAGCTGTGTTTCCATTTCTATAATTTTAACAGCTGCAGCATCAGCATCTTCCTTACTATATTCAATAAATTGAAGCATTCTAGACACGTGTGCTCTGTATTTTTCCCTGATCTCTTTAGATTTATCGTCTTGATCTAAATAATAATCGCGCTGTAACCCTGTTCCACCAGGACCAACCCATGCTGTATTCATACTACTATCATTTAAATCTGGACCAGCGCCAAGGCCAGCGAAAGGTGTGGCAACTCCTAAAGTCGTAGCCTCAACGGTTTGCATGTCACTAATACTTTTTATGCCGTTAATTTTTGCAAGTATTGGTTTTAAAGGTTCAATACCTGCCTCATCACGGGCTAACGTATCTAATTGAGATTCAAATATTAATAGTGCTTTCTTTTGGTCAGTTCCTTCTCCATATTTACCTAACTCTTTAGACGTTTTTAATATTGCTAATACATCATCTTTTGTAGATTCACGTAGTACTCCAAATCCTCCCCATCGCGTTTTATCGTCAGGAATTTTGGTAGTTTTCACCCAATTTCCATTTACAAAACTGTAAAAATCCTCGTTTGGGCTCACATTTGTGTCCATGTTTTCCAATATAATTCCTGGAATTTTTTCTTCTGCCATAGCAGAATCTTTTTTGGCTTCTTCCTTACAACCTACAATAGTAAAAAATGCCAAACCTGATATCGCTAGAACGCGATTAAGATTGGTTTTCATAATTTGATTTTAGTTAATTAAAATTAAATATTGTTATGTATAAGACCTGTTAATTAGGTAATTGTTACAAACAAATACAATTTTATGAGATAAAATCACTAAAAATCTGATTTGATTTGCTCATATTTATCACCTATTATCTTTTTATTAATTTGATAATTTAGATTAGAAAAAGCAATCATAACCTCTTTAACACTCTCTAATTTTAGTGCTCCATCTATGTTGTCTAAAGTTAAATTTTCATTTAATTTTAAAAGCGTAGTCTTAATTACTATTGTTCTAGAAACTATCGGTTTAGTATCAAAATCAGGAGGTAAATCAGCAATAAATTCTGCAATAAACTTCTTTAACAACGCCTTATCACCATTAAAAAAAGAAAGGTCTGCTTTTCTCAAGTAATTTATTTGAATCCCCAATTCTTGGTATTTCTCCCATTTCTCAACCGCTTTTTCACCATCCGGACTCAACACATAATCTTTATAACTAAAATTTTCAATAGCCTTTGCAGTGATTACTGTTTTTTGATTAGAAACTTCTGCATTAGCAACTTCAGACGACACGGAATCGTTTCCGCAATTCATCAGCACTAATAAAATAATATTTATTAGGATTAAACTCCTTCTCATAACTCATGCAATTAGATTGTAAATATAATTAAACTAAAATTTTCAACTTCTAGTATAATCTTAAATCATTAAATTATCAATTTATTAGTAAAATTCATTATTTTTTAAAAAATTTAAGTTTTGGACACCTAAATTCTTACTATTTTTGAGGATAATTTAATTTAATAGAATGTCTTCAAAAATTTTAATCATTGGTGCCTGTGGGCAAATAGGAACCGAATTAACTACTAAACTAAGAGAAATTCATGGTGTAGATAATGTGGTTGCTAGTGATATTAATACTAGAAAATTAGAACTGGTGAATTCTGGTCCGTTTGTGATTTTAGACGCTAAAAATTTTAATGCCATAAAGGATTGTTGCGTAAGTCATAATATTGACACTGTCTATTTAATGGCTGCTTTATTAAGTGCAACTGGAGAAAAATATCCTATGGAAGCATGGGATCTAAATATGAATTCCCTTTTTCATGTTTTAAATTTAGCTAAAGGAGGTACTATTAAAAAAGTGTATTGGCCAAGTAGTATTGCTGTTTTTGGTCCTACTACTCCTAGAGAGAACACACCACAATATACAATCTGCGAACCTACTACAGTTTACGGCATTACAAAGCAAGTTGGTGAACGTTGGTGCGAATATTACCATAATAAATATGGTGTTGATGTAAGAAGCATTCGTTATCCTGGTATAATAAGCCATAAGGCTATGCCTGGAGGAGGTACTACAGATTATGCTGTAGAAATTTATCATGAAGCTATTAAGAAAGGAGCATATACTTGTTTCTTATCAAAAAACACGAGCTTACCTATGATGTTTATGGATGATGCTATTAAAGCAACAATAGATATAATGGAGGCTCCAGCTGAAAGTATAAAGATTAGATCTTCTTATAACCTTTCTGCTATTTCTTTCACGCCAAAGGAAATTTACGAAAGCATAAAAAGTCATATGCCAGATTTTACCATTGCATATCAATCCGATTTTAGACAAGCCATCGCAGACAGTTGGCCGTCATCAATTGACGATACTGCTGCAAGAAAAGACTGGAATTGGCAACATAGTTTCAATTTAGATACTATGACTGCAGAAATGCTGAAAGCGCTAAGAAAAAAATACAACGATTAATTAAGCTGATCTAAAAACAATGTTCTTAATTCGATATCTTATTTTATTTATTATCTTGTAGACGCTATGCAGTGCTATCTAAAATAGATTTAGATACCAACTCAGATTAATAAAAATTTGCTTTGAAAGACTCAAAAAAAGAGCAGTCTAAACCTTTTAGCCTGTTACTCTATTTTACGATTCCTTTTGTATTGGTATTAGGGTATAAATATCTTGTTAAAGATTCAGCAAATACTAATGTCGTCGCCTCAAAAGATTCTGAAATTTCATTAGTCGCAAACCAAGAGTTACCAGAAACAGTAGACTATATTTTTCATGTAAAGCCAATTCTATCTGACCGTTGTTATCTATGTCATGGCCCAGATGAAGGCACAAGAGAAGCAGGTCTTCGTTTAGATACAAAAAAAGGCGCGTATGCTGCTTTGGGTAGATCATTAGATCGGTATGCTATTGTAGCTGGTGATACAATAAATAGTCATCTTGTTAATAGAATTTATTCTAAAGATGAAATTAAATTAATGCCGCCACCAGATTCTAATTTATCTTTAACCGACTATGAAAAAGAAATTCTAAGAAAATGGATACAACAAGGTGCTATCTGGAAAGATCATTGGGCTTTTGTTACACCAAAAAAAAATGATATACCAAAAGTCAAAACAGCTCATTTAGTAAAAAATGAAGTAGATAATTTCATTTTAAAAAAACTAGAAGAAAAGGGCTTAATACCTTCTAAAAAAGCTAAGAAAGAAAAACTCATAAGACGTGTTAGTTTCGATTTAACAGGTCTACCACCTACTTTAGAGGATATTGATAATTTTTTATCTGACGCTTCCGAAAATGCTTATGAAAAAGTTGTCGATAGACTTATTGCTTCTACAAGGTATGGTGAACACATGACTTCTAGCTGGTTAGATATCGCTAGATACTCAGATACGCATGGTTATCAAGACGATTTAGAACGTGTAATGTGGCCTTGGCGCGATTGGGTAATTAGCGCTTTTAATAGAAACATACCTTACGATGAATTTATAAAATGGCAAATTGCAGGTGATCTATTACCAAATGCCACATTAGAACAAATATTAGCTACTGGCTTTAACAGAAATCATAAAATTACTCAAGAAGGCGGTGTTATAGATGAAGAATATCGAAATGAATATGTATTAGACAGAACCAATACAGTCTCTAAGTCACTTTTAGGTTTAACTATGGAATGTGCCCAATGTCACGATCATAAATACGATCCTATTTCTCAAAAAGAATACTTTAGCTTTTATAGTTTCTTTAATAAACTAGATGAAAAAGGGAGAATTGATTATGGTGAATTGCCAAAACCAAATATTAAAATCACACAAAAAGAAATTGATGATGTACTTCACTTTATCAATAAACCCGATTCAATAAAAGAAATTACCTTAATGGTAATGAAGGATAACAAACCAGGTCGAAAAACTTATGTTTTAAAACGTGGAGCTTATGATGTATATGGTGAAGAAGTACAAGCAAATACACCATTGGCTGTTCTTTCTTTTGAAGGTTATGAAAAGAATAGATTGGGTTTAGCAAATTGGTTGTTTGATGACAATAATACGTTAACCGCGAGAGTAGCTGTAAATAGATTATGGCAACAAATTTTTGGTGTAGGTATTGTGTCAACAAGTTCAGACTTTGGTAATCAAGGTGCTTTACCAACGCATCCAGAATTATTAGATTGGTTAGCAATAACTTATCGTACGGAAGGTTGGGATACCAAGAAAATGATTAAACGTTTTGTAATGTCCCATACTTATCAGCAAACAACTAAAACATCTCCTGAGCTTATAGAATTAGATCCTTATAATAAATGGCTTGCAAGAAGTTCTAGAGAAAAATTATCGGCTGAAATGATTAGAGATAATGCACTTGCTGTAAGTGGTCTGTTAGTGGAAAAAATAGGTGGACCTAGTGTAAAACCATATCAACCCGAAGGACTTTGGGCAGAAACTACTTCTGGTCAAGGTCTCACTGAATACATAATGGATTTCGGTGAAAACCTATATCGAAGAAGTCTATATACTTTTTGGAAAAGAACCGTGCCTCCGCCAGCTATGATTACTTTTGATGCTGCAAATAGAGATTTTTGTATTGTAAATAGACAAAAAACGAGCACACCGCTTCAAGCTTTAGTAATGCTAAATGACCCACAACTAATTGAAGCATCAAATACGTTAGCATACCAAGTTCTAAAAGATAATAAAGTTTCCGACAGTGAGCGCATCTCACAGATCTTTAAAAAAATTACATCTCGACAACCAAAAGAAGAAGAATTAAAAAGCCTTTTGGATTTTTTAAAACTTTCAGAAAATGAATATGACCAAACAAAAAATGTTCAATTAAGTAAAGCATTAGAAGAAAATGCTAAACGTATTCCAAAAGAAAAATTATATGCTTATCGGACTTTAACTAGTCTTATTTTTAATTTAGATGAAGCTATAGTAAAAGGATAAAAATGGAAGAGGTAAATAAACATTTCTTAAATAATAATAGAAGACATTTCCTTAAAAAATTAGGTTTTGGGGTTGGTGGCTTAGCAGTTGCATCCATGCTAGATCCATTTTCTTCTCTCGTAGAATCAGAGGATTCCCCATTAAAAGGTCTCAATCTGCCTCACTTTGCACCCAAGGCTAAGCGCGTTATCTATTTATTTCAAAGTGGTGGGCCTTCACAGTTAGAATTGTTTGATTACAAGCCTTTACTAACAAAGATGCGTGGCCAAGACCTACCAGACTCTGTAAGAAAGGGTCAACGGTTAACAGGTATGACCTCGGGACAAGAACGTTTTCCATTAGTTGGAAGTCAATTTAAATTTAAACAATATGGCGAATCTCGTGCTTGGGTAAGTGACTTAATGCCTTATACATCAAAGATTGTTGATGAACTTTGCTTCATAAAATCGATGCATACAGACGCTATTAATCACGATCCTGCTATTACTTTTTTTCAAACAGGTTCTCAACAAGCGGGTCGTCCGAGTATAGGATCTTGGATGAGTTATGGTCTTGGAAGTTTAAATGATAATTTGCCCACCTTTAGTGTGCTTTTATCTAGAGGTACAGGACGTAAATTAGCTCAGCCATTATATTCTAGACTTTGGGGAAATGGGTTTCTAAGTTCTTTGCACCAAGGTGTTCAATTTCGTTCGGGAAAGGATCCTGTACTTTATTTAAAAGATCCTGAAGGTATGACAAGAAGCGAACGCAGGAAAATGCTCGATTACATTGCTGCACTGAATGAAAAGCAAGAAAAAGAATTTGGTGATCCAGAAATAAATAGTCGTATTGCGCAATATGAAATGGCTTATCGCATGCAAACTTCCGTGCCAGAAACTATGAATATAGATAAAGAACCAGACCACATTATACAAATGTATGGTTCTGATGCTGCCGTTCCAGGAACCTATGCGGCAAATTGCTTATTAGCGAGACGGTTAGTAGAAAAAGATGTAAGATTCGTTCAGCTATATCATATGGGATGGGATCAACACGATAATTTACCTTCTCATATTTCTAAACAAGCCAAAGATATTGACCAAGCTACTGCTGCTTTAATCTCAGATTTAAAACAACGTGGTCTTTTAGAAGATACGCTTGTAGTTTGGGGCGGTGAATTTGGCAGAACTAATTATAGCCAAGGTATACTTACAGATACCAACTATGGCAGAGATCATCATCCGAGATGTTTTACAATGTTTATGGCTGGTGGAGGTGTAAAACCAGGTTTCTCTTACGGGGAAACAGACGATTTTGGCTATAATATCGCTAAAGACCCTGTTCATGTTCATGATTTGCAAGCAACAATGATGCATCTTATGGGAATAGATCACACAAAATTCACCTATAAACACCAAGGAAGACGGTTTAGGTTAACTGACGTATTTGGCCATGTTGTAAATGACTTACTAGTTTAATATGAAACGAAGTAAATTTCTAAAACAAGCTTCTTATGCTACTCTTGGCTGCTTAACTTTTCCTGATATTGCTAATGCTTTTACATTAGAAAAAGTGTCAAAAGATATTATCATTGGTCACAACTCACACCGTTATAAAGTAGATCTAAATTGGGGGCAACTTAATGCATTAAAAACACCTGTTAATGATTGCCACGAAATGGTTCAAGACTCTAAAGGACGTATTGTTTTATTGACTAACCATGTAAAAAATAACGTCATTATTTATAACAAATCTGGTAAACTTTTAGAAACTTGGGGAACTAAATATCCTGGAGCTCATGGATTATCATTAGTAAAAGAAAATGGAACTGATTTTCTATTAATTACAGATTATGAACGTCATCAAATTATAAAAACTACCATAGATGGAAAAGTTGTTTTCACTATTGATTTTCCTTCCGAAACAGGAAAATATTTAGACAAAAAAGAATTTAAACCAACAGAAACTACAGTGACGGAAAACGGGGACATTTATGTAGCTGATGGTTATGGTAAACAATACATTACGCATTATAATAATGAAGGCGAATTGCTAAATATATTTGGTGGACAGGGCACAGAAAACAATCAGTTTTTAAATGCACATGGCATTTGCTATGATGATAGAGATAAAAATAATCCATCATTATTAATTACGGCAAGAGAATTAAATCAGCTCAAACGCTTTAGCTTAAAGGGAGACTATTTAGAAACTATAAATGTTCCTGGAGCTTTAATTTGTAGACCCGTAATTCATAAAAATAATATCTATTTTGCTGTTTTGCGTTCTAAAAATTCTCACAATGAAGACTCGGGGTTTTTATTAATTATGAATGAAAAAAATGAAGTTGTTTCTTGTCCTGGTGCAACCAAGCCAAATTATGTAAATAGTCAATTAGATGAGTTATATCAAACTATAAGATTGTTTCAACATCCTCATGATGTTTGTATTGATGATGACGAAAATCTTTATGTTGCTCAGTGGAATTCTGGACAAACCTATCCTATTAAATTAACAAGAGTATGAAATTAAGTTGGTTTGCTTTTATATTAATTGTACTTACAAGTTGTAACGATAAAAAATCTAATAAATTTTTGCAAGACAGCACTATTGAATTGGTTGCACCAAGAGTTAAAGCGACCAATACTATTATCGACTCTTCAGTTATAATTAAGGCAGAACTGCAGATGAAAGGTTGTACTTTATTTTATACAATAAACGGTTCAGATCCTTCTGAATCATCTTTAATATATAATCAACCCATAAAAGTTAATAAAGAAGGTATCTATAAGTTTAAAGCTTACCACAAAGACTGGTTGCCAAGTAAAACGAGCACACTCAAAATATTTAAAAAAGGTATCATGCCAAATGAATTAAATTGGCAAACAAAGAAAAATTCAGCTTATCCAGGTCTAGGTTATAATACACTTATAAATAACAAAAAAGCGACTAAAAATTTTAAGGATAAACAATGGGTTGGATTCGACAGCATTTCTCATGCAAATATTAAATTTAAAAAAAATACCTTTATCAATAGGTTAACTGTAGGCTATTTAGTAGATACAAAATCATGGATTTTTCCACCCGAAGAAATTTATTTGATTTTGAACAAAACTGACTCAATTGCAACTAAAATACCTTTAATTAATGAATTTGCAGAAACAAGTATAACAGCTTTAGAAATACCTATTAATAGTGATATTAGTTCGATTGACATAATATTTAAAAATAGTATTTTACCCCAATGGCATCCTGGAAAAGGAAAACCCGCTTGGTTATTTATGGACGAATGGATATTTAATGAGTAGAGGTAGTCAAACATATAAAACCTTGTTGTTAATTGTCATTTTAATTTTTGGCATAGCTACTTTGTATGGTTTAAAAACAAATGAGCCACCGAGGTTAATTCTATTTATAGGACGCTTTCATCCATTGTTACTGCATTTACCAATTGGTGCTTTAATGGTAACTTTCTTTATAGATGTTTTAGGAAGAATTCAGAATAAATATCCCGACAATACCATTAAAAATCTACTTGGTTTCACGGGTTTATTTTCAGTATTGACGTGTTTCTTAGGTTACTTTTTATCGTTAGAAGGTGGCTATAATAATAACACACTAGATATACACTTGTATACTGGTATTGGCACAGCTCTACTTATCAATATGTTATATTTTATAAGTTTAAAACCAAACTTAAAAGCTAACAAGTTATTCTTAACTTTATTCATCGCTTCATTAATTACAATTAGTATAGCTGGTCATTACGGTAGTATACTAACTCATGGTGATAATTTTTTAACCGAATATGCTAAAGCACCAGAAAGGGAAAATACAATTGAAGTTATTGATAGTTTGCGAATGTACGACGATGTCATTGCAAAAATTTTAGATGATAAATGTGTACAATGCCACAATACTAGTAAACAAAAAGGCGAACTTTCTCTTATTTCTCCCACTACCATATTAAATGGTGGAGTCAGTGGCCCAATTATAAGTGAAGGAAATGCGCTAAATAGTTTATTATTCTCAAGAACTCAATTGGCTATATCCAATGAAGAACATATGCCACCCGAAGGAAAAAAACAATTAACCAAAGATGAAATTTGGTTAATAGAACATTGGATAAATAATGGTATAGACTTTAAGCAATATGCAACCTCAATTTCAGAAAATGATTCACTTAAAGCTAAACTAAAAAACTATCTCATTTTTGATAAAATTAAAATACCAAAAGCTTCTAAAGATGCTATTGAAATAGCGAAAACTGGCGGTTTTAGAATATTAGAATTAGTTTCTGGAGAAGCAGAATTAAATGTAAAGTTATTAGACACAAAACCTACTAAAGAAACTTTTGATTTTCTTAAACCTTTAGAAGAACAAATTGTAGAGTTAGAATTAAATGCTACAGATTTTAACGATAATATGTCTAGCATTCTGAATAAACTAAAAAATTTAAAGTCATTACGACTAGACAAAACTTTAATCACAGATAGAACTTTGAGGAATCTTAAAAATCTAGAACAGCTAGAGGTTCTCAATCTATTTCAAACTGATGTTACGAATAAAGGGATTTCAGATTTACTAATTAGTATTCAACCTAAAACAATTTACGCTTGGGAAACTGGATTAGATCAACAAACAGCAGAAACACTTATTAAAAGTCATAATATAGATATTCAACATCGCATTGCTAAAGGCTTTATGAATAGTCAACTTGAAATGCCATTTGTCAATACCAATAGAACAATTTTTGTGGATACAATACATGTAGACATAAAAAGTAGGCTAAAGGAAATAGATATTCGTTATACTCTAAATGGTGAAACACCAACAGTTAAATCCCCTGTTTTTGATAAAACGTTAGTTCTAGACGATTCTAAAATATTAAAAGCACGTGTATTTAAAAACAATTGGAAACCTAGTGAACCACTAATAATAAACTACGCTAAAATATTGCAACAGATAACTGACTTTACTGTAACCCAGAAACCAGATGAAAACTATTCTGATGAAAGTAAATTATTTGATCTAACAGAAGGTAGTACAGACTTTAGAGACGGAAATTGGGTTGGGTATTTTGGAAAAAATCTAAGCACTTCTATAGATTTAGGGATGTCTAAAAAGGTTAATAATATTACCATTAGTTCTTTAGAGGACATTGGTAGTTGGATTTTATATCCAACAACTATTAATATATATGTTTCAAACACTAAAAATGGTAGGTTTAAAAAAATTGGTGATTTAAAAATAGAGCGTAAAAACAAAGATACCAACCTAAGAAAAAAAAAATTCACTATTACAATGCCAGAAATAACAGGGAGATTTTTTAAAATTGAAGTAAAAAATCACAAAGAGCTTCCAAGTTGGCATCCAAGTGCAGGTAATCCTTCTTGGGTTTTTGTTGATGAGATTTACTTCTGGTAAAGGACCATTTATTTTAAAATGAATTAACGTTTTAAAGCAAAATGTGCTGAAAATTGTCTCCCATCTTCGAGTATGACGCTAAACCAATAATCACTGCTTGGCAAATTAGCACCATTATATCTGCCATCCCAGCCTCCGTTAAAAGCCTGAAATGTGGTAATCACTTTTCCATAGCGATTATAAATAGTTATACTGCTTCTGCCTTGATAACTCTCATTTATGCCTTTTAAATTCCATGTGTCATTTGTACCGTCACCATTAGGTGTGAAAAACTTAGGATAACCTATTACAGGAACTTCTATTGATACTGTACCACACCTATTTTTATCTCTAACATAAATGGTATGAAAACCTGGAGAAACATTATTGAAAAATGGTTCGTCTTGATACAAGTTTTCGTCATCTAGAGCAAATTCGTAATCACCTAAACCCAAATTATTGTTAGCATTATTTATAGTTATGCTGTTATTTTCTGAAATATCAACTACCGTTATATCATCTAAAGTTATTGTGGCCAATTCAGACGCATCTACAAAAACATCTCTAGATCTAGAACAACCCGTACCGTCAGTCTTTGTGAGGGTTATAGTGTAAGTACCAGCCATTGAAACTTCTAGCGTTGAGGCGTTAGAAAGTGATATGCCATCTTCAAACACCCATTCATAAGCATAAACTTCAGTTGTGTTTTCTTCTATTGGATCTAAAATAATTGTAAAGTTAGGATCTGAAGAACACACAATTTGCGGAGTCTCTATTGAAAATTCAGGCAGTGTGTTTACTACAAACTCTAATAACGTACTATCTGTGCAACTGTCATTTAAAGGGTTTATAACCGTTGCCGTGATCGTCTGCGTATCTGTAATAAATGGATTAGGTAGCGGACTCGATAATTCTTCACCAGAATTATTATAATAACGGACTTCCATATTGGTCTGCCCTTGTAAAATATCATTCTGAATTGATGAAGTATCAAAACTAAATATACCATCAGAATCTATATCGTCCGTATCACAAACTGGTGCTATACTAACAGAGTTAGCAATTGGTGACTCAAACACTTCAAACTCTAAAGTAGTTTCATCAAAACAAGCTCCATTCGGATCTGCTGTTACATTGTTTGTTACTCTAATAGTTATCGTCTGATTACTAGTTAAAAATGGATTAGGTAGAGGACTTGGTAATTGCATTCCATTTGCATCAATGTAAGTTACTGTTACATTTGTAAGTAATTGACCATTTAAAACGGTTGGCTCAATTTGAGATGTATCAAACGGAAAAAGACCGTCATTATCGTCATCACACTCCGCTTCAATACTTACTGCATTTGCGACTGGTAATTCTTCTACATTTAAAGTAATATGCGTTCCCAACCCTAAACAATCATTTGCTATAGCACTATCTACTCTTATATAGATTTGCTGCGTTCCTGGGTAACCAATATTCCTATAATTAGAAATATCCATAATCTCACTAACTTCGGCTAATGCGTCTGCTTCATTTCTGAAATATCTTGGCGGTAACGGGTTTTGACCAGCTGGAATAAAAGCTAAAACTTCGGCGTTAACACTACTAAAATCAAAAGTTGAAATACCGTCATTATCATCATTATTGGAATTATCATTTCCGTTGATATCCAGAAAATCATCACAAACATTGAACGTCCTCTGAAAACTACTAGGAATGGCAGTTGTAGAAACTTGTAATTCTACTTCTGAAACTACTACGCAACCAAACTGTGAAACTACCCTTGCCCAAACTAAGCCGCTACTCACATTTTGATTTATATAAGCTGTTGGATTATTTATAAAATCTGTACCTGACTCGTCACCATTTATAGCTGCGGCTTCACTAATGAAGAAAGAAAAAGTTTCATTAGCAGCATTATTAGAGATTAAAGCATTTGCCTCATTAAGGTTAAAAGGGCTAAACCCATCGTTATCATCGTCACACTGAACTAAAAGGACAAAATTATTAATTATTGGCAATGCAAAAACTGTAAGCGTAATTTCTTCAGTATAAAAATCACAACTATTTCCCACTCTATTTAATCGTGCCCTATATAAATTGTTATTAAAAACTAGTGGTGAGTTTGTAATAGTTAATGTATTAGTTTGGGTGCCACTATAAATAACATCATCATTAATAATAATCCAATTAATACCATCTGTACTTACTTCCCATTGGTAGGTCTCAGCAGTATCAGAAATTACCACTATGCTTGTTTCGGAAGCTTCGCAAACTTCGGTATCAATAGGCTCAGTAGATATAGATAGTGGTGCAGCATCTAAGTAATCTGTATTAGGAATTATATAACCATCTGCAGCATTTACAACTAAACCAAATCCATCAACTATAACCGCAAAATCTCCTAATAAATCATCTGTATTACCATCAGAAAAACCTGCTTCTATAACATCACTGCAATCATCGCCATCACTATCTAAATCTATATAACTAAAGTTAGTGTCTGTATCTAAATCATTAAGAACAAACCCTAAAAATCCACTATCTACAAATGTTTCGGCATCGTCTACCCAACCATTTGCGCCAAAATTTAGTGCTGGTCCATCTACTATACCGTTAGTATCTGTATCTGATAATAATCCCAATTGGCCTGTTTCGTGCAAATCGTGAATACCATCATTATCGCTATCCAAGTCTAAATAATCTAAAATTCCATCTAAATCTGTATCAATGGGTAATGTTGTACCATCATAAATATCATCTAACCCATTATTATCTGCATCAGTACCAGATAAATTAACAAAATTATTACCTAATGATTCTATATAATCTGGTATACCATCGTTATCACTATCTAGGTCCAAGGCATCTTCTATACCGTCTAAATCGGAGTCTTTTTTATAACAAGTAAGTGAAATATTAGCCCTGTAAGTAGAAATTTCAGTGGCATTAGCTAAGTTATGTATAAATGAAAATCCATCAATATTATCAGCAAAAAATTGATACGGTTCAGTACCATTTGGAGACGGATTTATTCTAAATCTTATTTCAGAACCAGAAATTGAAGTGACTCCTGTTTCAAATACACCATCAAAATTAGAATCTATAAGTAATCTGTCATCATTATCTACCAGTGTTATATTTTTATTTATTGGTGTAATTTTCACAGTAAAATACTCGCCCTCTGTTATAAGATGGTTAATAGTAGTGTCTTCAGAAAACTTAATGCTAACCAATTCAGCAAATGATACTGTATAATCATTCTCAGCCAAATTTGCAGCATTTACAACACTTGTAAAATCACCTATCGTATTTCCTGTAAAGGTATTTGTATTTGCTGAAGAACTCGACTGGGTGTAAATACCAGTAGCAAGGGCACTATTTATAGAGCCATCAATAAATAAAAACTCTGGTTGATTTAAATTTGAAATATCAATGGTAACGTTACCATTAGACTCTTCACAATTTAAAATACCATCATTATCATTATCAATGTCAAGGTTATCAATAATCCCATCATTGTCTGTATCATCAGGACATATGCTTACCGGAACTTCTGAGGATTCTAAAACTAAACCTGAACAGGTTACGATACCTACAAGTTTATAAGTTCCTGGTTGTAAAGGTGTTAAATCGGGTGTTGGTATACCTAGATTAACAAAACCAATTCCAGATCCATCATCAAACAACCATTCAAAACTATCAAAGTTCTGAGTGTTTGCAGCAGAAAGTGTCACATTAGGTATACAATTTCCTAAAGCTTCAAAGTTGGCATTAAAATTAATTTCTGGTGCTGATGGAAAACCAGAATAAAAGCTACCAGATGTTGCTGCTCCATTAAAATTAAAATATGCACAATATAACTCATCATTACCTTGTACTGATATATTGCCTGCCAAGCCAGTAACTTTATAAGTAACATATTCAGTATTTCCTGTTACTGCACTGGGTCCAGTTGTATTAAAATTAGTAATTGGTAAATTATTAATAGTAACCGTTGCGCCAACTTTGGTAACTACAGAAACACCGCCAGAATAAACGGTTGTACCAATATTTTCAATATTAGCTATATTGTCTAAATTACCTCGTGCCTCACAACTTAATGGAGGTACAAAAAACATACCTTGATTGGCTTCACTAGTGGTTGCTCCAACACCTTGATATGCAAAAACATCCTCCGATGTTTGCACATACATATTTCCATTTAAGTTATAATTGTTTCCTTCAATAAGGTAATAATTCCCTGCATCTATAGTGGCAACAGTACCATTACCATTTATACTAATAGTAGTATTATCTGAATGGGCTACAATCAATACATTCTCCCAGTTATCTGTACCATCCCCTTGTACAAAAATATATTCATCACCTATTTTAGACGCACCAACTATTTGATCTATACCATAATCTCTACCGTTGCCATTATCAAAACTTCCATTTGCTGAACCACAATTAACCACAATGTCCTTATTTGAAGTAACTAAGCAACCTATTAAACCATCCCTATTTATAATACCATCTAGACTATTAGTAGCAATCGTATAGCTTTCATTTTCATCTAGAATTATGGAAACAGGAGTAGCTCCTGTATAGTTTTTAATAACTAGTCCTGCTGGAAGATCACTAAATACAATTTCTGTATTATCTTCAGTTGCCATAACGGAAACGAAATTTAAATAATTATTTTGTGGATTTTCATTTGTAAAACTACCTACCCTAAACTGTTGTCCTAAAGCTGAAGAGCCTTTGCTCACTAATGCACCTGCCTGTGCACCATCACCTGCCTCCATTCTTACAGAAACATAGATAACGTCTTCTGCCTCTATAACATATCCCTTATTAGTAATTGTACTTGTTTGGTTAGAAGCAACAAATAATTGTCCATTACCTGTGCCTATACTTATTACCTCTGGATTAGTGTTAGAAACTAAACCAGTGATATAACTCGTAGTTGGCAAACCAATAGGTTTAATTGTATATGCAACATCTGCAGCACTTGGCGTAGAAAGATATAAGAATTGACCTTCGGGATTGGCATTACCAAATTCTGCACTTGTTAAAGGCGGTATATAATGTGTTTTACTTAATTGAGCATAGCTGTTAAAGCTTAATAATGCAATAATTACAACTGTAAAAAATTTTATCGGGTTAGAATTTTGAGACACTTAATAAGTTTAAAAAACTAATTTATATAATTTAACTTAGTTAAGACTAATTTAAGTGCTAAAGGTTTAATTTCATAAACTATAAAATCATTCTTGAAAACAAAAAAGCCACTACTCTCGTAATGGCTTTGTTTGCTCCTCTTCAAAGACTCGAACTTTGGACCCTCTGATTAACAGTCAGATGCTCTAACCAACTGAGCTAAAGAGGAAGGTTATTTTTCGCGTTAGCGGATGCAAATATAAATTATTTTTTTTGTTTGCGCCAAAAGAAAACTTATTTTTTTAAGGTTGATTTCTAAAAATATTTAGTTGGTAATAGCTTTGAAAATATCGTTTCCATTAGCGAATAAAACCAACGCTATTAAAATAAAGAAACCAACGACTTGTGCACGCTCTAAAAATTTCTCACTTGGTTTACGTCCAGATATCATTTCAAACAATAAGAATACCACATGCCCACCATCTAATGCTGGTATAGGTAATAGGTTTAATATCGCTAACATTATAGATAAAAATGCAGTTAAACTCCAGAAATCTTGCCAATTCCATTGGTCTGGGAAAACATCGAAAATTGCTTTAAAACCACCTACTCCTTTATAGGCACCAGTGCTTGGTGTAAATATCTTTCCTAATTGATCGAAATAATTAGAAACCTGATCTTTAAATTTATCTATGCCTCCACCAAAACTTTCCAAAAAGGTATAGTCTTTATGAATAATATCGAAATACCCTAATTCTGCAAATCTAGAATTATGTGTGGCCAAACCTACTTCAATTTTTCCCTCAGGACTGACCGTTAAAGTTCTATTTATTTTTTCGTCTTCTCTTAAAAATATGGCATTTACAGATTGGTCTTTATACGCAGACATACGAGATTCTACTTGGTCAAAATAACGTACATCTTTTCCATTGAGTGATAAAAGGATATCACCTGTTTTAAGATCTACGCTTTTATTTATTGACGTATCGGGAACATCGCCAACCATGAATGGTATTCTTAATTTAAACGTTCCATTTTTTCTTTCAGCAGAAGATAACTGACCCAGAAAATCTTTTGGTAATACTATCTCTTCATTAACACCATTTCTAACAATAGCATATTTTTCACCCTTTATAAGATTTTTTCTTACACCAGAGTATGTGGTAACTTTTTCATCATTAATTGCAACAATTTTATCACCAGTCTTAAAACCAACATCTAAAAGCAATTGGTTTTCTATCCAAAATCCATCTTGCATACTTTCTGTAGTAACATCTGTATCACCATAAGTAAAAGATAAAGCTACATATATAATATAAGCGAGTATAAAATTAACCGTAACACCACCTAACATAATAATTAAACGTTGCCAAGCTGGTTTAGATCTAAACTCCCAAGGTTGTGGTGGTTGGGCCATCTGTTCTTTATCCATGCTCTCATCTATCATACCTGCAATTTTAACATAACCACCAAGAGGTAACCAACCAATACCATAGACCGTTTCTCCGATTTTCTTCTTAAATAGTGAATATTTTACATCAAAAAAGAGGTAAAATTTTTCAACTTTAGTTTTAAAAAGTTTAGCTGGTATAAAGTGTCCAAGCTCGTGTAATACAATAAGCAAGGATAAACTGAGTAAAAATTGAGATATCTTAATTACAAATTCCATGTAGTCATTTTCAAATTTCGATTGACAAAAGTAAGGTTTTCAAGCAACTTAGGAAATAAATGTATTTCCAATCGGATTATTTTTAACAATCATTTATAAGTGAGTGGTTTTTAATTCCATATTTGTGTTAAAAAAGTATTATAAAATTAGCTTCGGTTGTACCTTTGTATTTCAGAAATTCTAAGTTAAATTCAATGTCCTTTCTTTCTTTTTTTAAAGACTACAAAAAATTCGGAATTTTCTTTTCTACACTATGTCTTATTATAATTATTGCGATCTATAGTGTACTTAATCAAGATAATGAGCGTCTACCTGTTTATCAACCTTCGGATTTTGAAACTAAATTAGTAGATAGTTCTATTCAGCATATTGAAAAGTATCATACTGTCGCTGATTTTAAATTAATAAATCAAAATGGTGACACCATAACGCAAAATAATTATAAAGATAAAATTTACATTACTGATTTCTTTTTTACCACATGCCAAACTATTTGCCCAATAATGACAAGTAACATGTTAGATATACAAAAAGTAATAAAAGATGATAGCGAAGTAATGCTACTATCACATTCTGTAACACCAGAAATTGATAGTGTTGCTCAGTTAAAACGCTATGCTATAAAAAAGGGCGTTATTGATGAGAAATGGAATTTAGTCACTGGTGACCGAAAACAAATCTATGATTTAGCAAGAAAATCTTATATGGTAGTTGAAGATGATGGTTTAAACAATTATGGCATGATCCACACCGAAAATTTTGCATTAATAGATAAAAATAAACGTATTAGAGGAACTTATAATGGTATTTCTAAAGCAGGAATAGACTCTTTATTGAGAGATTTAGAAACTTTAAAAAAAGAATACGAGCAATAGTTTTAGTAAATCTTTTTTAGGCTAAATTTTTCTATTATTTTTGCTTCTTTAAAATTAATCTAAATAAGAATAAGATTGACATTAGCAGATTTAAAACGTGGACAACGAGGTATCATTACTGATGTATCTGCATCAGAAATTCCTTTAAAACTTCTAGAAATGGGTTGTTTACCTGGTAACTCTGTCGAATTAGTGCAAGTGGCGCCTTTCGCTGACCCTATGTATCTTAATATCAATGGATCTCATTTAGCTATACGAAAAGAAACGGCTATTCATATATTAATTAAAAAAATAAATGAGTAAGCAAATTAATGTCGCTTTAATAGGAAATCCTAATACTGGTAAAACCTCTGTATTTAATGCATTAACTGGGTTAAACCAAAAAGTGGGTAATTATCCTGGTATTACAGTTGAGAAAAAAGAAGGTATCTGTAAACTTCCAAGAGGTGTAAAGGCTCATATTATTGATTTACCCGGAACGTACAGTTTAAACGCATCCTCATTAGATGAAAATGTTGTTATAGAATTACTTCTAAACAAAAATGACAAAGATTTTCCTGATGTTGCTGTCGTAGTGAGTGATGTTGAAAATCTAAAACGTAACCTATTATTATTTACTCAGATTAAGGATTTAGAAATTCCAACAATCTTAGTAATTAACATGTCCGACCGAATGGAGTATAAAGGGATTACATTAGATATTCCTTTTCTTGAACAACAGCTCGAAACAAAAATTGCATTAATCAGTACTCGAAAAAAGAAAGGTATTTCTGAGCTGAAAGAATGCATCTCAAATTATAAAGAGCTTTCCATAAAACCATGTATGGATGCTTCTTCAATAGATAAAAATTACTTCGATAACTTAAGAAAAGCATTTCCAAATCAGCTATTATATAAACTTTGGTTGGTAATTACTCAAGATGTCAACTTTGGTAAAACAGATAGAAAAACTATAGATGCTGTTTCTAGTTTTAAAACTAAGACAGAAACTGATTTAAAAAGACTGCAGCAAAAGGAAACTATAAAGCGATATCAGTTCATTAATGATACACTTAAAAAAGGGCAGACTATAGATTTAAATTCAGCCAAAGATTTAAGGATAAAATTAGATCGAATACTCACTCACAAAGTTTGGGGCTATTTAATTTTTGGGGTGATATTACTATTGATTTTCCAAGCTATCTATGATTGGTCTAGCATACCGATGGACTTTATTGATAGCACATTTGCATCACTTAGTGAGTGGACAAAAAACACATTGCCAGAAGGCGCATTTACCAATTTATTAGCAGAAGGAATTATTGCTGGCTTGGGTGGTATTGTTATTTTTATTCCTCAAATCGCATTTTTATTTCTATTTATCTCCATTCTAGAAGAAAGTGGTTATATGAGTCGTGTTGTATTTCTAATGGATCGTATTATGCGACGTTTTGGGCTTAGTGGAAAAAGTGTTGTGCCTCTTATTTCTGGCACAGCTTGTGCTATACCAGCAATTATGGCAACTCGTAATATAGAAAGTTGGAAAGAGCGCCTTATCACAATCTTAGTAACACCATTTACAACATGCTCTGCAAGACTGCCTGTTTATTTAATAATAATTTCTTTAGTCATTCCTGAAGGGCGTTTTTTAGGCCTAAGCTATCAAGCCCTAACATTAATGCTTTTATACTTAATTGGTTTTGCCGCAGCAGTCGGTTCTGCATGGATTTTAAACAAAATTCTTAAAGTAAAAAGTAAGACATTTTTTGTTGTAGAAATGCCAAATTACAAGTTGCCAATGTTTAAAAATGTGGCATTAACCGTCATTGAAAAAACAAAATCTTTTGTATTTGGCGCAGGTAAAATAATCTTAGCAATATCAATAGTACTATGGTTTTTAGCCTCTTATGGACCTGGCGAACAATTTAACAATGCCCAATCTATTATTACAGAGCAATACGCTGCAGATAATTTATCAGATAGCGAGCTACAACAAAAAATAGCATCTCATAAGTTAGAACATTCGTTTATTGGTATTGCAGGCCATGCTATAGAACCAGCCATAAGACCATTAGGTTATGATTGGAAAATAGGAATTGCTATAGTAAGTTCTTTTGCTGCTAGAGAGGTCTTTGTTGGTACATTAGCTACTATCTATAGTGTTGGTAGCGACGAAGAAGAAACTATTAAAAACCGAATGGCCGGAGAAGTTAATCCTATTCTTGGAGGCCCATTATTTAACTTTGCTTCGGGTATATCATTATTATTATTTTATGCATTTGCCATGCAATGTATGAGCACATTAGCTATTGTAAAACGCGAAACTAACTCATGGAAGTGGCCAATGTATCAGCTTGTAATTATGAGTGCTTTTGCTTATGTTGTGGCATTAATTGCTTTTCAAGTTTTAAAATAAAATGAACGCTATTATTCAAAACATACTCGTCTTTTCAGCATTAACACTAGCATTGATTTTCTTAGTCAAAAAGTTTATTTGGTCACCCAAGAAAAAAAACACTAAGGCTTGTGGAAGTAATGGTGGGTGTGGCTGTAATTAAAAATTCCCTTTAAGAAAAGAGACTCTTTATTTTATTTTAAAACTTTAGGCTTAAAAACAAGTTCTAATTCATAATTAGCATTTGTAGTATCATCTGTTCCAGTAGGATATGGAGTTAAGGCAAATCCATAAATTTTAAAATCTTTAGCGTCAAAGGCTAAATTATTAGATTCCATTACATAACCACTCGCGTCAATCCTTATTTTTTTGTCACCAACAAAATTCTCGTTTTTATAAATCGAAACTAACACATCTGCTTCACCAGCTCTAACGCACATTACATGCTTTGGGCATCTAGAATCTGCTATTACTTTTTTAAATTTTACTTGAAAGTTTTTATAATCCACTTTTTCTTGAAGTCCAACAACTTTAGCGATACTCATTGAATCTTTAACAATTTGAGTTTGTGCTTCAATCTTACCAAAAAGACAAGAAAAACAAAAGACGACTAAATATATTATTGATTTCATAAAAACTTTTTTAAAACTAATTGTTTTACAATTAAAAGACGATAAAAATCACATTGCGTTACAAAATCATATTTTAACGTCCCTTATTTTAATTTTTTTAGCTACATTTGAAAAATATTTAAGCTTACTTAAAAATTAATTAAAGCTATCGTTAATGTCAATTGCTATTGAAAACTTTGTTAAAGCTATTTACAAAAATAATTCTAATAATGCTAAAGACACCAAGCCTGGTAACATTGCCAAAAAACTTGGGATTTCTAGCGCAGCAGCAACAGATATGGCTAAAAAACTAGCCGTTAAAGATTTGTTACATTACCAAAAATATCAAGAACTTCAGCTTACGGAAAAGGGTAAAAAAATGGCTTTAAGTGTCGTTAGAAAACATAGACTTTGGGAGGCTTTTTTATTTAAAATGTTCGATATGTCTCTTCATGATATTCATAAAGAAGCTGAACTTTTAGAACACCAAACCTCAGATTTATTAGCCGATAAAATTAGTGCTTATTTAGGCCACCCAAAATTTGATCCGCATGGAGATCCCATTCCAAATGCTAATGGAGAAATAACAACGATTGATACATCTATTTCCCTTGCTAATGCAGAAGAAGGTAAGCATTACGTGATATCTCGATTAATGAGTGATGATAAAGAATTCTTTGAGTTTTGCGCGCATCACAAATTAAAATATGGCCACGAGGTACTGGTATCAAAACAATTCATAAACAACAAGATGACTGAATTATCAGTCGAGAACAATACAATTTTACTCAACCAAGATTTCACAACTTTAATTTATGTCAATGCAATCAACTAATAGAAATATAACACTAAGTACCATCCTATTTATTTCAATGCTTTTCTCTTTTGCTCAAGAAAATGAAGAAGGCGAAGCTCTCGTTACAGACAGACCAGATGCTACTGAAGCATCTTCAACTGTTGGAAAAGGTGTTTTACAACTTGAAACAGGAGGACTATACGAAACTTTTGAAGCAAATAATATAAAATCAGAATCCTATACGTATAACACTATGCTTGTTCGTTATGGTATACTAGACAATTTAGAGTTACGCTTAGGATGGAATTTTGTAGAAGGCGTAACTAAACTCAATGGTAATAAATTAGATAATGTTGCAAGCGGACTCTCCCCTTTACTCTTAGGTGTTAAAATTGATATTGCCGAAGAAAAAGATGGCATGCCAGAGATTGCATTAATTGGTCATGTATTTCCATTATTTAGTGCTTCAACAGATTTTAGGCCAGAAACTACAGGAGTAGATTTTAGATTCTCGTTATCTCATACCCTAGGCGAAAAATCTAGTTTAGGTTATAATATTGGTGCGCAATGGGGAGACGATTCTCCTGAAGCTGCTGCAATATATACTGTGGCTTATGGTTATAGTCTTTCAGATAAATTCGGGTTTTATGCCGAATTATATGGTGACTTCCCAGAAGATAATTCTGCGAATCATTATTGGGATGCAGGATTTACATATTTAGCCAGCAACAACTTACAGTTTGATATTTATGGTGGTACCAGTATTACTGAAGGTCAAGATTTATTATTGGGAATGGGACTTAGTTATAGAATGCTTAAAAAATAATTTATTGATGAAAAAAATACTATTACTTCTTTCCATAATATCCGTTTATAGCTGTAAAAATGAAACTAAAGACGACGGAAAATTAAATATCGTCACTACTACGACCATGATTACTGATTTGGTTAAAAACATAGGAGGAGATGCTATTAATGTGCAAGGCTTAATGGGCTCGGGTGTTGATCCGCACTTGTATAAAGCTAGTGAAGGAGATGTTTCTAAACTGGTGGATGCAGATATCATTTTTTATAACGGTCTACATCTAGAAGGAAAACTTGTTGAAGTTTTTGAAAAGATGGGAAGTGCTACTAAAACGCCAATTGCTTTAGCGGACCAATTAGATAAAAGCACTCTAATTGGTTCAGATTATTTTGCCTCTAATTATGACCCACATGTTTGGTTTGATATTAGTTACTTTGGATTATTTGCAGAAAAAGTTGCAAAAGTATTGGTAGAACAAGATCCGAAAAATGCCGAAATCTATGAGAAAAATATGACTTTTTACTTGATGGAATTAAAATTGCTAAATGAAAAAATAATCACCAAAGTTGATGAACTCGCTATTGAAGATCGAATCTTAGTTACAGCACACGATGCATTTAATTATTTTGGTAAAGCTTATAACTTTAATGTGGTTGGTTTACAAGGTTTGTCTACAGCCACAGAGGCTGGTGTTAAAGATGTACAAAAACTATCAGCTTTTATTATCGAAAACCAGATTAAAGCTGTTTTCGTAGAAAGTTCAGTACCAAAACGTACTATTGAAGCCTTACAAGCAGCTGTAAAATCTAAAGGTCATAACGTTGAAATTGGAGGTACACTTTACTCAGATGCATTAGGTAATAAAGGAACAATCGAAGGTACATATATAGGTATGTTTGAGTATAACGTAAATACCATCGTAAACGCACTCAAATAATGAAAAATATAGCCGTTAAAGTAGATGATTTAACCGTAGCTTATAACTACAAACCTGTACTCTGGGATATAGATTTAGAGATTCCAGAAGGCGTTTTAATGGCTATTGTAGGACCTAATGGAGCAGGAAAATCAACACTCATAAAATCTATCTTAGGTATTTTAAAACCTATTGCTGGTAGTGTTAGTATCTACGGAAAATCATATGATAAGCAACGTAAGTTAGTAGCTTATGTGCCTCAAAAAGGAAGCGTAGATTGGGATTTCCCAACAACAGCTTTAGATGTTGTGAAAATGGGAACTTATGGAAGTCTAGGCTGGATAAAACGACCAGGTCAAAAAGAGAAAAAAGCAGCCCTTGAAGCTTTAGAGAAAGTGGGAATGCTACCATTTAAGAATAGGCAAATTAGTCAACTTTCCGGAGGGCAACAACAACGTATATTTTTAGCTAGAGCGTTAGTTCAAAATGCATCTATTTATTTTATGGATGAGCCATTTCAAGGTGTAGATGCAACAACCGAAATTGCAATAATTAATATTCTTAAAGAACTTAGAAAAGAAGGTAAAACTGTTATTGTCGTTCATCACGATTTACAAACCGTTCCAGAGTATTTTGATTGGGTTACCTTTTTAAATGTAAAGAAAATTGCAACCGGACCTGTAAAAGATATTTTTAATGATGACAACCTAACAAAGACTTACGGTATTAATTATAAGGTAAGTATACAAGAGTAATATTATGAAATATGCCTATACCATTCTCTATGTAGAAGATGTTGAAAAGACAATTACCTTCTATGCGAACGCTTTTGGTTTTCAAAAGAAGTTTTTAACTCCAGAAGCTGATTATGGCGAGTTAATTTCTGGAGAAACTACAATTGCCTTTGCCTCATATGTATTAGGCAATTCTAATTTTAAACAAGGGTTCAAAAAAATAACATTGACTGAAAAACCAAATGGTATTGAAATGGCTTTTACTTCGGAAAATATCGAAGCAGACTTTGAAAAAGCAATAAATGCAGGTGCTATGGAATATGAAAGTATTATTGAGAAACCTTGGGGTCAAAAAGTAGGTTACTTAAGGGATATTAATGGTTTTCTTATTGAGATTTGTACACCAATTAAAAACTAAACGCTATAGACTTCATTGAATACATAAAACTTGTCTTTACAGATTATACACTCAGAACCATAACACTCGGTACTGCTATTCTAGGTGCAGTTTGCGGTATGTTAGGAAGCTTCGCTGTCTTAAGAAAACAAAGCTTACTTGGTGATGCTATTTCTCATGCTGCATTGCCAGGAATTGCTATTGCATTTTTAATCACTGGAGCAAAAGACAGTAATACATTGCTACTTGGTGCTTTGGTAAGTGGTCTCATCGGCACCTTTTGGATCCGAGGAATTGTGACTAAAACACATTTAAAGTCGGATACTGCATTAGGCTTAATCCTATCATTATTTTTTGGATTCGGGATGCTGTTACTCACATTTATTCAAAAGCAACCTAACGCCAATCAAGCTGGTTTAGATAAATATTTGTTTGGGCAAGCTGCTACTTTGGTTGAAAGTGATGTTTGGATGATGGCAGTCGTAACGGGTATTTGTTTAATCGTTATGCTCACGTTTTGGAAGGAATTTAAAATTCTATTATTCGATGCTGATTATACCAAAACACTTGGATTTAATACAAAGACTATAGATATTTTGATTACAAGTTTTATTGTTCTTGCAATCGTTCTAGGTTTACAAACTGTTGGTGTTGTACTTATGAGTGCCATGCTTTTAGCGCCAGCCGCAGCAGCTAGACAATGGACAAATAGTTTGGCTATAATGGTATTTTTAGCAGCTATTTTTGGTGCATTTTCTGGAGTTGTTGGCACTGCCATTAGTGCAAGTCAAAATAACTTATCTACAGGGCCAGTAATTGTTCTTGTAGCAGGAGTATTTGTTATTGTTTCATTTATATTTTCTCCAAGTCGAGGTTTACTATTTAAACAAATTCGATTTATAAAAAATCGTCGCGATTTAGAATTACATAAAACCTTAGCTTTTATGCATAACATAGCTGAAACACATGAAGACATTTCGCACCCACACGCTATTAGATTATTGAATAATTTTCAAGGCTATACAAAGTCTACGCTTCAAAAATTAGTAGATAAAGACTATGTTCAGATTAACGGTAACATGTGGAGCTTAACTGAAACCGGTTTTGATATCGCAGCTAATCTATACACCAAACAAACAACTGAAAATGAGTAGTGCGCAATTAGAAATACAACTTATTGCTAGTTTAGTCGCTGTTGCTTGTGCAATTCCCGGTACATTTTTAGTACTTCGGAAAATGGCTATGATAAGTGATGCCATAAGTCATTCTATTTTACCTGGCATCGTCATTGGTTTTTTTATTACCCACGATTTAAATTCACCATTACTTATTCTTCTTGCTGCATTAACAGGAATAATTACAGTAATATTAGTTGAGTATATTCAAAAAACAGGATTGGTTAAAGAAGATACTGCCATAGGTTTAGTATTTCCTGCATTATTTAGTATTGGTGTCATTATGATTGCTAAAAACGCTAATGATGTACATTTAGATGTCGACGCTGTTTTGTTGGGTGAATTAGCTTTTGCTCCATTTGATAGATTAATAATTAGCGGAGCAGATGTTGGTCCTAAATCTTTATGGATTGTTGGTACAATTTTACTTATTACTGTAATCTTATTGTTTACATTTTTTAAAGAATTAAAAGTGAGTACCTTTGATAAAGGATTAGCAGCATCTTTAGGATTTTCTCCTGCTGTCATTCATTATGGATTAATGTCTGTATCTTCAGTCACTACGGTTGGAGCATTTGATGCTGTAGGTGCTATACTTGTTGTTGCCCTTATGATAGCACCAGCTGCTGCTGCATATTTATTGACCACAGACTTAAAGAAGATGCTTGGTTTAGCTATCGGGTTTGGAATCTTTAGTGCCATTTTTGGATATTGGGTAGCGCATTGGTTAGATGCATCAATCGCAGGTTCTATAACCACAGTTCTTGGATTGGTGTTTTTGATGGTATACTTATTTGCTCCAACAAAAGGCATAATTGCAGTGCTTTACAGAGAAAGACAGCAACGAACAGAAGTTTCTTTACTTACATTTTTATTGCACTTAAAAAATCATGATGAAGAATCAGAACGCCATGTTAAACATCTTAATGAACATATTAATTGGCAAAAGGTACGTTCTAAATCTGTATTAGATTTAGCTCAAAAAAATAATATGATTCATATAGAAAACAATATTGTCTCTCTTACCATTAAAGGCGATGAATTTACTTCAAAAGCCATCGATTATATTATTACCAATGAAGACACACAAATTGAAGATATGAAAGATGACTTCTTTTTGTTTAGAGGTTAACCTTTAAAGTCTTGTTTTAACAAGCATTTTCTTTTAAATATCAAAATATTCTATATATTTATAATTGGTTAACCAATTTGGTGAACCAATTATAAAGTTTTAGCTATGATTTCAAAACTACATTTTTTCGGTTCATTAATAATTTTACTATTTGTTTCTAACATATCATTTGCAACAGATTATACTGTAAACTCAGCTAGTCAATTTAATGCGTTGACTTTACAACCATGTGATGTTGTCGCATGGACAAACGGAACATATTCAGACCAAGACATAGATTTTAATGCCATCGGAGAATCTGGTAGTCCAATCGTTTTAAAGGCCGAAACACCTGGTGGAGTGATTTTTACTGGTGAATCTAGGATGAATATTTGGGGAGAATACCTAATTGTAGATGGCTTTTATTGGGATGGTGGTATTGGATTTAATAATCATATAGAATTTAGACGAAGCGGTTCTAACACAGATTTTGCAAAAAATTCTACAATGCGTAATTGTGCTTTCAACGATTTACAAATAGAAGATCCTACTGAGCCTGATGCAAAAAGTAGATGGATCGTACTCTATGGTTCTAATAACACTATTGAAAATACCTCTTTTCTCAATAAAGATACAACTGGTGTTTGCATTTTAGTAGAATTATCGTATAACAATGGAGGTACAGCAGGTCATAATATACTCAATAATTATTTTTATAACGTAACAGCAAAAGATGGACGCACGAATTCAGGAGATTCCGAAGGTATACGTATTGGTTCTAGTTCTGAGCAAACAGAAAACGCAGCTGTATTAGTAGAAGGCAACTATTTCCAGGCGGTGGACGGTGAAAATGAAATTATTTCTAACAAAAGCCTTGGTAATACATTTCGTAACAATACATTTAGAAACTGCAGAGGTTCTTTAGTATTAAGACATGGAGCACAAGCCTTAGTTGAAGGGAATTACTTTATGGGAGAGAATAAAGCTAAATCTGGAGGGATAAGAATATCCGATCAAGATCATATCATCATTAATAATTACATGCAAGATTTAGATAATTCTTCAGATTCATTTAATAATGGCATTACATTAATGGGAGGGAACGCAGCTTCAGGTGGAACAAGTAATGGGTATCAAAACGTTAATAATATTCTTATTGCTTTCAATACAATTTATGATTCAGTAGATCCAATTTACTTTAATGATTCTAGAGGGAACAATATTCCATCTGGAACAATTGCAAACAACGTAATTTACAGTACTAATGGTACAATTGTTTCTGGTGATGTTGGTTCAATAGGTGGAAGTATAAATTATGATGGTAATATTTTTGGTGGTTCCCCTATTGGTGTTACAGATCCTGGTATTACAGATACCAATGCCAATTTTTCTATGAGTGGTTTAATTTTTAAACCTAGTGCTGCAGGTCCTGTGGCAAATGCATCGGCAGGAACATATAATGAAGTTACATTAGATATTGAAGGGTTTACAAGACCAAGTACAGGCAAAGATGTAGGTGCACACGAAGTGATTGGTGCAACAGGCACTGCAACGAATTCAGTACCAATAATAGATTCTGCTGTAGGAAATACTGTAGGAGCCTGTTATTTAGATTCTGATGGTTTGGTATCTTCAAGTGCATGCACTATAATTGATTATGGTACAAACTGTGCACCAATACCCGTAACAGCTGTTAATGTGAACCCTGAAACAGCCACACTTTCTATAAATAACACACAACAGCTTACGGCAACAATAACACCAAATAATGCTACAAATATGCAAGTGACCTGGTCTTCTGAAAATAATACTATTGCTACAGTAGATTCTAATGGGCTAGTTACAGCCGTAGCTGAAGGGACCATAAATATAACTGCAACATCGGTTGATGGTTCTTTTACAGATTCTGCAAATATTGAAGTTCTAGGACCATTATCACCACCAGATTGTTTAGAAAATACCAACCTTTCCTTGTCAGCATCTGTAGTAAGTTTTACAAATCAGCAAGCTGCTAATCCAGCAACAAATGTTATTGATGGTGATGCAGATAACCGATGGTCTGCAGAAAATTTTCCACAGAATATGGTCATAGATTTAGGCGATACTTATAATGTAGGAGGTATTAATTTATTCCCTTACCAAAGTCGCGATTACCAATATTTAGTTGAAGGTTCTGTAACCTCTCCTTCAACAGGTTTTACAACCTTAGTGGATAGACAAGGAAATACAACTGGAGGTACAGTAATTAGCGACTCTTTTGACCTCACTGTTGTAAGATATATACGTCTAACAGTTACAGGAGCTGCCACTTATGCAGGACCATGGTGTTCTGTTTCTGATATGGAAGTAGTCTGTGCAGGTTTAACATTGTCTACACCTGAAAACATACTTGAAGCTTTTAAAATATTCCCTAATCCTTTTGTAGATGAATTAAATATTCAAATTTCAGAGTCACTGCAAAGAAATATATCTAGTATAAGACTCGTAGACGCCACAGGTAAGGTATTAATAGAACAAAAACATACATCTACTCAATCTGTTTTAAAACTTAAAAATGAGATTGCTAGTGGTCTTTATTTTATTCAGGTTATTGGTATTGATCAGCGGGTTTTATCTATTAAGAAAGTGATTAAAAAATAATGCCTATCGATAGTTTTATTAAATAATTACGACAATAGATGTATGGAACTATTTGAATACCTCACAGGTAAAGCCGGAATAATGATTCTGGGTTTGATTACAATAAGTGTTTTTCTTTTCAGAAAGTATAAAACACAACGTTATTTTAAATACATTGAAAAGAAAAGGAAGAATAAAGATTCTCATTAATCACATTACTTAAAACCACGCTCTTTCTGAATATGCTCATAAGCTTCTTGTACCTCTCTAAACTTAGCTTCTGCACCTTCTTGATGTTCTTTACCTAAATGTCCAACACGATCTGGATGGTATTTTTTCGCCATTCGACGATAGGCTTTTTTAACTTCATCATCAGATACTTTTTTATCAACTTCTAATACTTTATAAGCATTATTGGTACTATCGTAAAACATAGCTCTAATGCTTTCGTAATCCTTATTGCTAATACCTAAATAACCAGACATGGTGTAAATCTGTCGCATTTCAACTTCAGCGACATGGCCATCTGATTTAGCAATGCCGAATAAGAAGTGAAGTAATTGTAAACGCGACGCATGATCCATCATTTGTTTTATCTGCAAACACACTTGACGCATAGAAATATTTTGTTTGCTAATACGCTTAAACAATTCAAAGGCTTTGTTAGCTCTTTCTTTACCATACATATTGGTAAACTGCTGACGTACAAAATCTAATTCGCGCTGATCTTGCTTACCATCTGCCTTTATAATAATAGATGCTAAAATGAGCAAACTCACTTCAAAGTCACCAGATTGTGTTTGCGGTCGTTGGCGTGTTTGTCTTGGTCTCTGACGATATGGGTCTCTCCGTTGTCTTCCGGTTTGACGATCACCCAATAAAGGTGTTCCATCACCAGATAAATTATCGACAAAGCTACCTATTGCTAATCCTATAATAGCGCCTATTGGTCCTCCAAAAGACCAACCAATTGCGCCTCCAACCCATTTTGCAAAACTCATGTATTCTAATTCTTTTAAATCTATTCAAATATACTATTTGTTAGTAGATAAAATTGTGTTTTTGTTACCATAGAAAACAAAAATAGTCGCATTCAAACTGTTAACTAAAGACTAACATACACCTCTATTTTTTCATTATCTTTGTTATTCAATTGAATAAAAAAGAAAAAATATGTATCCAGCAGAATTAGTAAAACCAATGCGTGAAGATTTAACCAAAGTTGGTTTTCAAGAATTATATACTACAGAAGATGTAAATAGTGCACTTGCAAAAGAAGGAACAACTTTAGTGGTTGTTAATTCTGTTTGTGGTTGTGCAGCAGCAAATGCAAGACCAGGAGCTCGTATGAGTTTACAAAACGCAAAAAAACCAAATCACATCGTAACCGTTTTTGCAGGTGTTGACAAAGAAGCTGTTGACGCTGCAAGAGCCCATATGGTGCCTTTTCCACCTAGCTCTCCGTGTATGGCATTATTTAAAGATGGTGAATTAGTGCATATGTTAGAGCGTCACCACATTGAAGGTCGTCCAGCAGAACTAATTTCAGAAAACTTAATGGATGCTTACAACGCGCATTGTTAAAAAAGTTTAAAATTATAGAATTTAAAACCACGATTTTTTATCGTGGTTTTTTAATTTTACAGTATGCGCAAATTATTGGCTTATCCACTTACGGTATTATATTTTATCTGCTTTGGGTTAACATTATATATTTTCCATCCCATACAATGGGTTTGCCTAAATGTGTTTGGTTATAAAGCGCATAAAATAAGTGTAGACTGGTTGCAATTCTTTTTAATACGTTGTTTAAATGTTTTAGGTACTCGTTTTACATTTAATAATACACATACTATTTCTACAGATAGACCTCTAATAATTGTATCTAACCACCAGAGTATGTATGACATTTCACCAATAATGTGGTACATGCGCAAGCATCATGTGAAATTTGTAGCTAAAAAAGAATTAGGTAAAGGATTTCCTAGTGTATCTTACAATCTTCGTCATGGTGGATCTGTTTTAATAGATCGTAAAAATCCACGACAAGCGCTACCTGCAATGTTAAAGTTTGGTGAGTATATAGAGTCTAACAAATATGCAGCAGTTATTTTTCCTGAAGGCACAAGAAGCAAAGATGGTTCCGCTAAACCGTTTAAAACTAAAGGTGTCGAAATATTAATAAAAAAAGCACCTTCTGCATTAATAGTTCCAATTACAGTAAATAACTCTTGGAAAATGTTACGTTATGGTAAATTTCCAATGGGCATTGGAAATCATATTAAATTTACAGTTCACAAGCCCTTAGAAATAGCTAACTTTACAACTACAGAGGCACTCATTGCTCAAGTTGAAAAAACTATTGTAGACGCTATTAAAAATTAAACATCAAATACCATCTAGATGTCCTTAAAAAATATAAGATTAGAAGTCATGCAACATCTCGAAAAAGATGTAGAATCATTAATAGAAAAATATTTAATTCCTGTTGAAAAAATCTGGCAACCTACAGATTTTCTTCCTAATTCTGAAAGTGAAAACTTCTACGAAGAGGTTAAAGAAATTAGAGCATTATCTAAAGAATTACCTTATGATTTTTGGGTAGTTTTAGTCGGTGATATGATTACTGAAGAAGCCTTACCAACATACGAGTCTTGGTTAATGGATGTGGAAGGTGTAGGCCAAATAGAACGCAACGGTTGGTCTAAATGGGTAAGACATTGGACAGCAGAAGAAAACAGACATGGAGATGTTTTAAATAAATATCTATACTTATCTGGCCGCGTGAATATGCGCGAAATCGAAAAGACAACCCAGCATCTTATAGCAGATGGTTTCGATATTGGTACTGACAGAGATCCTTATAAAAACTTCATTTATACGAGTTTTCAAGAACTAGCAACATATATATCGCATAATCGAGTAGCAAAATTAGCAAAAGCAAAAGGCAATAAACAGTTAGCAAAAATGTGCAAAATTATTTCTGGTGATGAGATGCGACATCACCATGCTTATGCGGAGTTTGTTGAGCGTATTTTTGCTGTAGATCCCAGTCAAATGATGATGGCATTTCATTATATGATGAAACAAAAAATAGCCATGCCTGCACATTTTTTAAGAGAATCTGGAGATAAAATAAGTACCGCTTTCGAAGAGTTTTCTAATACTGCGCAGCGTATCGGTGTGTATACCTCAGCAGATTACGTAGATATTTTACAAAAATTAATTGTACGTTGGGATATTGCAAATATTAAAGATCTTAATGATGATGCAGAAAAGGCACGAGATTATTTAATGAAATTACCCTCTCGTATGTTGCGTTTAGCTGATCGTATGAAAGTACCTGAGAATTCCTTTCAATTTAAATGGGTTGACCCTGCTTAATAAAACATGGACACACCTGCATTAATCGAAGCTACGATAGTTTTTGTAAAATCTAAACTTTTAGATGCTGAAGGTGGTCACGATTGGTTTCATACAGAGCGTGTGTACAAGAATACGCTATTAATTGCAAAACATGAAAATGTAAATCTAACTATTGTTGCTTTAGCAGCACTACTTCACGATATAGCTGATTCAAAATTTTATAATGGAGATGAAACTATTGGTCCTAGAATAGCGAGTGAATTTCTATTAAAACAAAATGTAGATAGCGAAATTATAGAACATGTGACTCAGATTATTGAGAATATGTCTTTTAAAAATTCATTTGATTTAAACCCCTCTTTTAGCTCAAAAGAAATGAAAGTTGTGCAAGATGCTGACCGTTTAGATGCTATTGGAGCTATAGGAATTGCAAGATGTTTTAATTATGGTGGTTATAAAAATAGGCCTTTATATAATCCTGAAATTAAACCAAATCTAAAAATGACTAAAGCTGAATATAAAGCAGCTAAAGCTCCGACAATTAATCATTTTTACGAAAAGTTATTGTTGTTAAAAGATCAAATGAATACTAAAACTGGAAAGCGAATTGCTACTGAAAGACATAACTATATGGAGAGTTTCTTAAAACAGTTTTATGCAGAATGTGAAGGTAAACAATAAATTAATTTTCTTTTGCAACTTCTAAAGCAGTCAGTTTATATTCTAAAATTGCCATTTCTTCGCCATAATGGATGAGTTCATCCGCTGTTAGATTGGTTTTTGTGTTTACAACATTCAAAATATCCTGACCTTTCTTAGTATAATAGTCAATTGCTATATTAATCTTTTTATCCATTGTCTCAAAAACTACTATTCGACCATTAATTTTAATTCACTTCTATATTTTGAAGCACTTTTGCCTGTAAACTCTTTAAATAATTTATTAAAATGCGAGAAATTATTGAAGCCACATTCAAAACTTATATCTGTAATACTCATCTGGCTCTCCGACAAAAGTTTTGTTGCGTGTACAACACGATATTCATTAACTAATTTAGTAAACGTTTTACCAGTTACCTTTTTAAAGTAACGACAAAAAGCAGGCACCGTCATACTCACAATACCGGCAATCTCATCCAAACTAATATGCTCCTGAAAATTTTGGTTGATATGCTTATAAATTAAATCAATCTTAGCACTATCTTGAGGTTCAGTCTCAAAAGCAAAGCCATCGGCGTTTAAAAGTGTGTAATCATTAGATTTTGCAAGTGTATGGAAAACTTCGAGTAAGATCAATATCTTTTTAAAACCACCTTTTTCAGGTAGTTTCTCAATCTTTTTTCCTAATTTTTCTTTTGTCTTTATACCAAATAAAATCCCTTTTTTTGCACGATTAAACATTGATTTTATAGGTTCCATTTCAGGAATATCAAAAAAACCTTCGCCTAAAAAATCGGGCTTAAACTGAATAACAGTTTCTGTTCCCTCTGCTGTAAAACGATCTGTAAAACCGTTGTGTGGTAAATTAGAGCCAATTAGTAATAATTGACTATTATTAAAATAAGATAAATGATTACCAATATGCCGCTTCCCTTTACCTTTGTTTACATACACTAATTCCATTTCTGGATGAAAATGCCAGTAAGGCATACCTGTACCTGTATAAACATCATTCCTTTTGGCCAAGAATGAACTACCAAACTGTGGGCTGATTTTTTCTAATGTAGGCTGTTTTTTATTCATTCTATAACAAATTTAAGTTAAATAGATTTTATAAACTGTTTATAATTACCTTAAATATATTCTAAATTAACCCTATTAGTATTTAACATAACTTTAAGGGGTAATTTCGCATAGATATTCATTAAGATACTTGTTTTATAAAAACCTAATGCATTATAAATTTGTAGTGTTAAATCATGTGAAATTGATGAAGTAAAAAAGCTAGTAGATTATGGAAACGGCAAAATCAAAAAAATCAGTTTCACATATAAAAGATGAAACAAATGAAAGATTTATTTAAAAGAATTTTAGTAGTAGCGGTGATGTTAGGAACATACACTAGTTACGCAAGCGAGACCTTAGAAATTAATACTTTAACTCACAACGTTGAAAAAGGAAACAAGATTACTGTAACTGACGGAACTGGTGAAATTATATATATCGGTTTAGTAAATTATGACGGTAATCTTACAAATCTATTTGACTTTTCGCAATTAAGAGATGGTAATTACACTGTAGAAGTTAATAAAGATTTTGTTATTGAAATTAACTCGATTAATGTGAAAAATAATGTAGTTACATTTAATTCGAATATAGAAGAGAAGATTTATAAACCTGTATTTAGAATAGAAAACTCTAAAATAATAATCTCTAAACTAGCCTTAGATAATAAGGGTATGGATATAAAGCTTTATTATAACGATGAAGTTATTTTTTCTGAAACTGTTAAGGGAGAAAAAATCTTAAATCGTATTTACCAACTCGACAATTCCTTCAAAGGAGAATATACGACCGTTATAAGGTCTAATGATAGAGTATTTGTTGAGACATTTAGAATATAAATTGTTGTTTATATATTAGTTATTTATTTAGTAGAAGAGTGGGCTTTTTAAGCCCACTTTTTTATTCAAATAGTTTTGGACAACATTATTTAAAAGCTCCGGGATTAGTGTTCTTATATTTTTTCATTAAACCAAGAATCAAATAAATTCTTAATTGGAGAATTTACTTGTAGAACAATATTGGTGAAATAAATCACATTTTTTTTATACCTTCATAACAACTAACTAATCCAATTTGTTTTTATGAAACGACGAAATTTTATCAAAAAGACCGCAGGTGCTACTGCTGTATTCTCTATTGTTCCAAGTTTTGTTTTAGGTAAAACCCATGTTCCTCCAAGTGATACTTTGTATATAGGTGCTGTTGGAGTTGGTGGCCGAGGCGGTGGTGTTGTTAGAGATTTAACTGCTACTAACAAAGTGAAATTTGTTGCCTTATGCGACGTTGATGATAATATGGCAAAAGGAAGTTACGAAGCACACCCTAAAGCTAAACGTTATAAAGATTTCAGAAAACTATACGATGCCCATATTAATGAAATAGACGCTGTAATGGTTGGGACACCAGATCATACACATGCGACAATTGCATTACCATTTATGCGAGCAAAAAAACATGCTTATGTCGAAAAACCATTAACACATAACATTCATGAAGCACGTCTTATGGCAAAGGTTGCGGCAGAAAAAGGCATAGTTACACAAATGGGTAACCAAGGAAGCTCAAGTGAAGGTATTAGAGTAACGCAAGAATGGATTGACTCTGGTGTTTTAGGAACTATTGAAAAGGTAGACTGCTGGACAAACAGACCTGTTTGGCCACAAGGACTAAGAAATATTAACGAAGGTGAACCTGTACCACCAAGTCTCGATTGGGACCTATGGTTAGGACCAGCTCAAGATCGCCCTTATCATTCTGCCTATTTGCCATTTAAATGGCGAGGCTGGTGGGATTTTGGCACAGGCGGTTTAGGTGATATGGGTTGCCATATTATGGAAACTCCTTTTAAAACTTTAGGGCTGGGTTCACCATATGAAGCTGAGGCAAGTTGCACTACCGTTTGGGCTGGTGATTTTGTAGAGGCTAATTATAATAAGGCCTGTCCACCATCATCCATAGTACGTCTAAAATTTGATACTAAGAAACATGGGAAAGTGGATTTAAACTGGTACGATGGAGGTATTATGCCAGATTTACCAGACGAATTAAAGGATGGCGAGTTTATCGGTGATTGGAGCGGTGGAAGCGTGTTTTACGGTACAAAAGGCATGTTGGTTACAGACTGTTATTCTGGAAATCCAAGACTATTACCAAGCAGTAGCATGAAATATTTTAATAAACCTGAAGCAACATTACCTCGAATAAAAAATGGTAGTAACGGCCATGCTCTTAATTGGGTAGAAGCCTGTATGACAGGTATAAAAACGTCATCTCCTTTTAGCTATGCTGGACCATTAACTGAATCTGTACTTATGGGTAATTTAGCTATAAAGGCCTTTCAGTATAAAGTTCTAAAGGAAGGTAAAACTCAAAGAGATTGGGCTCCTTTTGATTATCCTGGTCGTAGAAAATTACTTTGGGATGGAGATGCAATGCGTGTTACAAATTATGAAAAAGCTAACGAATGGGTAACTAGAGATTATAGGAAAGGCTGGGAGGTTAAATAGGTAAATATTCAATGCTAGTTAGCTAAAAAATAATATATTTAATCAGTTATCTAATTTCTCAATTTATTTAAATCCTTTTAATTAAACACATTGATTATCTAATGTATAGATCAGTTTATGAATTATACCGAACTAATCAGCTCTTCATCAAATTACTCCTGCTCAATAAAAAAAATTTCATTTATATTAGAATTAGATTTTAATGTCGAAACCACCTAACGAATGAATTTTAAAATTTGTAAGTACCTAAAATTGATAAAGTATCCTATTATAATAATTGGTATTTTAATAAGTTCTTATCAATTAAATTCTCAAACACTACTTTTTAATGAAACACCTGTTAGCGACGTAGGTGTATCTAATAATATTGGCAAAGCAAATACCAGTAGAAATATTGCAATTGATAATGCAGGTAATATTTTTGTTGTTTTTACAGGGAGCAATGGTATTAGAGTTGCAAAAAGTGAGGATAGAGGTGCGACATTTTTACCGAGCATACAAGTCTCCGCAGTAACCGGAAATATTGAACCAGAAATTATCATAAATAATCAAGGCATAATCTTTGTCGCTTGGGTAGAAAATGAAGAAATTAAATTAAGTAAAAGTATAAATGCAGGTTTAACTTATTCCTCAGAAATAGTTGTAGGACCAATTACGATTTCTCAAGTTACTTTTGAAGATAATGAAACTGTTCATCTCTCAACATTTGATAATAATCTTTATATTACAGATAGATCAGGAGAGAATGTGTATTCAAACTCTAATAATGGTGATGGTCCATTCACAAATATAAACCTACCTAATTTTGCATACTCTGATATCTTTGTAGATCAAAATGGAGTTATATATGCTCCAAGAGACAATCCTACATTAGAGTTATATAATAGTGTTGACAATGGTCAAAGTTTTAATCAAATAATAATACCAAATTCACCTCAGGTTTTTTTTTCGAGTTATACATTAAGTGATGGCCCTTGCGGCACCTTTATTTTCGTCGCTGGTTCGGGCTCATTAGGCTATAAAATAGATGTTTCTGATGGTAGCACAGAAGCAATCACCTTTGGTGAAAGTAATATTACAAGTCATGCCAGAACACTCTTTGCAGATACCCAAGGAACGATCATTGACGGTTATAAGAATGATCTTAGCGAATTAGTAATTAGCGTTAGTTTTGATCAAGGTGGTATTTTTAACCCTCCTATATTAATTTCTGATGGTGAAAGTCATAATATAGATAGAAATACATTTTACAATGATATTGTTGTTGCGTATAGTAAAAATGACCAAGTTTTTGTTACGGTATACACCGACTTATTAAAGGGTATTGAAATTATTGAGCCTAATCCTGCAATTGACATTTGTTCCGGAACTTCATTTGATTTACCATTTACACTAACTGGCAGTTTTAGTCCAAACACAACATTTTCTGCAATATTAAGTGATGCTTCTGGTAGCTTTCAAAATAGTACTAATGTAGGTGAATTAATTACTAATATGGATGGTAGTATTAATGTTACACTTCCTTCACTATTAACTCCAAGTAGTGACTATAGATTATTAATTGAATCTATAGTTGATTGCACTCAGAGTCAACCCATCAATATTAGTGTCGGTAATATAGATATTGTACAACCAAATAATCTTGCAGAATGCCAAAATGAAAATGGTTTGGCAGAATTTGATTTGACGTCGCAAATTACATCAATATTAAACGGTCAAACTAACATAGATCTAACATTTCATACAACAGAAGATGATGCAAATAATAATGTTGGAGCCATTTTAGACACAGCTACATTCTTAAGTAATTCTACTACTATTTGGGTTAGAGCGCAAAGTCAAGAATCTATTGTATGTTATGGTATAACAAACTTTGATATAGAGGCTTTAGTCGCCCCAAATCTAATTGAAATGATCTCTTTAGATCAGTGCGACGTTGATCAAGACGGTATTACCTTGTTCAATCTTACAGAAACTAATAGTATTATCACATCTAATTCTGCTTTTGATTTTACATATTACATGACTGAAATTGAAGCAATATCTGGTGATCCTTCTACTCAAATAACAAATGTTACAGCTTATCAAAATCCAACACCTTTAAACAGCGTTGTATATGCCAGAATAGAAGCAGATACAGGGTGCTTTGACACCGTACAAATAAACTTAAATGTTGGAGCAACTCAAATTCCGCAAAATTTTGAGCTAATTTATGAATCTTGTGATGATGTAGATTTTGGATCTAATATAGATGGTATTAGCACCTTTAACTTTAGTAATGCTGCAAGTCAAATAGAGGGATTATTCCCTGCTGGTCAAAACTTAGAAACTACATTTTATCTTAATGAAAATGATGCGTTACAAGAATTAAATGCTATTACAAATCTTATAGATTATAGGAATGTGTTATCCCCAAACAGTCAGACAATTTGGGTTAGAGTTGATAATCTAGATAATAATGGGTGTGAAGGATTAGGCCCACACGTTATTCTAAACGTTTTAGAAGTTCCTATAAATAATCCTATTAGCAATTATCAATTATGCAGTGATAACGGTAATTCTACTTTCGATCTTACAACAAAAGACGCAGAAGTAGTTGGCACCCAAACTCAAAATTTTATTATTAATTATTACCAATCGCTTGCAGATGCTGAAAACGATATACCTATTGCTAATCCAAATAATTATGTGAGTTCTGGTCAAACTATATTTGTTAGGGCTACGTACGATACAAATAATGATGGTATTGCTAACCTAGGAGAATGCTATAATGCAATAGACATGCAATTTAATTTAGTAATTAATTCATTGCCTGTAATTTTTGAGCCAGACCCTATAGAAATATGCAGTGAGCAATTAAATACTATATATGATTTAACTATAAATGAGAGTCAAATTCTAAACGGTGATAGTAGCTTAGAAATTAACTATTTTGAATCTGAAAATGATATTAATAATAATAATCCAATACAGAATCCTTCAACATATTTAAACACTCAGCTTAGCAGAGATATTATCGTTTTAGTTACCAACGTAAATAATTGCGTTTCTTCACAAATCCAAAGGTTAAATACAACGTTATATGATGATTATAATTTTAATCCACTTCCAATTGAAGAATGTGAAGTAGATAATGATGGTTATGATAATTTTGATTTGACTCGTGTTGAACCTGATATTTTAAACTTACTTGATGCAAGTGCCGCAAATGACCTAAATATAAGCGATTATATATTTACTTACTACGAATTAGAAAGTGATGCATCCTTAGCTATCGAAGATTTATCACGTTCTATTTCTGATCAAACAACATTTATTAATACAATTTTTAGTCAACAAATAATATATGTCCGTGTTACTAAAATTAGTGGCAGCAACAATCAATGTTTCGCTGTAATACCCGTAACTTTAATTGTAAATTCTGCACCACCCATACCAATAGCAGATCAATATGTAATATGTCTATCTAATACAAATTCTGTAATAGATAATGTAAATACTACATTTATAGAAAATCCTCCAATAGATACAGAGCTAAGCTCTAATGATTATACGTTTCAATGGTATACTGGCTCTGAGCAAGATGTTATTATTAATCCAATAGAACATATTCTTGTTGGTGAAATTGCACCTATGTTTAATCCAACTGCACCAGGCACCTATACTGTAATAACAACAAATAATGAAACCGGCTGCACAGTTGCAGCAAGCACATTGGTTATTGCTTCCTATCCACCAGAAAGTATTACTTTAGAACTAATTAGCCCTACATTTTCTGGAACTAATACATTAGAAGTCATAGTTGTTGGTAATGGGGAATATAATTATAGTTTAGATAATGGTCTTTGGCAAGATTCACCCATATTTAATAATGTTGCGGGAGGAGAACATGAAGTTAGAGTTAGAGATATTTATAACTGTAACATGCTTATTGCTGTAAAAAGTATAATAGATTATCCCCGTTACTTTACACCTAATAGTGATGGTTATCGTGATACCTGGAATATAACTAGCATAGCAAATCAACCTGATGCAAAAATATATGTATTTGATCGCTATGGGAAATTATTAAAACAGTTAAATCCTGGCAGTGTTGGCTGGGATGGCACATATAATGGTAATAAAATGCCAACTAGTGACTATTGGTTTACGGTTGAATATATAGAACCTTTAGATAATATAAAGCGTGTTTTTAAAGCTCATTTTACATTAAAACGATAGTCCTTTTATTTATTGACCTGGGAAATCAGCCTTTCGCTTCTCTAAAAAGGCTGTTGTACCTTCAACAAAATCTTCGGTACCAAAACAGTTGCCAAACGATTCTATCTCTACATCATATCCATTAATACCATCTTCATAATTTGCATTTATTGCTCGGATTGCTTCTGAAATAGCAACTGATGAATTTTTCATTATTTTACTCGCTATTTTTTCGCAAAGCGGTATTAAATCAATCTGTTCTACCACATGGTTTACTAATCCAAAGATTAATGCTTGGCTGGCATCAATCATACCAGCAGTCATTACCATCTCCATAGCTCTTCCTTTACCTACCAATTGAGGTAAACGCTGTGTACCTCCATATCCAGGTATAACACCTAATGAAGTTTCTGGTAATCCCATTTTAGCGTTACTACTAGCTACTCTAAAATGGCAGGCCATAGCTAGTTCTAAACCACCGCCAAGTGCAAATCCATTAACTGCTGCAATAACTGGTGTACTGAGTTTTTCAACGAAATCAAATAATAAAGCTTGACCTTGGGCTGCTAATTTACCACCTTCTTCAATATTAAAATGAGAAAATTCGCTAATATCAGCACCTGCTACAAAAGCTTTTTCACCACTACCTGTAATTAAAATAACTTTAGTATCCCCATCGTTATTAGCTTCATCAAATGCTTTGTGCAACTCTGAAATAGTATCTTTATTTAAGGCATTGAGTTTTTTAGGTCTATTAATAGTAATGGTTGTAATTCCATTGCTATAATTCGAAAGTATATTGTTGTAGTTCATAGAAAATAATTTAATCTCAGCTAAAGCAGAAATTTCATTTTTATATCAATTCTGTAAATTTATAATAACGCTACTCGTTCTTTTAAAGGAATTTAGTCTTTAGGAAAATTAACCATGAACGTGGTCCCCTCTCCCTCTTTAGAAACAAAGGTAATACTTCCATTATATGTTTCAACAATATTTTTTACCATAGCCAAACCTAATCCCATTCCACTAGTTTTAGTGGTAAATTTTGGTTCAAATACTTTAGATTTATTTTCCTCAGAAATCCCTGAACCATTGTCTTTTACAGTAATTTTTACATCATTCTCATGACTTAAAACTTTAACTTCAATCTTTGGGTTTTTAGAATTCTCAGGTATCGCTTGAATTCCATTCTTTACAAGATTAGTTACTACTCTAATAAGTTGTGTTCGATCAAACTTAGCAATGATATCTTTATCATCAGGATAAAATGAGATATAATCTTCGTTGAAGATATCTAAAGCCAACTTTACGATATGTGAAACATTTAAAACCTCCTTCATTTGAGCTGGCATTTTAGCAAAATTAGAAAATGCAGACGCTATAGAGCTCATTGTATCTATCTGCTGAATCAGTGTATTACTATACTCTTCTACCTTTTGATAAATATTATCATCCTCAGGATTAAATTTTCTTTGAAAACTCTGAACACTCAATCGCATGGGTGTTAAAGGGTTTTTGATCTCATGTGCAACTTGCTTGGCCATCTCTCGCCAGGCTTGTTCTCTTTCACTAGTTGCTAATTTTACAGCACTGTCTTCTAGCTCATCAATCATACTATTGTATGAATTGACTAGAGTCTCTATTTCATCACTAGAAGATTCTATTTCAATTTTCTTATTCCGTTTTTCTAACCTAATTTCATTCATTTTATCACTAATGTTCTTAAGGGATTTTGTGATATATTTTGAAATGAAATAAGCAAAAACTATAGCTGCCAATATCATTGCTAAATAAGCATAGCTAAGGCGCAATAAAAACTCATTCAGTTCTTTATTTAAAAAATCATCATTTTCTAAATAAGGCAAATTCAAAATTGCTAAATTTTTAAATTTTTCATCTGTTATATAAGAATATGAAGATTGAAAAGTTTGTCCATTTTCTTCTTTTTTAAGCACATAACGATGCTCTGCTGTGCTAGATAATAGATTTAATACTTCTGCTTCAACGCATTGCTCAGTCGTATCGCGTTGAATCGTTCTTTTGGAACTTTTTAATAATTGACCATCCAAATCGTATAAATTAACTTGTAGGCTATGAATAGCATCAATATCAAAAATGGCATCTTTAAAAATCAGTGGAATATTATCTGTTGTTACCGGATATGTGGTCTTTTGAATAGTAAAGTTTATACTTTTTCTTATCGCCTTTTCCTTACGTTCTAAACGCTCTTTATGGTAATCCTTAGCTTCCTCATTATACTGATAAATAGTAACAGCAGCAATTAAAATTGAAGCCAGTAATACTAATAGTATCATGGCTACAAATATTCGTGCTCGTAAAGACAGTCTTTTTATTTTCATCAAAGTGCCCTTGAAAAAGGGTATCTGTTATGATTATCTACAATTTTCTAAATATAGCAATAATCAAGCCAACTAGGCTTCTGGATTTTTTGATCTAATATTTTTATATAGTTTAAAACCAAGCATTATCAGAATCCCTAAAACAATAATTCCCACAACTCCAAAGATCCAATTGATAGTGCTTTTTAAAATTACTAAAAACACCACTGCAAATAATATAAATGTGGCGCCTTCATTCCATATTCGCATAAAATTTGAAGTTACCTTTACATTATCCTTTTGAAGTTGTTTATAGTATATATGTGTTTTGTATTGGTAAATAAAAAGTAAAATAACAAATACTAATTTTACGTGCATCCAACCTTGTTCTAACCAACCTGGTCTTAGAATTAAAAGCCAAATCGCAAAAATAGTCGCCAATATGGCTGATGGCCATGTAATAATAAACCAAAGTCGTTTAGCCATTAATTTTAATTGCTTTCCTAAAATTTTCTTTTCTGGAGACGGTTTATGAAAAGCTTCAATTTGATAAACAAATAATCGTGGAATATAAAATAAACCAGCAAACCATGTGATTACAAAAATGAGGTGTAGGGATTTTATATAATCATAAAATTGTCCTGAAAATTCTCTAATAATGTCTCCCATCAATCTTCAACAAACAAATAGTTTAACTGTCTAGTATTAAACGCTGCATTAAACGCTTTTACCTCATCATTCAAAATAGTATTAAATGCATCTAATTGTGTTTTAATTTTACCAGATAATTCGTTCTTCACTGCAATATCTTGTTCGGTTGGTGGAAAATCACCCATACTTACGAGCGAATTTAAATGCCCTAATTTATTAGTCAACTTAATCGGGAAATTTAAAGGGTCTTGTCCACTTCGATTTTTAGTCTGGTATAACTCCTTTTCAATATTAGATAATTGTTCTTCTAACGTTTTAGCTTTTTCAACTAGCTCTTTTACATTAGCGTCATCCTTATATTGCTTCTGAAATGCGCTCAACTGTTTGTTAACTGCTCTAATTTTCTTAATAGATTTATGCGCGTCGTCCATTGTTTTGTTAACATCTTTAATAAAATCGAATTGCTTTTGCATGTCTGCCAAAGTACTTTCTGCTCTTGGGTCAGCTACAATAGTAAATGGTTGAGATTGATCTGCACCATTTATATTTAAACTTACTTTATAAGTACCCGGAATTGCTCTAGGCCCCTGTAAACTTGCCCACCATAAAATCATGCCAGGTAAGCGTTCTGCTCCATCATAAGTCATATTCCAAACAAACTGATTTCCTCCTTTTTCAACTTTTAATTTATTCTTCTTGTCTTTAGTTGAAAACGTTTTAATCGTATCTCCTTTAGTATCAAAATAAGTTAGAGAAACTTTATCATCTTTCTTGAAATCTTTTAGATTAAAATATGTAATTACACCATTAGGGTGATTAGTTCCAGAAGTTTTACTACCAGTTCTACTTCCACCACGCATTCTGTAAGTGTCTTTTGGTTTGAAGAGTACATTTTTACTTAAATCGGCATTATATAACTGATGAATTACAGATAAATCATCAATCATCCAAAGACTTCTCCCTTGGGTAGCTACAATTAAGTTATTGTCTTTGATGGTTAAATCTGTAATTGGTACAATTGGTAAATTCAGCTGAAAAGGCTTCCAGTCTTTACCATCATTAAACGAAATATACATTCCTGTTTCTGTACCAGAATATAAAAGACCTTTTCGTTTTGGATCTTCTCTAACTACTCTTGTAAAATGCTCTTCGTTAATACCATTTGTAATTTTTGTCCAACTCTTTCCATAGTTAGTCGTTTTATATAAATAAGGTGCAAAATCACCTGTCTTATATTTTGTACCTGCGACATAACATGTACCTTCATCAAATGCACTTGGCTCAATGCTATTAATCATCATCCATTCTGGCATGCCTTTAGGCGTAACATCTGTCCAAGTCTTTCCACCATCTTGAGTTATGTTTATTAAACCATCATCACTTCCAACCCAAAGCAAGCCTTCTTTTAATGGCGATTCTTGTGCTGCAAAAATGGTACAGTAATATTCCACTGATGTATTATCTTGAGTGATTGGTCCACCTGAAGATTTTAGTTTTTCAGGATCATTTCGTGTTAAATCCGGACTAACAATATCCCAAGATTGACCTTCGTTTTCTGTAACGTGCACGTGTTGAGAAAACGTATATAATCGATTTGGGTTATGCTTAGAAAATATGATAGGGAAATTCCATTGAAAACGATATTTCATACCTTCAGCGCCATGTCCCATTGGGTTATCTGGCCAAACATTAATGGCTCTAACCGTTCCTGTTTTATGATTTCTTCGTGTTAAAAAACCATCATAACTTCCGCCGTAGACGATATCATTATCTTCTGGATCGACAGCAATATGAGCAGATTCGCCTCCTGCTGTAGATTCCCAATCGTCTTCTGTTATAGACCTTCCGTCGGTACGATGCGGAATTCTAATTGTAGAGTTATCTTGTTGCGCCACATAAATACGATATGGAAATGCATTGTCTGTAGTCACACGATAAAACTGTGATGTTGGTTGGTTGTAATAGGTACTCCATGTTTCACCACCATCATATGTGACTTGAGCTCCACCATCATCTCCAATAATCATTCGTTTAGGATCTTCTGGTGCAATCCATAAATCGTGGTGATCTCCATGAGGTGCATTGTATGTGTTGAAATTTCGTCCACCATCTGTACTTTTATGATAGCGTACATTTAAAACATAAACCGTATTTACATCTTCTGTATCTGCATATAATCTTGTGTAATACCAAGCTCGTTGACGCAATTTGCGCTCACTATTAACTTGCGTCCATGTATCACCTCCATCTTCACTTCGGTATAAACCACCTTTGTCTTTATTTTCGATAATAGACCAAATGCGTTGGCTATTTAAAGGTGAAACGGTAACACCTATAATGCCTAAAGTGCCTTCAGGAAACCCTTTATTAGTTGAAATTTCTGTCCAAGTTTCTCCACTATCTGTACTTTTCCAAAGTGCTGAACCTTCTCCTCCTGAGTTTAGACTATAAGGCGTTCTATTGATTCTCCAAGTCGAAGCATACAAGACTCTTGGATTTGTCGGGTCCATAATTAAATCTACAACTCCAGCATGCTCATTAGAAAATAAAGTTTTCTTCCAAGTTTTTCCTCCATCAATACTTTTATAAACTCCGCGCTCTTGTGTTGGTTTGTATAAGTTTCCCATAACACCTGCAAAAACAATGTTATGATTTGTAGGATGAATAGCTATTCTTGGTACATGTCTCGATGTTTTTAACCCTGATGATTTCCATGTTTTACCAGCATCTTCACTTTTCCAGATACCATATCCAGAAGATACGTTACCTCTTACTGTTTTTTCACCACCACCAACATACATAACATTAGGGTCGCTTTTTGAAACTGCTATAGCTCCAATACTTCCGCCAAAAAAACCATCAGAAATATTTTCCCATTGTCGACCTCCATTAGTTGTTTTCCAGATACCTCCTCCAGTAGACCCAAAATAATAAAGGTTTGGTTGATTAGGTACTCCTGTTACAGCAGCACTTCTACCACCTCTAAAAGGGCCAAGAAGTCTATACTCCAAGACATCATAATCTGATTCTTGAAAGTTTTGTGAGTATGTATTTAAACTAAAAAATGATAGCAGAAGAACTGCAATAGATATAGAAAATTTCATGTCGAAAAGCGGTTAGTTATTCAATTTTAAAATTACGGATTAAATATTATTTATCCGCCTTGGTCATTAAATTTAACTTTACCTCACGTTGCAAGAAATAAGCAGTAACAATAGTCGCTAATACATCTGAAATCGGAAACGCCATCCAAACTCCTAAAGCGCCATAATACTTAGGCAAAATAAATATTAAAGGAATAAAGAATAAACCTTGACGTAAAAGGGTCAACAATAATGCAGGTATTGCTTTACCTATAGCTTGAAAATACGCTGCACCAATCAATTGAATCCCAATTATCGGTGTTGCAGCAAAAACCCAACGCATTGCAGAAGGTGTCTCTTTTAGTACTTCTGCATCTTGAGTAAAAAGCTTAGTGATTGCATCTGGAAAAATCATTAGAAACACAAAGATTACAGCACACAATAAAATACCATATTTTATGGCTGTCGTTATCACTTCGCGAACTCGTTTATACTTTTCTGCACCATAATTAAAACCAGCAATTGGCAGAAATCCTTGAGTAATTCCGTAAACAGGAAATAAGGCAAACATTAACATGCGTCCGACAATAGCGTATGCTGTCACTGATGTTTCACCACCCAAATCGAATAAAATATTATTCATTAACAAATACGTCACACTAACAATAGCTTGTCTCGCCAAAGTCACAAATCCTAAAGAACCTATTTCTTTTACAATAGGAAGATCTAAACCAAAATGTTTAATATCAATTTTTAATTCTGAATTTTTAGATAAGAAAAACCAAAGTATAAATAAGAAACATAGCAGATAAGAACCTGTAGTTGCCCAAGCAGCTCCTGCCATACCAAAATCAAAGACTTTAATAAAAAGTACATCTAACAAAAGGTTTCCTACAGAAGGAAATAACATAGCATACATGGCAAATTTAGGCTTACCTTCTGCTCTAATTACTGTATTTCCCATCATACAAAATGCTAGGATAGGCACTCCGTATAAAACAATTCTATAATAGGTTCTAGCTGGTTCAAAAATTGCGCCTTTACCTCCAAAGGCTGGCACAATGTCATTTATATATAGAAGTCCAAAAACTACAAACAGTATAGTTACAATTGCTGTTAATGTTATCTGGTTACCAAACGTTTTAAGGGCTTTTATAGGGTTATCGGCACCTAAGGCACGAGAAATAATTGAAGAACCTCCAATACCAATTGCCATACCTAAAGCGGCAATAAAAAACGAAACAGGTAGCACCACATTTATGGCTGCAATTGCTGTTGGCCCAATCCATTGGCCGACAAAAATAGTATCTACTAGGATGTTTAGTGACATAACTAAAATACCAATAGATGCTGGTACAGCTTGCTTAATCAGTAATTTACCAATGGGTTGATGTCCTAAATCTTGTGAAGATACCTTAGACATTAAACGGCTAGAGTTTCTTTAGTTGCCCATTCTTCTATGATATTACTAAGCACTTGAGCGAAATCCTCACGCTCATTTAAACAAGGAATGACTGTAAATTCTTTACCACCAACTTCGTGAAAAATTTCTTCACCTTCCATGGCAATTTCTTCTAAAGTCTCTAAACAATCACTTACAAAAGCTGGTGTTACAATGGCCATTTTTTTAGTACCTGCTTTTCCCATACGCTCTATAGTTCTATCCGTGTACGGTTTTAACCAGGGATCGAAGCCTAAACGCGATTGAAAGGTCGTAGAATATGTGCCATTCTTAAGGCCTAATTTTTTAGCCACATTAACTGTTGTGATTTCGCACTGATGTCTATAACAAAACTCATGTTGCTCACTGCCCTTTTTAAAACAGCATTTACCATTCATTTTACAGTTTCCGTTAGTGATATCACTTTTGCGAATATGGCGTTCTGGTACACCATGATAGCTGAATAGAATATGCTCGTAATCTAACTGTTCTAAAACTTCTCTTATACTTTTAGAAAGCACATCAATATAATCTTGACGTTTATAAAACGCTGGAGTCTTTGTTATTTTAATTTGTGGGAAAAATTCGGCTACCAATTCATCAATTTTTACATCAATGGTTTCGGTCGTCGCCATTGCAAATTGCGGATATAGAGGGATTGTCTTTATTTCAGTGCAGCCTTTATCAACTAACTCTTGTATGCCTTTTTTTAAGGTCATGCTACCATAACGCATAGCTAAAGCAACAGGATAATCTACTTGTTGCTGAACTTTTTCTTGAAGTCTTTCAGAAAGTACAATCAATGGCGAACCGTCTTCCCACCATATTTTTTTATAGGCTTTTGCTGAAAGTTTTGGTCGTGTATTAAGAATTATACCTTTAACTAAAAGTGTTCTAGCAATTAAGGGTAAATCAATTACACGTTCATCCATCAAAAATTCACCCAAATATTTTTTTACATCCTTTGGGTTTGGGCTATCCGGAGACCCTAAGTTGACTAGTAGTATTCCTTTTGACATAATTTTCTTTTTCGAAAAACAAAAATACAACTCTATTCTGTAATTTTTGTTGAACTTTATATAGGTTTTACTTATATGCCTATTGCGAAATTATTTTCTATTAAAACTCTATAATTTTATTATGGAATATCTGTTATATAAGTAACTTCAACGAGTTTTAAGGAATGACCATGGCTGTTTCAAGTATTTAAATATCTTTACAAGTCCTTTGTTTAATTAAAGATTCTTGGTTTCACAAAATATATATATGAGAAAAAATCTTACAGTCCTAACACTTCTGATTTCAATAACTTGTTTTGCTCAGCAACAATACCAAAGTCTACTTTGGGAAATAACGGGTAGCGATCTAGAAAAGCCTTCTTATCTCTATGGCACAATGCATGTTAGTAAAAAAGTAGCTTTTCGTTTAGATGATGTTTTCTATAAAGCATTAAATACAAGTGATTGCGTAGCGTTAGAGTCTGATCCAACGACTTGGCCTGGTTTTAATTATGAGATGATGTTAAATGAAATGTCTTATTATAATAATTACAGAAATGAATTTTACACAAATCTTTTTAAGTTAATCCATCCTGAAGAAATGGCGATTAGAGGATCGGTTAGGATGGATAATGGTGCTGTAAATGCTTATCTTTATAGAAAAAATAATGCCTCAGACAATTTTGAAGAAGAAACATATTTAGATATGTTTATTTACCAAGCTGGTAAGAAAAATAATAAAGAAATTTATGGTCTAGAGGATTTAGCAGAGTCGCGTTATTTAACCACAAAAGCAGCTTATAACGCGAACAAGAAAGATCTAGAGCCTTGGTTACAAAAACTATATGCAAAGGAAAATCCATATTTAATTCAGGAGAATTTATATCGCGATCGCAATCTCGATTTATTAGATTCTATTGGAGCAGGTGCAAATACAGAATTCTATAGAGAGCATATGCTATTTATTAGAAATGAAAATATGGTGAATTCTCTGATAGAATTAATGCCTAGTAAATCTGTATTTGCTGGTGTTGGTGCTGCACATTTACCTGGTAATAAAGGTATGATTAATATGTTGCGCCAACGCGGTTACAATGTAAAATCATTAACATCTAAACAATCAGATTACAGTAAGAATCAAAAATTAAAACTCGACAGTTTATTTGTAAATCCAGAGTTAAAAATGCATTACACACCAGATGGATTTTTAGGATTAAATACTTATGACGAATTGCGAGAATTCTCATATGGTGCTCAAAAATATTACCTAGATCCAGACATGACGAATGGAGCCTATTTAACCGTTAATAGGATCAGTCGTTTTACATATCTGCCAAATGAAAAAGACAATATTACTTTAAAGGATATTGACCACTTATTGTATGAAGATATTCCTGGAGATATTCTTAAGAAAGAAGAACTAACAACACCATATCCTGGTATAAGTATCGTTAACAAAACAAAGAAAGGTGAATTTCAAAAATATCATATCTACCAAACACCTTTGGAAATTATTGTTATAAAATTTGCAGGCCGTAGTGATTTTGTTCTAAAACATGGTGACAAAATATTTAATTCGATACAATTAAAATCGCCTTCAGACTCAGAAAAATTGTTCATTTCACCTTACAATAAATTTGAGGTTAGTTTTCCTGAATATTACACAACAAGTAATATGACTAACAGTGGCAAAAAGTTAGTTGAGGGTTATAAAAATGATGCTTATTATTTTTTAGAAGAAGCTGCATTAAATGACATGTCTTACATTGAAGAAGATAGCTTTGAAGCTAAATATTTTCATCACGCACTTTATAAGGCCTATAAATTAAAAGAAGCAAAAGGTAGCTTTAAAAGAGGCTTGTATAAAAACTATGAATCTTACGCTATACTAGATTCCCTATCTAACAAAAAACTACATCTAAAAACAATTGTAAAAGATGGTAGTTATTATCTGTTAGGATATGTTGGCATAAGCGAAGCTGAAAAAACAGACTTTTTTAAATCCTTTAAGTTTAGAACTACTAACTATAATGGTTTTAAAAAAATCATTGATACATCCCTGCATTTTTCTGTGCTAACAAATACAAAATCACCATTACCTAATCCATACGCTAATGGTAATTACAATAATGGAAAAAATGTAAAGGATTATCAAGAAAAGACAAATACAACGAATTATACCACCAAGGCTAATGAACAAATTGTTGTTACCAGAAAAAAGTTTCATGATCTTCACATGTTTCATAGCGTTGATAGCTTATGGGAAAAACAAGAACGTAAGGTCAATTACTCAACTAAATATTCTAAAATTAGTAAAAAGTTTAAAATTTCTAATCGCTCAACCACTTCAAAAAATGGTATTTATTATCACAGTTTTTCTTATACAGATTCTGGCAGTGCCAAACAGGTTATGGTTAAAAATATTTTAAAAGAAGGTGTCCTTTTTGAACTAAAGACTTTAACGGACTCCATTACTGGTCCATCAAAATTTGTAACTGAATTTTATAAATCATTTACTCCCAAAGATACGTTAATGGGTAAAAACGTTCTTGAAGATAAAACAACACTATTTTTTAAGGCTCTAAAAGCTAATGATAGTATTGTTTTAGAATCCTATAATCTTATTAAGTTTAAAAAATCAAATACTGACGATATTATTTCTGTTTTAAAAGATCATAAATTTGAAAAAGAACGGTTAAAAATTAAATCACATCTGGTCGAAGAGCTTATCAAAATAGATTTAAAGCGTCATTTAGAATTTATAAAACAATTATATTATGATAGTTATTCTGATCCTCAAACACAGATTGCTATTTTAGAAGGTTTACTTAACTCTAATCAAAAAGACAACTATAATATAGCCTTAGACCTTATGGAACGAGATTTACCTTTAGGTCGAGTAGGTAATATTTTCTATACCTACTATAAAAGAGATTCTTTAAAATTAAAAACAACCTTATTTCCTAAACTATTGCAGTACAGCACTATAACCGAATATAAGAATCCAATTTACAGCTTATTATCTAGATTAAAAGACAGTGGGCACATTAAAACCAAGGTGTATAGTAAATACAAAAATCAACTTATTAATGATGGTAAAATTGAGATAAAACGAAATTTAGGTAGTGCAACTAACTATAGATACAACTCATATTCTAATGACCTCTCTACTTATGTGAAACTTATTTATCCTTATAAAAATGATCGTATTGCAAAAGATTTTTTCGATAAATTATTAAATGTAGATGATAAGATTGCTTTAGTAAGTTATTATGTTTTATTGATACAAAACGAAGCAAAAATTCCACAAAAATTAAAAGAAAAAATACGCGATAACGAAGAAAATCAGTATTTACTTTTAGAAAAACTTAATAAATTTAATCTATTAAAAAATGTAGCATCTTTAAATATTAATCAGCAACAATTTGCAAAATCTAAATTGTTATCTAACTCTAGTTACGAAAAAGAAAAAGACTCTATTAGATTTATTTTTAAGCGCGACTTTGTAACAGATGAAGGCAAAAATGCTCATATGTATTTTTATAAAGTAACTAAGGATGATGACTACTCTGGTAAAACCGAAATACTCCATTACATATCATTCTTAAAACCAAAAGATCCTGAACAGATTGTGGTTAAAGTTTATAATAGATCTCAAAATTATGGGACACCAATTGATAAAACAAAAACACTAGAAGAACAATATAACGAGATTATTAATTTAGCGATTTACAAAGACAGAAAACGGGTAACTCCGAGTAGACCCAGTGGAGATTATTATGATTATTAACTTGAACCCATAATATACTTCTTAGGTGTAGTTCCAAATTTCTTTTTAAAAGCTGCTATAAAATGGCTAGAAGTGCTATAGCCTACTTTAAGACCAACCTCATTAACATTATGGTCACCAGACTCTAAAAGTTTGCGCGCCACCTCCATCTTATAATCAAATAAGAAGCTATAAACTGTGTCTCCGTAAATTTGTTTAAAACCTTCTTTGAGTTTCTTTAAGCTCAAACCTATAGCTTCTGAGAGTTCTTGTAATGTTGGTGGCTCAGCCATATTAGCAATAATAATATCTTTAGCCTTCTTTAACTTAGCAACATTTACCTCATCTACTAAAAACGGACATTGCTCAATATCTGCCTCTTCACTGCGATTAAAGTATAAACTTAATAACTCATAGACCTTTCCCTTAAAATAGAGCGACTTTATAGAGTTATTGAGATTAAAACTAATTAACTGATTTAAAACTACTGCCATTGAGGGATTTATTTTACCGTCGGTGTAATACTTTTTGTTTTTATTCTCATCCGTTAAAAATGTCACATAATTTGCGTCACGAGAAAATAATCCATGAAATTTTTTAATGGATATAGCTAACGAGATTAACCAAGAATGTGGTTGTAACTCTAAATGAATAGGTAAATCGCGCTGAGGATTGTATAATAATAATGAGGTGTCTTCATTGATTGCTAAATTGTAATTTCCCTGGTTAAAAACAAAAGCTCCAGATCCTTTAGTGCAAAAATGAAATTGAATATAACTACTATCTATTTCTCGTTCTAAAGTTTCAATCGCATCTTTATCATTTTTCCGTGTTAAAACAAAAAAGCCTTCTTCTATAAAAGTTTCATCAAAAGTACCTTTAGCGATACTTTTTTGAGTCTTTTTTTCAATATTCATTTTATTCTTATTTAGATTCGTTCTAAACAAAAGGTTAAAAACCCCTTGATTTTACTGTAAAAATATGATATAAATCATATTTTTATAAAATTTAATCTTAAAAAACCAGAAACGATACTTTATGTTCTTCTAGCGTTACTTTTTTATGAGTAACAGAATTATTTTTGTTCCGCTATTTAAAATTAATATCAGGATTAAATAACAACTAGTTGTTATATAACAGAATGAAACAAAACAAAAGCACATACTTTTATGCAATTGGTCTAAGTTATAAAAAGGCAGACGCAGAGGTACGTGGACATTTTAGTTTAAGTGATACTGCAAAAAAAAACCTTTTAGCCCAAGCAAAGCAAAATGGCATAGAAAGTGTTTTAGTGGTTTCTACTTGCAACAGAACCGAACTTTATGGTTTCGCAGAGCATCCTTATCAACTCATTCATTTACTTTGTGAAAACACAAAAGGGACTGTTGAAGCGTTTCAAGAAGTAGCTTATGTCCATAAAAACAATGATGCTATAAATCATATGTTTAGAGTAGGCTCTGGCTTAGATAGTCAAATCCTTGGTGACTTTGAAATTATAAGTCAACTCAAATTTGGTGCGAGAGCTTCAAAAAAAGAAAATTTATTAAATTCATTTTCCGAACGACTAGTTAATGCTGTTATACAAGCAAGTAAGCGCATAAAAACAGAAACAGAATTATCTTCTGGTGCAACTTCTGTATCCTTTGCTTCTGTGCAATATATCATGAACACTATTCAGGATATTTCTGAAAAAAATATTTTACTATTCGGAACTGGAAAAATCGGAAGAAACACTTGTGAAAACTTAGTAAAACATACTAAGAATCCGCATATCACATTAATTAATAGAACAAAAACTAAAGCAGAAGAAGTTGCTGGTAAATTTAATCTCATTGTTAAAGATTATGAGAATCTAGAAAATGAAATTAACAGATCAGATATTGTAATAGTGGCTACTGGTGCAGAAAACCCTACTGTCTATAAATCTTTGATTTCTACCAATAAGCCTCTTTTAATTCTAGATTTATCAATCCCTAAGAATGTAAATGAAGATATTAGAGATCATACAAATATAACTTTAGTACATTTAGATGATTTAGCAAAAATTACAGATGATACTTTAGAAAAACGTAAAGCTTTTGTTCCAGAAGCCGAGTCAATTATTGAAGCAATTAAATCAGAGTTTAACGCTTGGTTAGATACGCGTAAATTTGTACCAACAATACAAGCCATAAAGCACAAGTTAACGGATTATAAAAACTCTGAATTTAATGCTCAACGTAAAAAAATGTCCGATTTCAATGAAGATCAGGCTGAGCTAATTACAAATAATCTCATTCAGAAAATAACAAATCAATTTGCTCATCACTTAAGGGAAGATAGCAACTCATCTGATGAAAGTATAGAGCTCATCAAAAAAATATTTCAGTTAGAAACTACAGATAATGTCTAAACTTATTCGCATTGGCACACGCGACAGCCAGCTCGCTATGTGGCAAGCAAAAACGGTTCAATCTCAACTTGAGCATTTAGGGCATAAAACCGTTTTAGTACCTGTAAAATCTACAGGAGATTTAGTTCTTGATAAACCATTATACGAATTAGGTATTACAGGTATTTTTACAAAAACATTGGATATTGCAATGCTTAACGAGGATATCGATATTGCAGTACATTCACTTAAAGACGTTCCTACTGTATTACCAAAAGGTATTGTGCAAGCCGCTGTTTTAAAACGCGGAAATATTAATGACACCCTTGTTTACAAAAAGAATGAAGAGTTTTTATCTGCCAGAGATGCAATTATTGCTACAGGCAGTTTAAGGCGTCGTGCACAATGGTTAAATCGTTATCCAACACATACTATTGTAGGACTTAGAGGTAACGTCAACTCTAGACTAGAAAAGCTTGAAAATAATGAAGATTGGAATGCAGCTATTTTTGCTGGAGCTGGTTTAGGTAGATTAAATATTACACCAGAAACGTCAATAAATCTTCATTGGATGATTCCCGCACCTGCACAAGGAGCAATAATGATTACTGCTTTAGAAGCTGACGAAGAAACTAGAGCTATTTGTGCAGAAATCAATGACGAAGTAAGTGAAATTTGTACATCAATAGAGCGCGAATTTCTAAATCGTCTCGAAGGAGGCTGTACTGCACCAATCGGTGCTATTTGTTATATCAATAAGGAAGAAGAGGTCAACTTTAAGGGTGTTCTTCTAAGTAAAGATGGGACAAAAAAAATAGAATATACTAAGGTTGTAGCATTAGATAAAAAAGACGAATTAGCGAAACTTGCTGCAGATTACATTATCGAAAAAGGTGGTAAAACTTTAATAGATCAGCTGCAAAGAAGTGATAAAACTACAAATATTTATTCCACTAAAAAACTAACTGACGATCAACGGCTTTTATTTCATAATAATGTCGTTTCAGAAAGTAATGATGCCATAAAAATTAGCTTAAATCGGTTGTCTAAAAGTTTAATTAGAAATGAAATTAAAAATGTAATTATTACCAGTAAAAATGCTGTTGAAGCTTTATTAACTAATTTTTCTGCGCCAGAATTACAATTTAAAGATATTTATTGTGTAGGCCGAAGAACAAAGCGTATGGTTGAAAAACGAATTGGTAAAGTAAAACATACAGAAGCGAATGCTAAAAAGCTTGCTGAATACTTAGTCGAATATATTGATGGCACAGAGGTTACCTACTTCTGTAGTGATTTAAGACTAGACGATTTACCAAATATATTAACTGAAAATAATATTACAGTAAATGAAGTTGAAGCCTATCAAACAAAGTTTGATGCAGATAAAATTGAAGGTAATCTAGATGGTGTACTATTCTATAGTCCTTCTACTGTAGATAGTTTTTTGAAGCAAAATAAAGCCAATGGCATTGCTTTTTGTATTGGTGAAACCACTGCCAAGGTGGCAAAACAATATTTTGAAGATGTTAGAATTGCAAGAGTGCCAACTGTTGAGAGTGTCATAGAGTTGGTGAACGAACATTACGTTTAGATATGATTAAAAACGATTTATTTTTAAGAGCATTAAAAGGAGAAACTGTAGACCGTCCACCAGTATGGATGATGCGACAAGCAGGTAGATACTTACCTGAGTTTATGGAAATTAAAAAGAAATATGATTTCTTTACACGTTGCCAAACACCAGAATTAGCAAGTGAAATCACAGTACAACCTATTCGTCGTTACGGTATGGATGCTGCAATTTTGTTTTGCGATATTTTAGTGATTCCGCAAGCCATGAACATTGAGGTACAGATGAAACCTAATTTTGGACCTTATCTCCCAAATCCTGTGCGTTCTCAAAAAGATGTTGATAATGTTATTGTACCAGATGTAAAACAAGAACTAAGCTATGTTTATGAAGCCATAAAAGCCACTAAAGAAAAACTTAATAATGAGATTCCGTTAATTGGTTTTGCTGGCTCTCCATGGACAATTTTATGTTATTGTGTGCAAGGGCAAGGCTCTAAAAACTTTGATAAAGCAAAAGAATTTTGTTTTACAAATCCTATTGCTGCACATCAGTTACTACAAAAGATTACAGATACAACTATTGCTTATTTAAAAGAAAAAGTAAAAGCAGGTGTTAACGCGGTACAGGTTTTTGATTCTTGGGGAGGTATGTTATCACCAGTAGATTATCAAGAGTTTTCTTGGCAGTACATTCAGCAAATTATTGATGCTTTAAAAGATGAAACTCCAGTAATTGCATTTGGCAAGGGTTGTTGGTTCGCACTTAGTGATATGGCAAAATCTGGCGCTTCTGCATTGGGTGTAGACTGGACGTGCTCTGCGCGTAACGCACGTTATTTAACAGGTGGCAATATTACATTACAAGGTAATTTTGATCCTACACGTTTATTCTCACCACCTTCAGAAATTAAAAAGATGGTGCATCAAATGATAAATGAATTTGGAAAAGATAAATACATCGTAAATTTAGGTCATGGTATTTTACCCAATATTGGTTTAGATAATGCCAAGGCATTTATTGACGCTGTAAAGGAATACGAGGCTTAAATTGTTTAACTTTTCGCGTAACAGAAAGGAAATTAATACGTCTTGTTTAATAGAAGATGTTTATTAATTAAAAACAAAAAAATGATTCAAAATATACTCAAAGGACTTCAAGTTTATACAGGTGCATATGCCTTAATTTCAAAATTGAAATTATGGAAGTATTTTGTAATACCTATGCTTATAAGCTTTGTTGTTTTTGTCTTAATTTTTGTGTCGGCTTATGGTCTCTCTGATAATTTAGGTGAGTGGATAGCTGGCATTTGGGTCTGGGATTGGGGAAAATCTACCTTTATATTTATTTCGACAATTATAGCTGCTATAGCCATTTTCTTTATTGGAGTTTTCCTATTTAAACATATTATTATGGCATTATCCACGCCATTCATGAGTCCTGTTTCAGAAAAGATTGAAGCCTATTATACAGGTCAACCAACTACGAATTACACAAATTCAACTTTTACTAAACAGTTACTGCGAGGTGTGAGATTAAGTTTAAGAAACTTATCGCAAGAATTATTGTTCACTATTCCAATCTTACTACTAAACTTTATTCCCGTTGTAAATATCTTCTCTACAGCATTACTATTTTTAGTGCAAGCATACTATGCTGGTTTTGGAAATATGGATTATACTCTTGAGCGTCATTTTACGTATAAAGAAAGTGTAAGTTTTATCAGAAAAAACAGAGGTTTAGCTATAGGTAATGGCATTGGATTCTTACTTTTATTATTTATCCCTGTAGTTGGTGTAGTTCTCGTCTTACCACTATCGGTGACTTCAGCATCGGTAATTGCAGTTGATTTACTTTTTGATGATGATGGGACTATTGGCTTTGAGCCATTTGAAAAACTTAATGCATAATATATGGTAGCGCAGTTTAACGGTTTCCAAATAAGCCCTATCCATAATGGAGATGCATGGAAAATATGCAACTTCTGTGTTTCTAATGCAGATCGTTTTAAACGTTATTTTCCAAAAACATTAGAACAAAACTTAAATCCTACCTTATCACAATTCTTTGTAGACAAAAAGGTAAAACAATTTAACAATAAAGAAGAGTTTCTATTTACTCTAAAGCATTCTGAAACTAGAGAATTAGCTGGACTCATTTATATCAAAGAACTAGATTGGGATATAAAACAAGGTGAATTTGCTTATTGTATTGGTTATACTTTTGAAGGACAAGGATTAACCTCCAAAGCAGTCAGTGAATTATCAAAGCATGCATTTAAGAATCTAGGGGTAGAAGTACTTCAAATAATTTCACATAAAAATAATTTAGGAAGTGTCAAAGTTGCAGTCAATAACAATTTTCAATGGCGAAAAACCTTACTGAATGAATATACACCACCAAATGAACAGCCTTTAGATATGGAATTATACGAATTATACAAAAAGTAAGCTTTGAAAGACAAATTCTTTAAATATATACATCAACTACAAGATACCATAACTTCAAGGCTTGAGCTTATTGATGATAAAGCAAAATTTCAAGAAGACATTTGGAAACGTCCAGAAGGTGGTGGAGGTAGAACACGCGTTATTGAAAATGGTGCTGTTTTTGAAAAAGGAGGTGTCAATATTTCTGGTGTTCATGGAAAATTACCGGACAGTATGCAAAAATACTTTGGTGTAGAAGATGCCGATTTTTTTGCTTGCGGCTTAAGTTTAGTTTTGCACCCTAAAAACCCAATGGTACCAACTGTACATGCCAATTGGAGATACTTTGAAATGTATGATAAAGAAGGTAATATCGTAGATCAGTGGTTTGGTGGAGGGCAAGATTTAACTCCTTATTATTTGTTTGACGAGGACGCTAAACATTTTCACAAAACCTGTAAAACGGCTTGTGATAAACATAACTCAGAATTCTATCCAAAATACAAGGCACGTTGCGACGAGTACTTTTACAATGCACACCGAAATGAAGGTCGTGGTTTAGGTGGTTTATTTTTTGACTATTGTAAAGCAACTGACGACATGAGCATGCAAAACTGGTATAATTTTGTGACAGAAGTTGGAGATAGTTTTTTAGAAGCATACGTTCCTATTGTTGAAAAACGAAAAGACTTACCATACGCACAAGAGCAACGCAACTGGCAAGAAATTCGTCGTGGACGCTATGTAGAGTTTAATTTAGTACATGATAAAGGCACGTTATTCGGGTTGAAAACAAACGGCAGAATTGAAAGTATTTTAATGAGTTTACCACCGCATGTGCAATGGGTTTACGATCATCAACCAGAAGCCGGAAGTGAAGAAGAACGCTTAATTGAAGTATTACAAGAACCTAAAAACTGGATATAATATGTTTCCAATAAGAAGAAATAGAAGACTTAGAACCAACGAAACTATTAGAGGTTTAGTAAGACAAACCACTATATCTCCAAACGATTTTTTGGTACCGCTATTTATAGTCGAAGGAAAAGGTGTAAAAGAAGAAATTGCGTCGATGCCAAACTATTATCGTTTTAGTTTAGACTTACTCAAAGACGAAGTAAAAACACTTTGGAGCTTAGGCTTAAAATCAGTCTTACTTTTTGTGAAAGTAGAAGATGCTCTTAAAGATAATAAGGGAACCGAAGCTTTAAATCCTAACGGATTAATGCAACGTGCTATTAAAACGGTTAAAAATATTTGTCCAGAGATGTTAGTAATGACAGACGTAGCGCTAGATCCATTTTCTGCTTACGGACACGATGGTATTGTTGAAGGCGGAAAAATAATAAATGATACCACAGTAGAAGTTTTAGCCGAAATGAGTATTTCCCATGCCGAAGCCGGAGCCAATTTTGTGGCACCTAGCGATATGATGGATGGCAGAATTTTAGGCATAAGAGAAGCTTTGGACCAATCGAATTTTATTGATACTGGCATTATGAGTTACTCTGCAAAATATGCCTCTGCATTTTATGGCCCTTTTAGAGATGCTTTAGATTCTGCTCCTGTTAATATGGTTGATATTCCTAAAGACAAGAAAACGTATCAAATGGACTTTGCTAACAGAGACGAGGCCATTAGAGAAACTGAAATGGATATTAATGAAGGTGCTGATATTGTTATGGTAAAGCCTGGACTTTGTTACCTCGATATCGTCAGAGATATTAAAAATAATTTTGATGTGCCTATTGCGGTTTATCAAGTTTCTGGTGAATATGCAATGCTAAAAGCTGCTGCCGAAAAAGGGTGGTTAGACCATGATGCCGTTATGATGGAGCAAGTAACTTCTATAAAACGTGCTGGTGCTAATATAATTGCTTCTTATTTCGCTAAGGATGTAGTTAAATTGATACACTAATATTGAAACGTTTTATCTTCACATCATTATTTTTAATTTTTGGAGGTTTAAGTGTTCTGTTTATTCATTTTAAAAACTTAAAGCAACCAGTTTGTGGAGTAAAAGATTTTGAACCATTTTGTGGAACTCAAAATTTAACTGAAAAGGCTTCAGAAGGAAAACAAATCTTCAATGCAAATTGTGCGGCCTGTCATAAATTAAATAGAATTATGACTGGTCCAGCATTATTAAATGCAATAAAAAAATATGATTCTATTAGTTTTAATCATTTTGTAATTAAAGGTGAAAGGTTAAAATCTATTGATAAATCATTTAACTCAGCCTGTATAAAATTTCCGAATTTAACCACCAAAGAAACATATAATCTCCTTAAATATATTTCAAAATAAAAAATTACTAATTCTATTTTGTAAATTGCAATAACTAAACTTCAATACCGTTAATGGGCTTACTCATTTTTTACGCCGTCATTTCAATTTTCTTTTCATTCTTGTGCTCCATTTTAGAAGCTGTTCTTCTCAGTATAACTCCGACATTTCTAAATCTTAAAAAGAAGGAGGGAAAGGCTTATGCAAACGATTTAGAAGAATTAAAAAAAGATGTAGATCGTCCTTTAATTGCTATACTCACCCTTAATACTATTGCACATACTGTTGGTGCAATATTAGTTGGTGTACAAGCAAAAGTAGCTTACACAGAACTTTATGGTAGCACTAAGCGTACAATACTTGGTTTTGAATTTACAGAAGATCTTATGGTAGGTGTCGTTTCAACACTTATGACAATTCTTATTTTGGTAGCTTCAGAAATAATCCCAAAAACTATAGGAGCAACCTTTTGGAGACAACTAGCAAATTTTACAACTAAAGCACTAAACGTATTAATCTTCCCTTTAAAATGGACAGGTATATTATGGATACTTCAACTTACAACTAAGTTAATTGGTGGTAAAGGTCATGGTAGTGTTTTAAGTAGAGAAGGTTTTGTTGCTATGACCGAAATTGCTGAAGAAGAAGGTGTTTTTGAAGAAAACGAAAGTAAGATTATTAAAAATCTTTTAACATTTAAAGAAGTCTTCGCAAAAGATGTAATGACGCCACGAACGGTTATGAAAGCTGAAGATGAAAATATGACTGTTGAAGAGTTTTTTAAAAAAAATATGAATCTACGTTTCTCTAGAATTCCTATTTATTTAGATAATTCAGATAATATAAAAGGCCTTGTTTTAAAAGGTGAGGTTTTTAAAGAAATGGCTTTAGATAATGGTTCTAAAAAATTAGTGGAACTTAAAAGAAATATAATCGTAGTGGAGCGCGATTTACCTATTCCTAAATTATTTGAACAGTTGGTTGAAAGCCGCAATCATATGGCTCTTGTTGTTGATGAGTACGGATCTGTAAGTGGTTTAGTAACTATGGAAGACGTAATAGAGACACTTCTTGGTCTAGAAATAATGGATGAGAGCGACAACGTTTCAGATCTTCAATATATGGCTCGAAAAAGTTGGGAGGCCAGAGCAAAAAAGTTAGGAATTTTTGATGATTCTCCTTCAGAAGAAAACGAATAATTATTGGAAAATTGCATCATTAAATCACCCTTAGGCTTCACTGAAATTAGTGGTGATAAGAATGGTATTATGAAGGTGGCTGTATTAAATTCTGAAGAAAAATTAACAGATAATATTCCATCAGTTCTTAAAGATTGTGCAATACAAGTTCAAGAATACTTTGATGGTACTAGAAAAGATTTTGATCTAAAACTTAATCCACAAGGCACAGATTTTCAAAAAAAAGTTTGGGAACAACTTAAAACTATTCCTTACGGCAAAACCATTTCCTATTTAGATTTATCTAAACAGCTTGGTGATGTTAAAGCTATAAGGGCTGCTGCAAGTGCAAATGGTAAAAATCCGCTTTGGATTGTTATACCTTGTCATCGTGTTATTGGCAGTGATGGAAGTTTAACTGGCTACGCTAGTGGTTTACACAGAAAACAATGGTTATTAGAGCATGAAAGTCCGTATAAACAACAATCCCTATTTTAATGTATAAAGCTGGTACTGATTTTTTAAAACGGTTTATAAAGGTATCTACCATTTATAAATATGGGTTTAATTGGTCTCCAATGTACATGAGAACCACAGCAAAACTAATTGAAGTTAGTGATGATCTGTATTATGTAAAAATTAGACTAAAACTCAACTGGAAAAATCGAAATTACGCAGGTTCTATTTTTGGAGGAAGTATGTTAGCTGCTACAGATCCTATTTACATGATTCAGTTAATTCAGATTCTTGGTGAGGATTATGTTGTTTGGGATAAAGCCGTTGAAGCGCGGTATAGAAAACCTGCAAAATCAACAATTTATGGTGAATTTATATTTTCTACTGAAGAGATTAAAGCGATAAAGCAATCTATAAAAGAGAAAAATCAGACTGATATTATCAAAACCATGAGTTTGGTTGACGAAAAGCAAAATATAATTGCTACTTTTAAAAAGACAGTATATATAGCTGATAAGGCTTTTTATAAAGAAAAACTTAAAGCGCGTAAAAGCATATAACTAATAATTGACACTAATGAAATTTCTAAAAAAACTCTTCAAATTCATTATTATATTTTTCGGTTTACTAATTATAGTTTTATACTTAACTGATACTGATTATCTTATAAAAGCAGTACGTACTATCTATATGAAAGGACACACTACAGCTTATCTAGAAGATTATAAAGAATTTGATAATCAAAAAATTGATATTGCTACACCTCTACCTTGGCCAAACCATAAAAATTATAATAGCGTTAAAGAGACTGAAATATTAAGCGATCTACATAAAGCATCTGGAAGCATTGCCTACGTCATTATAAAAAATGATAGTATTTGGTTTGAAAATTATTACGACGGTTTTAATGAAGATTCTAAATCTAATAGTTTTTCAATGGCTAAGAGTTATGTGTCTGGCTTAATGCAAAAAGCCATACAAGATGGTTATATTAAAAGTTTAGATCAACCTGTTTGTGATTTTTTACCTGCATTTTGTGAAGACAAAGCGGCAAAAATGACGGTTGGTGACTTGTCGAGTATGAGTTCTGGAACCAATTGGGACGAAGCTTATTACTCGCCATTATCAATAACAACACGAGCTTATTTTGATGACGATTTAGCTAAAGTAATGAATGGCTTAAAAATGGAAACAGAACCAGGGAAAAGTTTTAAATATGCAAGTGGAGATACACAAATGCTGGCTATGGTTATTGAGAAAGCAAGTGGTAAAAAAATCTATAATTATTTTGAAAACAGTTTTTGGAAACCATTAGGGTCAGAAAACACAACACTATGGCAAGTAGATAGCGAAGATCATGATTTAGTAAAAGCCTATTGTTGCATAGCTAGTAACGCTAAGGATTTTGCACGTTATGGTAAATTATTTAAGAATCATGGCAAATGGAACGGTAAACAAATATTAGACTCTACATTTATCGCAAAATCTGTAAAACCACGATTTAATGATGGACCAATGTATGGCTATGGTTGGTGGTTAGCTAATCATGCAGATAAAGATATCTTTTATATGCGTGGGCATCTAGGGCAATTGGTAATTGTTATCCCAGAAGATGATTTAATTGTTGTACGCTTAGGGCATTCTATTGCTAAAGCAACGGGTGATGCCCATTCACCAGATTTTTATACTTTTATTGATGAAGCATACGAAATGATGGAGAAATAGAATTTAATTTAAAAAGATTTCTGCCTTCGAAAGAAATGTTATGATTAACAAACTCAACCTAGAAAACATATTATTCTTAGATATAGAGACTGTTCCTGAAACGGAACATTTCTCTGAATTAGATACCAGTAAACAAGAGCTTTGGAGTGCTAAATCTAGGTATCAACGTAAAGAAGAATTTAGTGCAGAAGAGTTTTACGACAGAGCTGGTATTTGGGCTGAGTTTGGTAAGATTATTTGTATCTCCGTTGGTTATTTTAAAATGCAAGGAGATGTTAGAACGTTTAGAGTGACTTCATTTTATGGAGATGAAGTTAAAATTCTAAAGGACTTTAAAAACTTATTAATTTCGCATTTTAGCTCTAATAAGCATCTGCTTTGTGCTCATAATGGTAAGGAATTCGACTTTCCATATATAGCTAGACGCATGATTATTCATAATATAGAATTGCCATATAAGCTAAATCTCTTTGGTAAAAAACCATGGGAAGTACCTCATCTAGATACTTTAGAACTCTGGAAATTTGGTGACTATAAAACCTATACATCTTTAAAACTATTAACTAATGTTTTAGGAATTCCTTCCCCAAAAGATGATATTGACGGTAGTGAAGTTTACCGTGTCTATTATAAAGAAAACGAGATAGATCGCATTATAACCTATTGTGAAAAAGATACGATAGCCGTTGCTCAAATTTTTCTGCGTTTAAGAGGAGATGAACTTCTGCACGACAGTGAAATAACTCATATATAAAAAACCCAGAAGTAGTTTACTTCTGGGTTTAACAATTAAGGATCTAATTACTAACTAGTTCTTAATAAAACGTTTCATTAGTGTTCTATCTTCCATTACAAATCTAATATGATAGACTCCTGCATCTAAAACACTTACATTAATAGTATCATTCGTAAGTCTTCCTTTTGCTACTATTTGTCCTATAGAATTATATACTTCGTATGCTACATCTGTAAATTGAGTTTTAACATTTAACACTTGACCTTTTACAGGGTTAGGATAAATTCTTATATCGTCACTAATTACAACTTCTGGTTCTTTTTCGGTTCTAGAGGTTGTTCCTGTTGTTAAGTTGATATTATCAATCGCAATATCAGCCTGCCATGTACCACCTGTTAATCTATTAAAACGTAACTGAACACTACCACCTGTATAAGCAGATAAATTTACAGTTTGTGATTGCCAAGAATTACCAAGATTTCCAGAACTATTCCAAATACTAGTCCAAGTTGAACCATTATCATTACTTGCCTCAAGATTTAAAGTTCCCATATTATTAGAACCAAATTGGTGATAGTTAAAGCTAAAGTTTGCTGTAGATACGCTACTTAAATCAAAACAAGGTGAATTAATAATAGCACGCTTATTAGGGTAACCTGTATTATTACCTGAAGCTTCTACAAAAATGTAGAAATTGCCTTGTATCGCGCTAGATGGTCCAGTTCCATTAGATGGAGTTCCGTTGGCATCTACTGTCCAATTTAAATCATCTGCACTAGACTGTGTCCATGCGCCTAAGGTGTTTTCAAATCCTTCTGCGTAAGGGAAGGTTGAAATCCCTCCTGAGCACCCAACTACAGTTGGTTCACCTTCTGTCAAACTAATATCATCAATAGCGATATCTGCTTGCCAAGTATTACCTGTTAATCTATTAAAGCGTAACTGTACACTTCCACCAACATATGCATCTAAATTAACATTAGCTGTTAACCATGAGTTGCCAAGGTTTCCTGTACTATTCCATATAGACGTCCAAGTCGCTCCATCATCGTCACTGATTTCTAAATCTATACTTCCCATATTAGTAGCACCAAATTGGTGATATTTAAAACTAAAAGTAGCTTCACTTAATCCTGTAAGATTAAAACATGGAGAGTTTAAAATTGCTCTTGCATTTGGATAACCAACGTTCTGAACTGATGCCTCTACAAATACATAAAAGTTACCTTCAGTAGCGCTAGATGGGCCTGTGTTATTTGATGGTGTTCCGTTAGCATCTACTGTCCAATCAATATCGTCAGCTGAGGATTGCGACCAAGCTCCTAAAGTATTTTCAAAACCCTCTGCATATGGGAATGTTGAAATTCCACCTGCACATCCTGTTGAAGGATCTGATACATTTACAGTTCTAATAACCTCATTCGCTATATTACCTGCATTATCACTTACATTATATGTTACTGAATAAGCTCCTGCTGCATTAGTGTTAACATTGCCTGCTATTACAATACTAGATGTTAAATTACCATCTAAATTATCTGTTGCAGTTGCTCCCTGTTCGTTATAGGTATCTCCTACTATTAAATTTATTGTAGCGTTACCAACCAAAACAATTACCGGTGGTGTTGTATCAGCAATGACATTAATTGTTCTAGTGACTTGATTTGCAGCATTACCTGCAGCGTCACTTACATTATAATTTACAAAGTATGTGCCTGCTGAGTTTGTATCTACAGCTCCAGAAATTATAATATTGGCTGTAATATTTCCATCGATATTGTCCGTAGCTGTAGCCCCTAATTCATTATATACATCTCCAACATTTAAATCTATATTAGATGCTCCTATTAAAGTAATCACTGGTGGTGTACCATCCATAGTTACATTGACAGTTCTTATAACCTCAACAGCAGCATTACCAGCAGCATCACTTACATTATAAGTTATAGTATAAGAACCAATAGTATTAGTATCTACGTTATCACCTACTATTATAATACTCGATGTTAGGTTTCCATCAATATTATCAATCGCTGTTGCACCTAAGTCTGAATACGAATCTCCTTGCTCTAAGTTTACTGTTGCATCACCTAATAAAGTAATTACAGGCGCTGTTGTATCTGCAATCATAGTAATTGTTCTTATAACCTCTGTTGCTACATTTCCAGCTGCATCACTTACGTTATAGGTTACAACATACGTTCCAGCTGTATTCGTATCAACAATATCTCCTGCAACAACTATACTACTTGTAAGATCACCATCGATATTGTCAGTCGCTGTTGCGCCTAATTCTGTATAAGATTCACCAACATTCAAATCAACCGTGGCTGATCCATTTAAAGTAATTACAGGTGCCGTTGTATCAGGAATTACAGTAACTGTTCTTATTACCTCTATTGCATCATTACCAGCAGCATCACTTACATTATAAGTTACTACATATGTGCCTCCTGTATTTGTATCAACAGTATCTCCTGCAACAACAATACTACTTGTAAGAATACCATCGATATTGTCAGTTGCTGTTGCGCCTAATTCTGTATAAGATTCACCAACATTCAAATCAACTGTGGCTGATCCATTTAAAGTAATTACGGGTGCTTCTGTATCTGGTCCGTTGCCTTCAATTATAATAGTATAATCTTCTACTTCCCCATAAGTGAAACCATCACATGGTCCAGGAACTTGATTGTAACGCATTGTTACACGCATCCTTGTTGAATTTTCTACTGCTCCTGTAGGGACCGTAAAACTTCCACTTACAGAAGTTGCTTGGGTATTACCTTGGGTAAATACTTGTTCTCCGGCATCCGTAAAATCACCATCTCTATTATAATCTATCCATACTCCATAAGCTTCGTTATAAACTGTACCTGTCCACGTTGGTGTAATAGTTATCGTATATTCCGAGTCTTTTGTTAAGGTTGTAGAAATCCCTGTAAAATCTGAGTAAAATTGAGGGCCAGAACTATTATCAATAGTATTTAACTGTACTCTACTAATATATTCATCGTTTGTATTCGTACTTGCGGAAGTGCAGTAATTTAATTGAACATCTGTAGTTGTAAAATTAACCGAACTACTGTAGGCTGAATTAGAGCCTCCAGAACATTTACTTCTCACTTGTGCTTCATATTGGGTTAAAGATGATAAGCCCGTTACGTTAGAAGAAATTCCTGTAACTGCAACCGTTGTCCAAGTAGAAGTTCCTACTTCTCTATATCTTAAGTCGTAAGTCGCTCCTGCAACAGCAGTCCAACTTAATGTTGCAGATGTTGTTGCTACATTTGAAGCTGCTAGACCAGTTGGAACATCAGCATTACAAACTACTTGACCTGCGATAGTAAAATTAGAATTTGAGATATCGAAGAAGATATTATTTGCTCCTCTCACCATTATTCTATTCTGATTTCCTTGACTATTCGGTACTAAAATATCATGTGAACCATCATTAGGTACTCCAGATGCTAAAGAAATAGGATATGTATCTCCTCCATCTGTAGATAAGAATATATCTACGTTGGCAGCATTAACTCCGTTGCCAGTAGTCCCAGCTACATTCCATGTGACGGATTGTGTTGTTCCTGCATTCCATGTTACATTGGTATTAGGGGAATTTACAATAAATGGTCCTGCAGTTCCATTAACGGAAACTATCATATCGTCACTATTGTTTGTTCCACCTCCAGCTTGATTATCTCTAACTGTAAGTCTAAAATTTAAATTCCTTGCTACATTTGGTACAGCCTCCCATTGCCAAGACGTAGCTCCTGTTTTTATGGTAGATAGTCTTGGGAAATAACGATCTGTACTTGTTGATGGATTAAACGACCTAAATGCTACACCAGAAGTTGCATTAACATTTGGATTTGTTGTTGCGGCATTATTTTCATCATATTGTTCCCAACAGTATGATAACATATCCCCACTATCTGCATCTGTAGCAGATCCTTCCAATACAAATGCGGTTCCTCTAGGAATTGTGTAATTAGAACCGGCGTCTACTACTGGTACATTATTACCAGTATTCGTATTTGTCTGACAAGATGTTGTTTTAATATAGTCCGTTATTTGCTCTATTGATCTTGCATGAAAATATGGGTCACTATTATTCTGTACGTCTGTAGCTCCAGTAATACCAGCATATCCCATAATTGTGGATCCACTACCTGGTTCCATTTGGGCATTGGCTCCTTCATTTCCACCAAAAGTCCATGTGTGATTTCCGCCAAATTGATGTCCTAATTCGTGTGCTACATAATCAACATCAAAAGGATCTCCTTCTGGTACAACGTGAGATGTCCATCCACTCCCTTTTTGATTATTAACGCATACACAACCTATACAACCAGCGTTTCCATTATTTTGAAGATTAGCAAATAAATGACCTACATCATAATTGGATTCGCCAATTACACTCGTTAAAGTATTTTGTAATTGTGAATTATAACCACTTGTAGTATTTCCATAAGGATCTGAAGCGGTACTTGTATAAATAACATCATCTGTATTTGCAATAAGTTGCATAGTGACATTAAAATCTGATTCATAAATTCCATTAACTCTAGTCATGGTAGTATTCATTGCTGCTAAGGCCTGAGCCTTAGTTCCACCATGATACTGAGTATATTCCCCTGTAGCAGAAATTGCTAGTCTATATGTCCTTAATATTGAATCATCAGCATTTCTAGCTGCAATACCAGAGTCAATCGATCTATTAAGTTGTTCTGTTACTTGACACTCAAAATCATCGTTAAAATCTGCTCTATTTTTTCTATTAAATACAATATGTAAATTAGAAGCATTTCCTATTGGATCAATAAATGTGCTTTCCCCATCATTGGATAAAATCATTGCACTTAATCCCTTTGGAGAAATACTAAATCTAAGAACTGAGGATGGATTATCTAATCCTTGCCCAACATATGAACGAATTTCTGGATACCTAGCCTGCAGATCAGGATGCATTGTAGATGCCTCTTTTATAGAGAATTGTTCTAGTTTTCCGTTGTAATTAGGAACACTAATAACAACATTAGATGGTCGGCCAAAATCGTCTCGATTTGGCGCAGATTCTAATTGCTGTTTTAAAATAGCAACATCTAAACTAAAAAGATGAAATTCTTTTAAATTTTTGTGATTAGACTTAGATAAGTCATTAGTAGTTGAAATTTCCTTTATCCAAAACTGTTTGTTTTGAGAAAACAGAAAACTTGTACTCATAATCCCAATGAGCAGTAGTAATTTTATCTTCATAATTGTGAGGTTAATAAATTAATTAATAGCTACTATCAAGTTATAGCTTTTTTTTAAAAAATCGATATTGAAGATTAAGTTTAATGCTACAATAGTAAAATGTGTGGAAAAACCGTAACTGAAAGTAAGAATCGATTTACTTATGGTTAGTTTTATATAAAAAAAGGGCTCAGAAATTATCTGAGCCCTTTTTTTAAAATAGTAATTTATTTATCTAACTATCAATTTCTTAGTAATACTATAGGTTGCATTAGAAAGTTGAACTAGGTAAACACCCGACATAAAATTAGCTGTACTTACATTGTTTTTTGTTGTATTTGTGTTTAATGTGCTTTTTAGTATTTCTCTACCTTGAATATCGAATAAAGTAAACTCTGTATCATTATTTAATTGACCTTTAACAACAATTTGCTTCTGATTAGAATCACTGTATATCTGAATATTCTCTAATTCTGAATCATTTACAGATAAAACATTGTTATCAAACCTAAGATAAAAACGTCCTGTATCTGAAACATCTGTAGTGGGCGTAAACGTATAATCTGTAGTATTTAAAAGCGTATAGGTACTTGTTAATACATCTTCTAAATAAATATTATAATTAAGAGTAGAATTGGTTAAACTAATTGTAATCTGTTCGCCTTGATTAGCGTTAACACCTAATGGTATTATTGGATTGTTATCAATATCAGCAAAACTAATGGCCTGTATAGCCATATCTCGACCTGTATTTTCTTCAATAAGCTCTGAATAGATTGAAAAACTTGAAGGTGCCCCATTAAAATGACTTGCATCATATCCCATATCTAAACCTAAACTAGCGTTATTTGTAAAATATAAATCTGTACTAAATTCTGAAGTATTAGAGCTCATCAATAACGTTCCATGCTCAATAGAACTTGTAGATCTACCAGCAATAAAATCATCTGAAGAACCTGCTGTTCTCATTGATGGTGTAAATGAAATATTTCCACCTCCATCTTTAGATGAAACAAAGAACCCTTGTCCTGGTGCAATAAATGTATTTGGATTTAAAGCAGCATAAGCGAGGTTCCATATTGTCCAATAACTCCCATCTACATTATCAGCGTCATAACCGTAAACGGCAACGCTTTCAGAATCAAACTCTCCTATATTAGCATTTAAAAAATCTTCTAATTTAATATATGAAGGATATGGATTACCTATGAGGTTCCATATTTCATATACAGACCCTGTCTTAAAAATAGGTACATTTAAAGCTGATGAAGTAGGCGCACCTGTAAATGTAAATGTATCATTATTAGTCGATGCAGCCCTATAACCTTTTCCTGGATCTAAACTTGTTGTTTCTGTACTAGAATAGGTTAAATAATCACTCGCAGTTTTATCAAATGGTCCAAATAAATACTGTGTTACTGTAGGGTTTGCTAAAACATTATTGTTGTTATTTATAAAAGACACAAACGATTCACCAGTAAAAGGTGCGGCAATTAAATCATTTCTATTCGTATTAGAATTAACATGACGTTTGTATTTTAAATTTGCTGTTGCGCTACCTTCTAATAACAAACTTGAAAACTCATTTGAATCAGAGTTCATTACAAACTCTCCATTATTGGTAATATTACCATTTACAGTAATTGCATTTGCTTTATCTACGCTAATCTCTGCACCAGAGGCAACTAAGACATCGTTAATATTAATATCAGAGTTTACATTAAAAACACCATCTAATACCATAATATCTTCAGAACCCGTTGTGCCATTCGGTCCATTAGGTGTCCATGCACTCCCGCTATACAATAAACCGTTAAATAAATTTACCGTATAGTCTTCTACTTCGCCGTATTGAAAAGTTTCACAAGAAGTAGGTGTGCCATTAAATTTCATTGATACACGCATTCTTACACTAGCTGTAGTTATGTTCGAAGGAATTGTAATAGACCCACTAACAGCATTACCTCCTGTAACAGGTGCTACAGAGAATACATCTTCACCACTATCTGTAAAATCCCCGTTCCCATTATAATCAATCCATACAGCATAACCCACGGCATTATTTGTACCAACGTTATATCTTGGTGTTATAGAAATATTATATGATGTGTTTTTAGAAACAGTTGTTGATATTGATGTAAAATCTGAATATACATCTGCGCTTGTATTCGTATTAGCTATAGTATTGAAATTCACATCCATTATACTTAAAAGCTCCTGCGTATCAGTTGCAGTTGAAGCACAAGCTACAGGAAGTTCGCTCAAACTAATTTGATCTATAGCAATATCGCTACTAAATCCTCCTCCTGTAATACCAGTAAATCTGAACTTAACAACCTCACCTAAATAACTACTAAGATTTATATTTTGTAATCTCCATGCATCTTCACTATCACCAGTTCTCGAAAATATATTTGTCCAGTTAGCTCCGTCATCTGATGTTATTTCCAAATTAATAGTACCTAGATTATCACCAAACATGTGATGATAAAAAGAAAAATTCGCACTACTCAAACTCGTAAGATCATAACAAGGACTTGTTAATAGGACAGTTGCATTCGCACCAACTTCTCCAGGTGTACCATTAGAAGATGCTTCTAAAAATAAATAATTACTTCCTCCAGTTACATCATCAGAAGGACCTGTTCCACCAGATCCTGTCGCACCAGAATTTTCTAACCAATTACCATCATCTCCGGCATCTTGTGTCCAATCCCCTATACCAGAATCAAAAGTTTCTGTATATGGAAAAGATGTAATTAGTTGACCTGTACATGTTATAATATCTATAGTCGTAAATACTACAGAGCTTGTATAACTAGAAGTGGTTGATGTACAGACAGTTCTAACTTGAGCTTCGTATTCTGTTAACGGATCTAAACCTGCTATTGAATAGTTAAATGTTGATAAACCTAATACATCTGTCCAAGGAGTTGTACCAGTTTCGCGATACCTAACATCGTAAGTTGCAGATGGAATATTATCCCAACTTAAATCTGCGGTATAGGTTGAAATGTTACTAGAAGCCAAGCCAGTTGGTACTGAAATAGCACATGGAATTTGAATTCCTATAACTTTAAAATCATCTATAGAAAAGCCTTCTGCATTAGCAGAATAATTTTCGAATTCGTTTTCAGAATCAGATCGCAATCTAAATCTAAAAAATACATTAGAAGCACCAAATACTGATGAATTATTAGAAGCATCAATTACAATTTCTTCCATAATCCACTTATCCATTCTATCACCATCGTATATATGTCCTGAAGCGTTATTACCTTGAAACGCCTCATCTGTAGTACCTTTTGCATTATGATCATTGGTACTTGATGATGATTCTGGTTTTGAATATTTTCCGTTTAAATTTACCCAATTAGATCCATCAGTAGAAGCTTGAAGCTCAGCAAAATCGAAATTCCTTTCGACATCCCATTTACTATAAAACTGCACTAATACTTCTTCTGAACCTGAAAGATCATATCCGCTAGAGGTAGTTAGTGTCTCAGTTGAATTATTTGAATAAGACCCTGTAGTAAGAGAATTACTTCCAGAATAAGCATCTGAAGTCGTGTTCGTCCAACCACTGCTTGTCCAACCTGTTAAGCCATCAACATCTGGATTACTTGAGAATATAAGCGCAGGTTGATAATATTTTTCTACATTAACATTATAAAACACACCATCATTATTTGAAAGTGTAACATTATACTCAATTTTATCATTTGCCTGAATACTTGGGTCTAATGTTAAAGCTGCTGAAATATTACGTTGCTCTAAAATTGACATACCACTTTGCGTAGAAGGTGACGTTATATTAGTGATATTTGCCGAAATTGGAGTTACACTCAACGTAAAATCACTAGCTGTTTGCCCTACGCGCTCAATAGCAAAATCTAAATTAGAAGATAGACTTGATATATCACTCTGTGTTAAATCATGGAACTTTGCGTATTTACCACCATAATAGGCGCCAGCTAAAGAAATACGTACCGAACGTTTTGCAATAGGGATAATATCACCAGTTGATGGCCAAAAGCCAGTACCTCCATGCTCTGGAGTTGTAGCTAAAATACTTTGACCTGAGCCTGTAGAACCATTAGTATCTGCGCTTCCGCCTACCATCCAATCATCAGCAATTCCATTAGCTGGAGTAAATATCGTTGCCCCAGAAACATATCTGTTATATTTTGTCATATCTGCATGCATCTCATGCATTTCGTCTTCTTTTCCAGAAACAAAAGATGGATTCCCTCCATAAGGATGAGGAATAGAATTTGCGAATGTATGATTCCATATAGCTGTCTTAAAATTTCTAGCTAAAATAAAATCAACCATAATTTGGGTTTCTGGCTCAGAAGCTGCACTTGGTCCTCTGTAAGAATCACTCGACGGTGTGCCAGAAGAACCTGTTCCTGCAGTACCCCAGAAATAATCAAAATTTCTGTTTAAATCTACACCCCTATTCACAGAAGTATTACCTGTACCACCAGTATTAGGTCTCAAATTTTTTCGTTGCATTGCTCCACCCGATGAACTAACATGCTCGTTCCAACGTAATCCGTCTGGATTAACGACTGGTATAAAGTATAATTCATTATTATCTACTAATTCTTGAATAGCAGGATCTGTATTATAATTTTCAATAAGGTACCACATAAAATACATGTTACCCATTAATGCACTTACCTCTCTAGAGTGTATCATCGAAGTAAATAGTAATTGTGGTTTTGTTCCTTCTGATGTAGTACTTTCGTTTCCTGTTATTCTTATATAATAAATAGTTTGAGGGTCCCAATTCGACGTACCTTGCCCAGTATAAGTTAAGCCATTGTTAGTAATTGTACCTGATGGATTTCCCCAAGTAGTTTGCCCCGTTGGAGAAGCATCTTGTTTCACAGAAACTATATCTAAACTATTAGTTTGAGAATATGTTCTCATTTGATCTAATTCTGCTTCAACCTGACTAATAGTGTAACAACCACCCATTGAACCTAATTCGAAATTCAATGGTTTTGTCCAATCCTTTTCATCTATCTCGCTATATTGAAGATAGTTATCTAAAACTGTTGATGCTATTGAAGATCTCCCTTGTGTATTATTTGCCATAGCTCTATGAGCCCTAGTATTTGCATCTTCGAGCTGTGACGCAGCCATGGCAGATGGAAGTGAATTTACTGCTCTTTGATTGTAGAACGTTTGTAAATCATTTATTTGTGTTGTATATGGTATGCCATGCTGTTGTAAAACATTTCTATCTACATCAGAAATGTCTAAAGTTAAACTTTGATGTTCGTGTTTTACACCACACCTTAAATCTATACCTTCTTGTGCAAGTATATTTAAAGTTGTTTGACTTGGGTTATCAATTGTAATTCTAGAATGACCATTTTGTGAAAAAGAATTTTGTGCCACTATAAAAAACAGCACAATTAGGTAGGTAATTTTTCTCATTATTAAAGGATTAAATGATATTTAATTGAGCGCTAATATATTATTTAATTTAAATTTTATCCATAAAACGCATAAATAATCGATGAAATGCACAATTAATAATTTGTCACAAAACCAACTTTTTGATAATTAGACTTTTACCAAAACGGTATTTTTTATAAATATTTAGGATATCGTTGGTTTTTACTGTTTTTTGATTGTCAAAATTGACTATTTTTACATATGCCAAGTCCTATTTTGTTAGAAGTTAAGGATCTTTCTATTTCTTTTTTTAACAAAAAAAAAGAAATAGAGTTAATCCATTCTATTTCATATCAATTAACTAAAAATAGTATTACCGCTGTAGTTGGTGAATCTGGATCTGGTAAATCTATTTCCTCACTCGCATTAATGGGCTTGCTACCGCAAAAAATTTCGAAAATAACTTCAGGGTCTATCTTATACGATAATACAGATTTAGTTAAGATATCCGATAAAGGATTTCAAAAGTTAAGGGGACGTGAAATAGCGATGATATTTCAAGAACCTATGAGTTCTTTAAATCCATCTATGCGATGTGGAGCGCAAGTTGAAGAAATATTAAAACAACATTCGCTTTATTCTACAAATGAAATAAAATCTGAAGTACTAACTTTATTTGAAAAAGTTAAACTCCCTAATCCTAAACGCATATTAAAATCTTATCCTCACGAAATCTCTGGAGGACAAAAACAACGTGTTATGATCGCTATGGCAATAGCTTGTAAACCTAAGCTACTCATTGCTGATGAACCAACAACCGCACTCGATGTTACAGTGCAAAAAGAAATTTTAGAATTATTAAAAGAAATACAAGAAGAAACAGAAATGAGTATTTTGTTTATTTCGCATGATTTATCTCTAGTTTCAGAATTGGCAGATAAAGTAATGGTTATGTACAAAGGTGAAATAGTAGAACAAGGTGATACGAGAATTCTATTTAGCAATCCTAAACACATTTATACTAAAGCTCTTATTGCCTCAAGACCTTCAACTCAATATAGATTAAAAAAGCTTCCGACTATTTCTGACTTTTTAAATGAAACTGTTAAGAATACAACTATTTCTAAGGCACAACGCAATAAAAAACATAAAGAATTATATAATCAAGATCCTTTATTAGAACTTATTGATATCGAAAAGAGCTACTTAGCTAAAAAAGGTTTTTTTACAAAGGGTATTCCGTTTAAAGCAGTTGATAGAGTTAGTTTTAAAGTTTATCCCGGTGAAACAGTTGGACTTGTTGGAGAATCTGGTTGTGGTAAATCTACTCTTGGTAGTGCAATTCTTCAATTAGATAAAGCCACTGAAGGTATTATTAAATATAAAGGTCAAGATATTACGAATATAAACACATCAGAATTGCGTGCGCTTAGAAAAGATATTCAAATTATATTTCAAGATCCTTTTGCGTCTTTAAATCCACGCTTAACTGTTGGAAATTGTATAATTGAGCCAATGCAAGTACATAAAATTGGTGTTTCTTATATAGATAGAAAAAAAGAGGTCATGGACATTTTAGACAAAGTAGGCCTTAGTAGTGAAGATTTTTACAAATATCCACATGAGTTTTCCGGAGGCCAACGTCAACGTATAGGCATTGCCAGAACAATAGCATTAAAACCTCAACTAATTATCTGTGATGAATCCGTTTCTGCTCTAGATATATCCGTTCAGGCTCAAGTATTAAACCTTTTAAATGATCTAAAAGAACAATTTGGCTTTACGTATATATTTATTTCACATGACTTAGCCGTGGTAAAATACATGGCGGATCAATTACTAGTTATGAATAAAGGAAAAATTGAAGAGCTAGGAGAAGCTGACGATATTTACTCATCCCCTAAAAAAACTTATACTAAAAAATTAATTCATGCTATACCTAAGGGGTTATAGCATGAATATTTTCTTAGTTAACTTTAAAACACCTGAGATTACTCTCGCTGTATTTTTTAAGTTAGAAAACAAAACGTTTTCTTCTAAAGTAGGTTCTGGTAGATTTGATTTACTCTTCATAAGTAATTAGGTCTAGTTAATTTGGGGCAAAAAAGGATTTTAGTTTAATTTGGGATGACGAATATGCAATAATATTTCAATAATATCGTCTAAACACTTATTTATTCGATGAAATACATTTTATTTTAACACATGTAATCTGTTTCGTCTATTTTTCCTACAAAAAAAGCCACAAATAATTTGTGGCAGATTTTTAGAATTTCTTATACTCTACAATTCCATTTCTGGAACTATACCTTCAATAATCAAATGACCTTCTGTTGCATTTTTTATTTCTTCAACAGAAATACCTGGTGCTCGTTCTAATAAAAGAAAACCTTTTTCTGTAACCTCAATAACAGCCATGTTTGTTACTATTTTTTTTACGCAACCAACACCTGTCAACGGCAATGAACATGACTTTAATAACTTAGATGCGCCAGCTCTATTGGTATGCATCATTGCTACAATTATATTTTCTGCACTGGCTACCAAATCCATAGCTCCACCCATGCCTTTTACCATTTTACCTGGTATTTTCCAATTCGCAATATCACCGTTTTCTGACACTTCCATAGCACCTAAAATAGTTAAATCAACATGCTGGCCTCTAATCATTGAAAAACTTGTGGCAGAGTCAAAAAAAGATGCACCAGGTAACGTTGTTATTGTTTGTTTACCTGCATTAATAATATCAGCATCTTCCTCTCCTTCAAATGGAAAAGGTCCCATACCCAAAACCCCATTTTCACTTTGAAACTCAACTTCTATATCTTGTCTAACAAAATTGGCAACTAATGTAGGAATACCAATTCCTAGATTAACATAATAACCATCTCTTACTTCCTTTGCTATACGTTTAGCAATTCCATTTTTATCTAGCATAATTAATTAGGTTGTCTTACCGTTTTCTGTTCTATTCGCTTTTCAAAAAGCTCGCCTTTAAAAATACGTTGAACAAAAATACCAGGTATATGTATTTGATTTGGATCTAATTCTCCTACAGGCACTAACTCTTCTACTTCGGCAACCGTTATTTTAGCAGCACCACACATATTTGGATTAAAGTTTCTTGCTGTACCTTTAAAAATTAAATTACCTGCAGCATCTCCTTTCCAAGCTTTTATAAATCCGAAATCAGCATTAAAAGCATATTCTAACACATGCATTTTCCCATTAAACTCTCTTATCTCTTTTCCTTCTGCAACTTCAGTGCCGTAACCAGCAGGAGTATAAAAAGCAGGGAATCCTGCCTGTGCAGCTCTTGCTCGTTCAGCCAGTGTTCCTTGAGGTATTAATTCTACATCCAACTCACCAGATAACATCTGTCGCTCAAATTCATCATTCTCCCCTACATAAGAAGAGATCATCTTTTTTATTTGTTTTTGTTGTAGAAGTAATCCTAAACCAAAATCATCTACACCTGCATTATTAGAAATACAAGTTAACCCTTTGATATTGAGCTTTACTAATTGGGCTATCGCATTTTCTGGTATACCAGATAAACCAAAACCACCAAACATAAAGGTCATGTTATCCATTACACCGTGAAGTGCATCAGATACGTTAGCTACTTTTTTGTTAATCATAAATTGATAAATTTAGTAATTGAAAAATACGATTATCCTTTAAAATTTTATACTAAAATATATGGAATATAACCTAGGGTCTAAAATCGATTTCAACTACATCATCATCTACAGTATCGGAATCTTGGCCTAAGTCACCTTCATCTTTAACTTCGCAGTCAATTCTAATATTAAGCTCAGAAGGTTTTTCGAAATCAGAAGTTGAAACATTAAGTGTTTTATCTGCATAACAAGACTTCATATATAAACCCCAAATCGGTAGTGCCATAGCTGCACCTTGTCCGTAAGTTGTTGTTCTAAAATGGGCGGCTCTATCTTCTGCACCTACCCAAACACCAGTTACTAAATTCGGTACCATTCCCATAAACCAACCATCACTTTGGTTTTGGGTAGTTCCTGTTTTTCCTGCGATTGGGTTTTTTAATTTATAAGGATATCCTGTAATAATTTCTTTATAGACATTACTCCACTTGTCAAAACCTTCATGCCGTAAACGTCTACCTGAACCTGCTTGCGTAACACCTTCCATAAGGTTAACAGTTACATAAGCTACTTCCTCACTCAGAATATCTTTACTCTCTGGTGCAACTTGGTATAATACGGTCCCGTTTTTATCTTCAATACGCGTTACCATAACTGGCTTGTTATAAACTCCTTTATTTGCAAATGTGGAATAAGCAGCAACCATTTCATAAACACTAATATCTGCTGTACCTAAAGCAATGGCTGGTACTGGTAAAATTTCAGACGTAATTCCTAATTTTTTAGCCATCTCTACAACGGGTTGTGGACCAATTTCATTCATTAAACGTGCGGTAACTGTATTCGTCGAGCTCGCTAAAGCATCTTTAAGCGTTTGTTTTCCAGAATAATTTCCATCTACATTTTTAACTGTCCACGGTTCAGGGTTTCCGTATTTATTAGCTTCAATAGTAATAGGCGTTCTAGGAAACGAATCACAAGGCGATAATTGCAACTGATCCATAGCAGTGGCATAAACAAAAGGTTTAAACGTAGAACCAACCTGACGTTTTCCTTGCTTAACCATGTCGTACTGAAAATGTCTATAATTCATTCCACCCACCCAAGCTTTAACATGCCCTGTTAATGGATCCATAGACATCATACCTGGTTTTAAAAATGATTTATAATAGCGCATTGAGTCCATCGGTTTCATAATCGTGTCTACCTCATCAGCCTTACCATCTATCCATTTAAAAATTGTCATCTCAACAGGTTGGTCAAAAGACGCCTCAATTTCTTTATCAGATTTTCCTTGGCCTTTTAAAATTCTCCATCTTTCACCACGTCGCATTGCATCCTTCATTAATTTATTGATTTCCGATTGATCAAGTTCTCTAAAAGGTGCTGTTTTATTAAATTTTGGTGTGTTTTGAAGATCGAATTCTGCTTGAAGTCTTGGCATATGCAATGCAACCGCATCTTCAGCATACTTTTGCATTCGAGAATCTATAGTTGTAAAAACTTTTAATCCATCGCTATTGATATTGTATTTACTACCGTCTGGCTTTCTATTATTATTATCATTTGCCCATTCTTTCATAAAACCCCTAAGATATTCTCTAAAATATGTAGCAATACCTTCTCTATGAGATTCTGGAGAATAATTTAAATCTAATTCTGTCTGCTGTAAGGAATCTTTTGAAACTTCATTAATGTACTCATATTTATGAAGTTGAGATAGAACAACGTTACGTCTATTTCTTACTCCAACAGGATTTCTACGAGGGTTGTAAAGTGAAGAGTTTTTAAACATCCCAACCAACATAGCTGATTCCTTTAAGTCTAAATCTTTAGGTTCTTTTCCAAAATATATTCTAGCTGCAGAACGGATACCATCACCGTTATTACCAAAGTCATAGATGTTAAAATACATTGCTATGATTTCCTCCTTTGTATACTGTCTCTCAAGACGAGTAGCTATAACCCATTCCTTAATTTTTTGTGTTAATCGCTCAAAGATATTTTGTGAAGCAACACCTACAAATAATTGTCTGGAGAGTTGTTGAGATATAGTACTTGCACCACCCCTCCTTCCTAAAAAGAAAAAAGCACGTAATGTTCCTCTACCATCTATACCAGAATGACTGTAAAAACGCGCATCTTCTGTAGCAACCAATGCGTCTACTAAATTTTTAGGTAAATCCGAGTAATCAACCGGTGTTCTATTATCGTTAAAATAAAACTTACCAAGTGTTTTACCGTCTGAAGAGATTATTTCAGTAGCCAAATTAGTTTCCGGGTTTTCTAAAAGCGTGTGATCTGGCATATCGCCTAAAGCACCCCATGACGCTAATAAAAATAATAAAATAACAGCCAAAATTCCACCTGTAAAAGTCATCCAAAACCAACGAACGTATTTTGCGTAATCTATAGTTTTAGACTTAGATTGTGATATTTTCTTTTTTGCCATAATTAATTTTTTAAAGCATGTTCTACTCTAAAACCAATATCTGTTATACCCTCTAAATTTATAATGCCATTAACATCCCCATTATCTCTCATAGCATGCTCAATATTAACTTCATACTCTCCATCTTCACTAAATCTAAATGGTGCCTTATAACCTCTAAACCATAATTTATTTTCTTTAATATCAGAAAAACCTTCACCTAGCAATTCACCATTAGGCGCAGCCATTTTATATTCTAATGTATCTTTAACTACTTTACCATTTGGGTAGTTTAAGGCTACAATAAGAAATAAATTATTGAATTTATAATCGTTATTATTTCTCAAATTAATAAATAGACTATAGTTATTAATTGTATCTGGAGCTTTAAATTTAAAATTAGCTATGTCATTTTTATTCCATTCGCTCGGAACTGTTTTATAAACATCATAAACAGCTTTAGAATCACAACTAGTAATTAAAAGTATACCTAAAATTGAAAGTAATAGCCTGCTATTTTTTCTTAGCATTTTGCTTCTGATTACGGTTTCTGTTTCTATTTTTGTTACGATTCCTATTGTTTTTACGTTTGTTTTTGGATTTTGGACTATCGAAGCGTGTTAAACTATCCTGACCTACAACGTTTTCAAATTCAGTTTTAGTGTCTTGTATATGCTCAGCAGCATATTCTTCTAGGCTCGCAACCTTTTCTTTTTTCTTATTTTTTGCAATAATTTCATTGGCTTGTTCTGTAGTAATAATATGCCAATTCATCCATTCTCCTTCGTAAGCATACCACATAAGACCCTTAAAAATATCCGTTTTTTGGCAAACAGCATTACCCTTTTCTGTATAAAGTTTTGTGTCATTTTTAGGAAAAGCCTTTAATGCGTCTAAATAGGCATCCAATTCATAATTGAGACAACATTTAAGTTTTCCGCATTGACCAGCTAGTTTTAATGGATTTAGAGATAATTGCTGATAACGTGCTGCAGATGTACTTACAGATCTAAAATCGGTTAACCAAGTGGAACAACATAGCTCTCGCCCACAAGAACCAATTCCGCCGAGTCTCGCTGCTTCTTGCCTAAAGCCAACTTGACGCATTTCTATTCGTGTTCTAAACTCACGCGCAAAAACTTTTATTAATTCTCTAAAATCTACACGCTCTTCAGCTGTATAATAAAATGTTGCTTTACTGCCATCTCCTTGATATTCTATATCAGAAATTTTCATTTTAAGGCTTAAATCTATAGCAAACTGACGCGCTTTAACCTTCATTGGCTCTTCCTTGTCACGAGATTTAGACCAAATATCAATATCCTTTTGAGATGCTTTTCTATAAATTTTTAAAACATTTTCTGCATCTTCAATGTTGATTTTTTTACGCTTCATCTGCACACGAACCAATTCGCCAGTTAGCGTAACCATACCTATATCATGGCCAGATTTTGCCTGAGTAGCTACAATATCTCCAATGCTTAAAGTTAGATTTTCAGAATTTTTATAATATTGTTTTCTTCCATTTTTATAACGCACCTCGACACCTATAAAAGGTTCTTGTCCATTAGGAAGCGACATATTAGCTAACCAATCAAAAACAGTTAGCTTATTACAGCTATCGGTACCACAAGTACCATTGTTTTTGCATCCTTTTGGTTGGCCATCTTCTCCAGTTGAGCAACTGTTACAAGCCATAAAATTTTATATATTAAATCTAAACAGTAAATGCTAGATATAAGGATTCATAATTTATTAATGAGTAAAGATAAGATTATTTCTTGAGTTAAATAACCGTGTGTTTTTTTAGTCTTTTTAAAAAAATATGAGCTTTCTAAAAATATAATCTAGTCTTTTGGTTTAAATGTTTCGAAAATGTTTCTCAAGTCTTTTTTATAAGGTAAATGGTCTGCCCTACCTTTTTTAAAAATATCGTTACTATTTCCTTGTCCTTTTCGCAAGGCTTTTTGCTCTTCGTAAGATAGTTTTATAATCTCTTGACAATTTGATGAGCAACAATTATCCATCTTTTCTTTACATTCTTCACATTGAATAAACAGTAAATGGCAAGCCTCATTTACACAATTGGTATGCATATCTGCAGGTTTGCCGCACTGATGGCAATTAGATATAACATCATCACTTATGCGCTCAGAACGACGTTCATCAAAAACAAAATTTTTACCTATAAATTTGTTTTCAAGTCCTTTAGACTCTACTTGTCTTGCATAGTTGATAATTCCACCTTCTAACTGAAATACATTTTTAAAACCTTTGTGTTTATAATACGCGCTGGCTTTTTCACATCTAATTCCACCAGTACAGTACATTACAAGTTTTTTATCCTCCTTATGAGCTTTTAAATCTTCTTCAATTAAATCTAAGGATTCTCTAAACGTATCTACATCTGGAGTAATGGCATTCTTAAAATGTCCTATCTCGCTTTCATAATGGTTACGCATATCCACCAAAACAGTGCTTGGATCTTCTATGAGTTCATTAAATTTTTCTGCATTTACATGTACTCCTTTATTAGTAACGTCAAATGTTTTGTCATTTAAACCATCCGCAACGATTTTATTACGCACTTTTACCTTGAGTTTTAAAAAGGCGAAATTATTATGCTCAATAGCAACATTTAGTCTTACATTTTCTAAAAATGATATGGTATCTAAGTGATTTTTAAAAAATTTAAAATTTTCTGCAGGTACAGAAAGTTGGGCATTAATTCCTTCATTAGCGACATAGATTCTGCCTAAGACCTCTAACTGATCCCAAGAAAGAAACATATGATTTCTAAAAATTTCGGTATTGCCAATTTTGGCGTACTTGTAGAAAGAAATTGTTAAGCGTTCTTTACCAGCTTTTTCAATTAGTTCTGCTCTTTCTTTAGCACTTAGGTTATTGTACAGTTGCATGCTATACTAATGTTTTAAGTTTAAAGCACAAAGGTATTATTTTTGTAGAAATTGTATTAAAAAAAGCACTCTGAAATATTTCAGAGTGCTTTTCTAACAACTACTAACTTAAAACTAATTTAAAAAAGAGCTACATCGACTACATGGCTGTCGAAAAAAAAATCAACAGCCAAACGTCTTTTACTCTGTAAAAGTTAGAAAAGAAGAACTGGCACAGCTCCTAATTTCTTAACTTTTAATAGCAATTTTTTCCTTTTTCATTTAGTAGATGTAAAAAGTGTAAAAGGGTTGCGTCATAAATTGAAAAATTATTTTTTTGACTGTAACAAAAAAGCACCTTGCTAAATTTAGAAGGTGCTTTTTTGAGGACTAACTCTTAATTAATAAAAAATATATTTATCTATTTTATTTAAGTTAGCCTCCATCTGCTTTACAAATACCATTTAAGCAGATTGTTACAGAAACGCCAATGGTGGAGTTAAAAATAGTTTTTTGAAAAAATTTCATTTTTCGGAATTTGAATTAGGATTAATAATTCTAACGGCATTCTCTATGCCATTTAAAAGATAGATGTAAAAATTGTTAAATGGTTGCGTTATAAAATTGAAAAAAGTAAAATAAGTGGTATTTTTGAGGATACAATAATTACAAATAAAGAATAAAATGAGTGGTGAAAAAGAAGCAAAACTAAAGGCATTAAAATTAACCTTAGACAAGCTAGATAAAGCATATGGTAAAGGAACTGTAATGAAAATGAGCGATCAGGCAATTGAAGATGTTGATGCTATTCCTTCTGGTTCTTTAGGTTTAGATATTGCTTTAGGCGTTGGTGGCTATCCAAGGGGAAGAGTTATTGAAATATATGGTCCAGAATCTTCTGGAAAAACCACTTTGACTTTACACGCTATTGCTGAAGCTCAAAAAGCTGGTGGTATTGCAGCATTTATTGATGCAGAACACGCTTTTGACCGCTTTTATGCAGAAAACCTCGGTGTTGATATTGATAACTTAATTATTTCTCAGCCAGACAATGGAGAACAGGCCTTAGAAATTGCAGATAATTTAATAAGATCAGGAGCAATTGATATTGTGGTTATTGATTCTGTAGCGGCCTTGACACCAAAAAGTGAAATTGAAGGTGAAATGGGAGATTCTAAAATGGGTTTGCATGCACGTTTAATGTCGCAAGCATTAAGAAAATTAACAGCCTCCATTAGTAAAACTAATTGTACAGTAATATTCATAAATCAATTACGTGAAAAGATTGGTGTAATGTTTGGAAACCCAGAAACTACTACTGGTGGTAATGCGCTAAAGTTTTATGCCTCTGTTCGTTTAGACATTCGTCGCTCTACGCAGATTAAAAACACGGATGGTAATGTAATGGGTAATAAAACTAGAGTAAAAGTTGTTAAAAATAAAGTAGCTCCACCATTCAGACTTGCAGAATTTGATATTATGTACGGTGAAGGAGTTTCTAAAGTAGGTGAAATATTAGATTTAGCAGTAGCTCATGAGATTGTAAAAAAGAGCGGTTCTTGGTTTAGCTATGGAGATACAAAACTTGGCCAGGGCCGAGATGCTGTTAAAGCCTTAATTAAAGATAACCCAGATTTAATGGATGAATTAGAAGAAAAAGTTCGATCCTTAATAAATGATAATCAGTAAGTTATAAAAAAATCCTGTTAAAAACAGGATTTTTTTATTTTTAGACGCAACCCTTTTACACTTTCGGCATCTATATAATAATTAAACATACTTATGTAATGAAAAGAATAATAATTTTTGCTGCGCTAATTTTTGCAACAATGACATCTTGTAATATTGAAGATGATGATTCTCAAAATTTTTTCTTCGAAATAGTACCTATACAAAGTGTTGAGGTGCCTGAAGAATTTATTCATGGAGAAACCTATGAAATATCTGTATCATATAACAGACCAAATGACTGTTACGAGTTTAATGATTTTATTTATGGAATCGACGACAATGAAAGAACGGTTGCTGTTGTAAATACAGTTTATACAAACATAGAATGCAATGAAGTACCAGAACTTATAACTGTTAATTTTGATTTAGTAGTTGTTTCTACAGAAACTTATGTATTTAAGTTTTATCAAGGATCAGATGGACAAGGGCAAGATCAATACTTACTAGTTGAGGTGCCTGTTGTAGAATAATAATCGAAAAATTAACTAACCAACACTAATTTGAGTTTAGAAGGACTCATTAAAAATTGCATAAAACAAGATGCTGAAGCTCAAAGTCAATTATACAAGCAATATGCAAGTAAATTGTTTTCACTTTGTCTTAAGTATTCTAAAAATTATGCTGAAGCAGAGGATAATCTGCATGACGCGTTTATAACTGTATTTAGTAAAATAAGTCAGTATAAGAATAAAGGTTCTTTTGAAGGTTGGTTAAAACGTATAGCAATAAATACATCATTGCAACGCTATAGACAAGACGTTGGAGTTTATGACATTATAAATGAAGGTAATATTGAAGATGTCTCTGTAGATTTAAATGATGATAATTTAAGTATTGATTTTTTATTAGGAATCATTCAAGAATTGCCAGATAGATACAGATTAGTTTTTAATCTATATGTTTTAGATGGCTATTCTCATGTAGAGATAAGTGAATTGATTAATATCTCTACTGGAACCTCAAAATCTAATTTAGCTAGAGCTAGATTAATTTTAAGAGATAAAATAGAAGATTATAAAGCGAATTTAAATTCGCAATCATTATAATAATGAACGAAAAGAAAAATATAGATAGGCTTTTTCAAGAAAAGTTTAAAGATTTTGAAGTTGCACCAAACGATGCTGTTTGGAATCGCATAAGCGAAAGTCTTCCTAACAAGAAGAAAAAGCGTCGTGTTATACCTATATGGTGGCAAGTCGGTGGTGTTGCAGCCACAATAGCACTGCTACTTACTATTGGCATCCCTGTTTTTAATTCTGATAATAATACAACAGAAAATAATACTATCGTTAACACTAAAAATAATAGTGAGACTGAAAATAATAAAAACGAAGTTACAAACACTCCTTCTAAAAACAACAAGGATAAAATTAAAGAAACACTTAATTCTGAGAAGTTAGAATTAGTAGGGTCGGATAAAAATAATAAATCTAAGAAGGATGAAAGGCAAATGGAAAATTCTCATAAGGAGAAAGATAACTCTAATTTTCTAACTTCCCCAAAGAACTATCCTAATAATAAGGCTGTAGTTAATGCAACTAATAAAAGTGCAAAGTCTTCTTCGCTAAATAATCAAAACAATCTACAAAAATCTACTAATAAAAATAAGGATGTAGGCTTAGCATCAAACAATAAAACTAACAACTCAAAAAATAATAATACTTCCAAATTAGTAAATGATAAAGAACTAAAATCTACAATCAAAAATAGCGTTAAAGAAAATAATTCGGCAGTTGCTGAAAATTCTAATAAAATAGATACAACATCTTCTAACAAAAAAACATCTAGTGAGAAGATCGCAGAAAATTATAAAGAAAATGAAATAATAGAGAATCTCGAAAAAGAATCTCTAAAGGAAGCTATTGCTGCTCAGAAAAATATTATTGAAGAAGAAAAAGAAGAAGAAGAAAACAGGTGGAGCATTGCGCCTAATGTTGCGCCTGTTTATTTTGCCTCTCTAGGCGAAGGTTCTCCAATACACAACCAATTTAATGGTAATACGAAAAGTAGTGATATTAATATGAGTTACGGTATTACTGGTAGTTACGCTCTTTCTAAAAAACTAAAAGTGCGTGCTGGTGTTAATCGTGTTAACCTTAATTACACAACTTCTGATGTTTTAGCATTTTCAGGGTCTTCAACGGCTTCAAGGAATTCTGAAACTCAAGGAAATATAAAATTTAAGGAAGGTGCAAGTGTATCAATTGTAAGTAATGTCGTTTTAAACAGAGCATCAACCCCTGAAATTTTTAATGCCAAAATAACTGGAGATTTAGATCAACGTTTCGGATTTATCGAAGTGCCATTGGAGTTAGAGTATCGATTATTAGATAAAAAATTCGGAGTTAATGTCATAGGTGGGTTTAGTACATTCTTTCTAAATCAGAATGAAATTTATGCTGACTTAAACGGTGCAACAACCTTAATTGGTGAAGCAAGTAATATTAACTCTACAAGTTTTAGTGCCAACTTTGGATTGGGCTTTAATTATAACTTGTCTAAACAATGGAATATAAATCTTGAACCTCAGTTCAAGTATCAAATAAATACTTTTAATAATACATCTGGCGATTTTAGGCCATTCTTTATTGGAGTATATACAGGATTAAGTTTTAAGTTTTAGGTTAGATTAGGTTATTGCAAACGCAAAAAGCAATGATGAATGCAATAATAACAAAAGCTACTCGTGGTTGGGTAGCTTTTTATTTTTTTTAATATTAGTTAGTTCATTAAAAATAATAGCTCTTGACTTTGAATTTAAGTTCTTCGTGTCTTCAGAGGATAAGCCTTTCGTTTTTATAAATTTATGAATTTTTGCTCTCATTTTACCAGGTCCTCCACTAAAAAAAGTATAAGAAAATCTTTTCTTATTATCATAAAATGTAATTGGCACTATTGGGATTTGATGATTAATAGCTAATCTGAAAGCACCATCTTTAAAACTATCTAATAAAATCGCCTCGTCTGGAACTCCTCCTTCGGGAAAAATACATATGCTAAGTCCTTGTTTTAAGCGCCTTTGGGCTCTAAGAAAAACAGCCTGCCTGCTTTTTGCACTACTTCTATCAACTAAAATGCATGTGCGCTTATAAAAAAAACCAAATAAAGGAATCTTAGCAAGCTCTTGTTTGCCAACAAATACAAAAGGATTTTTAGAGGCTACTAACATTAGCATAATATCCGCCATGGATGTATGATTAGCAATAAACATATAGCTTTTATTAAGCTCAAGAGGTTCTTCTCTATAAATTTTATAGCCAAAACCCATACCTATTAAAATAAATTTAGACCAAATACGAGCCAATCGAAAAAAAAGAGGATACCATTGTTCTCTAGAGATAGAAATAATTAACATAGGAAAAAGTACGATAATAGGTATTAACACAAGAATGTAAAACCAAATACGATATAAAACCCAAAATGGATATTTAAAAATCTTCATCTTTTCAAAACTAAGTATTTAAATTAAATACGGTCTTATAGTTCTATCAAAAAAATTAACTTTGTACTTCGTTTAAAAATTAAGTTTAATTTAATGAGACTACCACTTTCGTGGGAGGTAAACATGGCAAGAATACTAACAGGCATACAAAGTACAGGAACACCACATTTAGGAAATATTTTAGGTGCAATTTTACCAGCAATTGAACAAGCAGAAAATAAAGCTAATGACTCTTATTTATTTATTGCAGATTTACATTCTTTAACCCAAATTAAAGATGCTCAAACCTTACGTAATAACACCTATTCTACGGCGGCAGTTTGGATGGCTTTCGGATTAGATATTGAAAAAACTGTTTTCTACAGACAAAGCGATGTACCACAAGTTACTGAATTATCATGGTACCTTAACTGTTTCTTTCCTTTTAAACGTTTGGAGTTAGCACATAGTTTTAAGGATAAAGCAGATCGGTTAGACGATGTTAATGGTGGCTTATTTACCTACCCAATGTTGATGGCAGCTGATATATTATTGTATGACGCTGAGATCATTCCTGTTGGTAAAGACCAAGAGCAACATATTGAAATGACTCGTGATGTTGCCTCGCGTTTCCATGCGAAAATGGGCGGTGAAACCTTTGTTTTACCTAAAGCAGATATACAAAAAGATACCATGTTAATTCCTGGCACTGATGGTGCTAAAATGAGCAAAAGTAAAGGTAATATCATTAATATCTTCTTACCAGAAAAGAAACTGCGCAAACAAATAATGTCTATTGCAACAGATAGCACGCCTTTAGAAGACCCTAAAGATTGGGCAAATTGTAACTGCTTTGCTATTTATAGTTTATTAGCATCAGATAGTCAAATAACTGAAATGAAAGCTAATTACGAAGCTGGTCATTATGGTTATGGCCATGCTAAACAAGCTTTATATGAATTGATTTTGGAGCGTTTTGCTGAACCTAGAGAACGTTATAACTATTATATGAATAATCTTAACGAGGTTGATACTGCTTTAGCTAAAGGTGCTGCTAAAGCTAAGATTGTTGCAGATGATGTTTTGAAGCGTGTTAGAGATAAAGTTGGATATTAAATAACCTCAAACAACTTTCCAGGTAAAGGCCTTACAACACCTTTCAGTTCCATATTAAGTAAAATACCTGCTATTTTGTAGGTTGGCATTTCGCATTCTATAGCAATAACATCTAATACTTCTTTATTATTAGTTTTTAGAAAATTATATATTATTTTTTCATCAGGTTCTAACTCTACAAATAGTTGTTTTTGTACTGCTGGTTTTTTATCAGATTCTAATTCCCAGTTGAGCATATACGGAACATCTAAAGGGTTAGACAATAAATGTGCATTCTGAAACTTTATAAGATTATTACAACCTACACTTTGGCTATCTGTTGTTCGCCCAGGTACAGCAAACACCTCTCTGTTATAGGAGTTCGCTATATCTGCTGTTACTAAACTACCACCTTTTTCAGCGGACTCTATTACAATCGTAGCTTCGCTAAGACCAGCAATAATTCTGTTTCGTTTTAAAAAATTATTCCGATCAAAAGCATCTGTACTCCAAAAATCGGTATAAAATCCGCCATATTTTTCAACATCAGCTACATACTTTTTATGCACCTTAGGATAAATTTGGTTAAGGCCATGAGCCAAACAACCAATGGTCTGTAGCTTATGTTTTACAGCTGCTTTATGCGCCGTAATATCAGTTCCGTAAGCAAAACCTGAAACTATAATGGGATTATAAGCTGACAAGGTCTCTACCAATTTTTCACAAAAGGCAATACCACTAGTGGTAATTTTTCGAGCACCAACTATACTTATAATACGTTGTTGTTTTATATCAATATTCCCAGATTGAAATAATACTAGTGGTCCATCGATACAATGTTTTAGTTTTTCAGGATAACTATCTTCAGTAAAATAATGAGTAATAATATCATTCTCCTTAATAAATCGTAATTCATTTTCCGCATCTTCAAGGTGCGTTTTGTTAAACAACCCCTCAATAGTGATAGTTCCAATGCCATCGATTTTTAATAAATTAGATTTTTTCTCTTTTAAGACAGCTTCCGCAGATCCACAATGATTAATAAGCTTTTTAGCTGTTGTACCGCCAATTTTTGGCACGTGTTGTAAGGCTAAAGCAAAAATTAGTTGCTGATCTGTCATTTTAATACATTGATTTAAAGATTACAAGAAACTAATTTTTTTGATGTTAATAACTAAATCCTTTCAAACTTTTATCGTTTTCAAAAAATTTTAACTTTGTTCAACTATGCAATTAGAAACATACATAAGTGATTTGCTTTATCGGTACGACTGTATTACAGTGCCAGAGTTTGGTGCATTTTTAACTAATCGTGTTTCAGCTAAGGTTCATGATTCAACACATACATTTTACCCTCCAAAAAAAGTGCTCTCGTTTAATGAACAATTACAAGGTAATGATGGTTTACTAGGAAATTATATTGCCGAAATTGAAAAAATCCCTTATAATACTGCTATTGTGAAAGTTTCTAAGCAAGTAAAAGCTATTAAATCTTATTTAATACAAGGAGAAACAATACAGTTTAAAAATATTGGCGAATTAGTTTTAAATGCAGAAGGCAATATAGTTTTTAACCCTACTAACAGTATTAACTATCTAACGACTTCCTTTGGTTTATCTCATTTCACATCAGTCGATGTTAAACGCGAAACCCATAAACATATTGTAGAAGCTATTGAAGAAACGACACCTTTAGCTTTTACACCAGAAAAGCGATCTAATACTAATTGGTATAAATACGCTGCGGCTGCAGTTATTGTTTTAGGATTAGGTGGATATTTTGGTGCTAACTATTATAACAATTCTATTGAAACTCACAATCAGTTAGCGCAAGAAGAGGCTAATGTTCAGCTAGATGCAAAAGTACAAGAAGCTACTTTCTTTATTAGTAACCCCTTGCCTGCTGCTACACTTTCATTAGAGAAACAAACTGGCAACTACCATATTGTTGCTGGCGCATTTAGAGTTGAAGCTAATGTAGATAAAAAAATAAAGCAGCTTAGAGCTAAAGGTTACAAAGCCAGAAAAATTGGGACTAATCGTTATGGTTTGCATGAAGTGGTTTATTCTAGTTTTGAAACAAGAACAGAAGCACAAAACGCCCTTTATAAAATCCGTCGCGAACATAACAGAGATGCTTGGTTATTAATTAAGAAGCTCGATTAACCTTTTCTTATCTATTTATTTACCCAAAAGCATCTTATCTTTGCATAAATTTTAAAGCTTTATGCAATCAAGAACTGCCTTTCAGTCTAAAACAATAGTTACTGATTTAGTTTTACCTAGTGAAACGAATCCTATTAATAATTTATTCGGTGGCGAGTTGCTTGCTCGAATGGATCGTGCCGCAAGTATTGCCGCAAGACGTCATTCTAGACGGATTGTTGTTACTGCCTCAGTAAATCATGTTGCTTTTAATAGATCAGTGCCATTAGGCAGTGTTGTAATGATTGAAGCAAAAGTTTCTCGTGCTTTTACAAGCTCTATGGAGGTTTATATGGACGTTTGGATTGAGGACAGAGAGTCTGGAGAGTGCATTAAAGCTAATGAAGCTATTTACACCTTTGTTGCTGTAGATGAAACTGGGAGACCTGTAAAAGTACCTGCACTAGTGCCTGAAACTGAATTAGAAAGACAACGTTTTGATGCCGCACTAAGACGTAAACAATTGAGTTTACTTTTAGCTGGGAAAATAAAGCCTGATGATGCTACTGAGTTAAAAGCGCTTTTTGAATAGAGATTTTAATACTTAGACAACCAATATTGCGGATTAAGTTTCTGCTTGTCTTTAAATAGTCTAAAGTCTAATAAGCTTTCCCCATTTACTCTGCTTGTAAATACCTGCCCAATTACTTCGCCTGTACTTATTTTTTGACCCGATTTTACATAAATTTTGGAAAGGTTGTAATACACTGTAAAATAATTACCATGGCGAATCATAATCCCAGAATTAGCATTCTTAACGATAAACAACTTGTGTACCACACCATTAAATACTGCTTTAACCTCGGCATCTTTCTCTGTTGCTATTTTTACACCAGAGTTATTTACCTCAACAGTATTATCGATTAAAGAGCGGGTTTTTCCAAATTTACCCTTAATAACACCTCTAGACACTGGCCATCCTAGTTTACCTTTATTAGCTTGAAAATTAGATGCTAATTTTTTAGCTTCAGGTGTTAAAACAAACTTACCTGTAGATGTCTTTTTTCCTGCTTTTTTATTAGAAGAAGCAATAGCTTCTCTAATTAATCTATTTATTTCTTTATCTATACGATCTGCTTCTTGTCGTTTCTTTTTAATCTGTGCTGAAAATTTACTCATGTCAGACTTTATAGAAGCCATTAATATTTCGCGTTGTTGTTTTTCTTTTTCTAACTCACGCTTAGCTATTCTATTTTCTTCAATTAGTTTTTGTTTATCTTCTTTTTGCTTAGATAACTGAATATTTAACGCTTGTAATTCTGTAGTTTTTGTCTTTATAGATTCGCCTTGTTCCTTTTGATAATTAGCGTATTGTTTAATATATTGAAGCCTTTTGTACGCTTGTTTAAAATTATCTGAAGACAATAAAAACATCACTTTACTTTGCTCAGATTTACTTTTATAAGACTTTACTACCATAGCTGCATAATCATCTTTAAGCTCTTGTAATTGCGTTCTTAAACTTGTAATTTCTTTTTGATTAGAATTTATCTGTCGTGTAAGTAAATTGGCTTGTTGGTTAGTTATTCTAATAAGGTTTTCTCTTGCACTAACTTTAGCATTAAGATTTTCAATTAGTGTAATTTCAGATTTTTGTTCTTTCTTTTTAGAGTATAATAAAGCATTTATCTGCTTCATTTCTTTTAAAACTTGCTGACGCTGTGCTTCTAGTTTTTTCTGCTTGTCGCTCTGTGAAAATAATGATGTAGAGGAAGCTAAAAACCCAACAACAAAAAGAATATAAAATCGTTTAGAACTCATTATTTTATTACTATTTCTTTATAGCCTTCTGGTATATTAAAAGGAAATCGCAACTCTTGATTTAAAGATACTGACTTAAACTCTAAATTAATTGCCACTTCATCAGCATTGTCTACCGCTATTATCCTAACGTCTTTTGGTAAAACTTGTTTATCTACATCTTGATAAGATTTATAATCTACTTGAAGAATGCGTTTTTTTAATTGCTGTGTTAATTGCAGACTATCCATCTTAAAATGCGATGGATTAATTAAATAAAATAACTCTAAAAGTGTACTCTGATTTTTAGGTTGCAGCGCATACGAATTTTCATTAACTGAAACCGTATGTGGTTGATCTTTCAGACCAAAAACAGCCTGACCTAATAATATATTCTGAACTTTATTGAAGTCTAAATCTATACCTACAAAATCACTAAGTAAGGCATAATCACCATCAAAATATTCGTTGTCTTGTTTATTATAAAATCGAACGTTTTCTGGTGTAATCATCATTCTTGCTAGACCCAATGGTGCACTCAACCAAATCACCTTGTCTTTTTCCATCCGAAAACTAAAAGTTAAACCTTGTTCTTTATCTCCTTGGATTAGATCTATTCTTACTCTAGCTTGCATAGTTTTAAAATATGCATCATTCTTTTGATGTTGCTTAATCACTTGCTTGGCAGATAGATTATTACTGGCTTCACCAGAAGCAATAACACTTTTAGCTGATTTACAATTTGTTAGAAATAGCATCAAAATGAGTACTGAGATGACTTTTGTAAATTGAATCGTTTTATTATTTTGTTCTTTTCTCATTCTATTCTTTGAGATTCCTTCCTTCGCAGGAATTTGTTATTGTTGTGCTTTTAGGGCTTGTGCCTTTTTAGCAAACGTCTCAGATTTGTTAATATTATTTTGTGCTTTGTAGGCCAAACTCAACTCAGAGTAAAAATCGCTTTCCATATTTGGGTTGTCAATTAAGAAATCTAATCCCATTTCGAGATTCTCAATCGCTTTTTTGCTATTACCAAGTTTGTTATTTGCTACTCCATTAACCAAATACAAGATTGGTTGTGCAGGATATAATTCTAACGCGTCACCACTGTCTTTTACAACGGCTTTAAAGTCCTCAACATCTAATTGAAGTAATAATACGTCTTTAATGAGTTTAAAGTCATTAGGGTCTTGTTTTAAAGCGTCTTTAAAATTAGCTAATGCTTTTACTTTATCGCCTGCTTTGAGATAGTATCTACCTAAATCCTCATGAGTTTGAGCATCTTTACTATCATCAATGAGTGCTGTGATATCAACCAAATCACTTTCGTATTCTGGATTTTTAGCTACAAATGAAACAAAATCCTTTAGAACTTTTGCTTTCGCGTCTGCATTTATAACTGGACTTGTTAATGCAATTTTTACAGAACTAATTGCTTCTTCAACTTTATCATCTTGCAAATAAAATTTATACAATGCTAAATGGACAAATTTAGAGTCTGGCTTTATTTTTAAGAGATTTTTAGCTACTTTATAAGCATTCTTTTTATCACCTGTTTGGCTGTATCTATAAATTAGTTTTAAATGATTTTCTTCATTATTAGGGTTATTAGCTATCCGTTCTTCTAAATTTTCTATACGATCATCTGCATTACCTGTAATACTATAAATATCATTACGCATGTTGTCTCTGGGTTCGCTAACACCTAACTCTTCATCGAGTTCATCTAAAAGATCTAAGGCTTGTTTGTAGCGTTTTTCCCTAATATAAAGTGCTGCTAAATCCTCTTTGTAATCTGGATGATATTTAACCAGTTGTTTAATCGTTTTTATAGCGTTGTTAATATCGTCTTGTTGAAAGTAAACATCATAAAGCTCATCTAAAAACCATTCATTATCTGGCTGCATACTTATGGCTTTTTTGAGGTTATCCTCTGCCGCACCAAAATTTTTAAGTTTATTATAGTTTTTACCTAGTTCAAAATAAATCACTGGTCTTTTACTGTCTAAATTTAGACACTTATACAGTGATTCAACGGCTCGATCATAATTCTCTATTCCTTTTTGTTTTATGGCTTCGAAAAAATGTTCTTGAAATTCGTCTTCTACATTTCCTAAGTCGTCGTCTGGCGGTTTGTTAAAATTGACTTGGGCAATAGTAAGCATCGGCACTAAAAGAAGTGCTATTGAAAGTCTTGCTATTTTTTTATTCAATTTCATATACGATTCTTCGCTTTATCTTGTCTTGCGCGACAGTTGAAAAGCTCTAAATGACATTATAGTTTTCAAAAGTTATTCCAAACTTAGATAAGATTCCCGACTGTGCAGAAATGACAACTAATTTTTATTCCATTTGTGTATAATCACCAATACTAATCTTAGTGAAGTTACCATTATACTTTACATGATTACCAATCATGGCTTCGTCTAAATTAGCGTTTTTAATAGTTGTTTGGTTTTGAATTAGGCTATTTTTAACGCTCGAGTCTTCTAATACGCAATCTTTCCCAATAGAAACGTTTGGTCCTACTGATGTATTGCGTAAAACTGTACCTGCTCCGATAAAGCATGGCTCAATGATGTTTGAGTTTTCTAATATTACTGAATCATGTACTAATTGCTCAACATTATCTGAAGTTAAAAATCCTAACATTCTAGCATTAGTTTCGAGTGTTACATTCTTGTTTCCACAATCCATCCACTCATCTACAGAGCCTGTTTTAAAAACTCTACCATCAGCCATCATACGTTTAATACCGTCATTAATTTGATATTCCCCACCATTCATAATATTCTCATCTAATATCTCTTGAAGCTTTTCTTTTAAAACAGCAACATCTTTGAAATAATAAATACCTATTACAGCTTGGTCGCTTACAAAGCTTTCTGGTTTTTCTACCAACTCAACAATGCTTTCGTTTTCATCTAACTTCACTACACCATAGGCCTCTGGGTTAGCAACACGCTTTGTCCAAATAACACTATCAGCTGTTGGGTCTAAATCGAACTCAGCTCTAATCAGCGTATCTGCATAAGCAATTACTGCAGGACCAGATAAAGATGGTTTTGCACTCATAATGGCATGGCCAGTTCCTAAAGGCTGGTCTTGTCTATAAATGGATGCTTTTGCTCCTAAACCTTCTGCAAGTTCAGTTAAACTTTCAACCACATCATTTCCAAAAAATGCTGGATCTCCTAAAACAAAAGCGATTTCCTCTATGGGTTGCTTTAATACTTTAGCAATATCTTTTACTAAACGATGTACAATGGGTTGACCTGCAACTGGGATTAATGGTTTTGGTACTGTTAAACTGTGTGGTCTAAGGCGAGATCCTCTGCCTGCCATTGGGACTATTATTTTCATCGAAAAACTTGTATTTTGTTTCCAAAAAAGTGGAAATCTATTTATTGTTAAACTTTATTTTATGTTTAAGGTCTCGACTTACTTCGTAAGCTAACTTCAATCAAAATATATTTCAATCTCGTTAATACACGACCGGACATTCTCTTTATTTGACACCAGTACTTCCGAAACCACCTTCTCCTCTTTCAGTTGAGGATAATTCTTTTGTTTCTTCCCATTCAGCACGTTCGTGTTTTGCAATGACTAACTGAGCAATACGCTCACCATTATTTATAGTGAAGTCTTCATTAGACAAATTTACTAAGATAACTCCTATCTCCCCTCTATAATCAGCATCTACTGTTCCTGGTGCATTTAAAACTGTAATTCCTTTTTTCGCAGCTAAACCACTTCTTGGTCTTACTTGTGCTTCTGTCCCTATTGGCAATTCTATAAATAAGCCTGTACCAACTATGGTACGTTCTAATGGTTTAAGAATTCTAGATTCTGTTATGCTTGCACGTAAATCCATACCAGCTGAGGCTATGGTTTCGTAATGTGGTAAATCGTGTCTTGATTTGTTTATTATTTTAATTTTCATGTTTCTTTCTGTCTGTTCGAGCGCAGTCGAGAACTAATTATATCTTTCTTACTTCTAAAGTAACCTCTCGACTGCGCTCGAGGGGACAAATTATTCTATTTATGTTTGTCGATTTCTTCTTCTAATAAATTAATTATTGATACCATTTCTCCTCTTAAAACTGGGCCTTCTTCAAAAATAGGTCTCATCCAACCGCTTAATTGAAGAATTATGTTATTATACTGTTGAGATTCGAAAAAGTTAATAAGATTTTTTTTAATTTCTAATGCTTCTTCATTATTACCATCACTTTTTAAATATCTGAAACTAAATAAAGGTTGTCCTACCTCATAAGGATAGAGGCTTTGTGTTGAAGTCAATTGAGATCCTTTTTCTTCTTCTTGATAATCTCTAATTAAGTCTTGAAGCCTGGCTATTTTACTTTTTAAAGCATCATTAGATATTAACTCTATTTTACCCGAGTTAATTACAGAATTATAAATGCCTTGGAAAGGATCGAACGTATAATTACCATTTACCTTCTGTAGCATTGAAATTAAACTATCAGCAGATAAAGGCTTTAAATCTGCTAATAGTGAGTACTCCATTCCTTTTTTACGGTTTTGATGAAACTTATAAGCTATATCGAATTTCTCGAGGTTTTCTTTAAATTCCCCAAGTAAGCTTTTAATAATTTTCTGTTCTTCTTTTTTAAGTTCTTTATTGTTATTCCATGTATTGACCTGTAATGCTAACAAAATCCCTATCATTACTAGAATGATTTCTCCGATAGCATATTTGAGATAGCGACCCATTTTGTTTTCAATGAGCATTTGCTTTCTTATTTTATTGAAGAATTTAATCATTAATAATAATTCAGCTTTTTAAGACTTGTTTTAGTTGCTTCTTTTCCAATAGAATAACGATACCCAAAAATACGATTAACATTGTAATTCCTATAATATAATTCTCGCGATAGTTATAGAAAAATATGAACGAGAATAGAATGGAAATCGATAGATATAAGCTTATTTTTTTTAGGTTATAGGGAATCGGGTAATATTTTTTTCCTAAGTAAAATGAGACTAACATCATAAGTGCATAGGCAGATAACGTCGCTATTGCAGAGCCTTTAAAACCTATAATAGGAATTAGTATATAATTTAGAATTAATGTTATGACAGCACCAAATATTGAAATATAGGCACCGAATTTAGTGCGATCCGTAATTTTATACCAAACTGAGAGGTTATGATATATCCCTAAACAAAAGTTAGCCAAAAGAATAAAAGGTAAAATCCACATGGCTTCATAATAAGATTCACTTAGAATAATATAAGGCTTTAAAAGATCTGCAAAAACAACGACAACTAAAAGAATAATTGAACCTAAAGCAATAAAATACTCTAAAATCTTAGCATAATTTTTTTGTGGGTTTACTGATTTGGAATGACTAAAAAAATAAGGTTCTATACCTAGACGAAATGCGGTTGCAAACAAGGTCATAAACACGGCCAGTTTGTAACAGGCTGAGTACATTCCTATTTGCTTTTCGGCTACATCTGCTGGTAATAACTTTTCTAATAAAATACGGTCGAAGGTTTCATTTACAGAGTAAGCGATACCTGCAATAAGTACTGGCATGGCATAACGCATCATTTTTTTCCATAACGCAATATCAAATTTAAATTTGATTTTATTGTAAAACGGAAGCAATAGAAGTAATGTTAATCCACTAGCAATTACATTAGAAAGAAAAATATAACTGATTTCAAAATCTGCTTCATAAATACTATTAAAAAATGAATTCCCTTCTGCTAAATCTTTCAAATACAAAAGGAAGAAAATACTGAGTCCTAAATTGACAGCCACATTAAAAATTTTAATCACTGCATAACGCATAGGTCTTGCAGTTGCTCGTAACCAAGAGAACGGAATAATAACTAAAGCATCGAATAAAAGAATAATAAAAACTAAGTTGAGATACTTTAGATTTATATTTATTAATAAGGAAATTTGATGTCTAAACAGAAAAGCGATACCTAATAATGCAAATGAACTAATAATTAATGAAATCGCGGAAGTACTAGTCACTTTTTCCTGATTATCTTCCTTATTAAAAAATCTAAAAAAAGCAGTTTCCATGCCGTAGGCCAATACCACATTAAAAAGGACAAAATAGGCAAATATAAAGGAAACACGACCATACTCTTCTACAGATAATACCTCTGGGTTGGTATAAAGCGGAACTAAAATAAAACTCAACATTCGAGGTAATACAGTTGCTAAACCATATATAAATGTTTGCTTAAAAAGTGATTTGAATCCGCTCAATCTAATAAATTATAATGTCACCCAAAAGTATTAAATATTAATGGGTCTTTTGGTTCGATGAAATAAAAAAGCCTTACTAAATGTAAGGCTTAAAATGTATGTAATGTTATAATTTCTAATTATCGTCTTCCTCATCATCTAAAGATGCCATACCAGTTGATTCACTTTTAGTGTAAATCGATGGTGGTCCGTTTTCATAATAGGTACCCGCCACTTCATTTAAACCTATAACCTTAATGTATTTAGTGGCACCGTTTTCTTTATAACTAATAGCACACTCGTTATCACCGATTACAAATGGATAATCTGCAGGTGCCTCTGACTTCGTAAAAGTGTAATTTTGTGAAGTGTTCTTAAGCAGAGCATAGTATTTACCATTTTTCTTAGTTAATTTTCCTTTAAGGTTTCTAAAGTAAACTTGATCAATTTGAACATTTTTAGCAATATCGGTAATGGGAAGAAATATATTGATTCCTGTTCCACCAACTTTAATACCTGCATACCATTCTTGAAAGTAAGCGGGTTTAACTTTAAATGGTGCTTGCTCCTCGAAAGTAGCTGTAGTTGCTTTTGGACTTGCACATTGATAAGTCGTTGATAAAATAACTCCGAAAATTATGGCGTAGGTAGCCATTTTAAGTAGTCTCATGGGATATAGGTTAAGATTTGGAATGGCAATATATACAAAAACTGTAATAATCACCTTAAAATTCGTTATATAACGATGAAGAGATTTATTTTGTAGGTGTATTCTTAATTGAGATGTTAAGACAAGAAAAAACCTAGCTGATGATAGCTAGGTTTTTTGAATTTTATAAAAAGTCTTCTGTTGTGACAGAAATTTAGTAGTTATTCAATACTTCAACTTCAATTTAAAATTTGACTTATTCTTAATTATTAAGCGCTTCAGCTCCACCAACAATCTCTAAGATTTCGTTAGTAATAGCCGCTTGTCTTGCTTTATTATATGTTAACTTAAGTTGATCTCTCAACTCAGTTGCATTATCTGTTGCCTTGTGCATCGCTGTCATACGAGCACCATGTTCTGAAGCAAAAGAATCTCTTATGCCCTTAAACAATTGTGTTTTTAATGATTTAGGAATTAATGCTTCAACAATTTCTTGCTTAGATGGTTCAAAAAGATAATCTGAATTAGTATTAGCTTCCCCTTCCATCGGCACGATTGGTAAAAACTGTTCAGTCATTACAATTTGTGTCGCAGCATTTTTAAAATTGTTATATACTAATTCAATTTTATCAAAATCACCTTCAGCAAATTTCTCCATAAGCATCTCAGCTATATCAGCAACATTATCAAAGGTTAAATCATCAAAGACTTCGCTTTTGTTAGCTATAACTCTATTCTGCTTTACAAAAGCATCATTTGCCTTCTTTCCAATAGCTAGTACAGAGACGTTCTTGTCGCCGTAAACATCGTTTATTAAAACATTCGTCTGTTTTATAATGTTAGAGTTAAAAGCACCACACAACCCTCTATTTGAAGTAATAGCAACTATTAAAACATTATTAACTTCTCTTTGAACAGAATACTTACTCCCAGAATCTGCATCTAAAGTTGCACTTAAACTTTGAAGTAACTCAGTTAACTTATTAGAGTAAGGACGCATAGCAGTAATAGCATCTTGAGCTTTCTTTAACTTAGCAGCAGAAACCATTTTCATGGCACTAGTAATCTGCATTGTTGAAGATACTGATGATATTCTGTTACGTATTTCTTTTAAGTTTGCCATAGTCTATTATTGAGATTCTGAAAACAAATTCAGAATGACATTAAGGTTTTATGCTCTATATTTTCCTGAAAGATCTTTTGCCACATTTGTTAATGTATCAATAACCTCATCAGTTAATTTACCAGCTTTTAAAGTACTTAAAACATCACTATGCTTAGCTTTCAAAAACTCTAGGTAATCTCTTTGAAATTCTCTTACTTTCTCTACAGGAACATCTCTTAATAAGTTTTTAGAACCTGCATAAATAATAGCAACCTGATCTTCTACTCTAAAAGGATCATTCTGCGCTTGCTTTAAAATTTCAACATTACGCTTTCCTTTTTCAATTACATTTAAAGTAACTGCATCTAAATCTGATCCAAACTTAGCAAACGCTTCTAATTCACGGTACTGAGCTTGATCTAATTTTAATGTTCCAGATACTTTCTTCATTGATTTAATCTGTGCATTACCACCAACACGAGATACAGAAATACCCACGTTAATTGCTGGACGTACACCAGAGTTAAATAAATCACCATCTAAGAAAATCTGACCATCTGTAATAGAAATTACATTGGTTGGGATGTATGCCGATACGTCACCTGCTTGTGTTTCAATAATTGGTAATGCAGTTAAAGAACCACCACCTTTTACTAATGGCTTTAATGACTCTGGTAAGTCATTCATTTCTTTGGCAATTGCATCATTATTAATGATTTTTGCAGAACGCTCTAATAATCTTGAGTGTAAATAAAATACATCACCAGGATATGCCTCACGTCCAGGAGGACGTCTTAGTAATAAAGATACCTCACGGTAAGCAACGGCTTGTTTTGATAAATCATCAAATACAATTAAAGCTGGTCTACCAGTATCTCTAAAATATTCCCCAATAGATGCTCCAGTCATTGGTGCATATACCTGCATTGCAGCAGGATCTGATGCATTTGCAGCTACTATTGTTGTATAAGCTAAAGCTCCTTTTTCTTCTAAAGTTTTAGCAATTAAAGCTACTGTTGAAGCTTTTTGGCCTACAGCAACATAGATACAATATACAGGCTCACCCGCATCGTAAAATTCTTTTTGGTTAATAATAGTATCAATACAAACAGCTGTTTTACCAGTTTGACGATCGCCAATTACCAATTCACGTTGTCCTCTACCCACAGGAATCATAGCGTCAATTGCTTTAATACCTGTTTGCATTGGCTCAGTTACCGGCTCTCTATAAATAACACCTGGTGCTTTACGCTCTAAAGGCATTTCATAGGTTTCACCAGTAATTGGTCCTTTACCATCTATAGGGTTACCTAAAGTATCTACAACACGACCAACAATACCTTCACCTACTTTAATAGATGCGATACGTTCTGTACGTTTTACTGTAGAGCCCTCTCTTACTCCTACTGAAGTACCTAAAAGTACAATACCTACGTTATCTTCTTCAAGGTTAAGTACGATACCTTCTGCACCTCCTTCGAATTCAACTAATTCTCCATATTGAGCATTAGCTAATCCGTAAGCACGCACAATACCATCACCTACAGTTAATACTGTTCCTACTTCGTCTAATGAAGCTCCTGCTTCGAAGCCTGAAAGTTGTTGTTTTAAGATTGCTGATATTTCAGCTGGTTTTACTTCTGCCATCTTTATTTATATTAGATAGATATTATCTTAATTTAATGTAAATTCTCTTTTTAATTTATCGAGTTTATTAGCGATACTAGCATTATACTGAATATCACCAACTCGCAAAATGAAACCACCTAAAATGCTTTCATCTATTATATTTTCAACTTCTGCCTCCTTACCTGTAAGTTCTTTTACTTTAGCCAATACTTTGGTCTTTAAATCAGTACTTAGAGGTATCGCCGTAGTAACAGTTGCTACTTGTGTTCCTCTCATCTGATCATACAACTGAGTAAAACTAGCAGCTACATCATTTAAAAGTGCTAGTCTTTTATTTGAAATTAAAGTGTCTATAAGATTCGTTGTAGCAACATTAGCGTCTTTAAATACTGATGTTAATACCGCTTTCTTATCTGAAGATCTTACTACAGGACTTTGAAGTATTTGACTTAAATCTTCACTCTGAGAAATAGCATTAGTGATAGATTTCATATCACCATTGACCACTTCAGCAGATTTATTATCTGTTGCTAAGCTTAAAACTGCTTTTGCATAACGTATTGCTGCTCTTGATCCTGACATCTATCTTAGTTTAAAGTTGCTTCACCCAACATATCTTCAACCAATTTTAATTGCTTGTCTTTGTTAGATAATTCTTCACGTACTACTTTTTCAGCAATGCTTAATGATAAACCTGCAACATGACTTTTTAATTCTGCCATAGCTGCTTTCTTTTCACTTTCTATTGCTACTTGAGCTTGCTCAATCATTTTACTTGCTTGGGCTTGTGCTTCGTCTTTTGCATCAGCAACAATCTTATTCTTCATATCACGAGCGTCTTTTAACATCGCTTCGCGCTCAGCACGTGCTTCTTGTAAAATACGTTCGTTATCTGCATGAAGATTTTGCATTTCTAGTTTTGCTTTTTCAGCAGACGCTAAAGCATCTTTGATGCCATCTTCTCTTTCCTCAACAGCGCCAAGGATAGGTTTCCATGCAAACTTTCTTAGTATAAAAAGTAATATTAAAAATGTAATTAACGTCCAAAAGACTAATCCTAATTCAGGTGTAATTAAATCCATTCTGTTTTTTTTAAAATAACTTAAATTTTAAAAATACAGAAGCAACCAACCGTTACTTCTGTATTTTAATGTCTTACCCTTGTAAGAAAGCAACAACAACACCAAATAGTGCTACCGCTTCTACGAAGGCTGCTAAGATTAATGCAGAAGATTGAATCTTTCCGTGCATTTCTGGTTGACGAGCCATAGCTTCCATAGCTGATCCACCAATCTTACCAATACCAACACCAGCTCCAATAGCTGCTAAACCAGCTCCAATAGCTGCAATTCCAGTAATAGTCATAATATAAAATTTAAATTAATTAATGATGTTCTTCTTCTGTTGCCATCCCAAAATAAAGGGCTGACAATATTGTAAATATATAGGCTTGTATAGCCGTTACAATAACTTCAATAACTGTAATAAACAATGAGAATGCTACAGATACTGGCGCAATTGCATAAGACTTAAATACAAATATTAATGACATTAATGCTAAAATGATAACATGACCTGCTGTAATGTTAGCAAACAAACGAATCATTAATGAGATCGGTTTTACAAACATTCCTATAATCTCAATTGGCATTAAAAATATTTTCATTGGCACTGGTACTCCTGGCATCCAAAATATGTGTTTCCAGTAGTTTTTGTTACCGCTAAATGTTGTAATGATAAATGTTATGGCCGCAAGAGTGAATGTAAACGCAATGTTTCCACTTAAGTTGGCGCCATTAAGTATCGGTATTAATCCAAAAATGTTATTTATCCATATGAAGAAAAAGATGGTTAATAAGTATGGCATATACCTTTTATACTTATGCTCTCCAATCATAGGTTTACCTATTTCATCTCTTACAAATACAATTAAAGGTTCTACAAAACTAGCAATACCAGATGGCACATTGTCTTCAGATTTTTTATATCGACGTGCAGCAGTTAAAAATATTAAAAACAACACTGCTATTGAAACCCACATCATAAATACGTTTCTGGTAATTGATAAATCAAACTTCGGTCTATGTGCATTTGTTGGATGCCCTTCTGCATCATAGGCAACCTCTTTAGCTCCTTCGTCTAATACATAAACCTTTTCATGTACGTTTACAAAGCGCTGGCCATTTCTTTCTACAATTTCATGTCCATGATAATCATGATGAAATGCTGAAGATGAAAACGTCGTTAAACCCTTATCCGTGTATACCATAACAGGCAAAGGGATCGTAATATGTGTTTCATTTTCTTTACCTTGGTTTAGGGTAGCGATGTGCATTCCGTAGGCATCCTTAACGTGATGTAAGATCATCTCTTTAGGATCGAATTTTTCTTCGTCTCCTCCTTCTTTGATTTCAGAGGCAAAACCAATATTAAATACGCTCAGAAATAACGCTGATAATATTATGTTTTTAAAGGTGCTTATTTTCATTCTTATGGGCTTAAAAATACCTTGCTTTAAATTCGGTGCAAATGTACGAACATTAAATGAAATTACAAGCAATAATTTCTCTATAATTTTCAATAGTCACTTGTCGTGTAAAACCATTGATTCATAGAGCTTTTAAAAAAATAATCTTATGCTTTTTGAAGAAATTTGGTTATTGCAAAAACTTCGAAAAATAAATACAAGAAATACGCAATGAAAAAATTAAAAACATCTGGCTGTTTGTTTTCATAATCTGATAGTAATAAAGGCAAAAGAAATAATATCGCTAATATCATTTTTAAAAATGTCATTACCATAAATAAATTGAAGATGTCCTTTTTGCCATTAGAAAACTTATAGTTAATAAGCGAATAGAAAGCTAGTGTAACTATAATATGAAACGTGTAAATTTGCCAGGTTGGAAAAAAGAATAAAATAGCACTTGCAAAATAATAAAGCAAGTAACTATGTATGGCAAACAATAAAATGCTAAAACCAACAAGCTGCAACAAAAATGTAATCTGTCTTTTTTTAAAATCTTCCATGTAGACTAATTATCTTCTTTAGAGTTTACAATTATACGTCTAATTACATAAACAATAGACATAATAACCGAGCCTAAAGATAAAACTAGTGTATAGAGATTATATTGGTTTGGATAATACTCATCTAATTTATAACCTATAAAAGTTCCTACCCCAATGATAGCAATCATTTGTATTGCAATACCCGAAAAAAGTGCGTAGTTATTAAGCTTGGCGCTCTGCTTTTTGGTCTGTTTGTTGTTGCGCTGATTTCTGTATAGTTGGCTCATTAGATAGTGCTTTTACTGTGCCTTTCATACTGCATGTTGCGTTAAAAGTCGCACCAGGTTCTACAGCTAATTTAGTGATATGAACCTCTCCCTCTATATGAGCAGTAGATTTTAAAGAAAGTGTGCCTGATAGAATTAATTTTCCTGAAAATTTACCTTCAAAATCAGCATTCTCACCTTGTAATGTACCTTTTATAAAGCCCGATTTACCAATAACCACTTTACCAGTAGTTTTAACATTACCTTCAACCGTTCCATCTATTCTAAATGGGCCTTTACTTGCTATATCACCAACAATTTTGGTGCCTTGTGCTATAATATTTTGTTGCGTACTTGTTTCCATAGATGTAGATTGTTTGAATTTTTTGCTGTCTGAAGAGAACATAATGATTTGGGTTTTATTCTAATTTTAAATATGCATTTAAGTTTTTGTGGCGTTGAATAATAGCATAATTTGGAGAAGAAATTGCAAAATATTCTTTGGTGATTTTAGGTTTAATAGTTCGCCCTCTTTCATCTTTTTCGTTAGTTAGTAACAGTTGCGCAAAACCACTTGCTCCTTGAATACTCTTTAGGCCATGAACAACAACAAAGGTCGTATTCTCATCATAAACATCGTGAGATGTAGTTAAGTCAAAATATTTAATCTTCTTCTCAATCTCTTCGTTAAGTGTTTTAATAAAATCACCTATATCTTCACCAGACCCATTTTGAAACTGATATACAACATTAAAATACTTTGGTTTATCATCTTGTACAAAATCCTTTTTAGCTAAAACAGGAATAGCATTTTGTAATATCTCTTGTGCTTTTTTACCTTCTTCAGAATTAGCATAAGTCAAAGCAATGTAATTTATACCTTCTTTGTAAGCTTCAAATCCATATAATCTACCTCTAGCTGAAGTTTTCAGGATTTCAAACTTTGGCACAAAATCATCACCTTGTAAACGTTTAATTTGCGTTTCAGCTTCAGCAATAACCTCGGCATATTTTTGGTCATCATACTTTTTATAAAGGTTTGTATAGATTACCTCAGGACTATTTTCATCTTTGGATAAAGCAGATTCTGGGTTTAGTAAGATTTCTGCATAACGAGAATCTGGATAACTAGTGATAATTTCAGATTTTATAGTCTCTGCTTTTCTATCTAACCCAAGTTCAATATATATCTTATAAAGATTATATTTTGAAGGCAAAATTAATCGCTCCTCCGGATTGTTTTTCAGCAAATCTTCGAATCTAGATTTAGAAAGAGACAACTCCTTAAATTTCTCTTTGTATATAATACCTAGTTGGTAATATGCAAAATTTCGTTCTGTCACGATACTATCAATTTCAGTTTTGTTTGTTGGAAGGGAGGCTATATAAATTTCTGGGTTATAGCGTTCATCATCTCCAGAAGCTATAGGAATTCCTTCTTTTTTAGTTTGTTGAATTCCTATTCGTTGGTCTGAAAGTCGCCAATTATCTTGCAATTTACGCTCTCCCCATAATTTTAAAAACTCGTTTTTACCGTACGCTACAGTTGTTGGGTTATAAAAATAAAAGTTATTAGTCGTACTCCTTGGACTAAAACCTCCGGGAACTGGACTTTTACTATTTCCTCTACCGTTAGAGTTAATATCGTTAGAATTACCTGCAGATGATGATATTCTTTGTTGTTTTCTTTGACTTTCTTCCTTACGTTCTTCTTCCGCTATTGCTTTCGCTTTTAATTCCTCGGCATATTTTGTATATAATGCGAGTTGTTCTTCTTTTGGAAGACTAATAATGTGCAAAATACTATCGTTTGTTTGAGCTATTCCTTCATAATAAATAACATCTTCTAAGTTTTCTCGCTTTTTCTTTATTATTCTGTAAGGCTTAGTATTCTGAACCATTGCAGTTAATGTACTGTCGTAATATGCACCTGCGGTCTTGTATATATTTCTATCAAAATACATATTGCCTAAAGTCTCGTAGTTAAGACTCTTCAGATATTTATCTGACGTTGTTTTTCTTAAAGATTGGTTATAATAAACCTCTGCTAAACTATCGGATTCTTTATTACGATGGAATTCTGCTATACGATAGTATATTTTGTCTAAGAAGGGTCTGTTTTCTCTGTTTTCCTCAAGTTCTGTTAGGTATTCTTGAAACATTAGAACATCGCCATCTAATTCATCAAAATTATAAGATTTTTCAAGATGTGCATTTATATAAAAAGATCTGGGAATTTGCCTATGCATATCAATAATAGCATCGAATTCCATATTAGCACTGTCCTTTTCCTTAAATTCATTATATAATTGACCTCTTATAAAATGATAGCGTGCTTTCTCGCTTTTTACTTTTGTGTTTTCTGCTGCAATGCCTAATTGTACTAGCGCGCTATCTTTAGATTTTAAATTAATATAAGCTTGTGCAAGTGCAGCTGTAGCATCAGCTAAATCTTGGCCTTCAATGTCTTCTTCGTCTAGTAATCGTTTTAATTTTTTTATTGCACCAACATTATTATCTAATCGCATATTAGATTTTTCGCGCCAAATCTTTACTTGATTGATTTTATCACTTGTCGGATATTTGTTTAGGATATTATTGAAGGCTGCAAGGGCTGGCACAAAACGTTGATCGAAATATCTTGACTGCCCTAAAAGCAAGTAAGCTTCATCTATTTGATAATTCTTTTCTTTACCATCTATATTCATCCCATGCTTCTGAATGGCTTTAATAGCCTTTTCTTCTGCACGCTCAAAATCTGCGTTTTTACTTTGTCCTGGAAGAAAAACATCTTCACTAATCTTCATACGTTCTATTGGCAAAAGCTCCCAAAAATTCTCAGTGAATTCGTCATTTACACCTAGTTTGCCTCGTTCTAAAGCTATATTTCCGTTGTAAAGAATATTGTATTTAGTACCTAAAGCATGGAAATTTCTGTTGATAAAAGTGTCTTTTTTTCGCGAGCAACCTTGGGCTATAAATGCTACGCAAAAAAGAGATAATATTAATTTATGATAGGTTCTCAACGTTGGTTCTATTTGATTAATAGATAACTAAAATGTTAGGTTTTTAGTGTGTTACGTGGTAAAAATAAGCATCTTTTTGAATTTTAGCTGTTATTTAAAGGTTTTTCGAGGTGGCGCATTTTTTAACTTCACAAAAAAGCCCGTAAATATTAATTTATTTACGGGCTCACTTGTTTTAATCTAATTTCTATTCTTCTTTCGACGAAACCATTGCTCCACTCGCGAAATGAGCTTCGAGTTCTTTCAATGTTGCAGGGTTAGTTTCTAAATCTTTTATCACATTTCCTTTTTCTAAAACAACAATACGCTCGCATACATCTGTAACATGCATTAAATCGTGACTAGAGACCAATACAGTTACACCTTGTTTTTCTGCTAAATTCTTTAAAATTTGCTTTAAACGGATTTGAGTTGTTGGATCTAGATTAGCAAAAGGTTCGTCTAAAATAATCACTTCTGGGTTGCCAATTAATGCCGCTACAATTCCTGCTTTCTTTTGATTTCCTTTACTTAAATCTCGGAGGTATTTTTTCTTACCAATGATTTCGCCATTAAAAAAGTCTTCAAACTTAGAAGTTAAAGCATCTACATCTGCTTTATTCTGACCTCTTAAGTCACCTATAAAATAGAAATACTCTTCTGGTGTTAGGTAGCCAATCAAAAAGCTTTCATCTATAAATGACGAGGTAAAAGGTTTCCATTCTTCACTTTGATCAACAACTACGCTATTGTTGGTGATACTTCCTGTTGTTGGTTTAATTAAATCGAGTAGTAAACTAAAGTAAGTGGTTTTTCCTGCTCCATTATTTCCAACTAAACCAAAACTTTGGCCTTTAGGAATGTTTAACTCTTCTACATTAAGAACTGTTGTTCCGCTATATGATTTTGAAAGGTCTTTTGTATGTATCATAATCTGTGTCTTGTATATTATTAACTATCTTGACTAAACGCGTTAATCATTTTATATTTTGAATCGAGATATTTTTTGGTAATAACTTTCATTAGTTTTTTATGAAGAACTATGCCTAGAATACCCAGAATCATCAATAATGCTATTGCTGCTTCAAAACCTACTAACCAATTGACAAGTGCAAATAATCCCATAGGCAGAATCATTAAAGGGATGCCTATTATCCATTGTACAGCGCCTGTTCCTTGATAATTAAACGCAGCTTTTTTATCTAAGTCTATTTTTTTTCTGTTGAAAGAACCACCATATAAAATGACGTGAGAGTTTACTCCTACATTATATACAGCTGCTGCAAAATGTGCTATTAAAATTTTCCAGCCAAAATAAACGTAAGGAATTCCTAGAATGAATAAGATTGCTACACTCATTACCATGAGTATAAATTTAGAGCGTAAATACTGCTCGTACTTTATATTTTGACTCATTAGCATTTTATAATATCCACTATCCCAAGCAGGAATAAATTGACCAAAATTGATTAGAAAAAATCCGGTAGAAAATATGCCTATAAAAGCAAACATAAATTCCATCTCTCTATACATAGGTTGCGGATAAAAGAACAAACCATAAAGTACACCAATTACTAAAAGCATCGCCATAGATTTAGTCCGTTTATTTCGCCATATTAACTTTAAATCTAATTGCATAAAAGGGGCGATGTCACCAAAACGATTTGTCCAAGATAAATCAGCCGCTTTTACTTCAGTTACTTTAGATTTTAACGAGCTATCTAAAAACAGCTTATCCCTAAGTATTTTAAAATTATAAGTGTAAAAAACTGCTAATATTGCTAGAGGAATCAAAATGAAAATCGGGTTATTCGCAATATAGATGAGACCATCTCCAATAAGAGATTTCATTGGAAGTATATTAAAATAATCTAATCCAAATAATGTTCCTGCCACCGCTATTATAGGAAGGAAGGATAATTCTTTTTCAGCAGAAAAAGCTTCAATAATAAAGTTTAAGAAATTTATTATCAGTACGGTAATAATCATGGTAAACATCCAGGTTAAAACCATAGATGTCCCATAACCTTCTCTAATAAGCATTATGCTAAACGGAATAATCGCAAAGAGTGGTAAAAAATTAAAAAAGGAAATTGCAGATTTGCCTAAAACAAAATTAACAATTGTTGAACGTTTTATGGGTAAAGTTAGTAACGGTTTTACACTCATTACAGGTAGTTTCTGCAGAAAGAAACGCATCATTAAGTCTCCAATAATCCAATAAAATAAAAAGCCATTGGCAATTACAAAAGCGTCTTGTTCAGGAAATGCTTTCTTTAAAATAAAGAGAAGACCAAATCCCAATCCTAAAAACATAGCAATAAAATAAAGGGCAAAAAACACCATAAGAATATTTATCGCAATACTTTTTTGCCAATAGGATGAGCGAAAATATTGCTTCCATTCTAGATTTAAAAAATGCTTTATCATAGTGGTTTTGGTTAGTTATTACTTTGAATTAGTATAAAACTAATTCAATATGTTACACAAGTTATACAATTTTATACTCAGGATGCTGCTTTGCCATAGCTTTTCGGAGTTTCGGAGCTACTATAAAGATCGAAATATAGAGCACTAAAGCAAATAAGACTATAACTAATGAAAATATAATGAGTGCAGTAGTGCTTAGGGTTCTTCGTTCTACATCTAAAATTACAGACGCATATATGCCTATATTAAAAATTTGCGATAAACCACCCAATTGCATTACAGTAGACTCAAATAACCATTTTTTTCCTGTTTGTTTTTTTAAGTATTTAACCCGTTTTGCTTGGTTGTAAAAAAACCAAATAGGAACTACCACTAAAACTACACAGGTAATTAGTAGAAATAAAAATCTGTTTTCAATAATTAATAAGAGGTTGTAATAACACCAAACTGAAAATAACGTTAGAATAATCTTAGGCAACTTAAAGAAGTCTTTAAAATACGTCCAAACTAATTTTCTGTAATACTTATTTAAGGCCTTTGTTTTTTCTTCAATAACATCGTTGAATCCCATGATTCCGAACTTTTTGAATTCTGAATTTAGTGCAGATTCAAAAGTTGTATTAGGGTTTTGTTCCAATTGTTCCTCTATGCCGTTTGCCAAATGATCAACAAGTTCTGTTTGCACATCGTACCAGTCTACATAGTGCTTTTGTGTAAACGTGTAAAGTTGGTTTATTTGAGGTTCTGCTAATTTCATTTTCTAACCTATGAGTTGATAATATTTTTTTAAAACTCTTTTTCTGTCTTTTTCAATAATTATCACAGCAGAGATTCCTAATACTATTGCAAATGAAAAATAGATTAGTCCTAAAACAAAATTCTCAATTAATATATCATTAACTACGTTAAACATGTACAAAAAAACTGATGGTAGCGAAGTAACCGTAAATAAGGATTGCATCGATTGTACTTTTTTAACTGCTTTACTATATTTTATTTGATAAAATAATGGATAGAGAACTAAAGCAGCCAAGAAGAAAAAGCAAACAAACGTAAATGTTTTTAGAGTTACATATTGTAATAAAACATAACCTAGGCTAATTAAAACAGCCAAGAGTAATATATACTTAAGTTCAAAGAAGAACTTAGCAAATTGAACCCATAATTGTTTTTGATAAGTCCAGTGAATTGTTTTTTGTTGTTTTTTTGCAAATTCTTTTATGAATTTTATTTTACCGTGAAGATAATCTTCGAGTAAACCGTAATTAGAGTGCTCTTCAAACTCAGTAACTAAATGATCTAATAGCTCAGAACGAATATCTAGGTATTTAATATTTTGATTTATTAAAAAATCATCTACTATTTTTATCTTTTCTGGAGTAAGTTTCATTTAAGCCAATTTAGGGTTTACTAGCACTTGCATTGTCTTAATATACTCTGCTAACTCTTCGAGCTTATTAACCGTTTCTTTTGTTCCTGTTTCTGTAAGTTTATAGTACTTGCGCAAACGATTATCTACTTTTGCTACCTCAACATCTAGCAGGCCTTCTGCTTCTAACTTATGTAATGCCGGATATAAAGCACCTTCTGTAATATTAAGCTCGCCTTTTGTTAAAGCTTTTACTTTTTGGGTAATCTCATAACCATACATTTTATCTTGCTCGTTAAGCAACTTAAGGATGATAGTGGTTAAACTGCCCTTATATAATTTTGAATTACTCATACAGCAAATATACATAATTTTCTTATGCATAATAAACTTAGGTATTATTTTAATCTTAATTTCTAGCTAAAAAAAGACCGCTTTCTTATTTTTGTATAAAATTATTTTTAATGGCTCAATTTCATTCGCTAAATATAAAATCGGTGGAAAAAGTAACGGATAAATCAGTTGCTTTATCTTTTGATATACCTGAAAATTTAAAAGAAAATTTCGATTTTAAAGCTGGTCAATATATCACTTTAAAAACTACAATTAATGGAGAAGATATACGTAGAGATTACTCTATTTGTTCTTCAAAAAATAGCGGAGAGGTTACAGTTGGAGTTAAAGCTGTTGAGAACGGAACCTTTTCTGTTTATGCTAATGAAGAACTCAAAACTGGCGACGCCATAGAGGTTGCAGAACCTAATGGACGCTTTGTTTTTGAAGCAAATGAAGTAAAAACTAGAACTATTGCTGCTTTTGCAGCAGGTAGCGGAATAACCCCAATTCTTAGCATTGCCAAAACACTTTTAGAAGACGAGCCTTTTAGCAATTTTATCTTAGTTTATGGAAATAAGTCTATAGCAGACGCCATGTTTGTAAAAGATTTACTAGAGTTAATGACCGTTTACGGTAATCGTTTTCATGTTCATTTTATTTATAGTCAATCACAAGAAGCAGATGCCCTTTTTGGTCGTATAGAAAAAAGTACTGTTAACCTTATTGTAAAAAACAAATACAAAGGTGTTAGCATAGAGAAATTTTACCTCTGTGGACCAGAACAAATGATACATACTGTTAAAGATGTATTGGTTGAAAATGGCGTGAAAGAAAAGTCCATTTTATTCGAATTATTTACAGCACCCGTCGAAACTGAATCTAATTCTGAAACAGAAATACTATCGGGAGATTCAAAAATTAAAGTCATTGTTGATGAGGAAGAATTTGAATTTAGTATGTCTAAAGAAACAACTATTCTTGAAGCGTCTCTAAAACAAGATATCGATGCGCCATATTCTTGCCAAGGTGGTATATGCAGCAGTTGTATTGCAAAAGTAATAGAGGGAGAAGCCACAATGCGACAAAATAATATACTTACAGAGGGTGAGGTTGCAGAAGGCTTAATTTTAACGTGCCAGGCATGTCCTACTTCAAATAGTATTGTTGTTGATTATGATGATGTGTAAAAAATAAAAAGTATATCTTTAATCTACCCCTAGGAAAGAAAATACTTTTCTTTAAAAGCGTGAAAAATTATACGTATATTTTATCTATAATACTGCTTTTGTTCTTTAGTTGCGCGCCAAAAACTTACAATTTTGGTGACACGAACAACATTAGGAGTGATTTTAGATATCTATCCTTTTATGAATCTTCAAGAATTTTTGAAAATAAAATTTTGAAAACTAATTATGAAGACATCAATTTAAAAAGAATGAAGTTTGATAGAAAAACAGAATTCTGGTTTTCTAACAAAAAAATAATAAGCTTTGAATCCAAAAGTCCAAAAACCTCAACTGGTAAGGGGATTTGTCATCATATTGAAATTTTTAAGAAAAACTTCTTATTGATTTTTAAAGATGACTGTTGGGCAGCAGGCCCAGCTTCTGTAAAAAGAGATAATGTTTTAGTCCTAGATTTAAACACTAAAAAAGTTTATAACACAGATTTCGGCAACATACAGTTGTCAATGTCAAAAAGTTATAATGATTACTGTTGTGAAAATTCTAAAAACTCTTTTGCAATTTTATATATTGATTTAGAGATTGAGGAAATCATCATTCATAATAAATTTGGTAGTGAATCATTTAAAATGACACCTTATTACAAGTCAGTATTCTGAGAGTTGAAAAGATTCATTTATCTCATTTACAACCACATCTACAGCAACGCTTTTGGCAGCATTTTCATAACCATCAGGTTGTTTGTTACCATAAACTGAAGTTGGTATCAACGGAAATTGTTCTCTATCAGCTAAAAGTGCATAATCATATGGCTGATTAAAAGGAGCAAAGCCAGCGAAAGGATGTGTTACACCCCAAATAGTAATTACTTTTTTACCAAGCATTGCTGCTAAATGTGCGTTCCCAGAATCCATAGATAACATCACATCTAGATTAGAAATAATTATGAGCTCTTCCTCTAAACTCAATTTACCTGCTACTGAACTAACATTATTGTACTTTTCTTCAAACTGATTTAAAGTTTTGATTTCTTCTTCTCCTCCACCAAACAGAATAATATTATCTTTTTGAGAAAGCCTAGAAATTACTGCTTCCATCTGGTCTAAAGGATACATCTTACTCTTGTGTGCAGCAAAAGGTGCAATACCAATCGTCTTTAATTCTTTATTAGATATAAACCCTTTTAATTTTGTAGATAGTGTTTTTGGTTTAGGAAAACTTGGGTCTGATAAGTCAATTTTACAACCTAAACCTTCAAAGACATCAGCATAACGTTGATGCATTGTTTTTAATTGTTTAAATGTTTTACCAGCAATAAGTGCCTTCTTTTCAGCTCTGCCTTTGTCTAGTTGCACAACTTTTTTTCCTGTAAAAAAGAATTTTAAAATTTTAGTTCTTAAAACATTATGTACATCTGCAACAGCATCAAAATTTAAATCTTTTAGTTCTTTTGAAAGTTTATAAAGTCCTAAAATACCCTTATGCTTTCCTTTGAGATCTGCTGAATAATACTCAACATTCTTTAAATCATTAAAAAACGGTTTAAAAAAAACTCTGGTAAGTACTGTAACTTTTAAATCGGGATATTGCTCTGTTAATGCTCTTAAAACAGGCACTGTCATCGCCACATCTCCCATGGCAGAAAACCTAATAACTAGTATGTGTTTTGGGTGTTGCATCGAGCTCAATTAAAAAGTCCTCGACAAGCTCAGACTGACAGGTAATTAACGCATTACTTTTGTCCTCTTAAAACAGGATTTAGTTCATCATCATTATACATTTTCATTTGCTTATAAACCTTCATGTATTTATCACCACTAGAAATGTCTTCTAATAAATCATCAATAGCAGTACTTAAGTCTGTACGTTGCTCTAATAAAACATTTAGTTTTATTTGGCAAGCTGATTTATGAGCCTCACTAGCATCTTCTCTCACAGTTTCAATATGCATATGATAAATTTTAAGGGCTAAAATCGATAGGCGATCTATTGCCCAAGCCGGACTTTCAGAATTAATTTTTGCATTAGGCTTTACATCGACATCATTATATTTTTCTAAAAAATAGCTATCTATAAACTCAACTGTATCTGTTCTGTCTTGGTTAGAGGCATCAATCATTCGCTTTAGCTTTAAGGCTGCAACAGGATCTATATTTGGGTCTCTAATAATATCCTCGTAAGCCCATTGAACAGTATCAATCCAAGATTTTCTATATAACAAGTGCGCTATTAAGTCGTCATTTTTATCAAACTTATTTTTAAATGGCTGATCTACTGTATTTAAAACCTTATAGGTTTTTATAACATCTTGAAATATAGTGTTCGCTTTTTCTGAAAACATGCTTAAAATAATTTTGAATATGCAAATATAGTTTGAATTATTAACTTAGCATCTCAACTAAAGCTATTCTATGCAAATTCATAACTTATCTAAAACCCCTTCGATACTAAATACTTTTATTGCTGAAATAAGAGATGAAATTATACAAAAAGACAGTATGCGCTTTAGAAGAAACATTGAGCGTATTGGTGAAATTATAGGTTATGAGTTAAGCAAATCTTTAGATTTTGAAGACAAAAATATTGAAACCCCTTTAGGCATTTCTAATACGGTTACTCACAAAAACGATATTGTACTCTGTTCTATTTTAAGAGCAGGTGTACCGCTTCACAATGGTCTATTAAATTATTTTGATGGTGCAGAAAACGCATTTATTTCAGCTTATAGGCAGCATAAAGATAATCCTGAAAGTTTTGAAATTATAGTTGAATATTTAGCATGCCCAAGTTTAGAGGGTAAGACTTTAATACTCGCAGATCCTATGCTGGCAACTGGCCAATCTATGGTAACAACTTTTGAAGCTTTGAAACCATTTGGAACCCCAAAAGAAATTCATTTAGTTGGCGTTATTGGCGCTCAAAGTGGTGTTAATTATGTTTCTGAAGCTTTTGGTAAAGACACCCATCTCTGGATTGCAGCTATAGATGACACTCTTAATAATAAAGGTTATATTATTCCTGGTCTAGGTGATGCTGGTGATTTAGCTTTTGGTAATAAACTACAACAATAATCCAATAATCGGTGTAATAACTAATAGCACTACAAACACTTCTTTAAACCAACGTTCTGAAATGACTTCGATATAATTTGCCATAATTATTGAGAATGGTGCAAACAAAAATATAAATTCACTTCCATTTTTTAGAGGTGAAATTACCGCAACCAACAAAGCAATAATTGAGGACCAAGCAATTAAAAAATAAGAAGGTCTTAACTTTTTGTTCTTGTCTTGTAAAGTTCTGAAGAAGTACACGATTACCCATATAAAGGATGTGAATAAAACAGTAAATCTTAAAATGTTTTCCCCACTATTATATGGTGTATAGTCTAGACTTGCATAAAGTTCAAAATTGGTTGGTTGTATATAAACATTATAAACAAAAACATTATAAATGACTAATAAAACTAAAATTACTGCAATACCCATAAATGGAATTATGGCGTTCTTTATATCATTTTGAGAATGATAAATTAAAGCAACTATAACTAAAGAGAAAAATAATATTGCCCAAAAATAAAATAATGCTGCTAGCATTATCCAAAAGCCCGCGTCAAACAGTTTTTTCTTTATACTTAGGTTAGAATGTAAACTAATGAGTCGTCTTAAAGCGAATAGTACAAATAGGTTTGAAAACAATAAATCTGAGTGTTTTAGAGCTTCTGGAAACATTCCGATAAGCAATCCAAAAGTCATAATAGCATAACTATTTTTTTTTGTAATACTATTTTTTGAGACAATAAAATCTAAGAGAAAAATAAAAAAAACTGCAATAACTAATTTAAAAACTGCCTTTAAAGTTGTATCTAAATCATTGAATAGCAAGCTAATGTTTGTGAAAACAAACGTTAAAATGATAAAAATCAATATTATAATGAAGTTTATCGGTTTAGATTTACTAAAAATGCTTGTGATCATGGGTATTATTTAAAATACTTCAATTGGATTATAACACCTCTTTTTGTACTTTTGCGTTGTAAATTTATAAACTTATGAAAGATTTCTTTTACGGAATACAAGATTTATTTGTTGGAGGCTTATTTACCCCATTTGATGAATTAAGAGAATTAGAGCTAAGCAACTGGTTTGCTGCCAATGGTATGTCTTGGATTTTTATGGCAATAGGCTTTGTAGCATTTACCTATTGGATGCTTCAATTGAAAAAATATAATGACAATAATGAGGAGGATAAAAGTGTTTCTGCACACTCTTATTTATAAGTCAAACCCAATATCCTTTCGATAATACATCTTATCAAAATTTAGATTTTCTATACTTTGGTAGGATTTTTTTATAGCCTCATGGTAAGTTTCACCATAAGATGTTATAGCCATAACTCGACCACCAGAAGTTACTACATTGCCATCCAGAAATTTTGCGCCTGCATGAAAAATGATAGAATCTTCAATAGTATCCAATCCTGTAATTTTTTTACCTTTTTCATAAGTCTCGGGATAGCCACCAGAAACTAACATAATTGTAGTAGCTGCTCGATCATCAATTTCTATTTTAACTTCAAATAAGGTTTGATTAGCCATAGCCTGCAAAATTTCTACCAAATCAGTTTTAAGTCTAGGAAGAACAACTTCGGTTTCCGGATCACCCATTCTAACATTATACTCAATAACTTTTGGCTCATCACCAACTTTAATAATTCCTATAAATATAAAGCCTACATAAGGAAGGTTGTCCTTCTTTAATCCTTCTACTGTTGGCTTAACTATTCTACTTTCAATTTTATCTAAAAAATCTTTTGTCGCAAATGGAACCGGTGAAATTGCACCCATTCCTCCTGTATTCAAACCCGTATCTCCTTCGCCAATTCGTTTATAGTCTTTTGCTGTTGGTAATATTTTATAATCCTTTCCATCAGTTAAAACAAAACAACTTAATTCTATACCATCTAAAAATTCTTCAATAACAACTTTATTGCTAGCATTACCGAATTTAGCGTCTACAAGCATACTTTTTAATTCCGCTTTTGCTTCATCTAAATCATTTAATATCAACACACCTTTTCCTGCAGCCAATCCATCTGCCTTTAATACATAAGGCGCATTTAAAGACTCTAAAAACTTATACCCAGCTTCTACAGTCTCTTTGGTAAAACTTTGATACGCAGCCGTTGGGACATTATGACGCATCATAAATTCTTTTGCAAATTCTTTACTCCCTTCTAATTCGGCCGCTGCTTTTTGAGGACCTATTATAGAAATGTGTTTTATAGCTTCATCTTGCAAAAAGAAATCATGAATACCTTGTACTAAGGGATCCTCTGGACCAACCACAACCAAATCAATATTTTTTTGAATTACTGCTGTTTTAATCCCTTCAAAATCTGTAACCGATAAATTTAAATTTTCAGCAATAGCTTCAGTTCCTGAGTTACCTGGCGCAACAAATAGTTTATTCAAACGTTTGCTTTGGGCAATTTTCCATGCAAATGTGTGTTCTCTTCCGCCTGAGCCTAATATTAAAATATTCATGGTTAAATTTTGTTTGGGCAAAAATAATTGGTTTTCAGTTGAAAAAACAATTAATTTACATAAACCTTAAATAGACATTTCTCTTGAGACTATTTGATTTTTCTTTGAAAGTAAATGGCTTTGATATAAACAAAGCAAAAACCGTTTTATCTGATATTAAAGGGCAAAATGATTTAGAGTTTAACGTTTATGTAGAGAAAAAGAAAAAAGAAATTATAACTTATCATCTAAAGCATAATTCATTTTATAAATCACATGGGAGAACTGCTGATGTAAATGATTGGAGTACTATACCCATAATAACAAAGCACAATTTACAGCAACCAATAGAAAAACGATTAAGTGATGGGTTTACCTCTAAAAATGTCTATATAAATAAAACGTCTGGCAGCTCTGGACATCCTTTTGTTTTTGCTAAAGACAAATGGTGCCATGCAATGACATGGGCAGAAATAATGGATCGCTTTTCATGGTATAATATTGACATAAATTCTTCTAAACAAGCTCGTTTTTATGGTATACCTCTAGATAAAAAAAGCTATTACAAAGAACGATTAAAGGATTGGCTGGGTAATCGATTTAGATTCTCAGTTTTTGATTTGAGCTCTTCCGCTTTTGATAATGCGCTTTCTAGATTTACTAGATCTGCTTTTGAATATATAAACGGCTACACAAGTCCAATAGTTCAGTTTGCTAAATACTTAAAACAAAAAGACATTATTCTCATCAATATCTGTCCAAGTCTAAAAGTATGTATTGTTACTTCTGAAATGTTGTTTGAAGATGATAAAGCTTTGATGGAAAAACAGTTTGGCGTGCCAATTATAAATGAATATGGTGCGTCTGAATTAGATTTAATAGCATTTGAAAACAAAAAAGGCGAGTGGCAGGTTAATAGCGAAACGTTGTATATAGAAATCTTGGATGAAAACGATAATGTTTTACCATATGGAAAAGAAGGGAGAATAGTAATTACTTCTTTTTACAATAAAGCACATCCTTTTATTCGTTATGATATTGGTGATATTGGTGTTTTATCTAAAACAAGCACGAATAGAAAACCAATTTTAAAATCTTTAACTGGCAGAACAAATGATATTGTTACTTTACCAAGTGGAAAAAAGGCTGCCGGATTAACATTCTATTATATCACTAAAAGTGTAATAGAAAATGATGGTAATGTTTCTGAATTTATCATTGAACAACCCACGTTAGATACATTTAAAATCTTTTATGTAAGCAAGGAGGCACTTTCTGTGGAAAAAAAGGAACTTATATCCTCTGAAGTAAAACGTTATTTAGAAACTGGAATTTTAGTAAGTTTTGAACGGGTAAAACAATTAAAACGAACCAAGGCAGGAAAATTAAAACAATTTATTTCTAGGGTATAGTTTTTATTAATCGCTTCTTAACGATTAAGTGCTCAAAAAGAAAGCCTATCATGTATAGTATTGATTTGGGAAAAGAGAACCCTAAACCATTTCTATAAACATCAAAATTATACTTAATTAAATTAACCTTATTTGAAGATAGTGATCCTTCAGTAATACGGTAGTAGGCAATTGTATCGGATATACCTATTGCTGGCATTTTACTTCTTTTTAAAGCTTCTAACCATAATAACCAATCTTGACGTTTTTTTAGATCCTTTGTATAAATCTTACCTAATTTACTGCTATTGTATATACCTGTTAAATTTCCTATATAATTTGCCTTTATTAGTTTTTTATATGAAAGTAATTTTATGGCTTTAACCTTAACTTTTAAGGGCTTTGTGTTAGCATCTACAAGTTCGTAACTGCCAAAACAAACATCAGCTCTTTTTAGCGCTTCTAATTGTAGTTCTAATTTGTTACTGCACCAAAGGTCGTCGGCATCTAAAAAGGCTATGTAGCTGCCCTTAGCCATCTCTGTTCCAAAGTTCCTGGCTTTTGCAGCTCCTCTATTTTTAGAGTGTTGAAAAAGTTTTATTCTTGAATTTTCTAAAACTAGTGGTTGCACTGTTTTCACTGTTTCATCTGAAGAAAAGTCGTCAACTAAAATTAATTCCCAATTAGAATAAGACTGATTACTTACGCTATCTATAGTCTCCTTAATAACATCTTCGTTATTATACATTGGTGTTATAATAGAAACAAGAGGTTTCATCTAATAATCAATAAGCTTTATCTTCTCCTTTCACAGCGTTAAGAAATGTTTGAGAAATTATTTTAATATCTAACAATAGCGACCAATTTTCTATATAGAAAATATCATATTTTACACGTCCTATAATATCTTTATCTGTCTCTACCTCACCTCTAAAACCACTTACTTGAGCTAAACCTGTAATACCTGGTTTAACAAAATGTCTTACCATAAACTTATCAATCTTTTTTGCATACATATTGGTATGACTAACCATGTGAGGTCTTGGTCCAACTACAGACATATCACCAAACAATACATTAAAAAACTGCGGAAGCTCGTCTATACTTGTTTTTCTTATAAACTTACCTACTTTAGTTACACGCTGGTCATCTCTTGTGGCTTGGTATAAATTAGCATTCCTATTAGGTGTCATTGAACGAAACTTATAACAATCAAATTCTTTAAAGTTAAAACCATTCCTAGACTGTTTAAAAAACACTGTTCCTTTAGATTCTAATTTTATTAAAATGGCTATAAGTGGCGTTAGCCAAGACAAAATAAATATAATAACCATACTAGAGAATAAAATATCGAAACCACGCTTTAAGATAGTGTTGACAGAATCTTCAAGCGGAATATTTCTAAGGGTAAGAATAGGTATGTAATCATAGTATTCGTAACGTAGTTTTTTTGAATATATCTCTTTACTATCTGGTATAAATTTTAGAATTTTTAAATTATTATCAGCAAAATCCACAATATCAGCAATCTCTGAATTTGTAAGTTCAGAGATAGAGCAATAAAGTTCATCAATATCCTCGTCTAAAATATATTCAAAACATTCATTTAAGGATATATCTTTATTTTTAAAATTATAAGTCTTTTTATGTATGTAACCATACTCTAAGTTCTTATTAAAGAAGTTCTCTAGGGCCATTGTCTTTTTATTAAGGCCAAATATTACCGTAGATCTAAAGTTACCACCAAATGAAACTCTATATTTTTGAAGTAAGTAGTAGATTGTAAACTTTAGTACTGTAATTATTAAAAAGCAAATAAAAGTGTACTTTATAATGGGTTTAGGGTATAGGGTTAACTCATGATAAAGGCCAGAAAAAGCAAATACAAAAAGTAAAAATAGAACTAGCTGTTTTATAATTAAAGACAGAATGTTTACTGGTCTTGTATATCTATAAACTTCATAAAATTTTGAGTAAACAGATAAAAGTACCCAGCCAATAGATATAAATAATGTAAATATAATAGGGTCTTTCCCCTGTATTAAATAGATGATAGCTATTCCATTAATAATACTTAAGTCAAGTATATATGAAATAGGTCTTAAATACCCTGAATATCTTCCGTGTTTAAATAAACTCAAATCGTGCAAAAATAGTTAGCAAAAGTAGTTTTTTTCCTGAGTTTATAGCTTTAATTGGTTAATGATTTTACTAATTTAAATTTAGAATAAAAACCGAATATATACAAGATTATTTGCAAAATTAGGAGAAAGTGAAAAAATAGAAAATTTGTTTTTTAGGTAGCACTCATTATAATTCTTTCAACTTTTCTAACATATTAGACAATATTTTGTCTTTCGAAAAATTTTCAATTACATAGCTTCGCGCCTTATCGCCTTGTTTTTGTAGCTTTTCCTTGTTATTTGTAAGGTGTTGCAAATCTGTAACAAGAATAGAGCTGTACTTAGAGAAATATAAGCCAGCATCTGAAGCTTCAAAAATAGATTTTACTTCAGAGTTTTCATTTCCTATTATAATTGATGGTTTTGCGCTTGCCATCATACCTAGGACTTTAGAAGGCATAACTGTATCTATTACTTCTGGTTTTTGAAATAAAATATGTACGTCCGCACTGCATAATAAATCAGATAATTCTTCAAAAGGTACAGGAGGATAGTAATGAACATTTGAAAAGGCGCTAATTTTTTCTAACAACCAATCTTTTTTTGCTCCATCACCCACAACAACTACATCGTAAATACCTGGATTAATATCGTTACAAAATTTGATAAAAACATCCCAATCTTGTTTATCTCCAATATTACCAGAATATAAGATTTTAATTTTGTTAGAACTTAAGTACTTGTGCGGCTCAGAATTTAGGGGATTTATTTTTTCTTCATCAATCCAGTTTGGTAAAAAAAATTGTTCAGAAGTAGTTTTCTCTGAAAATCTTTTAAGCATACTGTGACTTATTGTACTTCCTAAATCTGCTTTTGAAAACAACCACTTTTCTAATTTAAAAAGCGCTTTAAAAATAATATTTTTCTTTTTTCCAACACCAGTCTGAAGTGCCGCATCAAATTCAAAATCTTGAACATGAACCCATAACTTCGATTTGAATCTTTTTTTTTGAATATAACCTAATAATACAGAGGTAGTAAAAGGAACAACTGAAATCACTAAATCACATTCTTTAATCTTAAAAAGATTGAAGAATGATCCAAAAGTAAAATCGGATAAATGTATTATTCGCTTTAAAAAATTAGGATTTTTGGGGACGTACTGCTTATATCTCAAAACTCTAGTGCCAAATAACTCTTCTTGTAAAAATACCTTTTTCTTTTTGTAACCATCAGAAATCTCCCATTTTGGATAATAAGGAAACGCTGTAACTACTGTAACTTTAAACCCAGCATCTTTTAAAAAACTTACCCATTGCGTGGAATATAAGCCAATAGCTGTATCCTCTGGCGCGTAATTAAGGCTTATAAAAGTTATGTTTTTAATTTTCACAAATTTTTTATATTCTATCTTTAATAGGCTTTGCAGGACTCCCAACGCATACTTTATTCGCTGGTAAGTTAGAAAACACACTACTCCTAGCACCAACTACCGTAAAATCATTAATAGTAATTGAAGGCGCAACATAAACATCTGAGGCTAACCAACACTTATTCCCTATTTTGATTTTTTGAGCATAAATCTCAAAATTTTCCGAATTATAATGGTGAGAACCTGTACATATATAGCTTCTTTGAGAAATAACAGTATTAGAACCTATTTCTATTTCGCCCAAAGAATAAAGAACAACCTCATCACCAACCCAACTAAAATCACCAATAGAAATTTTCCAAGGATATGTAATTTGGGCTGATGGTCGTATAATTACATTCTTTCCAATTTTTGCCCCAAACGATCTTAGTAAAAAACGTCGCCAACCATACATTACCTGAGGCGAAAGTTTAAAAAATAAAGCATACACAATCCACCATAGCTGAACAGTCCATTTAGACCTGCCTCTAAAACCATCTGGGTTTTTATAATTATTAAGGTTTTGAATATTCTCAGTCATTATTAAGCTTCAAAAATAGTCTTAAGATTATTAATAAAATTAGAAACTCTATACTTTTGTTCAGAAAATATTAAGTTTTGATCAATTATGTCTCTTGAAAGATCATCATTAACAGCTACTTGTTTAATTTTATTAGCAATATCATTTGGGTTCCTTTTTTCAACATAAAACCCGTTTTTTGAATCTGTGAAAATATCTGGTATTCCGGCGTGTTTAGTAGTTAAGACTATGTTTCCGGTAGACATCGCTTCTAAAATAGATATTGGCTGTCCCTCCATTTTATAATAAGTAGGTAAAATAAAAATATTACCCCATTCTAGTAATGATTTCTTTTCCCCTCCCTTAACTACACCAACATAACTTACCTTCTTTAATTTAGTGAAATAGGTTTTACATTTTGCCTGATTTGATTTATCTATATTACCAGCAATTTTTGCTTCAAAATTAAAACCGGAATCTTCAAGAGTTCTTAGCGCATCTAATAGATCAAAAATCCCCTTTTCTTCCATTAAATTGCTTAAAAAAATAATTTTAGGAATTAATATTTCTTGTTTGTCTGGTACACTTTTCTCTTTAAATAAATAATCCTCTACAAAGTTGTAGAGTACATAAATATTATCTTGTTGTATAAAGGGTGATAAATTGCCCTTTAACGATTCAGAGAGAACTACACCTTTATTAGATTTTGATAATAAAAACTTAAACAACCTTTTCTTTATACCTTTAAGTAAACTGTATTCTGTGCCAAGATAATTTCCATGGATATGTATTATAATTTCTTTATTCAATACTCTAGATAAAAGAATGAAAAACGCATACTTAATGACCCCAAAAAAGGTTTGCCCAGGGGTTAAATAAACTGCGTTTACGCCAAAAATTTTATACGCTAAAAAATTCTGCTTTATAAAAAATAATGCCTTTGAAATTGAAAAGGCTCCAATATTTTCGTCAAATCTATCGTAAGATGTATTAATTGTAGAGATAGTGTAAGCCTCGTCTTTATCTAAATTTTCAGCAACCACTTTATTTGCTAAAGAGACACCAGTAGTTGGCTCTGGCAATGGCCCAATTAATAGTATTTTTTTCATTCCGAAGTTTTCTGCTCTATCTTTTGAAATGCAAAGAAATTGATAAAAAAGGAAAAAAGCATTACACCATCTTGTCTTTCTAAAATATTCTCAGTGAACATTATCGTTATAAAAAGTATAGTAATTGATGTATGCACAAAACTTTTATTTTTTATTGCTATTTTAATATTATGATAAAACATCGTTAAGAAGGCCAGAAGACCAACAAAACCTGAAGCTAACGAAACGCTCAGAAACTGATTATGAGAGTTAAAATATTTTCCTTTAAAAACTTCTTCATTTGATAAATAACAATCATTTAAAGCTTGTTTAACATCACCGATGCCAACTCCAATCATAAAATTGTTACTAATGATTTCGGTTGAACATTCAAAAATATAAAGTCTCATTGTTGTGGACCCTAACAAGCTATAGTTTTTATCAAATATTACGTTTATTAAATCTATGAACCTTATTCTTAAAGGAGGGATGCTGTAACCTATAAAAATCATTAGAAGTAATAAAAGAGGTAAAAGTAATTTTATTCGTTTCTTATTATTGTTGAATAAGAAATACCCTAAAATGATTATAAACGTAATTATTATTGGTCCTTTACGTGCCAACATTAATAATATTATTGACATAAATAAAACACATAAAATGATAAGTATCTGTTTTAATTTATGTTTGGTTTGTTTTAAAATAGGGATAGAAAAAATAATCGCTATAGAAATGTAAATTGATATGTAGATAGGATGTATAGAATATTTACCATACCCAATATTCATTCTTTGAGGATAATGAACAAATATTGTTTCATTAAAATATCCATTTATATAATTATGAATAAATACACCGACAAGAAAAATAACAGTTGAATAAAAAAAGCTTTTATAAAAAAGAAGCTGATATTGCCTAATATTAAAACTCTTCTTAATTAAGAAAAAACAAAAAGGCATTACCAGTATAGGTATTAAGACAACTATTTTTTTTAATCCAAAATCAATATCGCTTGAGTATGTTAAGCTTACTAGCATTATAAAAAACACAAGACTGTTTATAACCAAAGTTTTATTAAACCTTAGTTTTCGTGATAATAAAAGTATTACAACAACAAATATAAAAGTTGGGATATTTCTTAAATTTAGCGGTAAAAGCAAAGAAATTGAAAACAAAAAAAAGCCTACTACAAATAGAGAATTTATTGGCTTAAGATTTAAAAATCGCTTCATTTTCTAAAAAATCTTTTTACAATTTTAGGAAAAACGTAGGCTCCTAAAAAAGGACCTATAAAGTAAGCAAAGCCATTTGTTAAATCACCTCTTAATAAGAATATTAAATGTATAGCAAAATAGAAAGCAATAAGCTGTTTTAATGAGTCGGAAGAACTAAACCATTTTAAAAATATAACTATAACGTAGGCTAGTATTAAAAACATTAATATAACACCCAATACCCCAAAATTAATATAACCTTCAGATATTATTGGATTAGACAAATTATTAAACTTTCCATCACCAAAACTATGCGTTTCAATTAAGTAGCTTCCAACTTCTTTTCCAGTAGTTATTGGCTTAGATGCCCATAAACTTCTGGGAACAAAAAATAACCCTGAGCCAAGTAATAAATACCCAAAGGAGAAGCCATTAAATTGAGTGTATTCAACGGTTGCTAAAATATTACTATAGGCGTCGTAATGTAACGAGTTAAATGTTGTTGATATGCTGCCAGACTCAACAAGTAGTTTAAAGAAAATTTCAGGATTTGCTATTGTCTCTTCCAAGCTTGCATCTAAGTGAGTTATTGTAGAAATTAATGGAAAGGCCACAATCATTGATAGAAATAGAAAAAAGAAAAACTTAGAATTACTGTTAATTAATTTAGGATAAAAGAGAAAAATAAGTGTTATATAAATTGGGCCTAAAGCATTTCTTTTTTCTACTAATGGATTTTTAAAAAATAGTAAGATTGATATTAGTGCTACTAATGCTAAGGACGCAAACAATGTATTTGTAGTTACCGCCTTCTTTTTAATTAAATATCGATAGGTGATTACTATTGCTCCAAGAGGTATATAAAATAAAAATTTCTTCTTTATTAGGAGCACAGATACTGAAGACTCAGAGCGTTGATATATGGAATTATTTATTTCATCTAAAACATAATTATAATTAAAACCCACTATAATTAGACACAAAACAAATAAAATTATTACAATCAAGGGAGTAAAAAAACTAGTGTCACTTTCTTTTACTTCAACCTCTTTTTTAAGCTTTCTTTTTTTTAAAAAAATGTACGTAGTAAAAAAACCAACAACAAAAATTAATATTAAGAAATTTACATATAACACACTTTGGACTGAATATGGCATCGCATTTGGAAAACTATTTTCTCCTGCTTTAAGAGAAGAAATCTGTATCATAGGTGCCATTAAAAAGAACAAATAATTAAATATAATGAATGAAGTTAAAAATGGGGAGAAGGTGTTTTCTTTATTTAAGTGGTAATTTGTAATATACGTTAACACAACAAAATTTATAAAAAAAGAAATCCAAACGATAGGTTCTGCATAGAAAAACACAAACAACGGAACGCTAATAACAAAATATAAAAAAGTTAATATAGATTTAAGCTTCATTTATAAAATTCAATTTATTTAGGGTATGTAGTTTTTATTCATAAAATACTTTTTGGCGTACATAAAGGAAAGTACACTTTTTATAAAATGGATAAGGATTAAATATATAATAAAATTTTTATACCCAGAGTAAATCGAACCTACTAGAACAAGTATCCAAATACCATAAGACAGTAAATTAATTAGGTTATAGTTTTTGAATTTATTATTAACCAAATAAAAAGGTTGAGACACCCAATTAAAAGCATTAAACATATATATTAAAATTACAAACGGAATAATTGAAATAATAGCAACTACACGCTCATTAAAGCCAAAGTCAAAACTAGAAATCACAAGGTAAAAAGCAAAAGTTAAAATGGCAACCAACAAATAACCGAGTAATGTCTTTGTTTTTATTTTCAACGCTCTGAAATTATTTTGATTTTGTAAATGCTTTTTAATCACAGGAGCATAAATAGAATTGATTCCAATACTGAGTAATAAGAAAACATTAAAAATATTTAAAATATATCCTATTTTAACTAACTCCTCTGCGCTTGAATAAATTTTAGCCAAATTCAAAAATCCAAGTCCAGATAACCACCCTAGAGCGCTAACAGAAAATAGGTTCATGACATTTTTAAGCTCCTCTTTATTTAAGAATTTAACACTAAAACTAAAGCCTAATAAATTATATAACCCCAAAATAACTAAAGCGATAAATAAGCCTATCGCTTTCCCTAGGAAAAAGGCGAGTACCACATCCTCAATAAATACTATAAAAACTACAATACTAATAAATGAGATTAATAAAAGGGCTTGGACAATAAGCGCTTTATTATGCTCACCTATTACCTTAAAATAATTGGTTAGATATACCATGTAAGAATTAATAAGCATACTAAAAAATAAACTTAGATAAACCAGATTATCAAATACCTCAAAATAATTAAAAACTTCATCTTTAAAAACGAGATAAAGCAAAACAAACAAAAGCACAGTTACGATAGAATTACAGGTCATTTTATTAGTTATATGCTTATAACTTGTAATTGACTTAGAGTAAATAACATTAGAGTGATTTAAGGGCAATAACAGGCTTAAAATCTGTTCTAGAGAAAGTAGCAGCAATATGGTTATATATTGATCTGAATAAACTCCAACCGCAAAATAAAATAACAATATATAGTTTAACCCTTTTGATGCACCAGACACAAAAATGTACTTTACAGAGGTTAATATGTTAGATTTATTTTTAAACATTGTTTAATTCTTACTTTATAATTCCATTTACGATTCTCTCTACACTTTTCCCATCAACCTTACCAATAGTGCTTTCTATATAATGTTTTATAGCAAAAGTATCGACTTCGCAATTAAAAATACTATCTTCAAAAACCTTGGAGTTATCATAATAATCTACAACAGAATTTGGATATTGCTCAACAAGACCATTTGAAACTCCCCAACGCGGTGATTTAACCTTTTTATTTAATAGAAGAGCATATATAATTACAGATGAAAAATGACTGATTACGAATTTAGAGTGGTGTAAGAAGTTTTTAAAGTCTAAATCTTTTATCACCGTAATATTGTTAGACTCAAAAAAATCTAAATGAGATTTTATATCCCTTCTAGGATGGGTTTTTATAATTAATTTTAGATCATTTCTCAACAAAATATTATTAATATCCTTCAAAAAATCAAGCCATTTATTATCATCCCAATTATGAATTGATGAAAGACCATCATCTAAGTAAGCAACATAATCGATATCATCAACACCCAATTCGTTAATACAAAAAACTTTTTTACTTTTTATTTCTGAATTGTAAAATACATCGAGTTCCGGATTACCAACTACATCTATTTTATCTCTTGGAAAGCCAAATTCTTTTGTCATTAAATCGAAATCCGACTGATAATATACGAAGCATTTGTTAACATTTAATTCTTCGGAATATTTAGGAAGTACTATAAACTCAGTAGGGTTTGTAAGTAATTTTTTAATAAAAACAAACAACTGAAGTGGGTTTTTGAGACCCAAAATATAATTAAAAGTGGAAAATATATTCTTTTTATTAATCTTAGAAATTAACCCTTTTTGATCAAGGTTTTCCTTTACTTCTTTTACACTGTCTATTGAAACTAATTTACCATGTGCTAAATAATAAACATTAATATCTAAATCTTTACAAATTTGAACAATCACCCTATCTAAGATAAATGAAAGATTGAGCATTATAATTGCAGAAGGACCTTCTTTTTTAATAACCTTTTTTATGCGTATTGTTTTATAAAAAGAAATATCTCTCAATTTCAAACCATTGATTAAGTACTCTTTTTTAACCTCTGGGTTAGTTAAGGAAGCTGTATGAATTAATAAGGTCTCATAGTCTTTAGATTTGAAACCTTGATCTAATCTCAAAAAATTACGATAACCCTTATCCCAATTATCGAAATAAATTATTTTTTTCATTGAGCTCTTTTAATTGTAATATTTTGAAAAAAATGAAATAGTAATAAATTAATCCCAGTCGATTTTACTTTCTAAAACACTTCGGTTGTAATTTGAAAAAGTAAAATTCTAAAAATCCTCTATCATTTCAGAAGTTAGGGGCTCTCCTAAATTAATATCACAAGTGAATTTTTTCTGGAGAATTGTAGCGTAATATTTAGGGGGTAAGCCATAACCAGGTCTGATAGATCTAACATTCTCTTTTGTTATAAAATCACCTTTTTTTACGTTTTTAACTACAAAAAGTGATCTTGCAAATTTTCTGTTCTTTTTTACCTTTTCTGAGATTTTATAAGAAATAGTGCCCAGTAATTTTTCTGTATCCCTTACTTTATTCACTAGTTCTGTAAACTCATTTACATCTAAAGAAAAATCAGCATCAGGACCTCCAATGTCTTTGTCTAATATGAAATGTTTTTCAATTACTTTAGCCCCTAATGTGGTAGCTACAGTTGGCGCTAATGAACCATAAGTATGGTCACTAAAGCCTACTTCAACATTAAATCGTTCTTTTAAATCCGGAATAGTTTTAAGATTCGCCAATTCGAGTGGTGCAGGGTAAGATGATGTACATTTTAACAAAATAACATCATTGTTCCCGACTTTTTTACATGCGTCAACAGCTAGTCTAATATCAGATTCTTCGGCAATTCCAGTAGAAATTATAATAGGCTTCCCTTTTGAAGCAGCATATTCTATTAAAGGAATATCTTGAATTTCAAAGGATGCTATTTTATATGCTGGTACATTTAACTCTTCTAAGAAATCTACAGCAGTAAAATCAAATGGTGAAGAAAAACAAATTAGGCCCTCTTCTTCTGCTACCTCAAACAGTCTTTTATGCCATTCCCAAGGGGTATAAGCCTCACCATATAGTTCATAAAGTGACTTACCATCCCATAAAGTACCACCATCTATTTTAAAATAATCTTTATCGCAATCTATAGTTAAAGTATCTGGTGTATAAGTTTGTAATTTAATCGCGTCTGCACCAGTCCTTTTTGCCGCTCTAATAGTATCAATTGCAACGTTTAAATCCCCATTATGATTTGCTGACAATTCCGCTATTATAAAACATGGATTGTTTCCACCTATTTCTCTATTTCCTATTTTCATTTCCTAATACATTACCTTTAACAAAAGTACACTTTTCTGTCCTTATATTATCTAGTTTTAAGGCTCCATTTTTTGTCTTAACTACTACAAATGGTTGTGCTTTAATGATTTCACCATTACTATAATTACTTATTTCTATTGCATTATAAAAAGAAACTTTATCAATAATAATTTTTCTATTATTGTTGAATGTGAATGCACCAGGATAGGGATTAGCTTGAGCACGGACCCAATTACGAATATCTTCTTTAGTCAAATTCCAGTCAATTTCTCCATCAGCAGGTGTCCTTTTTCCAAAATAAGATGCATCCTTTTCATTTTGAATTTTAAATTCTAGCCGATTTGATAAGGTAGAAGTTAAAACCTTTTTTACTAAAGGGTAATAAGCTTCTGCATATTTTTCCAAAATATCAGCACCAGTATTTTCAAAATTTATTGGCACCTCAATTTGCTCAATTATTTTTCCAGTATCACAACCTTTATCAATAATGTGTGCAGTAATACCAGCCTTTTCCTCTCCGTTTATAATAGCCCAAACATGAGGTGTTCTTCCTCTATATTTAGGTAATAACGAACCATGAATATTAAAAGTTAATAATTTAGCGTGTTCGATAATGTCCTCGTCGATTAAAAACAAATAATTTATTGAAGCAATAATATCCGTATTAAAGTCTTTAATAAAATCATAACCCTTCCCATTTCTTGGGTTACCAGCAAATACAGGAATACTATTTTTTTTAGCAAATTCTATAATACTAATAGACTTACTATCAGTTAATATAAATTGTATCTTATAATCTACTGAAATCTTTGATAAGGTATCTAAACCTAATCCACCACTGCACAAGATTCCAATAGTTAAAGCGGTTTCTTTAATTATCTTTAAATGTCTTGTCGTTATTTTTTCATCAAATAGTGCTCGTTGCGATCTAATCTTATCATTAAATCTTCTGTCATTTAATATTTTTTCTATTTGACTTGTAAAATCAGAGACGTCATAGTCTCTCATGCTTTTACCTTGATAAATTGCTTCGCTATCCTTAAAACCTTTATAAATTAATTCTTGGTTATCAACAAAATAACCACTTAATATAGGCATTTTAACACAAGATAACTCATATAAAATTGTACTTGCGGGAGCTATTGCAAAATTGCATGTGCGCATAACTTGAATTAATTCTGCTTCTGATAAATTACTGTAAGTCTTTATTTTATCTGGATATTTAGATTCTAAAGTAAATATTTCTTTATGCCTATAAGCACCACCCAAAACAACGTGTAATTCAATAAATTCATTCATTGGTACCATGGCTTGTACCGCTTTAAGAGATAAATTAAACGGATCTGCACCTCCGAAACACACAAAGGCCTTGTCGAGATGGTTTATTACTCTCGTTTGCTTAGTCTCCTCTAAAAACAGAGGGCGTAAAAGCGCATATTTTGTCCCTAACGCTAATTTGGTATAATTTTCCTTTGAATAATCTTTTGAATTGATATATGGCGAGTGATTTATTACCACATCAGCATACATGTGTTCATTTGCTAGATCATCTATGTAGATTAGTCTAAAATGCTTCTGTTTTATTTGTTTCTGATAATTTGAATTAAATTGATAACCATCTGCAATTATAATATAATTGTCTGATGAAAAATTAGACGCAATCCATTCTGCTTCCTTTACTATTGTAATTTTACGCGGTATGACTTTCTTTTCGTAATCATCTGGAATAATTGAATCTGTTGAGGTCTCTTGGGTTAAAAAGATGAATTCTATTTCATTTTTTACGATTTCGACTAAACTAAACAATCGATACAGGTGACCTAATCCGGTAGAAGAATTTCCGTCTGCTCTAAAGATTATTTTTTTGGTCATTCTGCATAAGTTTAAATTTTATTTCAGCTAGCCTCCAGTCAGTTTCAGTATCAATATCTTGAGCTTCTAACTCTGATATAATTAAAGCTCCAGAGTTTTCTGTAAATAACCTTTTATCTTTACTAAAAGAGTCTGTTTTTAACCAATATAGTTGACCAGAATCGTGGTACCTTGCCTCTAAATCTTGTGAGCGTGTGTTTAAATTTTCGCTCCAAACCATTGATACTTTATCCTCTTTTATCTTAAGAGAACGTTGAATAGGAAAAGAAAATTCTAAAACAGGAAAAACACTATTAAAATTCCCATCTACTAATTTAGTATACGCCTTATTTATCTTCTCTGCATTTATAAAAGGTGCTGTTGGTAGTATACAACAAACATTCAGAAAATTGTTCTTTTGAGCCTTGTAATTAGTTATAACTTCATTTACAACATCTGCTAATACGGCATGATCGTCAGCATTCTTATTACTTCTAAAAAAAGGAACTTTGGCGCCATATTTAATTGCAACCTTTGCTATTTCTTTATCATCTGTTGATACCATGACCTCTTCAAACAAGTCGCTTTTAAGAGCGGCCTCAATAGAATATGCTATAATAGGCTTACCTAAAAAGTTTTTAATATTCTTTCTAGGAATACGCTTACTACCACCTCTTGCTGGTATAATTGCCAAATTAGCCATTAGTAAAGTTTAATACTTTTTCAATTACAAATTGTTGTTCTTCTTCACTAAGAGTTGGGTACATTGGTAAACTAATACATTTAGAATAGTAGTCCTCTGAAGCATCTAAATCTGCATTATTATAACCAATTTCCTTGTAATATGGGAGTGTGTGAACAGGTATATAATGTATCTGAGCAAAAATATTATGTGTTCTCAAGTCGTCATACAACATTTTTCTATTTTCTACCTCGATAATAAATAAATGGTGAGCATTATACATTCCATTTGGCAAACTCTGAAATTTTATTTTATTTCTAAACGCATCTTTATAGATTTTAGCAATTTTATTTCTCTTTATAACACCTTTATCATTTTTTGCTAATTGCGTAATTCCAAGGGCGGACTGAATATCTGTAAGTCTATAATTGTAACCAAGTCCTTGCATTTCATAATACCAACCTCCATGGTTTTCACTCATGTTTTCTTTTGTAATACCGTGTGTTCTCAACATTGATAAGGCTTCAAATAATTCTTTGGAGTTGGTAGTTACCATCCCACCTTCACCGCATGCAATATGTTTTACAGGGTGAAAAGAAAATATTCCTATGTCTGCATAATATCCATTACCACACATCTGTTTTATTTCTTTAGAATCTTCGAAATAGCCGCCAGGAGCATGACATGCGTCTTCAATTATCCATAAGTTATTGTCGTTTGCTAAATTTCTAAAAGCCTCTAAATCTACAGGTAAGCCAGCAAAATCTACAGGTATAATTCCTTTAAAAAACCCTTTTGGTTTACTCTCAATTAACTTTTTTGTGCTTTCTAAAGAAAGCGTATATGTATCTGGATTAATATCTGCAAACCAAACTTCGCCACCACAATACCTAACACAATTTGCTGATGCCGCAAATGTAATAGGTGTTGTAATTACACGTTCACCTGGCTTTAACCCTAAAGCCATTACTGCAATATGGAGACCTGCAGTTGCATTAGATACAGCCACAGCATATTTAGAACCAACATATTGGGCAAACTTATCCTCAAACTCTTTTACCTTTGGACCCTGAGTTAAAAAATCTGCAGTTAGAGTTTCTACAACTGAATCAATATCATTTTTATCTATAGACTGCCTGCCGTATGGAATAGCTTGTTTTTTCATTACACTTCAAAAGTTGGATCAACATGTTTCTTTACAAGAGCTCTTAAACTTTCTACTGTTTCCCAGTCATCGTTATCACCAGAATTATAACTAAAGCCATGTTCAACTTTCTTTGCATTAAACTTACTTATAAACTCATCTAACTTCCACTGATGAGTTGCTGGTAAAATAGTGTAGTATTTACCCAAATCATAAGTGTAGAATGAATCTGACGCTGTAATCATTTCCTCATGTACTTTTTCTCCTGGTCTAATACCAACAACGGGCTTTTCACAATTAGGTCCGATTGCTTCTGCGACATCCATGATTTTATATGATGGTATCTTTGGGACAAATAATTCGCCACCCCATGCATGTTCTAGAGCGTGCATAACCATATCTACACCTCCTTGAAGGGATATATTAAATCTAGTCATATTTGGGTCAGTAATTGGTAGTCTATTTGCCTCTTTTTTCTTGTTTATAAAGAATGGTATTACAGATCCATTAGATCCCATAACATTTCCGTATCTCACAACTGAGAATTTTATAGGATTACTACCTTTAATATTATTTGCCGCGATGAATAATTTATCTGAAGTAAGTTTGGTCGCCCCATATAAATTTATTGGTGCACAGGCTTTATCAGTAGATAATGCAACAACACGCTGAACATTTGTTCTCAAACAAGCATCAACCACATTTTCTGCACCATTTATATTAGTTTTAATACATTCATCTGGATTATATTCTGCAATGTGTACGTGCTTCATTGCAGCTGCATGAATAACATAGTCTACATGCTGAAAAGCCCTTACCAGTCTTTCCTTGTCTCTTACATTTCCTATGAAGTATCTTATTTGCGGATACTTATCGTTAGGAAATTCCTGAGCCATTTGAAATTGTTTTTGCTCATCTCGTGAAAATATAACCAGTTTACTAATTTCTGGGTGATTATTTAAGATATGACTGGTCAAAGCTTTTCCAAGTGAGCCAGTTCCTCCGGTAATTAAAATTGTTTTATCTTTTAAGCTAAACATAATATTATTGTTCTTTTTGTATAAATATAGTTAATGATGATGGATCGATAATAACATCGTCCATCTTGTCTGTTTTTCCCTCCCAACCGATTGCATTTTTACTTCCACTAGAAGGTCCTAAAATTACTCTTACATTGTCTGCAGCAACCTCTGCTTCGACAGAACAGGTATACCAACCATTACCTAGATCTTTTATGTCTGCTTTTGCATTCTCAAAATCCCTTGTTGTTTTCGTTTCAATTAATTCACCTTTATCTAAATTAAAAAAAGCATCTACTCTATCTGGATAGGATCCTACCAACCTTAAACCAAAGAAATTAGAATTAGCGCCCTTTTTTACATTGACGGAAACCTTATATACATAAGCATAATTAACAGCAAAAGGTCCTGTTGCCAAATAACAAGACTCTGTACTAGACAATCTTTTTAAAGAAAAAGAATTAACTGCGGATTCATCAGATATTCTTTCTAATTCTACTCTGGTTTTTGTCCATGCCTTAATTTCTTGATCTGTAAACGTTTTTATTGTATCATAGATTATTACAGGTTCAGAAATACTTTCTGTTGATTCTTCTTTCTTTTCGTTCTTACAAGCGAGCATTGTTAAAACTAATAATAGCAGAGCTGTTTTTTTCATTTTACGTTCTATTTTTTACTGTTTAAATACCAATTATATAGTTTCTGTATTCCTTCTTTTAGTTCAATTCTATGTTTCCAGCCTAAGCTGTTTAACTTAGAAACGTCTGTAAGTTTTCTCATTGTACCATCTGGCTTATCCGCATTAAAAACTAAATCACCTTCAAAACCAACTATTTCTTTTATAATAAACGCAAGTTCTTTTATTGACACATCTTTACCTGTGCCTATATTAATATGAGTGTTTCGTATTTCTTTCTGATTATTAACGTAGGTGTCTTCAAAATCTCTGTTTTCCATTATAAAAACACACGCGTCAGCCATGTCTTCAGACCACAAAAATTCTCTTTTTGGATTACCTGTGCCCCATATTTCCACACTTTTATTTGACACGCCGAAAGAAGATAAGTAAATATTTGCTTCTTCTAAAGTATTGAAACCAGTATCACTTAAAATAGCACTAATTTCATTATTCTTTAAAAGATTTGCTAAATGTATTTTCCTTATTAATGCTGGTAAAACATGTGATTTTTCTAAATCAAAATTATCATTTGGTCCATATAAATTTGTTGGCATTACAGAAATAAAATTAGTTTCATACTGTAAGTTATAACTTTCACACATTTTAATACCGGCTATTTTTGCTATGGCATAAGGCTCGTTAGTATACTCTAATGTGTCTGTTAGTAAATAATCCTCTTTCATTGGTTGAGGACAGTTTTTAGGATAGATACATGTACTACCTAAAAATAATAATTTTTTAACTTCACTCAAGTAGCTTTGATGAATCACATTGTTCTGTATCATCAAATTTTCATAAATAAAATCCGCTCTGTAAACATTGTTGGCAACAATACCACCCACCTTGGCTGCGGCTAAAAAAATATATTCAGGGGTTTCTTTTTCAAAAAACGCCTTTGTTTCATTTTGATCTGAAAGATTTAATTCTGAATGGGTTCTTGTAATAATATTATGATATCCTTTTTGTTTTAAATTCTCTAAAATTGCACTACCCACAAGACCTCTGTGTCCAGCAATATATATTTTTGAGTCTTTATTCATAAGCCTATTCGAAATAGTTTTTTATTCTATAGCCACCGTCTTTTAAGTATTGCTGTTTCTTCATTAATTTAACATCACTAGACATCATATCTTCAACTAATGCTGGTAAATCATACTCCGGTACCCAACCTAATTTTTTTCTAGCCTTAGATGCATCTCCAATTAACAAATCGACTTCTGTGGGTCTAAAATACTTTTCGTCTACCGCTATAACCTCTTTTCCTATCTTAATTTGATAATCAGGATTATTACAAGCCTTTATAAAGCCTCTTTCACTAGAACCTTCACCTCTGAATTCTAACTCAATACCAACATGTGAGAAACACATTTTTACAAAATCTCTCACTGTGGTTGTTTTACCTGTTGCGATTACCCAATCTTCTGCTTCATCAGCCTGAAGAATCATCCACATCATTCTTATATAATCTTTTGCATGACCCCAATCTCTTTGAGCATCTAAATTGCCTAAGTATATTTTGTCTTGTAATCCCAAAGCAATTTTAGATGTTGCCCTAGTAATTTTGCGTGTCACAAAAGTTTCACCACGAATTGGTGACTCATGATTGAATAATATTCCATTACAAGCATACATGCCATAGGCTTCTCTATAATTTACAGTAATCCAATAGGCATACATTTTTGCTACAGCATATGGGCTTCTTGGGTAGAATGGCGTAGTTTCCGTTTGTGGAACTTCTTGTACCTTACCATAAAGTTCGGAGGTTGAGGCTTGGTAGATTCTTGTCTTATTTTCTAGACCGAGAATTCTAATAGCTTCGAGGATTCTTAATGTACCAATCCCATCTGCATTAGCCGTATATTCTGGTGTTTCAAAAGACACATGTACATGACTCATAGCAGCTAAATTATAGATCTCATCAGGTTTAATTTCCTGTATTATTCTTATTAAGTTAGTGCTGTCTGTTAAATCGCAATAATGCAAAAAGAAATTTATCTCGTCTTCATGAGGATCTTGATATAAGTGATCTATTCTATCAGTATTAAAAAGAGAAGATCTACGCTTTAACCCGTGAACTATATACCCTTTTTTAAGGAGAAATTCACTTAAATACGCCCCATCTTGTCCTGTAACTCCTGTAATTAATGCTATTTTCTTCATTGTGTAAAAATCATTCATTTTATAAGTTACAAAGGTAATATTAAAAACCTTTCCTAGAAATAATTAAACAATAGTAAAGCTAACATTTTAAGTCAGTTACTATAACTTGGACACTTTTCTCCCATTTAGCAAGACGCTTATATATTTCTTCTGTTTTTGAGTTATCTAAAACACTATATTTTGGTCTATTGGCTAAAGTTTTAAAATAATCTGTTGGTAATATATTTTTCTCTTTATTTGAATCGTATTGTTTAGCAATTTCCTTTGCAAAACCATACCAACTTGTACTTCCTTGCGCTGAAAAATTAAAAATACCAAATGGAATCGACTCTTTATCAATTAAATGGAAAATAAACTCTGATAAATCAATACAACTAGTTGGTGTTCCTTTTTCTTCAGTTGTAATATTTAACATTAAGTCCTTATCAATTTTATTGATAATTGATTTAACAAAGTTTTTACCATATGGCGAATAAAGCCAAGATGTTCTAATAATATAATGTTCTTTTAGAGTTTCCTGAATATAAAACTCGCCTTTTAATTTAGAGGCTCCGTATACATTAATTGGGTTTGTTTTGTCGTTAGCTAAATAAGGTTCTTTTTTTTCTCCATCAAACACATAATCAGTTGATATATGAATCAATTTAGTTTTATTTGCCTCACAAACTTCAGCTATGTTTTTAACCCCTTCAGCATTTATAGCAAAAGCTTCATCGATATAAGTTTCGGCAGCCTCAACATTAGTATATGCTGAGCAGTTTACACAAAAATCAAAGTTTAAAGTATTAAAGATAGACTCTATACTTTTCTTATTTGTTACATCAATATAGTCTTTAGTGTAAAAAGTATATGTGTTTATGGTGTTTTTAGCTAAATACTGAAGCGTTTTGCCCAACTGGCCATTAGCCCCTAAAACAGCTATTTTTTTCATAAATCAGCATTTTTAAGCGTTGGTAAAATTAAATCTTTATCAGAAATAATTAAATCTTCTTTGGGATAATACCAATCTATATTTAAATCTCTATCATTAAAAATAATGCCTGACTCCGCATCCTTGTTGTAGTAATTATCGCATTTATAACTAAAAATAGAATGATCTTCTAGGACTAAGAACCCATGAGCAAAGCCTCTAGGTACAAAAACTTGTATTTTGTTTTCTTCTGACAATTCTATTGAAACATATTGGCCAAATGTTTTTGAGTTTTGTCTTAGATCTACTACAACATCTAATACTTTTCCTTTTATTACCCTAACTAGCTTTGCCTGAGCATACTTTCCTTTTTGATAATGTAAACCTCTTAATACTCCTTTTGACGACTGTGATTCGTTATCCTGCAAAAAATCAACTTTTATGCCAGTGACTTTATAAAATTCTTTGCTATTAAAACTTTCTAAAAAATAACCTCTTTTATCTTCAAAAATCTGCGGCTGAATTATAAAGCAACCCTCTAATTTAGTTTCCTGTACCGTCATATTAATCTCCTAATAAACCTAAAAGATGTCTACCGTAACCACTTTTAGTAAGTGGCTTAATAACCTCTTTAAATTGAGCTTCATTAATATACCCCATTCTATAGGCAGCTTCTTCAATAGCGCCAATCTTTAAACCTTGTCGTTCTTCTATAACCTGTACAAACTGTGATGCCTGCATTAATGATTTAAAAGTACCTGTGTCTAACCATGCTGTGCCTTTATCTAATACACTAACACTTAATTTTCCTTGAGCTAAATATGCTTTGTTAATGTCAGTGATCTCTAACTCACCTCTATCACTAGGCTTTATACTTTTAGCAATTTCAACCACAGAATTGTCGTAAAAATAAATTCCAGGTACTGCGTAATTAGATTTAGGTTTTTTAGGCTTCTCCTCTATAGAAACAGCAAAACCATCATCATCAAATTCTATAACACCATAGCGCTCAGGATCATGGACATGATAAGCATAAATAATACCTCCATTTGGATCATTATTTTTCTGCAGCAAATCAGACAAGCCTGTACCATAAAAAATATTATCACCTAAAATTAAAGCAACCTTGTCATCTCCGATAAACTCTTCACCAATTATAAAGGCCTCTGCCAAACCATTAGGAGATTCTTGTTCTGCATAATTAAAACTACATCCATACTTCTTTCCATCACCAAGTAACTTTTTAAAGAGTGATAAATCTGATGGTGTAGAAATAATAAGTATATCTTTAATACCAGACCACATTAAAGTAGAAATAGGGTAATATATCATTGGCTTATCATAAATAGGCATAAGTTGTTTGCTAACTGCTAAAGTAAGCGGATGTAATCTTGTGCCCGAACCACCTGCTAATACTATTCCTTTCATAATAATTCGTATTTATTGAGATACCAATTAACAGTTTTAATTATACCGGTCTCAAAATTTTCTATTGCTTTCCAACCTAGATTATTCTCTATTTTAGAAGCATCAATTGCATATCTGAAATCATGTCCGGGTCTGTCTTTAACAAAAGTAATTTGATCTAAATAAGATGTGTTTTTTGGTTTTATTTCATCGAGAATCTCGCAAATTTTATTAGCTATATGAAGATTATCTCTTTCATTTTTTCCTCCAATATTATAAGTCTCTCCAGGTAATCCCTTACGATATACTAAATCTATACCTCTACAATGGTCTTCTACATAAAGCCAATCTCTTATGTTTTTTCCATCACCATATATTGGTATTTTCTCGTTGTTAATTGCCTTTCTTATTACTGTTGGTATTAACTTTTCGTTATGCTGCTTTGGGCCGTAGTTATTACTGCAATTAGAGGTAACGACATTCATTCCGTAAGTATGGTAATAGCTCCTAACAATAAAATCTGATGAGGCTTTTGACGCGCTATATGGACTGTTTGGTGCGTAAGGAGTCTCTTCTGTAAATAAACCTATTTCGCCTAAAGTTCCATACACCTCATCAGTAGATATATGATGAAATCTATTTTTTTCACATCCTTCTTTGAAAATAAAGGGAGAATTCATCCAATATTTTCTAGCGACATTGAGTAAATTAAATGTTCCATAAACATTTGTGTTTATAAAGGCGTCAGGGTTTTTTATTGAATTATCTACATGAGACTCTGCTGCAAAATGGATAATACCTGTAAACGTATGTGTTTGAAATAGTGAGTTAATTAACTCTGTGTCACAAATATCACCTTTTACAAATGTATAGTTAACATTATTTACTAATTCACTTAAATTAGAAAGCTCACCAGCATAGGTAAGCTTATCTAAATTTACAACTTTAATGTCTCTGTAGTTTTCTAATAAATAAGTTATAAAATTTGACCCTATAAAACCAGCTCCACCAGTTACTAATAAAGTTTGGGTCTTACTCATATTCCTTAATGAACTTAAAAACTTTGATAAAACTATAACCCAATATTAAAATTATTAAGGCCAAAGCCGGAAAGATAATCGAGTACTCCTCAAAAAAGTCTTTTTCTTTTGCACCTACTTCTTCAAAACTTGATAATATGTCATAATATTGACCTTCATCAACCATTTCTTCCTCAATAAGTCTTAATGCACCTCTTATTTTCAATTCCTCTTTAAAAAGCTCAAACTCTTTTGTTTCTGTTTTTTCTTGTATTAGGGGTAATACTCCTCCTGCAACTTTTACAAGATCTTTTTCTGACTCCGTCTTTTTGATGTCTAAATACGTTTTTTGAAGATTTTCAACCCTTTCCAACTCATCTAAATAACTTTTTCTTTTGACTTTACGTATTGAGTCTGTTCTCTTTTTTAATTTTATTGAATATTCATTTTCTAACGTTTTAATAAACCCTTTCTCTAAACTAGGAAAAACATTATTACTAGTGGACTTTGCCTTAATAGAAAAAATTCTTCCAGCTAATATGTCTCTATTGCTAATAAAGTCTTCGTAAGTTACATCAACGGCTAAAGTGCTATCAAGAGATTTTATATAATCATCATACTCTTTAATTAAATCATTTTGCGTTTCTGGGCCAATCTCAATATCAAAACCTAATAACTCTTTTGCAGTTGTTGAACTATCAATTTCAAAAATCACAGATAATTCAGCGTAGTTTTTTGAACCAATTAAAGCGTTAAAATAATTGACATTATTTGACAGTTGATACTTTGAGTCGTAATATGGGCGAACCAACATATCTGCAACGTAAACTGGCTCTTTTACTTTTTCAATGAAGAAACCAACTAATGCGGAAACCATTAATATTATCGCAACTAACTTAAAATTATTTACAATTGGCTTTAGAGCTAAAATAATTAATGAAAAAGTGCCTTTGAAGATATTGCTTATAAATCGAAATAACTTTTCAAATGATTCTCCTATTGCTTTAAACAACACTCCTAAATCAACTTCCTCGTTTTGAGATTCTTGTGGTGATTTTTCACTCATTTTTTATGAATTAAATATTTGTTCTAGTATCTTTTTTGTTATCACATATGTTGGCTTAACTCCGGAAGTTCCAAGACCACCAGAAGCTAAGGTACTTCCCGTTTCTAATGGATTGTCACTAGCATAATATGCATACCTTACCTTAACATCTTCGTTTATACTACCCCTAACCTTTGAAGCTGCTTGTATGGCTTTTTGGTAATGCGCGCCCTCCATCTCAAGACCAATAACATTCCAAGTAGAATTTTTAAAGAATTTTAAAATCTCCTTATTTTGTAACGAAGTTCCTAAAACAGTAATCATTGTGCCTTCAAAAACATCTACTCCGCAATCTAACAAATCGTTTTTACTTAGCTCATTTTTAAATGGATAATTATCTGCTGTACCTTCAAAAATATGTGCGGCCGGAATCATTACATCTCCCTTTCCACCTTCTAAAATACCTGCCTTGCCCATTATTGAAATAGATTTAACATCTAAATGAATTTTTTTTTCATTAACCTTTACAGGCTTAAGAAATTCATCAAGAGTTTCATAGGCTTGCTCACCAAAGGCATAATCCATTACAAAGATAACGGCTTTCTTATCTGTCTCTTCCTCTAAATATTTAAATTCTGTTTGAGAAAAATCTATTTTATCAGTATCAAAGATTTGAACATCAATATTTGTTCCCGAAGTATCTTTAATATAAATCATTCCGCTTTGCAACGCTAATTTTTCTACTTTATTGCGTAAGGCGTGACTTTTTGAACTACTCAAAGTCTCATAAAAATCAAAGATGTTCTTTTTAGAATCCGTATTTTTTAATGTGCCTTTTGCAAAAATAGAATTCATTACACTATGCATATTAGCGCTTATGATGTGAATTGGTCGTTCTAATAAACCATTTTTGGAGAGTGTAGACTTTATTGTATCTGCCCAAACCTCACCATGAATATGATGTCCTAAACGTTCTCTTAAAACTGGACTAAAAGTTATGGTGCGTTTATTATTATTTACAACTTCTTCTATAGCTAATTTACCCAACCAATAAACGATATGAAGTAGGCGTTCTGGTTGATTTTCAGTAGCGAATTTAGGATAAGCTTCTGTTAATTCATTAAAAGTCCTGCCCAGAATATTAGCTGTATGCGTAATCGCAATTTCACGCTCTTTTTGCGTAAGCTTTTTTTTCGATGTTACAGCGCTTTCTAATTTTTGCCAATCTCTAACGGTTGCACCTTCTTCATCTATAATAATGCGCTTACTTATTTTGTGAGATTCAACAAATAAAAATGTAAGATGAGTAAGAATATCATAAATTTCAGAACGTCCTCTTGTAATCTCAATATTCATTTGCTCATCATCAATGCGATAACAATTACGTCTTCGTTTTGGTGGTATAATGGGCAGAAAGTGAGAATTAGCATAGCCTTCATCACTAGTGAGGTTTATAAATGTACATTCTTCAATACCTTCTGGTAGACGATCGATTACATACAATAAACCTTCCAACTCTGCTTTTTCTTCCCCTATAGAGCCGTAAATTTCTGGTCTTAATAAAAGTAAAGCTTCACGAAGTGTTTCACCTGAAACTCCCATAGGTTTATAAAAGCCCCTATTAAATAAGTGACGCATTGTGATATACATGCGTTCTATGGCGCTAGAGCTCTCTTGAGCCCTTGTTCTTTCGTGTTTCTTTTTGGTTGTACTCATACTATTTTAACCTGCAAATATAGGGTTATTTAGTTAATTGAAGTTCATACATTTTATCAGCTATCTTGCGGTCATTGGCTAATCTTGGTATTTTATTTTGGCCGCCCAGCTTTCCAATAGACTTCATATAAGTTTGAAACCCTTCTTTTTTAACCTTGGTTATTTTTAAAGATTGTAAAACTTTTCCGGTTATTAAATCTAAATAATAACTATTCTGTTCTTGTAAGGATTTTTCTAAGTCCTCAATAAATATTAGTATGTTATCTGGTTCATTTTCAAACTCTATAAACCACTCGTGATAGGGTAAACCCTCTTTAGGGTTTATTTGTGGTGCAACTGAAAATTCATTCACAGAAACAGAAGTGTTTTCTATTGCTTCCTTTAGAGCTTGCTCTACCTCTTTACCTATAACGTGCTCCCCAAATGCTGAAATAAAATGCTTAATGCGGCCACTAACAATGACTCTAAAGGGCCTTAAACAAGTAAACTGAATTGTATCACCAATATTATATGCCCATAAACCAGCTGTAGTCGAAATTATCATCACATAATTTATATTAAGCTCCACATCCTTAAGGGTAATACGCTTGGCGTTTTTTTCAAAAAACTCATCTGCTTCAATGAATTCATAAAAAATACCAGAATTTAATTGAAGTAACATCCCTTTTTCACCTTGTTTATCTTGAAAAGCAAAAAAACCTTCACTTGCAGGATACAGTTCTATACTATCAACTTTCCTTCCTATAAGATTTTCAAATTTTGCTCTGTAGGGTTCATAGTTCACGCCGCCAAAAATAAATAGGTTGAAATTTTTAAAAACCTCACCTACTTTCTCACCAGATTTTTCAGTGAGCTTTTCAAAATACATCTGAACCCAAGAAGGAATTCCTGAAATGATAGTCATATTTTCACTCAATGTTTCCTCAACAATAGCATCAACTTTAGTCTCCCAATCCTCGATGCAATTAGTTTTTAAGGATGGCATTCTATTTCTTTGAAGATATTTTGGGACGTAATGCGCCACAATACCAGATAGTCGTCCTAGCTTAATTCCGTTTTGTTCTTTAAGAATTGGGCTACCTTGCAGAAATATCATTTTACCATCCACAAAATTTGTTTTACCAGTTTCATTGATATACAATAAAATGGCGTTTCTAGCCGCCTCAACGTGAGTTGGCATACTTTCTTTAGTTATGGGAATATATTTTGAGCCCGATGTCGTCCCAGAAGTCTTAGCAAAATAAAGCGGTTTACCTTTCCAAAGTATATCTTCCTCTCCAGACACAACACGCTCCACATATGGCTTTAAATCCTCATAATCTCTTATTGGAACTTGTGTTTTAAAGTCTTTATAAGTTTGTATAGCTTCGAAATTATGATCTTTACCAAAAACAGTATGTCTGGCGTTCAATATTAAATTTTGAAACACTTTTTCTTGAGTTTCAATAGGATTTGAAGCCCATTTTTTAACGCGTTTTGAAATATATTTAGCAAATGGTTTTGAGAGTGCTGCTTTAAAAGATGGCATTATCTAAAATCAATAAAATTAGTTGGGTTTACTGGGTAACCTTTACTCCAAAGTTCAAAATGTAAATGTGGTCCTGTACTTAATTCTCCTGTATTACCAGACAAAGCAATAACCTCACCTGCTTTTACCAAATCTCCTTGTGTTTTTGTGATAGCTGAATTGTGTTTGTATACAGAAATCAATTCTTGGTTATGCTCTAAAATAACAACGTAACCTGTTTCTACAGTCCATTCTGCAAAAATCACAGTACCATCGGCTGTAGCCTTAACTGGTGTGTTTGATGCTACTACAACATCGACAGCATAATGCCTTTCTTCTATATCATACTCTTCAGAAATTGTTCCATTAACCGGAGGAAATAAAACAAAATTAGACTGATTAGAAGAGTCATCAAACAAATTATATTTATCTTCTTTTTCAACCTTCTCTCTTAATAGTGAGTCCTCTTTATTTGTAGATACCTGTAAAATATCAATATCATTTTTTGCAGCTTCGATAATAGAATCTCTATTAAAATCTACTGTCTTTACATCACCAGTTAATACCTTTCTGATTGAGGCATAATATTGCTTATTAACCTCTAATTCGTTAACAAGAGAGTCTGTTTTATAATTTAAAATAGAAGCTTGTTTTTTTAATTTTGCAGAGGAATACCCTGGAATGTACTCGCGTAGCGGTGTAAAAGCAATTAATAAAATTGTAAAAAAGACTAAAAAAATAGCAGATAAAGATGTTAATACAAACACATTAAGCCTTGTAAGTTTAATGGCAAACCGCTCTTCAAAAGTATCTTCGTTTAAAACAACAAGGCGATACTTGTGAAGTAGTTTTTTAGCCAGTTTTTTTTCTTTCTTCTTCTTTTCTGCCATCTTAACAAAATTAATTAAAATAGTGAAATAGCGGTGTCTTAAAGTGCTAAAGTTGGGTTTACTGCGTTATATTTAAACTATAATTACTAACTTTGTCTTCTAAATTTATTATTATGAGCTTAAGTATTGTCCCATTGGCGATTGGAGCGCCCCAAGTAATCCTCGTTGTCGTTGTTATTTTATTACTTTTTGGTGGTAGAAAAATTCCTGAATTAATGAGAGGACTTGGAAGCGGTATCAAAGAATTTAAAGATGCTAGTAAAGAAGAGCCTAATGAAATTAATGACAAGGAGTAATCCTAAATAAAAAACAATAAAAAAGCCAACTTAAGAAGTTGGCTTTTTTTTATTTAATAGTTATCGATTTAATTATCGATTCTAATTCAAAAATATATTCGCTCTTACTAAGAGATGGTGCGTATACATAACCGTCTGCAATGAGGTAACGTTTATTAACCTCATCCTCTATGGCATAAGTAATGAAAGGACCTGCTCCTGTAAAACCATTCATTTCCCATAGACCTCTTACTTCATAAGCGGGTTTGTTATCTATAATTGTTTTAAACATGGACGGAGCATAAGCATCTTCTACAGACATATAGATGTCATCTTCTCCAGGAATTTTAGTTTTTGTGATTTTATCTCGCATTTTTACGATATCCACAACCGTACTATCCCCTTGAGATATCGTTTCTAATGGCACTTCGTAAAACATGATTTCAATAGTTTTATTACTAGTTAAATTCTTTCTGATCCAGAAAAAATCATCTGTAGCTTTTGCTATTCTATAAACTGATGGAATATCAATTGTAAAACCTAATTGCTGTTCCATTTTTTCATCCGCTAATAGTGATAACTTAATACGTCTTTGCTTTTCTTTTACTTCTTCCTTGTTAAAGGCGTCAATAATTTTAGCTTTTGTCTCTTTAAGCTGAGTTATAATGTCTTGCATTTTTTCTCCCGTCACAACAGCAACGGTCTGCGGTTTAGCAAAAACATCATTTGCAATTTTTGTAGACGCATCTACATCACCTTTTTCAATTTTTAATACTATTCTACTGCGTGTTGCAAATCCATCAAATACTTGAGGTGGTATTTGCCTTAGCTTAAAAATTGGCTCATTATCTGAAGGCAAACCCATTAATGGTGCCGCAAATATCTCTCTGATTATTTCTCCAACACTTCCATCCCATAATTGGTTGTCAATAACTACAGAAATATTATTTAAATTACCATTAGATGCTGGTAAATAAATACTCTTATCTCCATCTTTTTTATCATCACATGCCGTTAACAGCACACAAAATAATAGCACATATAAAGCTCTCATAAATTTAATATTTTGTCAGTTATTTATTGTGACACAACAAGTGTCATTCCTATTTTGAGTTTACTACCACTAATATCGTTCCAATCTTTAATATTTTGAACAGAAACACCAGAAAACTTTTGAGCAATGCTCCAAAGCGAATCTCCAGATTTAACTCTATAAGTTTGTTTTCCTGTTTTATTTACAGCTTTTTTAGTTGTTTTAGATTTTACCGTAGTGCTTGGATTTCTTGGATAAATTGTAAGCCGTTGACCAATTTTTAAATTATTACTCCTTAATCCATTCCAGCGTTTAATCTGGCTAACTCTAACACCATATTTTCTCGCAATTTTACCAAGATAATCACCATTCTTTACGCGATATCTTACCTTAGTGTCTGCATTAAAAAGTTGAGGTAATGGTTTTTCGCGCTTATTAAATTCAGCACTAGCAAAAGCATAAATCTTATCTTCATTTGCAACAAAAACTCCTATAGCCTCTCTTGGCAATCTAAGAACATACGTTTTTCCTTTTACTTTAGGTATAATATCTAACTTATAAGAAGGATTAAGAAACTGTAGTTCTTCGATCTTTACACCTGTGGTCTCGGCCACTTGGTCTAAAGTAATCATTTGCTTTACATGAACAGTATCAGTTTGAATTTGCTGAAAAGCTGGTCTTTCTGGCTTAAAACCGTGTTCTTCTGCAAACTCAAAAATATACATAGTAGCTAAAAATGCTGGAACATAACCGGCAGTTTCTCTTGGTAAATTCTGTCTTATGTTCCAATAGTTAGTGTATCCACCAGAGCGCCTTATGGCTTTATTGACATTTCCAGGTCCCGAGTTATAAGCCGCTAATGCTAAATCCCAATCACCAAAAATTTTGTATAATCGAGATAAATATTGTGCTGCTGCTGTTGTTGATTTTATAGGATCACTTCGCTCATCAACATAGCTACTTACGTCTAATTTGTATTCTTTACCTGTGGCAAACATAAATTGCCACAACCCTGTTGCTCCAACCCTAGATCTTGCTCTTGGTTTTAATGCAGACTCTACTATGGATAGGTATTTCATCTCCAAGGGAATGTTGTAATTATCAAACTCTTGCTCAAACATTGGAAAATAAAAGTGACTCAGACCCATTAAGCGCTCCATAGAAGACCTTCTTGTTTTTAAATAACGTTTTATGACGCTTTCTAAAGAAGGGTTATATTCTACATTAAAAGGAGTTCTCGCATTTAAACGGGCAAGTCTAGCCTTTAACGTATCTGTTGTAAGTTCAGGATAATTAACTGGCTCATATGTTAATTCGGCGACAGACTTATAAATGGTATCGTATAATGTGTTGCTATAAAGTTCATCTAACCATTTTTGATCCAATTCCGCTGCTTCAGCTAAATCTTCTAATTTATTAATTCCTAATGAGTCTATTTCTGCGGGAATAACCTTAGCTGGTGCAATCAGCTTTCCGTCAATAATTGAGTCAACTGACTTAATAACACTATCCTTTTTGATTTGCGAAAATGATATGCTCACTACTAAGCAAAGTAAAGTAGATAGAAAAGTCTTAATCGTCATAAAAATTATAGTTTGTTGTTTTTGATAAAACGCTAAAGTCTCAGAATTAGTCTTTTTTTAGAGGCTTAGGCTAAAATAGCAGCTATACCTGGTAATGTTTTTCCCTCAAGGCTTTCAAGCATTGCGCCTCCACCAGTACTTACATAACTCACCTTTTTTTCAAAACCAAATTGCTTAACGGCAGCTACAGAATCTCCTCCACCAACTAAAGAAAATGCACCATTTTTAGTGGAATTAGCAATAGAATTACCCAAAGCGATAGTCCCTTTTGCAAAGCTTTCCATTTCAAAAACACCTAATGGTCCATTCCAAAGAATAGTCTTACACTGGTTTACTACTGCATCAAAATTTGCCAAAGATTTTGGTCCAGCATCTAAGCCTTGCCAACCATCAGGAATCTCTCTAACATCCATAACTTTAGTATTGGCGTCATTACTAAAAGCATCTGCAGCCAGTACATCTACAGGAATGTGAATTTTTACACCTTTAGCTTCTGCTTGTTTCATAATATCTAATGCTAATTCCATCTTATCATCTTCGCAAATAGAATCTCCAATTTTGCCACCTTGGGCTTTTACAAAGGTAAACGTCATTCCTCCACCTATTATTAAGTGATCTACTTTGTCTAATATATTTTCAATTACTGTGATTTTAGAAGACACTTTAGCACCTCCAAGTACAGCTAAAACGGGCTTTTCGCCATCGTCCATAACCTTTTTGATACTTTCTATTTCTTGAGCTAAAAGACTACCAAAACATTTGTTTTCTGGGAAAAACTCTGCAACAATTGTTGTAGAAGCATGTGCTCTATGTGCTGTACCAAAAGCATCATTGACATAAATATCACCTAAATTAGATAATTGTTCTGCAAAATCTCTATCTCCTTGTTTTTCTTCTTCATGAAATCGTAAATTCTCAAGAAGTAAAATTTCTCCTGGCTCTAATGCATTAGCTTTATCCTCTGCATCTTTTCCTATGCAGTTTGATGAAAATTTTACTTCTACTCCAAGAACATCCTCAATTTTACTGATAATATGCTTTAATGAATATTCTTCTTGCACTCCCTTTGGTCTGCCTAAATGAGACATTAAAACACAACTTCCGCCATCTTCTAGAATTTTAATAATCGTAGGTTTTGCAGAAATAATTCTTGTAGCATCACTAACTGAAAAATTATCATCTAGAGGCACATTAAAATCTACTCTAATTAGCGCTTTTTTATCTTGAAAATTGAAATCGTTTATAGTTTTCATCTGTTTTAAAAGGTGTGAAATTTAATTTTTTTGAAGAACAAATATAAAGATTAGAAAGGATAAAAAAATTACATAGTTTTGCTTTATGCTTTTTTCTGAAATTTTAGGTCAAAAACACATCAAAAATCACCTTATTACGAGTGTAGATGCTGGGAGAATTGCCCATGCACAATTATTTGTAGGCCCTGAAGGTTCGGGCACGTTACCAATGGCCTTAGCCTACGCGCAATACATATTATGCTCTAATTCTAATGGAGAAAACACAAATGGAAACGAGTCGTGTAATATAAAGTTCAAAAACTTTTCTCATCCAGATTTACATTTTGCATTTCCTGTAACTACAAGCGATAAAGTAAAAAGTAAGCCCGTTTCCAGTTTTTATTTAGAAGAGTGGCGACAATTATTAAACCAACAACCTTATGGTAATTTATTTGATTGGTATAAACTCCTTGGTGTAGATAATAAACAAGGACAAATAGGTGTTGACGAGGCTTTAAAAATTGTAAAGTCCTTATCCTTAAAGTCTTACGAAGGGGGCCATAAAATTATGCTCATTTGGATGGCTGAAAAAATGAATACTCCAGCTGCTAATAAGCTTTTAAAGTTAATTGAAGAGCCACCAGAAAAAACGATCTTTATTCTTATAGCTGAAGATGAAGAGCAAATTATTAATACTATTAGATCTCGCTGCCAGATTTTATATTTCCCTCCTTTAGCAGAAAGTTCAATTGCGGACGCTCTGGTTAAAAAATATCATATTGAATTATCCGTTGCCTCAAAAATTGCCCATCAAGCTAATGGTAATTTTAACAAGGCTTGCGATCTTATTTATCAAGATAGTGAAGACATTCAATTTGAAAAGTGGTTTATTCTCTGGGTAAGATCAGCCTTTAAAGCCAAGGGCAACAAAAGTGCTATTCACGATTTAATCTCTTGGTCCGAAGAAATTGCTAAAACAGGAAGAGAAACGCAAAAGAAATTTCTAAGTTTTTGCTTAAACTATTTTAGACAAGCCTTATTGCTTAACTATAAAGCTAACGATTTGGTTTACTTAGAACCAAAGTCGGATAGTTTTCAACTAGAAAAGTTTGCTCCATTTATTCACGATTCTAATATTTTAGAAATATCAGATGAATTACAAGATGCTATTTATCATATAGAACGCAACGGAAACTCTAAGATTATTCTTACAGATTTATCAATTAAACTCACTCGTTTACTGCATAAAAAAAGCCAAGAATAAACTTGGCTTTATAAAATAATGCAAACGCAATTATTCAGATTTATTTATTTCTTCTCATTATAAGCCTTATTAAGACCTTCAAGAACTTGTTCTGTAATATTATCTTGTTCTGGTCCATACATAACGGAATTTGCCGAATCACTAGTTCCTAAAATGTATGAATATCCGTTATCTTTTCCATACTTAGAAACAAACGTTTTAATTTTTGAAATTGTAGAGTCAATCTCTGATGAAAATGCTTTTTCTATCTCCTCTTTTTCGAATTGAATTTGTTGACCTAATAAAGCTTCACGCTGCTGAAACTCTTGACCTAATTTTTCTAAATCTTTTTGAGACATTCTTTGCGCTCTAATGCTTGCTTCTTTTCTATCAAAATCATAACGCTGAATTAAACTATCTCTTCTTTTTATATAGACATCATTTTTTACTTTATATTTTTCCTCAATATCAATTTTTGCTTGATATTTATTTATGACTTCTGTTCGATCTACAAAGGCAATTTTTTGCTGTTGCTGACAAGATGTAAATGCTATTAAGCCGATTAAGACTATTAATAATTTTTTCATGGTAATATTCTATTTAATTTTTGCAAATGTATAAAAGTTAAGCTCAGATTTAATTAATTTTTTTATTATAGATTTTTTCAATTGATTTTTAATTTAGTTATTCCTAAAAGCTATTGATTTTGATTTCAAATAAGGCGTTTTAAGAGCATTAAAATTATCTTCAGTGTAAATGTGTTTATGTGTCTTAGAATACACAGCTGCGCTTTTTAAATAAGGAATCACTGCTTTTTCAAGATATAAATATGTGAAGAATACTCTTTTGATTGTTTAGCCTTAAGATTAGATTTTGTTGCTATATAAAACGCCTTAAAAGGATTCATCCATCCTGACTTATATTTTTCAGAAAGCAAACTAACATAATAAGAATCAAAAAGCATTGGTCTGGTTCTTATTAATTTTATATTTTCTCTTTTAAATAATTTAGAAATAGACGTTCTTGAAAAATGCCACAGATGTCTAGGCACATCATATGCCGCCCAAAAGCTTTTATAATGGCTTGCATCATAACTTTTAAAATTAGGTACAGCTATCACCAAAGTACCTTTCGGTTTTAAAAGTGATTTAAATAACGAGGTATGCATTTCTAAATCTGGTAAATGTTCTAACACATGCCAAAGCGTAATCACATCAAAACTATTCGGTTTTAGTTTTACTAGTTGTTCTATTCCATAGACAGAATTATTAGTTTTTAAATTTGCAATTTTACGAGCTTTGTTATCTGGCTCTACTCCAACAACATTCCAATTAGACCTTAAAGCAAATTCTAAAAAATCACCTGTTCCGCACCCAATATCTAATAAATTATTAGCCTCTGATTTAAAAGAATTAATCAACTTTATCTTTTTCTTTAAAGCAATCTGTCTAACTAAGTGGTAAACAAATTCTAATAGGTTTCGTTTTGTGTCTGTATGGGAAATATAATCGTCACTCTTATAATATTCTGAAAGCTTCTCAGATTTTGGCTGCGGAAATGTTTCCAACATGTCAAATTCTGAATTGTATAAAAGTTGAAAATTTTCAGCTGACACTGAATAATCTTTTACTTTTAAATAAATACTTTTATTGCTCATATTAAAATTTCAGAAACTAATTGACGGAGAAAAAATACTAATTAAACAGTAATTGTTTCACGTGGAACACAATAATATTAGTTTTACTTTTTGGTGTTCTTATAAAATCATCTTCCTAAATAAACCAATAAAACCGAAATATCATTTGGTGAAACTCCGCTTATTCTTGAGGCCTGAGAAATAGTAACAGGTTGAATCTCTTTGAGTTTTTGCCTCGCCTCCATACTCATAGACTTAAGACTAGAATAATCAAAATTAGATGGAATCTTTAAATTCTCAAGTCTATTTAATTTATCCGCGTTGTTCTTTTCCTTTTCAATATATCCCGAATACTTTACCTGAATTTCCGTCTGCTCCAAAACCTCTGTATCTAAATTATTGTTTTCAATATAGGTTTCTACAGCTTTAAATTTACGCACGTCTTCAATCGTTATATTCGGTCTTGCAAACAGCTTAAACATTTTATCTTGTTGTTTAACAGTTGCTGAGTTTTTAGATTCTAAAACAGGATTGGCCTCTTCAGGCTTAACACTTGTGTCTTTAAAAAATTGAACAAATCCTTTTGATTTAGTTTGCTTTTGCTCCATTCTTTTTAGCCGTTTTTCAGAAGCTAAACCTAAGTCATAACCTTTTGGTGTTAATCTAAAATCCGCATTATCTTGTCGTAATAAGGTTCTATACTCTGCCCTAGATGTAAACATACGATATGGCTCTTCAGTACCTTTTGTAATTAAATCATCAATAAGTACACCAATATAGGCTTCATCTCTTTGTAATGTAAAAGCATCTTTTTCTTGAACTTTTAAACTAGCATTAATGCCAGCCATTAAACCCTGAGAAGCTGCCTCTTCATAACCCGTTGTTCCATTAATTTGACCTGCGAAATACAAGCCGTTGACAAGCTTGGTTTCTAAAGTATGCTTTAATTGAGTAGGCGGGAAATAATCGTATTCTATGGCGTAACCTGGTCTAAAGAATTTTACATTTTCAAAACCCACTACAGACCGCAACGCCTTAAATTGAACATCTTCTGGTAATGATGTAGAGAATCCATTTACATAAACCTCACAAGTTTTCCAACCTTCTGGCTCTATAAATAATTGGTGCCTATCCTTGTCCGCGAAACGATTAATCTTATCTTCTATAGACGGACAATAGCGTGGGCCAACGCTTTTAATTCTTCCGTTAAACATTGGTGAACGATCAAAACCTTCACGTAACAAGTCATGAACCTGCTGACTTGTATAAGTCATATAACATGAACGTTGGTTTTCTAAAGCCTTTGTTGTATCTAAATAAGAAAATTTTTGAGGTTCAGCATCACCGGGTTGTTCTGTCATTTTAGAATAATCCAAAGATCTGCCATCTACCCTTGGAGGTGTACCGGTCTTCATTCTTCCAGATTCAAAACCGAGATTTACCAGTTGTCCGGTAATTCCTGTAGCTGCTCTTTCACCTGCTCTACCTCCACCAAAGTTTTTGTCCCCAATATGAATAAGTCCATTTAAAAAAGTGCCGTTTGTTAAGACAACAGACTTGCCCCTTACTTCAATTCCAAGCGATGTTTTTACACCAAGTACTTTATGATTCTTAACAATAAGACCCGAAACCATTTCTTGGTAGAAATCTAAGTTAGGCGTTTTCTCTAAAAGCAGCCTCCAATCCTCAGCAAAACGCATTCTATCACTTTGTACTCTTGGGCTCCACATTGCTGGCCCTTTAGATTTATTCAGCATTTTAAATTGAATAGCTGAAGTATCTGATACTATTCCACTATACCCGCCCAAGGCATCAATCTCTCGCACAATTTGACCCTTTGCAATCCCTCCCATTGCAGGGTTGCAAGACATCTGCGCAATGTTTTGAAGATTCATTGTAATTAACAGTGTTCTACTACCCATGTTTGCAGCCGCAGCCGCAGCCTCGCTTCCAGCATGACCAGCTCCTACAACAATAACATCATAAATCTCATTAAACATAACTATATCTCTTTTTGTTCCACGTGGAACAAATTACAATTTCAGTTTGCAAATATACGTTGAAACCTCACCACCTATAAACGAGTTGTCAAATAATAATCTTCTTTTGAACGCATTACTAATTTATCTTTGTCAGACTTGTCTTTAAACCCACAATAATGCAAAATACCATGAACCATAACCCGCGTAATTTCATCATTAAATGATACAGAAAATTTATTTGCATTATCCCTAACTCTATCTATAGAAATATAAATGTCGCCGTGTAGCTCTTTTCCTACCGAGTAGTCGAAACTAATAATATCCGTTAGTGTATCGTGATTAAGAAAACTTACATTTAGTTTATGTAAATAGTCATCAGAACAGAATATAAAATTTATCTCGCCCTCCTTACAGTTTTCTATTGTTATAGTTTCCGATATCCATTGAGACACTTTTAGCTCGTCTTCTAATTCAAACTCCGTCTCGTAATTAAAACTAATCATTTGTTTTTTTAAAATACTCCTGAATTTTTTTCTTTAAGTGATTTTGCAAAGGTAATGCTTGACGATTTAAAATTTCAGTTGTATTAAAATATTGTTTAGCTGTGAGGATTTGACTCGGAGATGATTCAATAAAATTCTTTTTATTTGTTTCAGACTCACGTTTTGTATCCTGTCCTTGCATAAATGTAGCATTCTCTAACTTTAACAACTGATGCTGTACCTCCATCATTTTTTGTAAAGTTTGATTTGTGAAACCATAATTTAAAAGATCTAACTCTACTTCTTCCATTTCTTTAATCAAATCACCTGCAGATTCTATTTTCCCTTCCTTACTAAGTTTATCTTCAAGGGCTTGTCTCAATTGTTGCTGTTGCTGATAAATCTTAAATAACTCGGCGTTCTGTTCTTCACTGCCACCTTCGCCATAACCCTCATTTTTTCCCTCATTGCCACCATCTCCATTTTGAGAATCTTTTCCGCTTTCACCACCTTTACCTTTATCACCTTGTTTTCCATTCTGACTACCTTCACCATTCTGATTGCCTTCGTTTCCACCCTTACCTTTATCTCCATCTTTTCCATCTTGTTCACCACCATCTCCTGTTGAATTATTACCGCCTTGACCGCTCTCTCCATTCTTACCTTCTTGACCCTGCTTTCCGTCCTCACCACTTTTACCTTGTTCTCCTGACTTTTTTCCTTCACCGTCTTTACCATCATTTCCTTCTTCACCCGCTTTCTTACCTTCACTTTCCTTACCCTCATCACTAGATTTACCCTTTTCATTTTTCTTCAAGCCCTCTTCCATCATTTTTTTCACCTCTTCTTGAGACATAATAATATCTTGAAGTTGCTCTCCACCTCCGCTTCCTGATCCTGGAGATGCATTCATGGACATCTCCATATTATCTAAAACATCGCTTAAAAAACTAGCAAGTTCATTACTAGCTGTTATTGCATATTGCTGAGAGGATACGCCTTGATATAATCTATTCTCCGTGAGTTGATCTAGTGCTTTATCTATATTAAAATAGACTTCGGTAATCTGCGAATTTACTTTTTCAGAAATCTTAGGTTGCCGCAGTGATAAAGCAAATAGGCTGTCGTCTATGTGCTCAAAATGCTCTCTTAGATTACTTTGCGATATAATATATTTACCATACTTATTATTATTAATGTCAATTTCATCAAAAGTGTTCATAAGTCCCTCTTGATCAAAAGAATACAATAACAAATTCTCCAATATTTGTCTTAATGTATCAATATCTTCAGAAGCTTGGTCACCACCGCTTCCACCACCGCCAGACATCATCTCCATCATCATCTGGCTCATCTTTTTCATTTTTTTTGCAGCCTTCTTTTGCTTTTCTTTTGCTTTTTGCTCTTGCGCTTTGGCTTCACTGAGTTTTTGCTCACCTTCATTCTGCTCCTTTTTCTCTAAAGCGTCTTTAGCCTCTTTTTGGTCATACTCAATACCATCTTCTAAAAACTCATCCACAGGAACCTTCATTGGTTTTTGCAACTGTCTATCTTCTCGCTTAAGATCCTCTATATCTTCCTGAAGCTTTTTAAATTCTTCATTTAACCCTTCTTGCTTATTTTTAGTGTTTTCCTTTTCTTTATCAGCGAGTTCTTCTTGCTTATTCGCTAGATCATCTAATTCATTAGCTAATTTCTCAGCTTTCTTCATTACATAAAAACGCTTGGTCAGCTCTAAAAGCTGTTTCATACTCCGCTTCTTATTCTTATTTTGCTTAGCAAGTTCTTCTAATTTTTGGGTAAACTCCTCCTTATTGATCTTATCTTTTAATTCTTCTAACTCCTCTAACAACTTCTCGTCTTTCTTAAGTTGTTTTTCATTCTCTTTTAAACGTTCTTTTAAATCTTCCTTAAATTCATCTTCTTTTTTCTCTTCCTGAAACTCTTCAATGTTATCTTGAAGCTTTTTGTTAAAATCTTTCATCAACTGTTCTTGTTGTTTCTGACGTTTTAAAAAATCTTCAAATTTCTTTTTATCATTAAAATTAAGCTGCTCCTTTTCTTTCTGGGTTTTAGAAAACTCTTCTAATTTTTTATCTTGCTCTTCAAGTTTTTGGAAAGTCTTTCCAATATCCTTTATTGTCTCATTCTGCTCTTGCAATTGTTTTTGCTCCTCTTCATCTTTCGTTAATTCCCTATAGCTAAAAACACTACTTTTAGTTCGTTTATAATTATGCAATGCATCATTGTCATATACTTCAAAATACAATTGATAACTCATTCCCTCTTTTAAGTCATATTGATCAGGAAATGCAGTTACAAAATCACTAAAATTAGATTTAGATATTGTAACAGGCACCACAATTTTTTTAGACTCATCTTCAACTGGGTAATAAACAAGGTTTAGCTTACTTAGTCCAAAATCGTCACTTGCCTGACCATAAAAATAAAGGCTTTGCTGGTCTATTGAGTCTTTTTGCACTTTAATACTTAGCTCTGGGTTTAAGTCCTTAACAACTCCGATGCTGTAACTAAGATTCTCATAATCTTTAAGTGCGTCATTACTGGTAGAAATATTATAATTGTAATTTCGATATAAACGTTTCGAGACTTCAAATTCACCATTTTTGTTTTTTACAAAACTCAAAGTATCGCTAGAATAAATATTAACCTCATTCGTAGACTTTGTCATTGCCCTCCATGTAACCATAGTTCCCTCTGGTATTATTGCTGAGCCTGTACTTTTTAAAACCTCATCTTGCTTCTGGGTATAAGATGGGTAATCTAAAACCATCTCAAAATTAACAAGGTTTGGTGTTTTAACTACGTTAAGCTGATAGGGTTTTGAACTAACATTATTAGCAAACAGACGAAACTGAATCGTCTCTTTAGGAAGAGTAAAGGTATATTGAAATTCGCCAACTGCTAATTGTTGTAAAAAATAGGATTGACCATTAAATTGAATTTGCGCATTCTCCGGAAAGACCTCGCCAGCCGTAGAAACTTTGAGTTTAAAATCGTTTCCTTCTATCGCTTGTAGAGATTCATTAAGCACAAAAAACTGAAAAGGAGCTGGTGGCTCGTACGCTGTCTGGTAATTTACCACACGCTCATAACTGTCGCTAAACCAATTCATTTTACCCGTAACAAATGAGATCAACAAAATTATAATAGGAACTGCCGCATACTTTAAATACCTAGTGTTAGATTTAAAATTTATTGCGGATTTAAAGGGAATCGGTTGTAACTCTTGTGATTTCTGATCTATGCTCGCAATCAATAAATCTGATTGATTTGGATTTTGGTTCAGCTGAAGAACATTAAGCAACTTATCGTTAACCTCTGGAAAGTGATTTCCTATAAGTTGTGATGCTGTCTCGTGATTTATACCCTTTCTTAAATTAAATAATTTAGTTAATGGAAAAGCAATAAGCTTTATAAACAAACCTAGCTCAACAGCAATAAAAACCCAAAACAAAAAAGTTCGCGCTGTAGGGTTTAGCCAAAGCATATATTCGATAAAAAGTGTTACTAAAAGATATAAAAGGCCAATTGCAAAGAACAATATAGCCCCTTTAAGCAATTCATTAGTATAATACTTCTTAATGAACTCTTGTAATTTCCTTTTTATAGTCTCAAAATTGCCCATACTCTATTCTAACTGACTAATCTACAATTTTATTTTAATTGCTATTTCCTTAAATTTGGTAAGATTCTGTTAATTTAGACTTTTTACATGTTAAATTGAGCTCTAAATTGACATTTTACGAACTAAAAGTTAGACTCCTGCACCCTCGGAAAAAAGAAACACCATGAAAGACCTTAAATATCTCGCAGCATTTTCCATTCCAATAATAGCATTTGTTGGATTGTTTTTTAAAGGCTATTGGGTCTGGTCTACTCCTATTTTCGCATTTGTCTGTATTCCAATTTTAGAACTCATATTTCCTGTTGACACAGATAATCTTGAGCACAAAGAGGTAGAAAGCAAGTTAAAAAGAAAGGTCTTTGATTGGCTGTTATATTTAAATCTGCCCATTGTCTTTGGCTTAGTGACATTTGCTTTGTTTCAAATAACTAGGCATAATCTAGAAACCTATGAATTAATTGGTTTTATATTTTCCGTAGGCATCGTCCTAGGTGTTAACGGCATTAATGTTGCTCACGAACTTGGCCATAGGCAAACAACAAAAGAAAGGTTTATTGGGAAAGCTTTGTTACTACCTTCTTTTTATATGCATTTTTATATTGAACATAATTTTGGACACCATTTGCATGCAGCAACACCTGAAGATCCAGCAACCGCAAGATATAATCAAAGTGTATATTCATTTTGGTTTACTTCTACTATTAGACAATATTTGAGCGCTTGGAAAATTCAAAAAAAGCTTTTAAAAAACAATAATCAGAAATTCTTATCAACAAAAAATGATATGCTTTGGTATACTGTGTTTCAAATCATTTATTTAGCTTCAACTCTTGTTGTTTTTGGTGAGACAGGGCTAATATTTGTGTGTTTTTCGGGCATCGTTGGTTTTGTTTTATTAGAAACCGTTAACTACATTGAGCACTACGGTTTGTTGCGTTTAAAAACTAAATCTGGACGTTACGAACGTGTTAGAGAAATGCACTCCTGGAATTCTAACCATGTTATAGGCAGAATTGTTTTGTATGAGCTAACTAGACATAGCGATCACCATTATAAATCCTCAAAAAAATATCAGGTTTTAGACTGCCATGAGGAGAGCCCACAAATGCCATTTGGTTACCCAACATCTATGGTTTTGGCAATGGTGCCTCCACTATGGTTTGGCATAATGAATAAAAGGGTTCCAAAAGAAATGATCTTATCTTAACGATTCTTTTGTTTTGCAGTAATAGCTTATCAAACTATCTTTGCGCTTTAACTTGAAATTATGTCTGAGAATATACGTGTGCGTTTTGCACCAAGTCCAACGGGACCTTTACATATAGGTGGTATAAGAACCGCATTATTCAACTATTTATTTGCTAAAAAACATGGCGGTCAGTTTGTTCTGCGGATTGAAGATACAGACCAAAATCGCTATGTAGAAGGTGCTGAAGACTATATTATAAATGCTCTAAACTGGTGTAAAATTCCTTTTGACGAAGGACCAGGAAAGAACGAAAAATTTGGACCCTACAGACAAAGCGAGCGTAAACATTTATATAAGCAATATGCTGATAAATTAATTGCACACGGCAAAGCATATTATGCCTTTGACACTTCAGAGGAACTCAATGCGCATAGAAAAGGACATGAAGTGGAAGGTAAAACCTTTATATATAATTGGCATAATCGCCAAAAGGGTCGTCTAGTAAACTCCTTAGTACTAAGTGAAGAAGAAACAAAAAAGAAAATTGAATCAGGTGAAGATTATGTCATACGATTTAAATCACCTCAAGATGAGACCTTGCACTTAAATGATATTATTCGTGGAAATATTACTATTGATACTAATGTACTAGATGATAAGATTTTATTTAAAAGTGATGGTATGCCGACCTATCACCTTGCCAATATCGTAGATGATCATTTAATGGAAATTACACATGTAATTCGAGGTGAAGAATGGTTGCCTTCTTTGGCTTTACATAAACTATTATACGATGCCTTTGATTGGAACGCGCCAAAATTTGCGCATTTACCGTTAATCTTAAAACCAACAGGAAAAGGAAAATTAAGTAAACGTGATGGCGATAAATTGGGGTTCCCTGTTTTTCCATTAGAATATAAAGCACCTGACGGATCTGTTTCTAAAGGTTATAAAGAAGATGGTTATTTCTCAGATGCAGTTGTGAATTTCTTAGCCTTTTTAGGTTGGAACCCAGGCACTGAGCAAGAAATATTTGGATTAGATCAACTCGTTACGGATTTTGATTTAGCTAAAGTGAATAAGGCTGGAGCACGTTTTGACCCAGATAAAACGAAATGGTTTAATCACCATTACATGCAACAACAACTCGATTTAGATTTAGCTAAACAGTTTAAAGGTTCTCAACTTGAATTGGCAGATATTGATGTTAATTATATAGCCTTAGTTATTGGGCTTATAAAAGAGCGCGCTACTTTTATTAAAGACTTTTGGGGCTTAAGTCATTTCTTTTTTGAATCACCAACGGATTATGATGTAAAGGCTTCTAAAAAAGCAATAAAAGAAGGCACTTCTGATATTTTAATAAAAGTATCTGACATTATTCTAGGTACCGATGATTTTAATGTCGAAAACCTTCAGGCCAATATAAAAGGTTGGATTACAACTAACGAAATAGGCTTTGGTAAAGTAATGATGCCATTACGTTTGGCTCTTGTTGGAGCATTACAAGGACCAGATGTTTTTGATATCATATATATGATTGGAAAGTCAGAGACTATAGAACGCATAAAAGCTTTCTTGCAAAATATTTCATCTTAAAATGTAAATAATGCAGAAAAAGTGATCATACTTTGGTTTCCTATAAACTCTTCTGTTGTTAAATCTTTGTCATTAAGTTTATTCAACATATTTGTAAAGCCATAAATATACTGTGCTCGCAACTTTAAAAACTTTAACCCTAATGTTGCCCCTATAGCTCCATTGACGTTAAATTGAGAAATATCTTCAATATCTTTTGCTGAAACAAAGGTTTCATTGATGCTTATTGATAAATTTTCTTCATCTTCTGACTGTAGCTCGAGCTTACCATTATACTGCAGCATTGGTCCAAAATCTATAGTTAACAAATTGTTGAGAACCTTGGCGTGTAAAAGCATTGCTAATTGCGCAGCAAATAAGTTATATTCTAATTGCTCTCCAACAACAACGTCTTCATCAAATCTAAATCCAGAAATCTCAAGGTTATTTTCAGAAAGTTGCATTCCGTAACTAATATTATACCATTTATGAGGCACGTCGGCTGTGGCTGAAGCGCCTATTAGCCATCCATTTCCTTTTATTGTATTAAAATTATCAGTAATAATATCAAATTGCGTTAATCCGCCACCAAGGGAGAAACCGTTTTTAATAACTACATTTCTGTGTTGGGCATAACTTATTGTAACAAATGTTATACAAAAACCTACTAATAGTTTATGTTTAAAATTCTTCATTTTGTTTTTGAGGCTGATTTAGGCAAACCTAATTAAAATAATTTAATATTACTTATTTTAGTAATTCGTATAACTAACTTTAAATAACAACTTATGGAAAATTTTATTCTAATACCAATCATATTCTTCGGATTAATCATTCTTATCTCATCATTCTTTGTAGTGAAACAACAAACCGCAGCCATTATAGAGCGCTTTGGTAAATTTCAAAGTATTAGACACTCAGGATTACAACTTAAAATTCCTTTGGTAGATCGGATTGCCGGTAAGCTGAGTTTAAAAATTCAACAGCTAGATGTAATCATTGAAACTAAAACTTTAGACGACGTGTTTGTTCGTCTTAAAGTTTCTGTGCAATACAAAGTTATAAGAGACAAAGTATTTGAGGCGTTTTATAAACTTGATTATCCCCATGACCAAATCACGTCTTATGTGTTTGATGTGGTTCGTGCCGAAGTTCCAAAAATGAAATTAGACGATGTTTTTGTCCGTAAAGATGATATCGCTATTGCTGTTAAATCAGAGCTTAATGATGCGATGATGGAATACGGGTACGACATCATTAAAACCCTTGTAACGGATATTGATCCTGATGCGCAGGTAAAAGCAGCCATGAACAGAATTAATGCTGCGGATAGAGAAAAAACAGCCGCACAGTTTGAGGGAGACGCAGCTCGTATTCTTATAGTAGAAAAAGCAAAAGCAGAAGCAGAAAGTAAACGTTTGCAGGGACAAGGTATTGCAGATCAACGTCGCGAAATTGCTAGAGGCTTAGAAGAATCTGTAGAGGTACTTAATAAGGTTGGGATTAACTCGCAAGAAGCCTCAGCACTAATAGTTGTAACTCAACACTACGACACATTGCAGTCTATTGGACAAGAAACCAATAGTAATTTAATTTTATTACCAAATTCACCACAAGCAGGAAGTCAAATGTTAAATGACATGGTTGCAAGCTTCACGGCCAGCAATCAAATAGGTGAAGCTATGAAAAATGCAAAAAAGAAGAAAGATGAATAAAATAAAAACCATAATATTTTTATTACTTATAGCACTAAATTTTAATGCCTTTTCTCAAACTAAAGAAGACGCGCTAAGTGACGCTAAAATAGCCTCTAAAGCAACCTTAGAAATGGATTTTGAGTTGCTTTTAAAATATACACTTCCAAAGGTTATAGACTTAATGGGTGGAAAAGATGCCGCTTTAACTCTTTTAAAAAGTACTTTTGACGGAATGAAAACTCAGGGTTTTGTTTTTGAAAAAGCAGAAATACTTGGTGTCTCTGAAATTGTTAAAGAACAAGGGCAGTATCGCTGTATAATAGAGGGTAAAAACCAAATGAAGATGACGGGACAACGGATAAAATCTAAAAGCTATCTTTTAGGAATTTATAATGATGTAGAGTCGCATTGGTGGTTTATTGAGGCAAAGCAATTAAAAAATAAAGCGATGACAGCACAAGTCTTGCCAGAATTTGAAACTGTGCTAGAAATACCCGATGACCAAGTCGAAGTCGAAGAAATAACAGATTAATAAAAACCCTCGAACTTAAAACTTCGAGGGTATATTTTTAATATACACTTTAAGCTAAACCCAACCACACAAAATGGCTCCCATTATCGTTAAAACGAGGGTCCAATAACCAACATTTACGAAGATATATTTCCATGATTTTCGCTCAAACAAACCGTTAATACCTATAATAGGAAAAACAATAAAAACTCCCGCTAATAAACCGTGTAATGCACCATGTTTATAGCTTCTGTAATTAGACCCGTAATCATCCATAAAAGCTTGAAACGAAGGTAAAATACCTTCTACGGTAGGGTCTCCACCGATCATTTGAACAGCCCCTGTTTGGTGAATAACTAAAAACTGGGTAAAAAAGGATAACAAAACTGATAGTACAATAGAAACAAAAAATATAACGACCATGTTTCCACTTTTCATTTTTTCTTCAGTAATACCAGATTCTCGCATCCAGACATTTCCAAACAACATAGGGTTATACCAAAGAAACCCTAGTACAATTGGTACAATTGCAGCTACCGCAATTGCTAAATAATTAAATTCCATTTAAATTGATTATTGGTTAGTAACACTTAAAAGTACAAAAAAACCCATAAGTCCTATTCTTATGGGTTGTTGGAAAAAGAATTAACTAAGGGTTAAACCTTCTTTTTTTTAAAACTTGGTTCTACTTTTTTATCACTTTTTTGATCAGCTCCGTTATTGGCCGGAAAAGTTAAAGATGTGCTAGCAAAACTACTTCCGAAATTTATATTGGCATAATAAACCTGACTTAAAGCATCCCTAACTTGGTCTTCTGAAAGTGCTTTTAATGGATGTGAATAAACCGACCATAGTATTCCGTCTGTAATGGCATATTTAACATCTAAGGCAGTATGAAAATTTGCCACCATTGCGGCCTTTAGTAAATTATCATTTACCGAACTAATTTCTGCTATTGGTGAAATAATTCGCATTCTATTGTGATTCATATCTGTCAACGATATAAGTCTTATGTCATTAACCTGGAATTGCCAAGCACCCAACCTACCCTGAACAGAGTCACTAATTGAGAAATAAATTTCTTGAAGTTTATCATTGTTCATATTCTGCGAGAAACTGAACGATGAAATAAGCACGACATATAGAAAGATTTTTCTTTTCATATCTCTTATGTCGTAAAGATTAGAAAAGATTACAAACTAACTAAACAGATTTAGCTTCCTCAACCAAAATCTCATTCTTATCTTCTAAAGCTTTAGTAATAAATTCATTTATGGATTCATTCCTCTGTAAGCCACTTAAAAGCAGCTCTTTTAATGTAATTAGTACAGCAATACGAGTGCCCGCTTTCTTTACAGCAGTAGCAAATAAAGGCTCTAATTCTTCATAAGATACTTGTTTTGCAAGATCAATGATTTCTGCTTTTACCTTAACCTGTTTCTCTTTAGGTAAGTTAGTGTACTTTTTTCCAAATTGCTGAATCACACTAATTGCGGAACGTTGCTGTTGCGATTTGGGTTTTGAATTGTTGTTCTGTGGTTTAGGCTTTTGTCTAGCCCAACTGTCTCTTAAACCAACCGTTTTATTAAATACTAAACTATCAGATTTAGAATCTTTATCCACCACAAAATAACCTAAACGCTGAAACTGAAATCGCTCTTCGATCTTTGCATCAGATAAACCAGGTTCTAAATAACCTGTTTTTACAGTCAGTGAATTGGGGTTTAAAAAATCCATAAAGTCCTTATCCTTGTGACTATCTGGCGCTTCGTCCACAAATAAACGATCGTATTCTCTTATTTCTGCTGAAATAGCATGCTTTATTGATACCCAATGTAGTGTGCCTTTTATTTTCTTAGAAGTGTCTGTATCATAAGTACAGTGCACTTCTGTTATTTCGCCATTCTCATCTTTTACAACACTATTAGCTTTAATAATATAGGCGTTTTTCAATCTCACCTCTCCTCCTAATTTTAAACGAAAGAATTTATTACCCGCCTCTTCTTTAAAATCTTCTTTTTCGATATAAATTTCTCTAGAAAATGGTACTTTTCTGTATCCTGCAGATTCATCTTCTTGATTATTCTCAGCTTCGAGCCATTCCTCATTATCTTTCGAATAATTAGTGATAACCACTTTTAACGGATTTAAAACCGCCATAACTCTATTAGCTGTTTTGTTTAAATCCTCGCGAACACAAAACTCTAATAACGACACATCAATAACATTTTCGCGCTTTGCAACACCAACCTTATCAATAAACTGACGAATTGAACTTGGTGTATAGCCGCGTCGACGTAATCCTGATATTGTTGGCATACGCGGATCATCCCAACCAGATACCACACCTTTTTCGACTAAGCGCAACAATTTACGCTTACTCATTATAGTATAACTTAAGTTAAGTCTTGCAAACTCTCGCTGTTTTGGCGGTAGTGGTAATTCGTCTTGGCTGTATTTAAAAACATGCGCTTTAAACCAATCATAAAGTTTTCTGTGAGGTTTAAATTCTAATGAACATAACGAATGTGAGATTTGCTCGATATAATCACTCTCACCATGTGTCCAATCGTACATTGGGTAAATACACCATTTATCTCCTGTTCTATGATGTGTTGCGTAAAGGATGCGATACATTAAAGGATCGCGCATTAACATATTAGGGTCTTCCATATCTATCTTAGCACGTAACACATGTGTGCCAGCAGGAAACTCCCCTTCCTTCATTCGCTTAAACAAATCTAAGTTCTCTTCTATGCTTCTATTTCTAAAAGGACTATTAGTGCCGACTTGGGTCGGTGTTCCTTTTTGCTCTGCCATAGCTTCAGAAGATTGACTATCCACATAAGCCATACCGTCTTTAATCATTTGTAAAGCCCATTCGTAAAGTTTATCAAAATAATCTGAAGAATATAATTCATTCTCCCATTTGTACCCTAACCAAGCTATATCTCGCTTTATAGCGTCCACATATTCTTGTTCTTCCTTTGCGGGATTTGTATCATCAAATCTTAAATTTACTGGAGCATTATACTTTTCGCCAAGACCAAAACTAATACCTATGGCTTTGGTATGGCCAATATGTAAATACCCATTTGGTTCGGGTGGAAAACGAAAACGAAGCTTATCTTTTGATAAACCATTCTCTAAATCTTCTTCTATAATATGCTCAATGAAATTGAGGGCTTTAGTTTCTTCTGACATTGCAAAATATTAAGGTGCAAAATTACATAAAATGTAACATTATTACACTACTTCATACTCATAGTATAGTTATAACCAAAACCAAAAACCATGAATTACAAATGTCCTAAATGCGATAACACAACTTATGAACTTGGCCAAATGAGAGCTACAGGAGGTACTTTTTCTAAAATATTTGATGTACAAAACAAAAAGTTTACTTCTGTGACTTGTAAAAAATGCACATATACTGAGTTTTTTAAATCACGAACGAGTGCCATAAGTAATGTTTTTGATTTTTTCACTAGATAGAAATATCTTATTTAAATTATCTGTAAAAGAATTCTAATCTTATTTTTGTCTTATGGGAATAATAAAAGTAGAAAACATAAGGATCTATGCGCATCATGGCTGTTTAAAAGAAGAAACGGCTATTGGAAGTCAGTACAGGGTTGATTTAAACGTTAAAGCGAATTTAAAAACCTCAGCTAAAACCGATGAATTAAGTGATACCGTTGATTATGTATTTCTAAATAAGGTCGTAAGAGAAGAAATGGAAATACCGTCTAAACTACTAGAAACAGTAGCAAAAAGAATTCTTAATCGCATTTTTAACGAAGATGTTTTAGTAACAAAAGCTACTGTATGTGTTAGTAAAATCAATCCTCCTATTGGTGGTGATGTGGAAATGGTAACTATAAAACTATCTCAAAAGCGAAAAAAGTAACTGTATACAATGTAAAACGTATATAATTTATATATTTGCCATCGCAAAAGGGTGTCGTGGCCGAGTGGCTAGGCAGTGGTCTGCAACACCATCTACAGCGGTTCGAATCCGCTCGACACCTCTAAAAACCCTTCAACTTATGTTGAGGGTTTTTTATTTATATAACTTTAATCTACTAATACAACTGATTGAGCAACAGCGTCATGAATTGCTTGCCCTCTTGAACTTGAGGTTATAGTTATTAAAGATAACCACCCTAAAAAAGCTTTAAACAAGAACCTTACTACAGCCACGAAAAAATTTACTTTTTTATGACGTTCCTTTTCTCTCCTAACCCTTATATCACAATAATAATGTCCTAAAGTGTGTCCGAATACAGACAACATTATAGGCTCGTATAACATAAAATATAAAATGAAAAGCGACATTCTAACAAATGGATTTACATCTTCTAAAGAATTTAGTAGAACCGAAGTACAATACATAGCTGATATAAGAATAATACTATCAATAAAAGCGGCCTTTATTCTGTCTTGTAAACTTGCATAACTTTTATTCATAGTTTTATTAAATTATAATATTTAAGCCTCAAATTTGTCTTCCTCAATTACAAAATAGTCTTTAATTAAAAGCATTAGAATACCTAATGCAAATAAATCTGAACCATATAGCCAATGTTGAATATTGAAAAGTAAACCAAAGCTTACACCAAAAAAAGCTAAACTAGTTATTATAAAATAACTCATTTCTAAAACGCCTTTTCCACGGAACCTTCGTACCCTAAAATAAGAGCTGTTCTTATGAGAAGTGTTAATGTTTTCTTGGCAATACCTTTCAAAATAAAATTAATCTAATGGATTTACTTTATCTATCTGCTCTTTACTTTTTTCATAAAGTTCTGGAAAAAGTCCTTGTGATAATAGCAAAATTCCGAAACCTAAAATAACTAGAGAAACTATCTTTTTTGTTTTAAAAATACGTCTTGGGGTTAATTTGTTTTTAAGTCGTTTTGCTGCTGCAATCTTAAAAAGATCAGAGACAAAATAAGCAATAAGCATTGTGGTGATGAAAACAACTACTCCATTTTCTGAAGTTGTTATTGATGTGCCAATTACTATAAAACCTAACCAACCTAAAAGCACACCTATATTAATAAAATTGAGTAGAAATCCTTTTATAAATAGCTTTCCGTAATCTTTTTTAGGTAATTCTATTCTATGGTGTTCGCGTACGATAGACCTAAATGATTTTGATGTTTTTATAAAACTTATAAGGCCATAGATAACTAATAAAACACCTCCAAAAACCAGTAGTTTAGGATCATCTTTTATTTTGTCTAAAAGTGTATCGGTACTTTTAAATATTACTAAAATAAAAACTATATCGGCTAAAATTACGCCTAGATCGAATATTAATGCGCTCGTAAAACCTTTAGTGGCACTAGTTTCTAGAAGCACAAAAAAAACTGGCCCAATAGTAAAGGCTAAGATAATGCCAAAGGGAATAGCTGCTAGTATATCATCAAACATGTAAATCTTGCGGTTTACACAAAAGTAACAAACAAATAGGAATTTACATGCGCTTTATTCTACCGCCCAGCACTTTACTTTCGTTTACTTTCTTTGGTTTACCATAAATGTATATATCTCCTCCAGCTTTTATTCTTGCGTCTACATATTCGGTAGCATTAACATATGCTTCTCCTGCAGCATTAATACTAACTTCAGTTTGCTCTGTTATGCATTTTTCACCATTAACAACACCACCTGTATATATGGAAATATCTTGGTTTTTAGAAGTGCCTGAGACATTAATCACACCTCCCGTAACAGCTCTAATATTTGCATAAGTTGTCTTTAATGTTGCTGTAATTTCACCACCTTCTTGAACTTTTAAATCAATTTCAAATTGCTCTATAGCTTCATTAACTTTAACATTAGCTCCTTCATTAGCATCAATTACATCTACTGAGGTATAATACAAAATTACAACAGTATCGTTTCCGTCATAGCTCTCATTTAAATCCATTCTAATTTTAAGTTTTCCGTTTTTATTTAAAACTTCAACATCTCTTTTATTATCACCAGAAATAACTACTTTGTTTTCATCAGATTTAATCATTTTAAGATTAATTAAATCATAAACTTTTACTGTACTAAATTCACCTATAGTTTTTTCAATAGTTTCTTGTGCTCCTATAGATAGACTTAATAATAATACTAAGACAAAAAGAATCTTTTTCATGGCATTTATTTTAAGCAAAATATTTTTTTGTGGTTAAATAATTATACCGCAACTTTTACTGCGGTTCCTGTAACAGAAACTATTGGGTAATTACTTGTTGTTAATTCTATTTCAATTTTTATACCGACTACTGCATTAGCTTTTAATTTAGTGGCATTTTCTTGTAATGTTTGAAAAGCCGTTTCTTTAACTTTATCAACACTTCTTTGTATTTTTTGAGAATATTTAGCCATGCTAAAACCCATTGTTAATGCCTCTTCATTCATAGCAACACCAGTTACTATACCTAAATAATCTATAATTTTATAACCCTCTATTGTATTTGTCGTTGTTAAAATCATACTCTCAAATTTTATTATTAGTAACAAAAATATTAAAAACGTTACGCTTCAGGCTTACCAACCATATAAAAATCGAGGTGTTTTTTAACTAAATCTGTATTCTTAACTTTTACAATAACCTCATCACCGAGCTGATAAACAGTATCCTTCTTTTTTCCAACCATTGCATACTGATCTTGATCAAAATAATAATGATCATCTTTCATATCTCTAACACTCACCATACCTTCACATTTATTTGAAATTATTTCAACATAAATTCCCCAGTCGGTAACACCAGATATAACTCCTAGAAATTCTTCATCTTGATGATCTTGCATAAAACGAATCTGCATATATTTTATAGAATCACGCTCTGCCTTAGTGGCAAGGTATTCCATATTACTACTGTGTTTACATTTATCTTCGTAAACCTCTTCATTTGCAGATTTTTCTCCATCTAGATACTGTTGTAATAAACGATGCGCCATAACATCTGGATATCTTCTAATTGGAGATGTAAAATGACTATAATAATCAAAAGCTAGTCCGTAATGTCCAATATTATGAGTTGTATAAACTGCTTTAGACATTGTGCGAATTGTAAGAGTATCTACTAAATTCTGTTCTTTTTTACCAACGACATCCTTTAATAAATTATTCAAAGATGATGCAATACTTCCTTTATCCTTAAAATTTAATTTATGTCCAAAACGACCAACAACTGTTTGTAATTGTGCTAGTTTAGATTCATCTGGCTCATCATGCACACGGTATACAAATGTTTTTTGTGGTTTTTTCTTACCAATAAATTCAGATACTTTTCGATTAGCTAATAACATAAATTCTTCAATCAGTTTATTAGCATCTTTACTCGTTTTAAAAAATACTCCAACAGGATTTGCCTCTTCGTCTAAATTAAATTTTACCTCAACCTTATCAAAAGAAATTGCTCCTTCTCGCATACGTTGCGAGCGCATCTTTTTAGCAAGTTCATCCATTTTTAAAATAGCATCAGCAATGTTTTGGTCTGTTTTATAAGCTATACTAGTTAATGATACTTCTTTTGGAATTTTATTTGTCTTAGATTCGATAACAGCCTGTGCTTCTTCGTAAGCAAAACGTGCGTCAGAGTAAGTTACTGTTCTACCAAACCATTCATTTTTAATTTCGCACTTATCATTAATCTGAAAAACTGCAGAAAACGTATATTTCTCTTCGTGAGGTCGTAACGAACACGCTCCATTTGATAAACGTTCTGGTAACATTGGTACTACACGATCTACTAAATAAATAGATGTTGCACGCTCGTAGGCTTCGTCATCTAAAACTGTTCCTGGTTGCACATAATGTGATACATCCGCAATATGTATTCCTATTTCGTATAAACCATTATCTAATACTGTAAATGATAAAGCATCATCAAAATCTTTAGCATCTTTAGGATCTATAGTAAAGGTTAAATCTTTACGCATATCTCTACGTTTCGCAATTTCTTCTGGCTTTATTGAAATATCTAGATTATTAGCATACGACTCTACATCATGTGGAAATTCCATTGGTAAACCATAATCTGCCATAATAGCATTAATTTCAGTACTATGCTCACCAGGTTTACCTAATACCTTAAGTACTTTTCCGTTAGGTGAATCTGCTTTTTCTGGCCAATCCTCGAGAGAAACCAAAACTTTATCACCATCTTCAGCTTTATTAATTTTATTAATAGGTACAAAAATATCTTTATACATTTTTGAACTATCTGGTACTACAAAAGCAAAATTCTTTTTATTATGAATTTGTATAGTACCAACATACTCACTTTTTGCACGTTTTATAATACTAGTAATTTCACCTTCTTGTTTACCTCTGTGACGTCTTTTATAGGCGTAGAATTCTACTTCGTCACCATTTAAAGCTTTATTAATATTATTTGAAGCAATAAAAATATCATCTTCAAAATCATCACTTATAATATATCCGTTTCCTTTTTGACCTAAATCTAAAATACCAGTATAATATTCTGTATTTACAACGACCTTAAATTTACCACGTTCTACTTCTTCAATCTCTTGTTTTGCTTTTAGTTGTTGAAGTTTCTTAATAATTTGATTGCGGCTACTAGCATCATTTACACCTAACTTAGCGGCAATTTGTTTATAGTTAAAGGATTGGTTTCTGTCTTTTTTTAAAATACTCAGAATTGTATTTGTTAAGTTGGAAATCCTATTATGTGAAGGTTTCCTTTTTTTCTTTTTTGTCATTTAATTTGTAATCATATTCTTTTCCTAAAAGTGTTAGGAATTCTTAATTCTTAACTTAATACAAGTGGAAGAGAAGGTATTAAGTTTTCACAAAGCTACGTTATTAAAATTTAATAGTGTTTAGTTACTGTTAAATTAATAAAAAAGCACTGTAAATTTTACAGTACTTTTTTAAATTAATTCTTTTCAATCTATTTTATAATTAGCTTCTTAGAGATTTTTCCTTGGCTTGTTTCTACTTCGATGGTATATACGCCCGAATTAAATTTTAAAAGTATCAATATTTGTTTCATTAATTAAGTTGAAAGTAAGTAAGATTATTATAAATTTCACACTTATCAACATATATATACATATCATCATTTTTCTTTTAAAATTTAAAAAATAAAATAATGCTTATTATAGTCTGTTAATAGCTACTATAACTTTTTAGTATTTTGCTTTGATATGTGACTTATCAGATTTATTTAATAGGTAATTAACATAAAAATTATAGGTAACTACTTCATTTTAAGTCTTATTTTAAAAGCTATTAACAACTGTTAATAAGAGGTGTTAATATAAATTACTTATATGTTTTTAGTTAAAAAATGTTTATTTATATATAAATGATTCTTAATAACTCGTTCTAAAAAAACAGCTAACTAATTAGGTTTATATCTTTCTATTTTTGATTGCTAAAATAAGTGGATAAACCTAATTTTAGTTTTAACTAATTACAAACAGTTATTAACAAGTAATCCTCATTTTTAAGTGTACTTGTAAACAGCGATTATTAGTGCTGATAAAAAACTATATAATCAAACTTAAAATTTATGGATAAGTAAGCTAGTATAAGTTATACATACTTATATGTAATTATTAACTTTGAAATTTAATAAGAGATTTCCGTTTTCACGGAAACAATTTAAAATTTAAATTGATGAAAATATCTATAGGAAACGATCACGCAGGTCCAGATTATAAAGCTGCTATTACAAAACATTTAGAAGCTAAAGGATATACCTTAACGAATTATGGAACTGATACTTTAGATAGTGTAGATTATCCAGATTTCGTGCATCCTGTTGCTAAAGATGTAGCAGAAGAAAAGGTTGATTATGGAATTTTAATTTGTGGTAGTGCAAACGGTGTGGCAATGACAGCTAATAAGTATCAAAAGGTTAGGGCAGGTGTTTGTTGGACAAGTGAAATTACAGAATTAACTCGTTTACATAATGATGCTAATATTATTTGTATTCCTGCACGTTTTACATCGATTCCTCAAGCTATAAAGATGGTAGATGTATTTCTAAATACTGTTTTTGAAGGTGGTCGTCATCAGAACCGAGTAGATAAAATTCCTTTAAGTTGTTAACTACATTTATTAAATCCTTTAAAGAGCTTACTACAAAAGAGCTTTATGATTTACTTCAATTACGGAGTGAAGTTTTTGTTGTTGAGCAAGATTGCGTGTATCAGGATCTTGATGGAAAAGATGAAAAAGCATTACATATTTTAGGATATTCACATAATAGGCTTGTTGCTTATACGCGTATTTTTAAACCATTAGATTATTTTAAAGAAGCGAGTATTGGTAGAGTTGTTGTAAAAGAAAGTGATAGAAAATTTAAATATGGTTATAAAATAATGCAAGCTTCTATAAAAGCTATTAAAAGTCATTATAATGTAACTGAAATTAGAATTTCAGCTCAGACTTATTTGAAAAGATTTTATAACAATTTAGATTTTAAAGAAGTAGGAGAGGAGTACTTAGAGGATGGTATTCCGCATATAAATATGATAAAATCTTAGTTTTTTTGTTTAAGAATACGAGTTACTAATATCTCTACACGTCTATCTAATTCTGGTTCACCACCTAATGGAAATTTACGTTTATGACCTACAAATTTCATACGATAACGTTTTACACCGCGTTCTGCGAGATAATCATAAACAGTTTTAGCTCGTGCAAGAGATAAGTTACGTTTTTTTGTTTTTCTATCTATAGCATCTCTACTACCATGTGTGCAACAAACATGACCTTCTATAGTAAAGAATATATCTGTTCGTTTTACAAGAATTTTAGCAATATCATCTAAAACAACTTTAGATTCTTTGGTGAGATAGCTATATCCAGTTCTAAATAAAATATTTTCAAGCTGAATTTTATCACCTTCTTTTAAATCACCTTTAAGTAAATCTTCTGTTGTTTCTTTTGCCGGTTTTTTCTCAACTTTTACCCTTGGTGGATCATAAGGTTGAACTATAATTTCAACTTTACGATTAAGCCCACGGATTTTATACAGATCGTTATCGTTTATAACATTTAATAATATTTCACCTTTACCATCAACATTAGTTATTACGGATTCGTCAAATTCGTTATTAGAAAATACGCTTTTTATAGCATCTGCTCGTTGCTGGGATAACACAAGATTATAACTATCACTCCCTCTATCGTCACAAAATCCATAGATAGAAATTTTCTTAACATCCATGTTTTCAATTTCAGATAAGAATAATAAAAGTCGACTTTCTTCAGTTTCCGGAATTTCGTATTGATCTGTAAGAAAATAGACCTGATGCTTTATCTCTTTTTGAGCAATAGCTAACTGAAAACTTAAAAATAATATGATTAGTAAGGACTTCATTTTTGTTGAATTTTCTTATAATTTGAAAATCTCTCTAATGTTAAATATAGAAAATTTTATTTTTTATCTTAAAATACTAGTGTATTGCGAAGGATTATTGAGTACACTTAAGGCTTTTTTAATCTCAGTATTATTTTTAGTATAGTAAGTATATAATCCCTCACTATAGAAAAAACGTTTAATAATTTCGTCTGTTAATAATGATTTTAATTGTGCTTTATTTATGTTTATAGAATTGGTTTTATAAGATTGCAACGCTGTAGTTATATCTTTTAATTCTGAATTAATAACTCCGCTCAACTCCTCTTCTTTTGCAATATTTATGACATTTTCTAAAGATTTTTCAGTTTTGGTTTCAAAATTGAATCCTGTAGATTTTAAGTAAGTCTTAAATTTATTAAAGTCAGTGTCGGAAAGTTTAAAACCATTTAAATCATTCACCTTATTGTTGTAACTATATTGCGTAGCATAATTAAAAACTAGATTTTCGTTTAATATAGCTTTCGTTATTGGTGTTTGTTTAGAAAGTGCAACCTCAATATCTGGCTGTACACCACCACCATCGAAAACATCGCGTCCATTTCTGGTTTTAAAAGCATTGTAATTTTCTTTTTTAACTCGCGTCGCTTTACCATTTTCATCTCTGTTCCAATAATCTAAAGCCTGTATGCATCTACCAGAAGGAGTATAATACCTAGAAATTGTTATTTTCATTTGAGTACCGTAGGTTAAGGGTTTTGGTCGTTGTACCAATCCTTTACCAAAACTACGGGCACCAACTATAACGGCTCTATCCATATCTTGCAATGCTCCTGAAACAATTTCACTAGCTGAGGCGCTACTGCCGTCTATTAATACTACTAAAGGAATTTCTGTATCTATAGCATCGCGTTTAGTGTAATAAGTTTTATTATACTTTTTAACTTTAGATTTTGTGGTAACTACCAATTGGTTTTTAGGAACAAAAATGTTTGTTACATTAACAGCTTCATTTAATAAACCACCCGGATTACCCCTTAGGTCTAATATCAGTTTTGTAGCACCTTGATTTTTTAAGGCTCTTAAGGCTCCAAGCGTTTCAGCAGAAGCTTTTTCATTAAATTTTCTAAGTACAATATAACCTGTTGTTTCGTCTACCATAGAGTAATGAGGGACAGCTTTAATGTCAAGAGATTCTCTAATGATTTTTACAGTATTTGTTTTTTCTTGACGCTTAAATGTTACATTAACCTCTGTACCAGCAGCACCTTGAAGAAGATTACCAGCATCATCTTTAAAATCTGCTACAACGACATTATCTACTTTTATAATTTCGTCACCGGCTTTAAGACCAGCCTTATCAGCCGCATAATTTTTATATGGCTCTACGATTACAAGTTTGTCTTTTAGAGTTAAAACTTTAGCTCCAATACCAGTATAATCACCAGCGTTGTTTATCCTAGAGGCTTCAACGTCTTGTTCATTATAAAAGCGTGTGTAAGGATCTAAATCATCTAGCATGCTTTTTATTGCCGTATCCATTAATTCTCCCGGATTGGTTTCATCCACATAGTTCATGTTGAGTTCTTTAAACATGGTTGTGAAAATTTCTATTTGTTTAGCGATTTCAAAAAAATCATTTTTAAAGGCTGTGGTACTAAAGAAAATAGCAATAGCTAAAATTAGGAGTGTTATATTTTTAGGTAGACGTTTTTTCATTGGGTCGATTTTAAGAGTCCGAAGTTTTTGCGATAAATTTCTCAAACAATAATTTCATACTGCAGTTTAATTTATCAAAAGTTATTCCATCCTTACTAAGATACAAAATCATAAACGCATAAGATGCTGAACTATTGTTAAAATAGAGTGGTTTATTGAGTCTATAAGCTTCTCTAAGCAGTCTTTTTATACGATTTCTAGAAACTGCAGTTTTATGAAGTCGCTTACTCACAGAAACACCTGTTTTAAGGATACAATCGTCTTCAAAATTTGTTTTAAGATAAATTAACTTAAGCGGATAAGCTGTGACAGTTTTGCCCTCACCAAACAACTGTTCAATAAGTTTTTTACTTTTTAATTTATCTTTTTTTGAATAACTGAACTGCATATAAACAAAAATAGAAAACCACACGTATTAAGTGTGGTTTTAAACTATTATTTAATAAGATATATTAATCTAACGTGAATGTATTGTTTTCTCGTTTAACGTCAGCCATCATTTGAGACGCATCAATTTCCACCGATTTAACGGTTTTGTTAGTTTCAAACGTATATGTTGGCATTGCCCAAGCCCAATCATTAATTTTAGTTGCTGACGTTGGTTTTTCGCCACGCATCATTTGTAATGGTACATAAAATTCCTCAGTAGTACCATCAGTGTAAGTTACAGAAAGATCTATAGGCATTGGCATTAAACCAACACGCTCTAATGTAATTGATTTACCTTCAACGGACTTTATGCTATAATCAATAGTGTTTGTAGTTTGTGCAAAATCCATTAAATACCAATCGAGTTCAAAATCAGTAATACGTTCTGCCGTCCTAACAATATCTAATGGTTTAGGATGTTTAAAAGAAAAATCATTATAATATTTCTTTATTGTTTTCTCTAAATTGTCGTCACCAATAATATAGCCTAATTGTGCTATAAATACAGCACCTTTACTATAAGCAGCGGCACCGTAAGCGCCATTTAAACTGTAGCGATCTGCATGGGTGGTTAGAGGTTGCTCAAACCCAGAGTTTGCTAGTCTAATATAACCTCTGTAGGATCCAGAAAGTGGGTTTTTAGCTTTTTCTTCTCGTAGAGCATTCATAGCTAAAGCAGACATATAACTTGTAAATCCTTCATCCATCCACTCGTGCTTAGCTTCGTTGGTGGCCAATAAAAACTGAAACCAGGTGTGTGCCATTTCGTGTGCTGTTACACCTAATAAGCTACCATAAGAACGCTTACCGGTAATAAGTGTGCACATCGCATATTCCATACCACCATCTCCACCCTGTATTACAGAGTATTGGTCGTAAGGATAATCACCCACATTCTCACTAAAGAAAACCATGAGTTTAGCGGTATCTGCTTGTAGTTTTTTCCAGCTATCAATATAGTTTTGTTCTAAATCTTTTTTGTAATAGAAGTTTAGAGTTGGACCGTTTGGCATTTGAAATGTGTCATGAACAAAATCAGGATCAGCAGCCCAAGTAAAGTCATGAACTTTCGGTGCTTTAAAATGAATTGTTTTTTTTCCTGATTTTACTTTTGGTTCACCCTGTTTATATCCAGTACCTCCAACAACATAGTTTTTATCTATAGTTAGTTTAACATCAAAATCTCCCCAAACACCGTGAAATTCTCTTCCTATATATGGATCTGCATGCCAACCCTCATCGTCATATTCGGCTAATTTAGGATACCATTGTGTCATAGAAAGCGCAACACCTTCTTTATTGTCTCTACCAGAACGCCTTATTTGTTTTGGAACTTGAGCATCAAAAAGCATATCGAATGTTACTTTTTCACCAGGTTGAATAGGTTTTCCTAATTGTACTTCTAAAACGGTGCCAACAGTTTCATAAGAAATAGAAGAACCGTTTTGTTTGAGTGAATTTACTTTAATATACCCAATTTCGTTCGGCATAAGCTTACTAATACGATCGCCAACCCTTGGGTCTGGATCTTTTATAGTACGAGAACGCACATCCATTTCACTATCAGGTTGAAAAGCATTAAAATATAGGTGATAATACACGCGGTTTAATACATCAGGTGAGTTATTAGTGTATACTAATTTTTGTTTTCCTTGGTATTGAAAATTGTTGACATCCATATCAATTTCCATGCTATAGTCAACATGTTGTTGCCAATAGCTTTGTGGTTTAGCATCTATTTGTTTTGTGTTGTCAATTGGTTTTTCTGTTGCTCCACAAGAAAAGACCATAGCTGTTACAGCCAGGTTTAAAAGAATCTTTTTCATAGTTTATTTAATTTTTGCAGCCATAATTAATGCATTATATGCGTTGGCTATTTTACCAGATTTTGATAAATCTGAAAAAGGTTTTACGTTAGAAGCATCTCCGCCAACAACAACCTTAGTTTTTAAAGGTAGTCCAGAATCTAAAATTATTTGTTTTACTTGAGTTGCCGATAAATTAGGATATTGAGAGCGTAATAAAGCAGCGATTCCAGCAACAGCAGGTGCCGCCATAGAAGTACCTCCATTGAATTCGTATTGATTTTCTGGTACGGTTGAATAAATTTCAGAACCCGGAGCAAATATATCCACATTCTTTTTCCCATAATTTGAAAAATCAGAGACCATTTTTGATCCATATTTAGGAGCTAATGAACCAACCCTAATATATGAATTAGAAACTTCAATAAAGTTTACATTATCATCTGGAAAATTAGGTTTAACATCAACATTATTACTGTCATTACCAGCTGCATGAACAAATACAACATCGTTATCAGATGCATATTTAATAGCGTCTCTAACCCATTCTGAATGCGGTGAAAAAGACTTTCCAAAACTACCATTAATGACTTTTGCTCCATTATCTACCGCATATCTAATAGCTAGTGCGACATCTTTGTCATATTCGTCACCTCTAGGTGTTGAGCGTATAGCCATAATCTCAACGTTATTAGCAACACCGTTCGCCCCTTTTCCGTTATTGCGCTCAGCAGCGACTATTCCGGCAACATGAGTGCCGTGATCTTCAGTTTTTTCACGAGGCTTTACATTACCATCTCCATAACCAATGTCTGATAAGTCATTAACATCATCATTAGTTTTTCGACCAGAAAAAGTTTTGTTTAGATTGTAGTTTAAAGTGTTATTTATACGTTCAAGAATTTTATTTAGTTCTTCTGTAGCCTCAACTAAACTAGCTCCATCAGCACTAGCGTTTATGCTTTGGGCAACTTGTTGTGCTTGAGAAAGCTCTTGATTGGATGATTTAATTGCATTAACCTCCTGAATGGTATAATCTCTTTTGTTAAAGTGAGCCGCAAGGATGTCGTCAGATTTTTTTACAACCTGCAGAATTTGGTCGTATTGCGTTTTGCGATCAGTATATTGTTTATATTCTTTGTCATAAAGGGTTTGTGCTTCACTATAACGTGGGTCGGAAGTGTTTCCACTAGCCAGTAGACGAACATATTCTAATTGTTCATGATAAGTATCACCTATAAAATTCCACCCATGAATGTCATCTATATAACCATTTTCATCGTCGTCTTTACCGTTATTAGGAATTTCATTTTTGTTAGTCCAAATAACACCATCTAAATCCTCATGGTCTATATCTATACCAGAGTCTATAATGGCAACTATCACTTTTTGCCCCTTTTTACTTTTTATAATTTCTTTATAGGCTCTATCTACAGCCATACCCGGAATAGTATCTTTTTCAAGATCTAAATGTCCCCAGTTCTTTTTTTCAACATCAGTTAAATCTGTAACCTTCAAAGGAGATGTATCAATATTTTCTACTGGAGTGGAAAGAATATCTGCTGTTGTGCCGCAGGCAAAAAATAAAATCGCTATTCCTGTATAAGCAAGTAATTTATAATTCAATTTCATAGAGTCTAAATAGTTGTTAGTTTTTAATTAAATATATTTTTACATGTATAAATATCTTTAAGCCTCACGCCTTTTTCAGTGTGTTGTACTGTAATTATTTCGTTATGCGCGTCGTGCTCGAGGAAAAGATAATAATTTTTATTTGCGGCCATATTTAGAAACCTTTCTTTTTCATCTAAAGTCAGTAAAGGTCTGGTATCATACCCCATTACAAAAGGCAAGGGTATATGACCAGCTGTTGGTAATAAATCTGCCATAAAACAAATGGTTTTTCCTTTATAATTTATCATCGGAATCATTTGTTTGTCTGTATGACCGTTGGCATAAAAAATATCAAAACCTAACCCTGAATTTTTACACACACGATTCTCGGGAACAGAAGTAAACTTTAGTTGCCCACTTTCTTCCATAGGCATAATGTTTTCTTTCAAGAACGAAGCGACTTCGCGTCTATTAGGTTTAGTTGCCCATTTCCAATGGTCTTTATTACTCCAAAAGTGAGCATTTTTAAATGCAGGTTCATATCCTGTTTTGTCCTTATTCCACTGAATACTTCCACCGCAATGATCAAAATGAAGATGGGTCATAAAAACATCAGTGATATCATCTCTATGAAATCCATAAGACGCTAAAGATGTATCAATAGTGTCATCTCCCCAAAGAAAATAATAACCATAGAATTTTTCACTTTGCTTATTACCCATACCTGTGTCAATTAAAATGAGTCTATTGCCATTTTCAATTAACAAACAACGTGCCGCAATATCAATCATATTATTGCTATCAGCTGGGTTTGTGCGTTGCCATAAAGATTTTGGAACAACACCAAACATAGCTCCGCCATCTAACTTAAAATTACCAGCGTTAATAGGATATAAGTTCATGATTGCAAATTAATAAATATGAAACCTAAAGAGAATTATTTTCGATATATTATTATGAAACAACTTGTTTTAGGCGTTTACTAAAGTTAAATAATGCTTTAATTTCTTTTATGCTTGGCAAAACGTTGTACCTAAAAAACGAATTTTATTAAGATTGTCTGCGTATATAGGCTAGGTGCGGTTTTTAATTTTGTGTTTCATTTATATAGCCTTAATCTATTATATCTAGGATCGCGGCTAATTTTTTACCATAATCTATAAACGCTATCGTTTCATCTGTCCTTGCTAATTTAATTTTATCAAAAATAACAAGTGCTTCTCCATTACTCTCTAAATGATAAATCTGATGACTTTCAAAAAAGCGAATGATTTCATCTGTAAAAAAGGATCTAATTTCGGATTCGTTGTTTCCCATAATAAGAAACTTCTTGGAAAAATCTGGATACATTTCAAAATCAATGTCTTTATAACCTGTATATGCCATTACACGGTCAAATATTTTTTCAAAGACTCCTTCTTTTTCCATTGTAAAAACAGGCATTTTTTTAGGTAATTTTAAGACCATTAGCGTCATGTTAAATGTCTCAGCCGTAAAAGCTGCCCCTTCACTGAAAGTTACATCAGTAATTTCCCAAGACACATCTAAATCTTTAAATGTTCCTTTTAGACAATTAGATTTGCGTTCAATAGGCCTAATTTCAAAAAAATGAAATTTCTTTAGATAACTGGTATTCCAATCTATTCGATTGGCGTATTGATAATCTTTTTCATTAGCTAAATTTTGTAATCGAGTTTGTCTTGATGATAATTTAGTAACAGAACGATTTAATGAAATTTTTAAAGCTCTATTATGTGTAGAGGAAGATACATGAGAATCTAATCCTTTTATAACGACTGTCCCACCTGTATTCTTTTGAATCTTTAGGTAATCTACTATATAATCCATATAAGTGATACCGACCAATCTTGTTTCTGATAAGTCAATATTAACATCTGCTCCAGAAGGAATTTCAGCTACCATTTTATCAATTTTTAAGATGCCTAAAAAATTAGCAATTCCTTTGATATTCAAATCATAACTACCATCTGGTTTCTTAACTAAATTTGTGCCTGATCGATAAATCATTTTAAAAAATTGAGGTATGGATACATTAGACAATAGCATGTGAGTGACCATGGTCAATAATAATCCACCGAGTAATCCAATTAATAAATTGGTGTAAAGCGTTAAAACCATAGTGCCAACAAAAAATATTAATTGCTCAATTCCTTGATTGTAAATTTGTTTGAAGACTGCAGGTGAAGCTAATTTAAATCCTGTATAAACCAGTAAAATTGCAAAAGCACATAGTGGGACTTGTCTCATTATTGGGCTTAATACCACAATAAAAATTAACAACAAAAGGCCTTGATACATGTTAGACCACTTTGTCTTTGCTCCATTATGGATGTTGACTGTACTTCGAATAATTACAGCAATAATAGGTAAGCCTCCAATCATACCAGCTGCCATAGTACTTAACCCTATTCCCATTAAATCCTTATTCAAATCAGTTTTTCGTTTATAAGGATCAATTTTATCAACTGCTTTCGCAATGGCAAGTGATTCAATGCTAGTTATAATCAAAATAGAGACTACGGTTGTCCAAAATTCTATAGTATTAATTTTACTAAAATTTGGATGCATAATAGAATCCATAATATTATCTGGGATATCTAATAGCAACTTAGGTCCAACCTCGTAGGCTTTTCCAAAAAAGGAAAGTGTATGTTGGTCAAAGAAATTGAAAATATATACAAAAGGAATAGAAAGCATAATAACCCACATTGGAGTTGGCAGAATATGGAAAAGTCGACTACTTATTTTGGAATGAAATAATAGTAAAAGCAAGCCAACTAGAGCGATGATTACTACAAATGGATTCGCTTTTGGTAGCTGTAAAGCAACATCTACTAGGTTCTGTATAATGCTAGGGCTATCTGAGTGTGTGCCCAAAGCAACATGAATTTGTTTTGCAAAAATTATGATTCCAATAGCTGCTAAAATACCGTGAATAACGGAAGAGTGAAAGATATCAGCTAATCGACCTAATTTTAATAATCCCAAAAAAACTTGAAGAGCACCTGAAACAACCACAGCTGCTAAAACATAATTAAAGGCTTGCCCAGAACCATCATCCATCAATGCAATTCCTAAAAGTATTACGGCAATTACACCTTTGGCAGGTCCGTTGACTGATATATGACCACCTCTATAAAGTGTAGTAACAACACCTCCAACAATTGCAGAAATTATACCTGCCATTGCAGGTGCACCTGCTGCTAAGGCAATACCTAATGAAAGCGGTAAGGCAATAAGTGACACACTCACTGCTGCGATTAAATCACTTTTCCAATTTTCAATTAAGCCTTTAAAGCCTTTTTTAGGTGTAATTTCCATTTATTTAACTATATATGTGTTTGTAAAATGTTGAGATTTTGAATATAAAAAATGTCAATAGGTCGCCTCACAATTCTTAAGTCATGTAATATATGAAATAGTTTAATTTCCGAGAAATTTCAATTTAAATCTATGACTTGTATCATAAATCTTTATTAAATAATATTGATTTTATTCGTTAATAACGCCTAACTCCCTATAAAATTTGAGGTTATACATGACTGTATGGTCGACAAATTCGCATAATGAGTAATCCAAAACAACATCTTGGTCTTCGGGAATATTGTCTAGTTTATCTTTCGGTTTGTAGTAATCAACATATGAACCTTGTTCTTTATACATAAGCACATTATCCTTAAGATTGGGGAAAATAAAACACCAATTCCAACGGTTCTAAAAGGTTGAGTGGACAATGCTATAAAAAAGAGTTAAAATAAGTTTCGAAGATAGCATTTTTTTAAAATTCAAAGCGTACGAAACCATTAAAGCTTAATAGGTTTACATTTATTTGTTATTTTCACAAAAAAGAAAGTTATGTTAGAATTAGCAGGAATAATTATACTAGGTATTTTAGCGCAATGGGTCGCATGGAAATTTAAAATACCAGCGATTTTACCATTAATTTTAATCGGTCTTTTAGTAGGGCCAATAGCTTCTGAGTTTTTAAGTGCAGATGGAGAAAAATGGATAGAACCTATTTGGAATGGTGAAAAAGGACTTTTTCCTGGTGACAGCTTGTATTATTTTGTGTCTTTAGCTATTAGTATTATTCTGTTTGAAGGTGGACTTACCCTAAAACGGTCAGAAATTAAAACTGTCGGACCCGTAATTACAAAGTTAATTACTTTGGGTTCTGCGGTAACATTTTTTGGTGCTGGTATTGTAGCTCATTTTATTTTTAACCTTACCTGGGATTTATCGTTTCTATTTGCTGGATTAATAATTGTAACAGGGCCAACAGTTATCACTCCTATTCTTAGAAATATTCCACTTAAAAAGGATATCTCAACCGTACTAAAATGGGAAGGCATTTTAATTGACCCTATTGGAGCCCTTGTTGCCGTTTTAGTTTTTGAATTTATTAGCGTAGAAGGGGACAGTGGCTTTACAAAAACAGCCTTAATGGAGTTTGGTAAAATTGTGCTTTTTGGTACTACATTTGGTTTCACATTTGCACACGCCTTAGCTTTTGCTATTAACAAAAAATTAATTCCTCATTATTTATTAAATGTAGTGTCTTTATCTACAGTTTTATTGGTTTTTGTAGAATCAGAAATATTTGCTCATGAGTCTGGTTTACTAGCTGTAGTGGTAATGGGGATGGTATTAGGTAACAGTAAGCTAGATAATCTTAAGGAATTACTTTATTTTAAAGAATCACTAAGTGTTTTATTAATATCCATTTTGTTTATTCTTTTGTCTGCAAACATCAATATTGAAGACTTGTTACTTTTATATACTTGGAAAACAGCCGCTTTATTTGCAATTGTTGTATTTGTAATAAGGCCTATCGCGGTCTTTTTGAGCACGCAAGGTTCTAAACTTAATCTTAATGAGAAACTCTTTATAAGTTGGGTAGGACCAAGGGGTATTGTTGCCGCAGGTATCGCATCGTTGTTTGGAAGTAAATTACTGAAACAGGGAGTTGAAGGTGCTGAATATATTACACCCTTAGTGTTTATGATCGTATTAGGCACTGTATTACTTAATGCCACAACAGCACGTTTATTTGCTAAGATGGTAGGCGTGTTTTTAACTAATTCTAATGGAATTTTAATAGTTGGCGCGGGTAAAGTCTCACGTTTATTAGGACATTATCTCGAGTCAAACGGAAGACATGTTGTATTAATTGATAGTAATAAAAATAATATTACAAAAGCTAAAGAATTAGGTTTAGAAGCTTTCGACACGAATATATATTCTGAAACGTTGACTGATAATATAGAGCTCAATGATGTTGGTTATTTAATGGCTCTAACAGGAAATTCAGATATTAATAAATACGCCATTAATAAATTTAGTAAACAATTTGGGGAAAATGGATCGTTTAGATTAGTGTCTACTGCAGAAATGTTAGATGAAAATAATAACCCACACGAAGGTTTATTTTCACATACAGATGATTTTAATTCTCTGAGTGAAGTTGCCAAGAGTTATCCGTCAATACAAGAAGTTGATGTTAATGATAAAGAGCATTATGAAAAACTGATAGATATTGCAAATAACGACAAGGATATTATCCCCTTATTTTTGAAAAACAACAATGATGAGTTTATCATAATATCGTCTTACAATAAAGATATTGACACAATTAAAGAGAACTCTAAATTAGTATATTTAGGAAAGCCTTTTGATGTTGAGAAGGTAGCGCAAGAAGTGGCTGACTAATCATTCAACTTTAAAACAGCCATAAATGCTTGCTGAGGTATTTCTACATTCCCAACCTGGCGCATACGTTTTTTACCTTTTTTCTGCTTCTCTAAAAGTTTACGTTTACGCGAAATATCACCACCATAACATTTGGCTGTAACATCTTTACGTAATGCTTTTACGGTTTCGCGCGAAATAATTTTCGCTCCAATAGCGGCTTGTATGGGAATATCAAACTGTTGTCTTGGTATTAACTCCTTCAACTTTTCACACATTTTTTTACCTATATGTTGTGCATTATCTGCATGAATTAAAGCAGAAAGTGCATCTACAGGCTGAGCGTTTAAAAGTACATCTAGTCGCACTAGTTTTGAAACTTTCATACCGATTGGAGAATAATCGAAAGAGGCATAACCTTTAGATACTGTTTTTAACCGATCGTAAAAATCAAAAACGATTTCAGCAAGTGGCATTTCAAAGATCAATTCTACACGTTCAGTCGTTAAGTAGGTCTGGTTGATAATCATACCGCGTTTTTCTATACACAGGCTCATTACGTTACCAACAAAATCAGATTTTGTGATAATAGTAGCTTTTATAAACGGTTCTTCAACACGGTTAACCGTTGTTGGTTCTGGTAAATCACTTGGATTGTTAACCTCAAAAGCAACATCAGGATTTTTGTTAGTATAGGCATGGTACGACACATTAGGTACCGTTGTGATAACCGTCATGTCAAACTCGCGCTCTAAACGCTCTTGTATAATTTCCATGTGCAGCATTCCTAAGAATCCACATCGAAAACCAAAACCTAAAGCGGCTGAACTTTCTGGAGCAAAAACCAAAGAGGCATCGTTAAGTTGAAGTTTTTCCATAGAATTACGAAGCTCCTCATAGTCTTCTGTATCTACAGGATAAATACCAGCAAAAACCATCGGTTTTACATCTTCAAAACCCTCTACAATGTTTGTTGTTGGGTTAGCAAAGTCTGTAATTGTATCACCAACCTTTACTTCTTTAGCGGTTTTTATACCTGTAATTAAGTAGCCTACGTCTCCAGCTTTTACAGATGTTTTTGCAACTTGGGTTAATTTTAATGTACCAACCTCATCTGCAAAGTAGTCTTTATCTGTAGCTACAAATTTAATTTTTTGTCCTTTTTTAATTTCACCATCAAATACCCTAAAATAAGTTTCAATACCTCTGAAGGTGTTATAAACAGAGTCAAAAATTAACGCTTGTAATGGAGCGTTAACATCTCCTTCAGGTGCCGGAATACGTTCAATAATTGCTTTTAAAACATTTTCAACTCCAAAACCTGTTTTTCCACTCGCATGAATAACTTCTTCCGGGTCACAACCTAATAAATCAACAATATCATCAGTTACTTCCTCCGGATTTGCACTTGGTAAATCGACTTTATTAAGAACAGGAATAATTTCTAAATCATTTTCTAGTGCCAAATACAAGTTAGAGATTGTTTGCGCCTGAATACTCTGAGCGGCATCAACAATGAGAAGAGCCCCTTCACATGCAGCGATAGACCTAGATACCTCGTAAGAGAAATCTACATGTCCAGGGGTGTCAATTAGATTTAATACATATTTTTCACCTTCAAATTCATAATCCATTTGTATTGCGTGCGATTTAATAGTAATTCCGCGCTCACGCTCTAAATCCATACTATCTAAAAGTTGCGCCTGTTGTTCACGAGCTGTGACAGAACCAGTAACATCGAGTAAACGATCAGCCAAGGTACTCTTTCCGTGATCAATGTGGGCTATAATGCAAAAGTTGCGAATATTCTTCATGTATCGTTTTCTAAGGGCAAAAATATAAATGCAAATATAATTGATTTCTTAAGCTTTGTAGCATGAAAAAGACCAATAAAACCTCGTTGAATTGCTGAAAAACCATAATAAAAAGTAAAAAACAATAGTTATCTTGCCATTTAATTATAATTGATGATTATTATACCCAGACTTTACCTTAGCGCAGTACTCTTTGCGTTGTCTTTTGTTGGCATTGCTCAGGATTTTTCTATTTCAGGAAAAGTTGTTGACGCTAACAATAATCCAATAGAATTTGCCAATGTAGTTGTTTTTAGTGGTACTGAAAATGACTTTTTAAAAGGAACGTCTACAGATGAATTTGGGTTTTTTAAACTTGATGATTTAGATTCTGCTAATTACCTTATAAAGATAAGTTACATTGGGTTTAATCCTTTTGAGCAAAAGATAATTTTAAAAGGCAATTTAAACCTCAAAACTATTCAGTTAAAACAGATTTCTGAGCGTCTAAGCGAGGTTGTTGTCATCGCTAAAAAACCAACAATAACACGCAAACCAGATCGCTTAATATTTAATATAGAAAACACAGCTTTAACGGAAGGGTCTACGCTTGGTGTTTTAAAAAGCACACCAGGTGTTATAGTTTCAGAAGGTAGTATAAATATAAAAAGCGCACCCGCAACAGTTTTTATTAATGATCGACGCGTTCAACTAACATCTGCAGAGTTAATACAGCTTTTAGAAAGTGCACCAGCAAATAGTATTAAGTCTGTTGAGGTTATAACCAACCCACCAGCTAGTTATGATGCAGATTCGGGCTCTGTAATTAATATAGTTATGAGCAAGAACCTGGTTACTGGTTATCGCGGAAGTGTTCAAACGAATTACACTCAAGGTGTTTTTCCGAGATATAATGCTGGTACAAGTCATTATTTTAAAAACAACAAGGTTAATGTTAATGTAAATTATAATTACACAAATAAAAAAATCAATAGAGATCAAGATGATCGTGTCGACTTTTTTAATTCTGCGGAGATAGTTGATGAAATCTGGACCTCAAACGTTAACAGAAATTCCAGCTCAGAAAGCCACAACCTTAATCTAAATTTTGATTATTATTTGGATGATAAAAACACATTGAGTTTAACAAGTACTGGTTTGTACACACCTTATTTTAAATACCAAATCAAGAATATTACAAATATTACAGATATCAATCAAAACGTAGAAGGCGCTTTTACTGCTGATAATTTATCGAGAGACACAAAATATAATATTGGTACAGATCTTATTTTTAGACACGATTATGATAACAGTGCGTCATTAACTTTTAATGGTCATTATACAGTTTATAATTATGAACGCAATCAGAATGTATTTAGTAATTTCTTTGATCAAAACAATAATTTTACTAATGATTCTGAATTTAACACATTAGCCAATCAAGATACTCAGATTTTTTCCGGAAAAATAGATTATAACCTGCCCTTTAATGATAACTCTAGTTTCACAGTTGGTTTAAAATATTCTAATATTGTTACAGAAAGTGATATCACTAAACGAGATATAATTGGAGCTTCTGAAGTTATTGACCTAAACAATACAGATGCTTTTAATTATGATGAAAAGGTAATAGCTGGCTATTCTAATTTTACAAAATCCTGGGATAAGTGGGACATAGCCTTAGGCCTAAGGGTAGAGCAAACTAATATTAAAGGTGAGTCGTTGTCTTTATTGGAAGTAAATACGCAAAACTATTTAAATTGGTTTCCAAACGCTAGCATATCTCATCAGTTATTGGAGGATGTTAGTATATATGCAACATATAAACGCAGTATTGCAAGACCAAGTTATACAGATTTAAACCCATTTACCTTTTTCTTAAATGAAAACAATGTAGTGCTTGGTAATCCCAACTTAATACCAGCATATAGGGATCACTATAAAATAGGAACAAGTTTCTTAGACTATTTTACAATAGAAGCTTATTATATGAATTATGACGGTGATATTGTAGAACTGCCAAGGCAAAACAATGCAACTAATGTTGTTGAAATCACACCTACTAATTTAGATAATAAGGTAGATTTTGGGTTTGATTTTTCTTTTGATTATTACCCTACAAATACTTGGAATCTTTATTTTGCAACTTCTTTTTTTAATGTTTCCGAAGAGGTTAATTTTAATGACGGATTTGTAGAGTTAAGTCAATGGTCTAACTATAGTGTTTTACAGAACAGTTTTTCAATGCTAGAAGATCAAAGTTTAAATGTTAATTTAACGCTCACCTGGGTTGGTAAAAGTTTATTACAATTGCAAACAAAAGAAGATCAATTATTTTCTGAATTTAGTATTTCAAAAACTGTGTTGAATAAAAAAGGTGTTATATCTCTTGCGGTTGAAGATATCTTTAATTTTCAAGATCAGGAAACCTTATTACGTTACGGTAATCAATCTAGTGGAAGTTTTGTAGACGTAGACAATCGCTTGATTAAATTGGGTTTCCGCTATAAATTTGGAAACACCAAGTTATCTACCAACGAGCGTGCTACAAGTGCTGAGGAGCGAGAGCGTCTTAAAGACTTAAATTAGTATTAGCCTATTAGAATGTAAAATATATTAACGATGATAAGTTGAAAAATTTATCAATCTTGCCACTCAGCAATAAACAAATTGGTATCTCGTCCACCTCCATTATTTCGGTTAGAGGAAAATGCTAAATATTTACCGTCATTAGAAAATACAGGAAATGCATCAAAAGTCTCACCATGTGTAACGCGTTTTAAATTCTTTCCATCTATATCTATTAAATATAAGTTGAAAGGAAAACCACGAGTAGCTTCAAAATTAGAAGAGAATAAAACTTTGTCTCCAGAAGGATGGAAAAAAGGACTCCAGTTAGCATTTCCCAAATCAGTAAGTTGTCTTAAGTTAGTACCATCTGCATTGCAAATATATAACTCCATTTCAGTTGGCTCTACAAGACCTTCAGCCAACAAGTCTTTATATTCTTTTATTTCTTTATCAGTTTTTGGTCGAGACGATCGGAAGATTAATTTTGTACCATCTGGTGAAAAGAATGCACCACCGTCGTAACCTAGTTCATTGGTTATTTGTTTTACATCAGTACCATCAATATTCATAGTATATAGCTCTAAATCACCACTTCTTGTTGAGGTAAATACAATTTTATCACCTTTAGGAGATACGGTTGGTTCTGCGTCATAGCCAATTTCATTAGTTAGTTGTTTTACAATATTCCCCTCTAAATCGGCGACAAAAATATCATAGCTGTCATAGATAGGCCAAATGTATTTACCGTTTTTACGCAGAGGTGTATCTGGGCACTCATCTTGTTTTAAATGTGTAGACGCATAAATAATATGTTTATTGTCTGGTAAAAAATATGCACATGTAGTTCTGCCCTTACCTGTACTTAACATCGGAGGTGCAATACTATCAGTAAATGTTTCGTTTACATTCATTAAAAACATTTGGTCACACCCAACATTCCATTTGGCATTATTAGATTGAAAAACTAATTGCTTATCATCAAAACTCCAGTATGCCTCTGCGTTATCACCACCAAATGTAATTTGTCTTATAGATTTAAAGTGAGACTCTTCAGGATAGATTAAAGTATCTTTTGCAGGCCTTAAATTTTCTGTAGTTTCCGATGCGTCAGACTTGGCAATTTCATTTTTACACGATGAAAACGTAAATAAAACAAGAATGATAAGAAATAGTTTGTTCATAATGAAGTATTATAATAAATGGCTTTTAATGCCTAATTTTGTGCAAAAATAAGATTTCAAAATGAAAAATTTAGTGTTTTTATTTCTTTTAGTAGGAATAGTATCTTGTAACAGCAAACCTAGTATTGCCGAGGATAAAATAAAAGAAGATGTTGTTTTTTTGGCAGATGATAAACTAGAGGGTCGTCAAACCGGAACTCACGGTGAAATTTTGGCTTCAGAATATATAGTAAAGCGTTTTAAATCTATTGGTTTACAACCAAAAGGAACGGAGAATTATTTACAGTCTTTTTCGTTTAAACCAAAAACAGATCCTCATAAAGAGGTAGAATTTACAACGAATGCGGATAGCACTATCACTGGCCATAACGTTATAGGGTTTATTGATAATAATGCCAAAACAACAATCGTTATTGGTGCTCATTATGACCATTTAGGTTTTGGTGGAGAAGGCTCATTATATAGAGAAAAGGATAAAGCAGTGCATAATGGAGCGGATGATAATGCAAGTGGTGTTGCCGTGATGTTAAATTTAGCGAGTCGATTAAAAGTTAAAAATGAGACTGCTGAAATTAAAGATGCAAACAACTATTTATTTATGGCATTTTCAGGTGAAGAAATGGGCTTGTTAGGATCTAACTATTTCTCTAAAAATCCAACGGTCGATGCAGAATCAATCAACTATATGATTAACATGGATATGGTTGGTCGCATGAAACAAGATAGTACGTTAGCGGTATATGGTACAGGAACATCACCAATGTTTAAGCAAACTATAAAATCTAACAATGATAAATTCAAAATTGTTGAAAATGAGAGTGGAGTAGGGCCAAGCGATCACACGTCATTTTATTTAATAGACATTCCTGTTTTACATTTTTTTACAGGTCAGCACGAAGATTACCATAAACCAGGTGATGATTCAGATAAGTTAAATTATGTTGGCATGGGGTTAATTTCAGATTATATCTACGATATTATATCAGATTTAGATGATAATGGGGAGTTAGCCTTTAGAAAAACAAAAAACGAAAGTGAAGAAACACCTCGCTTTAAGGTTGGTTTAGGAGTTGTTCCAGATTATTTATACGACGGAAAGGGTATGCGGATAGACGGTACAAGAGAAGAGACACCAGCTTTTAACGCAGGCTTAAAGAAAGGAGATGTCGTTATAAAACTCGGTGATAGTATCATAACAGATATGATGAGTTATATGAGAGCGCTTTCTGTTTTTGACAATGGAGATATTGGAGATATTACAGTAAAACGTGATGATGAAGTCATTAATACAACAGTTAAATTTTAACTAAGCCGCCACAACACAAGGGTTTCTAATTAAATTTTATTGTACATTTATAATAAAAAGGAATATGACTAAGACGAGTAAATCTCGCTCCTTGTTTACTCTGCTATTTTTGTTTTTAGCTTTTTCTTGCAACAATGAGCCAGTAGAAGAGGGTACAGATTTAAACATAAACGGTTTAAATAACGACGACCTATTAGGTGAGTGGAATTTGTCTGAGTTTTATGTTACGTTAAATAGCATTGCATCTTTTGAGAATCAAACTACAATTTCAGATGTTGATATTATTAGTACAAACGTAGCTTACATTTTAGAGTTTGACACAAGTACATTTTCAACTAATGGAAACTATTCTTACGACGTGGATATTGATGTTAATGGAATTAATAGTGCTACTGATTCATATACCTTAGATAATGTTTCGGGTATGGGTACCTATTTAATAAACGAAAACGAAATGACTATAGATGGGTCTTTTTTTGAGTTTAATATTGAAGGTATAGACAATGCGTCATCGCAAGGAGAGCAAACTGTTGATTTTGAGTTAGCAGATGACGGAGAAACATTAACGTTTACTCAAAATAATTCAGTAACACAGACCGATGAGTTAACAGGTACAATAATTATGAGTACAACAAACTCTACTTCTGTTTGGACACGAGATGAAGCTCAAAACACATGTGATCTGCAAGCGGCAACTAATGAAGCAGAATTAGCGTTTAATCAAGATGATACAAATGAGGGCCTTTGTAACGGCTATAAATTAGCGTTAGAAAACCAAATAGCAGAATGTGGAGACATTGACGGCAACTTGCAGGCCCTTATTGATGATTTAGGAGATTGCTCATTTAGCAATATGGGAGAACCAGGGTCTCTAGTTGTTACTGCCGGAACTCTTTTTATAGATTTTATTAATCAAAATATTAGCCTACAAGAAGGAGTAATTATTGTAGATGCAACGAATTCAACTAATAATTATTTCCTTTATTTTGAGGTGGTCGAAGGAGCAACAGGTATTAATGCTTTGCAAAATTTTGTAATAACGTTTAATGGAACCGACTATTTTCCATCCACACAAGGCGTAGATGATTTTGAGTCTGAAACCACCGTAAGCAGCCAAGGTATTTTTATTGCAACTTTTAGCGGTTTTGTAGAAAGTGCTGCAGGTGCGGACTTAAGCCTCACTTTAGGTATGGCAGATTTAAATTATTAATATGATTGCTAAGCGAGATATAATAACGAAGATTCACTTAGTTATATCTGTTCTAATTGTTATTCCTATAGCTATTGTTTATGGTTTTAATACAAGTTCAGAGTTTGATATACAATTAAACACTATTGATGAGCATAATCAGTTTAAAGCCATAATGGGTTTATATCTTGGATTTTCAATGCTGTGGCTTTTGGGTGTTTTTAAGGTTAATTATTTAAAACCAGCATTAATTACGAACATGATTTTTATGTTGGGTTTAGGGTCAGGAAGACTATTGAGTTGGTTTATAGATGGCACACCAACATTTGGATATAAATTCGGCATTTTTGCCGAACTCTTTTTAGGACTTTATGGGCTTTGGGTGTTAAAATTAAGTAATCAAGGCACCGCAGACACCTAAACTAATAATAACATAAACAGCCGCAAGAATGAATAAAACCTTAGCTGCTTTTTTGTTTTTTTTAAGGACAGCGAAGCCGATGATGGCTAATAAGATTGCAGGACCAAACATTATAGCCGCAAAGAATAATACTAATCCATCTAAATTACCTACTTCTAAAATTTTCATATTTTTAGTTTAAAAACTAATAAATCCGCTGCATAAACCAAGGCTAATAATAGAATATACAGCTGCACTAATTAGAATAATTTTGCCACGTTTTTTATTTTTCTGAAACACTACTATTCCAATAATAAAAAGTATTACTGGTAGACAGATTGCCAAGAAGACCAATAGTAAGATATACCAGCCCATATCTGTACTATCAACGAGTAAATTAATCATACAATTTCGTTTTTAAGTTCTTCTAGTCTGGCTTTTTTATCATCGCGATAAAACAAGTTCATGGTTTCAAAAGGAATAATTTTATTGTCTTTATCTACAATATGAACACAAGACTTTTTAATGGCGCGCACATCAAAATTATAAGCGTCTATAAATTGCATAATAATGACTCTAAATAAATTATCATAACCTAAATTTGGAGCATCAATATGAGGTAGGCAGCACATTATAGATTTTAAGTTTTCTTCAGCAACCTCAACAGAATTTCCTGTACTAAATAATTCAATCATTTTATCCTGAAGTTGATCATCTTGCTCATAGATAATGGTGTTCTTACTATTATCTAATAAATCATTCGGATTTATATAGCGTGTCAAAGGAAAAACTTCATCATCCAATTTAAGCGCATAACCCATGACCAAAGCATCAGGATTACAAGGCACAGGCAACAAATCGTCGGGATTAAATATATCAGTCTGTTCCATGATTTTTCGTCGCACTTCTGTTAAAGTCATACGATCTGTTTCTGGATTAAAATTATCTAAACGGCCAGCGATTTGAGTTGGTTGTAAGGTTACACCTCTAACACACTTTTGTTTTAAAGCATAGTCTATAATTTTTCCTATTTCATTATCATTTAATCCCTTTTGAAGTGTTACCACTAGAGTTGTTGATAGGTTTAATTTATTTAGATTTTCTATTGCTTGTTTTCTTATTTCATTTAAATGTGCTCCACGTAATTCTTGTAAAACATCATTTTCAAAAGAATCAAATTGTAAGTAAATTTCAAAATCTGGAGCATATGTTTTTAATCGTTCTACAAACTCAAAATCTTTAGCAATTTTAATCCCATTAGTATTCAACATTAAATGTCTAATTGGAAGTGATTTTGCATAATCCATAATTTCCCAAAACTGAGGATGAATGGTTGGTTCTCCACCAGATATTTGAACGACATCTGGCTCTTTTTCATTCTTTACAATAGTATCGAGCATTGCTTTTACTTCATCTAAAGTACGATGTCTTCCATATGTTGGCGACGATCCAGCATAACATGTAGGACAAGTTAAATTGCAACGATCAGTAACCTCTACAACGGTTAAACAACTGTGTTGCTCATGGTCAGGGCATAAGCCGCAATCATAAGGACAGCCATAATGAGTTTTGGTATTAAATGTGTGTGGTGTCTCGCTTGGTTTGTTGTAGTTCCTTATGTTTTTGTAGTACTCAACATCGTCTGCAATAAGCACCTTTGAATTACCGTGCTCGTTACAACGCTTTAACATGTAAACGTTGTCATTTTCAAATACAATTTTGGCATCAACGCGTTTTAAACATTCAGGACATAAACTTAATGTGAAATCGTAATAGGTATAGTTTCTAACTGGCATTTTTTAGCTTTTGAATGGTGAAAGGGCTGTAATACAACCAACAAATTACACATAATAGTTGAATGGTGCTCAATCCGTTTACATAAAACACATTAGGTTTTAAGAATTCAATAAAAAAGCGAAATCCGAAATAAAGCAGCATAAATATCTTAAAAAGATCTCCGTTTTTTAAAGTTGAATTATTATGAATATGTTTCAAACTAAAGAACAATAGAATTAAAAAAATAAGTTCATATAACGAAGTTGGATGACGAAGCAAACCATCACCTAGGTCCATTCCAAAAACTGAAGTAGTTACTTTGCCGTAAGTGAATTCATTAATTCCAGACAAGAAACAACCAACACGACCAATAAAAATGCCTACGATAATTGGAAGTACAAACAAATCACCTGAGGATTGTTTTTCGCCTATAATTTTCTTTGCTAACTCAACACCAAGCAAACCACCAAATAAACCGCCCATTATAGTCTTTGTATTAAGCAACTGAAGCATGTTTTGTTGCGAAAATTCTACGAAAGGATTTTCTAGAATTCCAATCAATCGCGATCCGATTAATGCACCTAAGGCAGCACCTAAAATTATAGAGAGACGATTATTAGAGTTTATCGTGTCAGTATTTTTGCGCCTTAAAACAACATAATATCTAAAGGCTAAGAAAAAGGCTAAGTATTCTAAAATTAAATGAATGTTTATGTGGTAACCAAAAATTATGGGCTCAAAGGGAATTTGCAATTCTAAGGGTTATAGTTGTTAGAAAATATTGAAGATACAACATTACTTAAAAAGCTGTAATTTTGCTTCAAAATATTTGACTTGGTTAAAATAGGAGACATAGAATTATCAGATTTCCCATTGCTTTTAGCACCAATGGAAGATGTTAGCGATCCACCATTTAGAGCATTGTGTAAAGAACAAGGAGCAGATGTGGTTTACACTGAGTTTGTGAGTAGCGAAGGCCTAATTCGTAATGCTGCAAAAAGCGTTATGAAATTAGATATATATGAAAAAGAGCGACCAGTTGGTATTCAGATTTTTGGTGCTAATATGGAAAGCATGTTACAAACTATTGATATTGTTGAAAAGTCGAAACCAGATATTATTGATATTAATTTTGGTTGTCCTGTAAAGAAAGTTGTCTCTAAAGGGGCTGGCGCAGGAATTCTAAAAGATATCTGTTTAATGGAAAAGCTAACTGCAGAAATGGTAAAGCGTACTAACCTTCCTGTAACTGTAAAAACCAGACTAGGTTGGGACCACGATTCTATAAAAATTGTTGAGGTTGCAGAACGTTTACAGGATGTAGGTATAAAATCCATCGCGATTCATGGTAGAACGAGAGCACAAATGTATAAAGGTGATGCCGACTGGAAACCTATTGCTGCTGTTAAGAACAACCCACGCATGCACATACCAGTGTTTGGGAATGGTGATATTAATACACCAGAGCGTGCTGCAGAAATGAGAGATAGCTATGGCTTAGACGGAGCAATGATTGGCCGCGCAACTATAGGTAACCCATGGTTTTTTAAACAAGTAAAGCATTATTTTAAAACTGGAAAACATTTACCACCGATTTCAATGCAAGAGCGAGTTGAAGCAGCTAGGCGTCATTTACAAATGTCTATAGATTGGAAGGGTGAAGTTCTCGGTGTATTTGAAACGAGAAGACATTACACTAATTATTTTAAAGGTATTCCTCACTTTAAGGAATATAGAATGAAAATGGTTACAAGTGATGATTCTAAAGATGTATTTGCCGCTTTTGATGAGGTGTTAGAGAAGTTTTCTGATCATCAGTTTGTTTAAGTTTTACCGAATGAGTTGCTTTGTAATACGCTGAGAGGCAATTTTAGAAGCAATAATGCCAAGTGCGAAAATAGTTACTACAACTATTAATACATTTGTAAAATTCATTTTAACTGGGTAAGGTAAATCTGGTGTTAACATTACTAAATTAAAGTGTTGTTGAACAAGAACGACTAAAACACCAATAGTTACGCCTGCAATACCGCTAATAACAGTCATTAAACTACCTTGTAAGAAGAAAATGTATCTTATTGTTTTGGTTTCACTACCAAGATTAAACAATGTGTTTAGTGATTTCTTTTTATCTAAAATCATCATAATTATAGCGCCTATTACATTGAATAAAGCTATTATAATTACTAAGGTAAAGATGAGATAAATAGCTAAATTTTCAGTGTTAAGCATTTTAAATAAGGCATCGTTAAGCTCCTCTCTATTTTTAATTTCAAACCTGTTTTTAAATGTATTTTCTAGCTGAGTTCTAATATTAGATTCATCCACTTCAGAAATTAAATTTAATTCTAAAGCGCTTATTTGATAATCTTTATAGTTTAATAATTGTTTGGCTAGGCTAATATCAGCGTATATATATTCAGAATTAAGTTCTTCATTAATATCAAAAAGCCCCACGTTACTAACATAGGCAGCATTATAAATACTTTTTAAAGAGCTTGGCTGTCCTTTTCCGGGTTTAGGCACATATAATGAAAGAGGTTTAAGATAATCAAGAATACCAAAGGACAGATTGTTTGAAATTCCCCAGCCTGCTACAACCTCATTACTTCCGGAAGAAATCCAACGCCCCTTTGTAATCATCGAGTCTATGCTGGTCACACTTAGATAGTTTTCATCTACACCCTTAAGAGTGGCCAATAGACTTTTGTTTTCAGACTTAATAATAATACGTTCTTCAATTACTTTAGAGAATGAAGCAATACCATCTATTAAATTAAGTTTAGCTATATCATTTTCAGAAAAAAGAAATGATTTTCCTTCAATTGGCATGAGTTTTAAATCAGGATCTACTAAAGAAGAAAATTGAAGACTATAATCTTTAAGACCAGCAAATACGGAAAGTACAATAAATAGAGCCGATGATGCAATAATAACTCCACCAGAAGCTATGGCTGTCATTATATTTATAGCATTGTTACTGCTTTTAGAGAACAGGTATCGTTTTGCTATATATAATGGGAAATTCACTTAAGATTTTTTGCGCTTACCTAGTAAATCTGGGTTTTCAAGAGGATTATCTTCACCTTTAAGTGAACGTTCAATACCATCAATATATTCTAAAGAATCGTCTATAAAAAACTCTAGTTGAGGCATACGTCTCAATTGATGACGTGTACGCTGCGCAAGTTCATGTCTAATTAATGGCTTGTTCGACTTTATGCCTTCCAATAAAGGTTTAGCCTCTTTATTTGGAAAAATACTAAGATAAATCTTAGCCATTGATAAATCTGTAGTAACATTTACTTTACTTACTGAAATAATAATATTACGCAATCCACCATCAGAAGCCGCTTTTTGTAGTACCTCAGCTAAGTCTTGTTGAAGTATGCCACCTATCTTTTTCTGTCTTTGTGTAAATTCTTCCATTAATATTTTAAAAATTCATTTGGTATAACCATTTGCAAAAGTATAGGTTATTTAAGTATTATAGTATTTTTACACTACAAAATTGAGGCTACAATGAGAAAAATAGAGCATATTGGTATTGCTGTAAAAGATATAGAGCGATCTAATGATCTTTTTACGTCGTTATTTGGAAAAGAACATTATAAGATTGAAGATGTAGAAAGTGAAGGTGTTAAAACATCTTTTTTTAAATGTGGGCCAAATAAGATTGAGTTGCTTCAGGCCACAAACAAAGACAGTCCAATCGCAAAGTTTATAGAGAAGAAAGGTGAAGGAATCCATCATATTGCTTTTGCTGTTGATAATATTGAAAAAGAAATTAAGAGATTAACCAAAGAGGGTTTTCAGATGATTCATAAAGTTCCTAAGAAAGGCGCAGACAATAAATTAATTGCCTTTTTACATCCAAAATCTACAAATGGCGTCTTAGTTGAATTATGTCAAGAGATAGAGAGGTAAATTGAATTAAATTTCTTGTGGAGTATTAAAATATGTATTAATATTGCACACTCTTTAGTAATAAAGAGATTGGTATTAACCAATAGGTCCTATAGCTCAGTTGGTTAGAGCACCTGACTCATAATCAGGTGGTCCATGGTTCGAGTCCATGTGGGACCACAATTAACAATAAAGACTTTAGTTTAATCTAAGGTCTTTATTATTTTAATGAGAATCTCTAAATTGATATCGATTTTTATAACGTTTAGATACAGTTACAATTAACTTTCCTCTAGAGCTTGATTTAGTGCATTTCATCGATTTAATTTACCGTTAAAAGACGTTTTTGGTAGATATAATTTTGTAAGTTCAGTTTTTTTTATACTTTTGTGGCACCTTAATTAATAACATGCTCTTAAAAATATGATTGCCTCAATCAAGTGTTTTTTAATAAGCTTAACGGCTATGGCTCAAGGAGCTACGCCACCACCACCTACACCGCCACCGCCACCAGGACTTCCGATTGACGGAGGAATGATGGTTTTATTTGTAGTCGCTTTGGTTTTTGGTATTATTAAGACACATTCAATTTCTAAGAATAAAGCTATTTAATTGCGCAGATCGTTAAGTCTTTTCACATACTTTCCAATAACATCAAATTCTAAGTTTACAATATCGCCTATGTCTAGGTTTTTAAAAGTTGTATGATTGTAAGTGTATGGTATAATTGCTACCGAAAATCTAGATTGTTGAGAGTCTACAACGGTAAGACTAACACCATTTATTGTAATTGATCCTTTTTCAATTGTTATATTATTTAAGTTTGAGTCATATTCAAAAGTAAAGAACCAACTTCCATTTTCCTCTTTAACAGAGATACACTTTGCGGTCTGATCTACATGACCCTGCACAATATGTCCATCTAAACGGTCACCTAGTTTCATTGCGCGCTCTAGATTAACAGAATTATTCTTATCTAGAAAACCAAGATTTGTTTTATCTAAAGTCTCCTTAATTGCGGTGACTGTATAAAGATTCTGTTCAGTATCAATTACAGTAAGACAAACACCGTTGTGAGATACGCTCTGGTCAATTTTAAGTTCTTTTGTGATGTTAGATTTTATAGTAATATGAAGGTTTCCCCTGTCCATAACTAATTTTTCTATTTTTCCTATGTCTTCAATTATTCCGGTAAACATTGTATTTGTTTAATTTCAATTAGATTTGCAGCTGTAAAGTTAGCTACATAATAGACGCTAAAGCTAAATTTTAATAAAAAAATAGGATTGTAATAAAGATATGAAGAAAGAAAATAGAGTTGTTGTTGGAATTTCTATAGGCGACCTTAATGGCATTGGACCAGAGATTATTATAAAATGTTATGAAGATCCTAGGTCTTTAGAGCTTAGTACACCAGTTATTTTTGCTTCTGGTAAAACAATGCAATTTTTTAAAAACCATTTTAAAAGTAAGATTAATTTTTTCAATATCGATACTCCAAAAAAAATAGCTCATGGAAAAGTTAATGTAGTAGATGTTTGGCGAGAATCGGTTAAAATAGAGTTTGGAAAGGAAGACCGAAAAATCGGTGAATATGCCATAAAATCTTTAGAGGCTGCTACTAGTGCCCTTAAGCAAGATTTTATAGACGTCCTAGTTACTGCCCCTATAAATAAAAGTAATATTCAGTCAGATTCTTTTAATTTCCCGGGACATACAGATTATTTAGCCAAAGCCCTAAATGGTAAAAGCTTAATGTTTATGGTATCAGACAGTTTGCGTATCGGTCTTTTAACAGATCATGTTCCTTTAAAAGATGCGGCAAATCATATAACCGAGAATCTGGTAAAAGACAAAATTAACACTGTGCTAAAGTCTTTAAAACAAGATTTTGGTATAAGAAAACCTAAAGTAGCTGTATTAGCAATTAACCCACACGCAGGAGATAATGGAGTTATTGGTGATGAAGATGATACCATTTTAAAACCTTCTTTAGACAAAATAAAATCTCAAGGAGACTTGGTATATGGACCATATTCTGCAGATAGCTTTTTTGGCTCAAATAATTATAAAGGTTTTGACGCTATTATTGCATCATATCATGATCAGGGATTAATTCCATTTAAGACGATTGCTTTTGGACAAGGGGTAAATTTTACTGCAGGTTTAAATAAGGTAAGGACATCTCCGGATCACGGCACAGCCTATGAAATTGCAGGTCAGAATAAAGCAGATGAAAGTTCTTTTAAACAAGCAATACAAACAGCAATCAAAGTTTTTAGAAACAGAACTGAGTTTAATCATTACGGTAAAGATCCGTTAAGAAAGGCTTCAAAATAGATATCAACAAATTTTGTTGATATCTAAGGTTTAAATAAGTAAAAATTTATATATTTGCACGCTCAAAATGTGTGTGGTAATGAAGGCATTAAAAGAATTTACGATTCCGTTTGTTGGATTAAAAGAAGGAGAGCACCACTTTAATTTTGAAATTGATAATACGTTCTTTCATAATTTTGAGTTTGAAGAGTTTAACACAGTCAAATTAAAACTGGATCTAAAGCTTATAAAAAAAACGACTTTGTTAGAGTTGTATTTTATGACTTCTGGCTTTGTTAACGTTAATTGTGATATTACAAACGAGCCTTACGATCAGAAAATTGACGATCAATTTAAATTAGTTGTTAAGTTTGGTTCAGAGTATAATAATGATAATGAAGACATATTAATAATACCTCACGGTGAGTATGAAATTAATATAGCGCAATACATTTACGAACTGGTTGTACTGGCAGTTCCTGTTAAACGTGTTCATCCAGGTATTGAAGACGGTACGTTAAAGTCAGACATACTTTCAAAATTAGAAGAATTAAGTCCAGGTAAGGACAATAAAATAAAATCATCAGAGGATATAGATCCTCGTTGGAATAATTTAAAAAAACTATTAACGGATAAATAACATTTAAAATGGCACATCCAAAACGTAAGATATCAAAAACAAGAAGAGATAAAAGAAGAACGCACTATAAGGCTTCTGTACCTCAAATAGCTACTTGCCCTACTACTGGCGAGGCACATTTATACCATAGAGCACATTGGCACGAAGGTAAACTTTATTACAGAGGTCAAGTACTTATTGACAACTCTGTTGAAGAAGAAAATATAGCATAATTACTATGCAAGCATATAAGAAAACGCTCTCTACGAGCGTTTTTTTTGTTTTAATTTTCTCAATAAGGCAAAAACCACTTAATTTGCATAATTATTTGCCAAATAATGCTGAAAACTGCGCGAAATCAATTGATTTTGATCATTTTTCAATACTTTTAATTAACTAAAACCTAATAATGAGTAAAATCACAGCGGCAATTACAGCTGTCGGAGGCTATGTTCCAGACTTTGTTTTAACAAATAAAGTTTTAGAAACTATGGTTGAGACTAATGATGAGTGGATCACTACACGTACTGGGATTAAAGAACGAAGAATTCTAAAAGAAGAAGGTAAAGGAACCTCTTTTTTAGCTATAAAAGCAGCTAAAGACTTAATTGAGAAAACTAGCCTAGACCCAAAAACGATAGATTTAGTTGTAGTAGCTACTGCAACACCAGATATGAAAGCAGCTTCTACTGCGGCTTATACAGCAACTCAAATAGGTGCGACAAATGCATTTTCTTATGATTTAGAAGCGGCATGCTCTAGTTTTTTATTCGGTATGTCAACCGCTTCAGCTTATATCGAGTCTGGACGTTATAAAAAAATTCTATTAATTGGTGCAGATAAAAATTCATCTTTTATAAATTACAAAGACAGAGCAACTTGCATAATTTTTGGAGATGGAGCTGGCGCAGTATTATTTGAGCCAAATGAAGAAGGATTAGGTTTGCAAGACGAGTTGTTAAGGAGTAATGGCGAAGGGAGAGATTTTTTGCAAGCTACATATGGAGGGTCGTCATACCCGATAAATGATAAAACGTTCAATGAAGGTAAGCATTATATTTTCCAAGATGGTAAAACGGTATTTAAAAACGCAGTTTTTAATATGGCTGATGTTTCGGAACGCATATTAAAAAGGAATAATCTTACTAACGACGATATTGCGTGGTTAGCAGCTCACCAAGCTAATAAGAGAATTATAGATGCCACAGCAAATAGGATAAACTTAGAAGAAGAAAAAGTGATGATGAACATACAAAAGTATGGTAATACAACATCTGCAACTTTACCACTACTATTATATGATTATGAATCACAACTTAAAAAAGGTGATAAAATAATATTTGCCGCCTTTGGTGGCGGATTTACTTGGGGCTCAATTTATTTTAAGTGGGCTTATAATCCTAATTAAAAACTAACTAACAAAACAGCTAAATACTATGGATTTAAAAGAAATTCAGAACTTAATAAAATTTGTTGCCAAGTCTGGCGCGAGTGAAGTTAAGTTAGAAATGGATGATATTAAAATTACCATTAGAACAGGTTCAGAAAGCGATACCACAATCGTTCAGCAATTACCAATGCAGTCTGCTCCTGTTATTCAACAACAAGCTCCTGTAGCCTCTCCTCCTGTTGCTGAAGCACCAGCAGCACCAGCTAAAGAAAATGGGGACGATAAGTATATCACTATAAAATCACCAATTATAGGAACTTTTTATCGCAAACCATCACCAGACAAACCAGTTTTTGTAGAGGTAGGAACAGAAATTAAAGAAGGAGATGTGCTTTGCGTTATTGAGGCTATGAAATTATTCAATGAAATTGAATCTGAAATATCTGGCAAGATTGTAAAAGTTCTTGTAGATGATTCGTCTCCAGTAGAGTTCGATCAACCATTATTTTTGGTAGATCCATCATAACAGTTAAAAATTCCAATCCGCAAATCCCAAAACCCAATTGTTGGAATTTGGTGCTTGGAATTGAATTTTTAAAACAAAAGTTATGTTTAAAAAAATACTAATCGCCAATAGAGGTGAAATAGCATTGCGCGTTATTAGGACCTGTAAAGAAATGGGAATTAAAACCGTAGCAGTTTATTCTACTGCAGATGCTGATAGTCTGCATGTAAAATTTGCCGACGAGGCTGTATGCATAGGGCCAGCTCCTAGTAGTGAATCCTATTTAAAAATATCTAATATTATTGCTGCCGCTGAAATCACAAATGCAGACGGAATTCATCCAGGATATGGATTTTTATCCGAAAACGCTAAGTTTTCTAAGATATGTGAAGAGCATGGCATAAAATTCATTGGTGCATCTGAAGAGATGATTGACCGCATGGGAGATAAAGCTAATGCCAAGGCAACTATGAAGGCTGCCGGAGTTCCTTGCGTGCCAGGGAGTGAAGGTATTATTGAGGATTTTGAAGAATGTAAGAAACTAGCAAAAGACACAGGTTATCCTGTTATGTTAAAAGCTTCAGCTGGTGGAGGAGGAAAGGGAATGCGTGCGGTTTGGAAGGCAGAAGACCTACAAAATGCATGGGAGTCTGCTCGAGCGGAATCTAAAGCTGCTTTTGGGAATGATGATATGTACATGGAGAAGCTTATTGAAGAACCTCGCCATATTGAAATTCAAATTGTTGGTGATTCTAGAGGTAAGGCATGTCATTTATCAGAAAGAGATTGCTCTGTGCAAAGACGTCATCAAAAGTTAACAGAAGAAGTGCCATCTCCTTTTATGACCGATAAGTTGAGGGCTAAAATGGGGAAAGCCGCAGTTAAAGCTGCTGAGTACATTAAATATGAAGGAGCCGGAACTGTCGAGTTTTTGGTTGATAAGCATAGAAATTTCTATTTTATGGAGATGAATACGCGGATTCAAGTAGAACATCCAATAACGGAACAAGTTATAGATTTCGATTTAATTCGAGAACAAATTTTGGTTGCTGCAGGAGTTCCTATTTCTGGTAAAAACTATACGCCAAATTTACACTCTATTGAATGTAGAATAAATGCTGAAGATCCTTTCAATAATTTTAGACCTTCACCTGGTAAAATAACAACTTTACATGCTCCAGGAGGACATGGTGTACGTTTAGACACTCATGTTTATGCTGGCTATAGCATTCCGCCTAATTACGATTCAATGATTGCGAAGTTAATCACTACAGCTCAGACAAGAGAAGAGGCAATTAATAAAATGAAGCGTGCGCTAGACGAGTTTGTAATAGAAGGAATTAAAACAACGATTCCATTTCATAGACAATTAATGGATCACCCAGATTATTTGGCGGGTAATTATACCACCAAGTTTATGGAGGACTTTGTAATAAAAGAAGAAGAATAGAAAAAACGACCATTAATAATGGTCGTTTTTTGATTCTAACAATATTTTATGCTTCTTAATATTTAAAATCTAAAGAGTTGCTTTATCAGAGTTTTATGCGTGACTTTAACTTTTTTGTTAAGTCCTCATATAATTATACCTTTAGATTGTAAAAAATAAATCTATCGTTATGAAATGTCGTTATCAAAAACCAATCTATAGTTTGGTTTTAACCATTTGTTTTGTGCTAATTTCAAATGCACAGAAAAAGGAAAATATTTGGTCAATAGTTAACTCTAATGATGTAAAGGAAACTCATCTTATTTATAACAAGACCAAACCAAAAAACTCTGTTATTATTGAAATTAATACAGATAATCTTATCAGTCAATTAAGAAATATTCCTCAACGTAACTTATCTAATAAAAATCAAGGCGTAATTTTTAATTTGCCTAATCATTTAGGTGATTCAGAATCTTATTTAGTTCAAGAAGCTTCAGTTATGGAGCCACAATTACAGGCTCAATTCCCTAATATAAGATCATTTGTAGGTAAGGGAATAGATAACCCGACGGCTACTTTGCGTTTTAGTCTATCTCCTCAAAAAGGGTTTAGTGCAATGATTCTTTCTGATAATAAAACTGTTTTTATTGAGCCATATACCTCGGATTTAGAAACCTATATTGTTTTCATAAATTCGGAAGAAGATGCTGCACGAGAAAAGTTTATATGTGAAACCGAATATAATCCTGCAGATTTTAAAATTTCAGATGAAGATTTTAATGCCTTAAGAAATGCTAATGATGGTACACTCAGAACGTATCGTTTAGCATTAGCATGTACGGTTGAATATGCACAATTTCACGGTGGTACTAATGGCGGTGTAATGGCTGCAATGAATACAACAATGGCAAGGGTAAACGGTGTTTTTGAAAGAGATTTAGGCCTTACCATGGTTATAGTTGCTAATAATCAAAATATTATTTTTCTTGGCCCAAATGTGAATTCTGACCCTTACACAAACGGCAATGGCTTTACAATGCTTGGGGAAAATCAAACAACATGTGATAATATTATTGGAATAGGAAACTACGATATTGGGCATGTTTTTAGTACAGGTGGTGGTGGTGTTGCTGCATTACGTTCTCCATGCGGAAATGGTGTTAAAGCTCAAGGTGTAACAGGTTCTTCTGTGCCACAAGGGGATGCTTTTGATATAGACTTTGTTGCTCACGAAATGGGTCATCAATATGGTGGTAACCATACTCAAAACAATAATTGTCAAAGGTCCGGTGTTTCGGTTGAACCTGGTAGTGCTTCAACCATTATGGGTTATGCAGGTATTTGTGCACCTAACATTCAAAATAATAGTGATGATTATTTTCACGGTGAAAATATTAAAGAAATGTGGGCTAATATTTTTAATGGGCCAAGTAGTGTGTGTTTTGCTGGTAGTACAACAAATAATGTTGCGCCAATAGTAAATGCAGGGGCAAGTTTTAGCATACCAAGGTCAACAGCTTTTGTTTTAAGAGGCTCAGGAACTGATGCAGATACAGCAACAGGTTTAACATACTGTTGGGAGCAAACAGATACAACACCAGCAACAATGCCACCACAGTCGACTAATGCTGCTGGTCCAACTTTTAGGTCCTTAGATCCAACTGCTTTACCTGATAGATATATGCCACCATTAAGTACGGTCATGTCTGGCTCTTTAGCAACAACATGGCAAGTTGTACCTTCAGTTGCTAGAACTATGAATTTTTCGCTGACTGTTAGAGATAACGAAATGGGTGGTGGAGCTACAGGATCAGATGCAATGGTTGTGGATGTTCAAAGTGGCACACCATTTACCGTAAATACTCCACCAACGTGGGGACAAGGAACAAGTCAGCAAGTCTCTTGGGTAGTTGGGCAAACCAATGTAGCGCCAATTAGTTGTCAGAATGTAAATGTTTTATTTACTACGGATAACGGGGCGTCATTTACAACATTAGCTTCTAATGTACCAAATACTGGATCTGCAACAGTAACTGTTCCAAGTGTGAGTAATACGAATAATGCAAAAATTTTAGTAGAAGCAGCCGATAATATTTTTTATGCAGTATCTGATGCATTTTCAATTTCTAGCACACAAGATTTTAGTTTAAATTCAACAATAGGAGTTTTAACTGTTTGTAATGAAGATTCTGTAACGCTTGAGTTTAATTATTTAACATCAAATGGTTTTTCTGAAACTACAAATTTCACCGTATCCGGTGTACCCGGAAGCATTGGTACTAATATTACGCCATCTTCATTAAATTCGGATGGGACTGTGTCATTATCCTTGACAAACTTAAGCTCTGTGGCGAGTAATACATATACCATTACATTAGTAGGAACATCACCCTCAATAACTAAATCTGCACCTGTAGATTTAACGTTAACAGACAACGTATGTCCTTCTAACGGAAGTCTGCAATTTCAGACGAGGACAACAGGCGTTATTTTCAATACAATTAATAATCTTGATGCAGGTGCTAAAACATCTGCTTATAGCGATTTTACAGGAACATCAACTAATGTTGAAGCTGGTATGGATTATGATTTATCTGTTAGAGCAAATTCTGATGGTAATTTTCAAATTATAACAAGAGTTTGGATTGATTGGAACCAAAACTGTTCATTTAATGACGCAGGTGAAGAATATGACTTAGGAACTAGTGCAAATATTATTGATGAATTAACAGCCAATTCACCGCTCAGTATTACAGTGCCAACGGACGCAATAACGGGAACAACAACAATGCGTGTGAGTACAAAGTATACAGACCCAAATGCAAATCAATTCCCAACCTCTTGTGAAACAAATTTTGATGGTGAAGTCGAAGATTATTCTGTCAATGTGACAAATAACTTAAGTATAGATGATAACGAATTAGATAGCTTAGCAATTTATCCAAACCCTAATAACGGTGAATTTACGGTTCAGTTTAATCCTAAGTTTAGTGAAGATATTTTAATTCAGGTCTATGATATTAGAGGAAGATCTGTTTTTATTAAAACATTTAATACTACTGCTAGATTTGATGAAATGATTAGGCTCAATAAAGCACAATCAGGTGTGTATTTATTGCAAATTACTAACGGATTACAAAAAGTAACTAAACGTATTATAATAGATTAATAACTAAAATATGCCGTAAAAAGCTCCTAAATTTAGGAGTTTTTTTATGTTATGAATTTATCTTATTGGGAAATAAAAACATGGTTATCTAAGGTCGATTTTACTGTAATTGGTAGTGGTATCGTAGGGCTTAACTGTGCATTAAATTTAAAACAGCGATTTCCAAAAGCAAAAATTCTTGTTTTAGAAAAAGGAATCTTACCACAAGGAGCAAGTACTAAAAATGCAGGTTTTGCTTGTTTTGGGAGTCTAAGCGAAATTATTGATGACCTTAAAAGTCATTCTAAAGACGAGGTTTTAAAGCTTATTAAAAAACGAATAGAAGGGTTACAATTGCTTAGACAGACCTTAGGAGATGAAATCTTAGAGTATAAGAATTTAGGTGGATATGAACTGTTTTTGAATTCAGATCATACCCTTTATGAAACATGTATTAGCCGAGTTTCTAAAATTAATAAATTGCTATATCCACTATTTAATGCAGATGTGTTTTCTTTTATTCCGAATGATTTTGGATTCAAAACCATCAATCCTCAACTGTGTTTCAATCAGTTTGAAGGCCAAATAGACACTGGTAAAATGATGGATGCCTTATTAGAGAAAGCTTCGAAGTCTGGAATAAAAATTTTAAATAGTTGTGAGGTTAGTGTTATTGATGATAATGATCATTCTGTGAATCTAAAAGTAAATAATATAACTTTTAGCTCTAGTAAGGTTCTTATTTCAACAAATGGTTTTGCAAATCAACTAATAAAAGAAAAGGTTGTTCCTGCAAGGGCTCAGGTCTTAATCACTAAACCGATTGATGATTTACCAATTAAAGGGACATTTCATTTGGATAGAGGCTATTATTATTTTAGAAATATTGATAATAGAATTTTATTAGGAGGTGGGCGACATCTAGATTTTAAAGGAGAAGAAACTTTTGAATTTGGTGAAACAAAAACAATTCAAAATAAACTAGAAGAATTATTAAAAACAACCATAATTCCTAATACTCAATTTGAAATTGATCATAGATGGTCAGGCATTATGGGAATTGGTGGACAAAAAACATCAGTAGTTAAGCAATTAAGTAATAATGTATATTGTGGCGTGAGACTCGGTGGAATGGGTGTTGCTATAGGTAGTCTGGTTGGCAAAGAATTGGCAGATTTATTAAAATGAGGATAAAACAAAAATTATATGACCAATGCAAACAGCATTTAAATAACCGCTTAAAAGTCGTTCAATCAACTATTACGGATATTCAAAACAACCTTCAATCAGAAACAAAAAGTAGCGCTGGAGATAAACACGAAACAGGCAGGGCGATGCTACAACTAGAACGCGAAAAAACTGGACAGCAATTGGCTGAAATTCAAAAACAGTTTCAAATTTTAAACAAAATTAACCCAGAGACAAAACACAATGCTATTGCTCTAGGAAGTGTCGTATATACAACACAATTCAATTATTTTGTTGCCATAAGTGAAGGTGAATTAAAACTAGACAATGAAAAATTCTTCGCAATTTCTCCAATAACACCTATTGGTAAGTTGCTAATGGCAAAGAAGAAAAATGACATATTTAAGTTTAGAAACCAAAATATATCAATACTTGAGGTCATATAGAAAAAGGTTAAATCGCTTTTACTTGGTTTAAATGTAATGTAACTTCACAATTCTAATCATAACAGTATGTTACGTTTTCAATTTCTTTTAATCAGTATTTTTTTCTTAAACTTTTCCTTAGCTCAAAACTCTAGAGTAGATTTTGAAATAAGAAATCTGGGTATCAACGTGGATGGTAATTTTAAAACTTTTTCAATTAATGCCGATATAGATTCCACTTTAACGCTTAAAAGTCTTGACGGAAAAATAACAGCTTCATCTATTAAAACAGGTATTGACAGTAGAGATGAACACCTTTTAAAAGATGATTATTTTGACGTTGAGAATCACAAATACATAATACTAGAAAGTACATCGATAACGAAAAAATCTGCAGATACTTATAGTGTAAAAGCAAATCTTAGCATCAAGGGAAAGACGAAAACACTTACTATTATTATTAAGACTAAAAAGACAGGTGAGAGATTGAAACTCACTTCAAATTTTGAAATTAACAGAAGAGATTTTGGTGTTGGAGGAGGTAGTTTTGTGATGAGCAAGACGGTAAAAGTTAGTGTTGTTTACTATGAAGATTTATAAATGATCACAACTGATTTTGATGTTATAGTTATTGGAGGTGGATTGGCAGGCTTAACAAGCGCAATCCATTTATCTAAGTATAAACTCAAGGTTTTAATGATTGAAAAAAATGAGTATCCAAGGCATAAAGTTTGTGGAGAGTATGTGTCTAATGAAGTGTTGCCCTATCTAAACTTTTTAGGCTTTGATCCTTTTAAGTTTGGAGCAAAACAGATATCAAAATTCCAATTAACCACCCATAACAATAAGCACATAGAAGCTAAATTACCTTTAGGAGGGTATGGGATGAGTCGCTATAAAATGGACCATGAGTTGTATCAATTGGCTTTAAAAAACGGAGTTCAGATTATTAAAGATTTGGTAATACATGTTGACTTTAAAACTGAAATTTTTCATATTCTAACAAAACTAAATCATCGATTTAGAGCTAAAATAGTGATTGGTGCTTTTGGTAAGCGCTCTAATTTAGACATCCAATTACAAAGAAAATTTATAAAACATAAATCCCCTTATTTAGGTGTTAAGGTACATGTATCAGGTAAATTTCCTGATGATAAAGTAGCGCTTCATAATTTTAAAGGAGGATATTGTGGTGTTTCAAAAGTTGAGAATCACCATATTAATCTTTGTTATATTACGGATTATAATGCATTTAAAAAATACAAGGATATAAATACTTTTCAAGAAGAAGTAGTTTTTAAAAACAAAGCATTAAAGACCATATATAAAAACACAAAAGTAGAATTTGACAAACCGTTAACCATAAGTCAAATTTCATTTGACACAAAAAACCCTATTGAAAATCATATGATTATGTGCGGAGATTCAGCAGGAATGATTCATCCGCTATGCGGCAACGGAATGGGTATGGCTATTCGAAGTGCGCAATTAGCATCAGACTTGATTATTGACTATCTTCATAAAAAAATTGCTTCCAGAGCACTACTTGAAAAAGCGTATACTAAAAATTGGAATAAAACTTTTAGTTTACGCCTAAAGGTTGGTCATACAATTGCTTATTTATTTAGGCAAAACTGGTTAGCTCCAAAATTATTAGTATTGTTAAGGTGTTTTCCTTTTTTAATTCCATTAATAATAAAAATGACCCATGGAAAGCCCATGAAAGTAAAATGAGTTTATTTGTCAATACAAGATATAGAAGTAAAGAGAGAGAACTTATGGATGATTTTTCCATGAAGGGCGAGTTATTGCGCGACACTTTGGATAAACTTGGAAAAATCAATAAATGGTTAGGGGGAAACCATGTAACTATAGACGGCCTTAAAAAACTACTACAAAATCAGCCGAAAGACAAAATCTATAAAATTATAGATTTGGGCTGCGGTCATGGTGATATTCTTCGGTTGATTGCCGATTTCGGGAAAAAGAACGGCTATACTTTTAGTCTTCTTGGAATAGATGCCAACCAAGACGCTGTTGATTACGCTAACGAATTATCTCAAGACTATGACGAATTAAGTTTTAGTACTATAGACATATTTTCAAAAGAATTTAATGAATTAGATTATGATATAGCACTTTCCACACTTTTTTTACATCATTTTAATCATCAAGAAATTACGACATTATTAAAGAGTATTGCAGCAAAGGCTAAAACGGGTGTTATAATAAATGACCTACAAAGAAATAAATTGGCTTATGGGCTGTTTAAGTTACTAGGACTGGTAATTTCAAATCATATGATTGTTCAGGATGGATTAACATCTATTTTAAGAGCATTTAAAAGAAAAGAATTAGATCAAATATCAAAACAATTAAAACTGAAATCGGAAATACGTTGGAAATGGGCATTCCGGTATCAATGGTTAATTAGAACTTAAATGGCTGTAAGAATAACAACAGTTGCAAAGCAACTACCAAAATATACGCGAGAAACCAAAGACATTTTGCCTTTTGTAGAGTTATGGCTAGAGGGCCAAGAATCTCGTTTTAAACGCAAAGTTTTAAAGATTTTTGAAAATGCAGCAGTAGATAGACGTTATTCTATTATGAATCCGGAAGAGGTATTCTTAAACACATCGTTTGAAGAAAAAAATGATATCTACACAAGAGAATCTATAAAGTTAGCCGAAGCAAGTTTGGTAAAGGTATTAGACAAAGCCAATTTAAAACCTACAGATATAGATTACATAATCACAGTGAGTTGTACAGGTATAATGATTCCTTCTTTAGACGCATATTTAATTAATAGCTTAAAAATGAAGCAAGATATTGTACGGTTACCTGTTACTGAGATGGGTTGTGCAGCCGGCGTTTCAGGTATTATTTATGCTAAGAATTTTTTAAAAGCTAATCTAAATAAACGCGCAGTGGTTATAGCTGTAGAATCTCCAACAGCAACCTTTCAATTAGAAGATTATTCTATGGTTAATGTGGTCAGTGCAGCAATTTTTGGAGATGGCTGTGCTAGTGTGATTTTGTCATCTTACGAAGATGAAACAGGACCAGAGATTAAAGATGAAGCTATGTATCACTTTTTTGATGCGGAGCACATGATGGGTTTTAAATTAAGAAATACGGGTTTGCAAATGGTTTTGGATCAAACTGTACCACAAACTATAGCAGATCATTTTCCGAAAATAATTCATCCGTTTTTAGAACGAAATAAATTAAATATAGAAGATATAGATCATTTAGTCTTCCATCCTGGCGGAAAAAAAATAGTTCAAACCGTTGAAGATTTATTTGGTGCATTAGGTAAAAATATTGATGACACAAAAGAAGTTTTGCGCTTATACGGAAACATGAGTAGTGCAACAGTTCTATATGTTTTAGAGCGTTTTATGGACAGGGGCTTGCCAAAAGGCGATAAAGGGATTATGCTCAGTTTTGGCCCAGGATTTTCCGCACAACGTATTTTGTTAGAATGGTGATATGAAAGAATTTCAAAATAAAAACGAATGGGCGTTAATTCTAGGTGGCAGTTCTGGTTTAGGTTTAGCAACAGCAAAAAAGCTAGCAAGACACGGTTTAAATATTTGTGTAATTCACCGCAGTGCCCGTATACAAGAATCTGCCATATATGAAGAATTTGATGTTATTAAAAATGAGGGCGTGCAATTTATAGCATATAATAGTGATGCCTTTAAGACTGAAAAGAGAGAATTGATTATTAAAGATATAAAGGCTCAATTTGATGCTAATGATAAAATTAAGGTCTTGGTTCATAGTGTGGCAAAAGGGAATCTAAAACCTATGATCTCTGAAGATAATGCGGCTCTTAAACACGATGATTTTGCATTAACCATTAGCGCAATGGGCATAAGTTTATACGATTGGACAAAAGTGCTTTTTGATGCGAAATTATTTTCTGACGATTCTCGAATTATAAGTTTTACAAGTGAAGGAAATTCTAAAGCTTGGCAAAATTATGCAGCAGTTTCCGCGGCTAAAGTAACGTTAGAAGCAATTACACGAAATATAGCTCTAGAATTTGCCCCATTTGGAATTAAAGCCAACTGCATACAAGCTGGTGTTACTGACACATCTTCGTTAAGAATGATACCAGGAAGTGATAAAATAATAGAACACACATTAATGCGTAACCCAAATAAACGACTTACGTTGCCAGAAGATGTCGCTAATGCCGTTTATTTATTGTGCAAAGATGAAGCTGCTTGGATTACAGGAACAATTATTCCAGTAGATGGAGGAGAACATTTAAGTTAGAATGACTGAAACACAAATCATACAGCTTTTACCTTATCAAAAACCATTTTTGTTTGTTGATGGTTTAGGCAAGATATCTAAAGAGGGGATTACTGGTTTTTACACATTTACTGAAGATGAATCGTTTTATAAAGGTCATTTTAAAAACTACCCAGTTACACCGGGAGTTATTTTAACAGAATGTATGGCTCAAATTGGTTTGGTCTGTCTAGGGATTTATCTATTAAAAGACGAATTGAGCACAACTAAAAAACCACAAATCGCCTTAACCTCGCATCAAATGGATTTTTATATTCCGGTTTTTCCAAAGGAAAAGGTGACAGTGATTTCAGAAAAGGAAGTATTTCGTTTTAATAAACTAAAGTGTAAGGTGAAAATGCTAAATGAAAAAGAAGAATTGGTGGCAAGGGGAACAATTTCAGGAATGTTAAAAGCATGAAAAAAAGAGTCGTCATAACAGGCTTAGGAGTTGTTGCACCAAATGGCATAAGTGTTTCGCAATTTACGGACGCTTTAAGACAGGGTAAATCTGGTATTACATTTCATCAACAACTTAAAGATTTAAATTTCTCATGTCAAATAGGGGGTATTCCCCAAATAACTGAAGATATAAAATCAAATTATTTCACAGATTTACAGCTCAGAGGATTTAATAGTTCGGGTATTTTATATGGTTGTATTGCTGGTATTGACGCATGGAAAGATGCAGGTTTCGAAAAGAATCCTGAAAGTGAATTAGACTACGATACAGGACTTATATTCGGCACAGGTACTTCGGGCGTTGAGAAATTTAGAGAAGCTATTTATAAACTGGACGATGGTAATGTGAGACGTTTGGGTAGTACAGTAGTTTTACAAACGATGGCCAGCGGTGTTAGTGCTTATCTAAGTGGTATGCTAGGCTTAGGAAACCAGGTAACTACAAATTCCTCTGCGTGCTCTACAGGGACTGAAGCTGTTTTAATGGGTTTTGATCGTATTGCTAATGGAAAAGCAAAACGTATGTTGGTAGGTAGTTGCAGTGATCATGGTCCTTATGTTTGGGGCGGTTTTGATGCGATGCGTGTAATGACTTATAAGCACAATGAAAGTCCAGAAGAAGGTTCTAGACCAATGAGTGCAACTGCCTCAGGATTTGTACCTGGTAGTGGGGCAGGAGCTCTAGTTTTAGAGTCTTTAGAAAGTGCATTAAATCGTGGAGCTAAAATATATGCTGAGGTTCTTGGTGGAGATACGAATTCTGGTGGTCAACGTCAAGGTGGCACCTTAACTGCACCAAATTCAGAGGCTGTGCAACGCTGTATTAAAAGCGCGATAGAAAACTCAGGAATCGAACCTAAAGATATAGAAGTTATCAATGGTCATTTAACCGCAACTGCAAAAGATGCATTAGAGATTGATAATTGGTCAAAAGCTTTAAACAGAAAAGGAGGTGATTTTCCATTTATAAATTCGACTAAATCAATGATTGGTCATTGTTTAGCGGCTGCAGGAGCTATAGAATGTGTTGCCAGTATTATTCAACTAAAAGAACAATTTGTAGCGCCAAATATTAACTGTATTGATATTAACTCTGAGATTTCTAAATTAATCGATGCTTCAAAAATACCTTTAGAAACAATTAACCTTAAGTTTAATGTTATTGCCAAAGCAAGTTTTGGGTTTGGGGATGTAAATGCATGTGTTTTATTTAAGCGATTTATAGCGTAACTTTACACTACAAAATTGAGTTATGACAAACGATGAATTAATTGCCAAATTAAAGACTATTATTGCGCCTTATATTCAAGACGAAGCCGCTTTTAAAAACTTATCAGCAGATACTGATTTTGTGAAAGATTTAAAAATTAATTCTGCAAACCTGGTAGATATTATTTTAGATATAGAAGATGAGTTTGATATCCGTTTAGAAAATGAAGACATGGAGAAAATGCTAGATGTTAAGTCTGCAATGGAAATTGTCAACTCAAAGCTGTCTCATTAATGGTCGGTAACGATATTGTAGATATTGCTCAAACCAAAACGACAACTAATTGGCGTCGTCCTCGTTTCTTAGATAAACTCTTTACTCCGAAAGAACAAGCGTATATTCATAACTCAAGCAATCCATTTCTTATGGTTTGGCAATTATGGAGTATTAAGGAAGCTGCTTATAAGTTATATACTCAAGAAAACTCAAGTCGTTTTTACAACCCAAAACAATTTGAATGTGAGCTTAAGAATCAGCAATGGTTGGTTAAATACTGCAACTATGTGTGCTATGCACAAACAAAGGTTACGTCTAAATATATTATTTCTGAGGCAAGGTTAGAGCGACTTAAAATGACATCTAAAGTTGTAAGATTTAATTCTAAAGACGCACTAATTCAAAGTCAACAACTTAGGTTACAGGTTTTAAATTTAATTTCTGAAACAAAGTCAATTGATAAATCCCAACTAAGTATTATAAAAACTAAAAATGGAGTGCCATTAGTGCTTTATAAATCAACTAAAATTAATCTAAGTATCTCGCATCATGGTATTTATGGTGCATATGCTATTTGTTAATCATGAATCGATTAAAAAACATTATCCGATTAATAATAAAATTCAGAATTGCAACTATTGTAATCCTTGGTGTTTTAATGGCCTTTGCGGGTCATCAAACACTAAATAAGCTTAGTGTTGACAATTCTCTTTCTATTTGGTTTTTAGACGACGACCCTAGCTATAAAGCCTACATTGATTTTCAAGAAAATTTCGGATCAGACGAGATTTTCATTGCCATGCTGCCTGTTAAAAATGCTATAGGTGAGACGGAAGTCAATGACTTAAAAAATTTACACAAGGCTATTGATGCACTTCCTTATGTAAAAACCACCTTTAGCTTGGCTAAAGCAAAGTATCCTACATACGCCAATAATAAAATTAATTTTGATGACTTATATAATCCAAAACGTAGTGATAAAGGTTTAAAAAGCTTGTTTTCAAAGTTGCCAGACATTACATCTCAATTAGTAACTAAAGATTATAGAAATCAGTTTTTTTATATTCAGATGAAGCCAACTCCGACGATTGAAGAGAAGCGACAAGATATCGCTGTTGAGATTAGAAGTGTTATTGATAAATCGTATTCAAATTATTATTTAACAGGGCCTCCAGTACTAAACGAGGCTTATAGTAAAGGTATATATAAGGAGAGTTTAACTTTTGGGATATTAACGGTTTTAGTTATCACGATTCTTCTTTTATTTCTATTACCAAGTAAACGGTATCTTTTTATTGCATTATTATCTGTGGCGGTTCCCGTAAGTTTATTATTTGGGCTTATTACGTCAATGGGCTTTGCCTTAAACATGATATCCATGCTGATTCCTACCATTTTAATGGTGTATAGTGTAAGTGATGCCGTGCATATTATTAATATTTATCATAAAGAAGGGTTAGATAATGAAAATGTTTCAAGAATTGATTTATTAGCCATTACGTTAAGACGAAGTTTTACACCTTGCTTTTATACCACACTCACCACATTTGTTGGCTATTTTGCTTTGTATTTATCCCCATTACCAGCGTTTAAAAACATGGGTGTTTTTACCTGCATAGGATTGGTAATGAGCTTTATTTTAGTCTATGTGATTACCATCATTGGCTTTAGTTTTATGAATTTAAATTTCAAGAAGGCTAAGCCCGTTTTAAGTATAAAAAGCATTTCTCAGAGCAAATTTATAGATTGGTTAAATGGTTTTACAACAACCTATACAACGTCTATAATTGTTGTTTTTACTGCAATTCTTTTATTCGGTACGTATTCTATTTTTCAAGTAGATATAGATACAAACTCTAGAGATTTATTAGCCGAAGGACAAGCCAAGCAGGATTTAAGAACTGTAGAAATAGAGCTCGGTGGTAGTAATAGACTTCAGTTAAATATTTCAACAGCAAATGGGTCTACAATTTTAAACAAAGATGCCATCAAGAAGCTTAAAACTTTTCATAATAAACTCCAGAAAAACCCGCTTATTTCTTCTCCCGTTTCTGTAATTTCAATAAAATCATTTTTAGAGAAACGGACTCCTGTTTTATTTCAATCTAATGTGTCTGAAGAAAAATTAAAAAACACACTTTCTGAGGTTGATGCTAATGAGAATAGCTTTTTCAAATTATTCTCTGAAGATTTATCTACTGCTGGTTTTACATTAACACTAATGGAAATGCGTACCTCAGAGTTAGAGCAAGTGCTAAATGATATTAAACGAGATTTTGAATCTACTTTTAATACTGATGATTATAACCTGCAGATAAATGGATTTGCCGTCGTCTTTTCTCAGCTTAACAATTTTATTTTAGAAACCCAATTTAAGTCCTTTTTCGCTGCTTTTTTTGTTGCGTTTTTATGCCTACTTATATTTATAAAACGTTTAAGAACTACAATTTTAGTATTGATTCCGAATTTGTTACCACTTACGGTTTTAGCTATTTTTATGAGCCTTTTAGGTATTCCATTAGATGTGTCAACAGCTATGATTACACCAATTATGCTCGGTATTGCGATGGATGACACCATTCATTTGGTTTACAAATACAAAAAAAGCAAGGCTATTGATGGCTCACCAATTACGCGCATGGATAATGCAATGCGCTATACAGGAGGAGCACTTTTTTCAACAACAATCGCTTTAGTGGGTGGTTTTTTAATTATTGCTTCTAGCGCAACACCATCGGTCAGAGATTTCGGATTGCTTTGTGCCGTAACTGTGGCCATTGCTTTAATAACGGACATCTTTTATTTGCCTGCTTTGTTGAAAAGGTTTGATAAGTAATTGATTTGTTTACTGTGCAGTAATGTACGTCAATGAATATACTGAAGTTTGGGTGACGCCATTATTTGTAAACACCTCTGTAATTGAAACGGGGTAATTATCGTCATTGTAGGTATACGAAAATGTTAAGGATTGAGTTAGAATGGCATTTACTCTAAATTCTCGTAATGTCGGATTATTTAATCCGAAACGCAGCAGTGAACTTGGTAAATTTTCAGAATTTATACTTGCAATTGCTTCGCGTTGCGCCATACTTTTAAAAGCACCATTCTTATCATCATGCACAAAAAACTCAGAATATGTACCATCAGAATTAAACTCATCGAGTAAATATATATTACCTGTTAACGAATAAGATTGTCGCTCTTCTAATTGTCCTGTAAGTGTCCTGAAACCTTCGATAACAGTATTATCTGAAATATAGTTATAACGAATTGTATAAGGGTTTGGCACTTCTTGTATATCTATCGTTACGGCATCTATTTTCCCCTGAGAATCATAAGTGTAATATTCTAAAATATCTTCAGAATTATCTATTCCATTTGAGCTATTTGTGCCAACCAATCTGTTATCTTCATAGTCGTAATTTAAAATATAACCATCAGAATCTTCTTCACGGATGAGTCTATTTTCAGAGTCATAGATATAATCGGTGGTATATACTTGAGAATTGCCTGGACGTTGAATACGTATTTGCGAAACCAAAAGCGCTTGCTCAGCAGGATTATTGTCATCGTCGCCACCATTATTGTTATCGTCATCATCGTCATGATCATCATCAATAATAATTTCGCCCGAAAATGGACCATCCTCATAAGGCTCATTGTTACAAGATGTAAATAACAAACAAATAAATAAAATTTGTAAGAATACTTTAAATTTGATCATTTAGAGCTAGCTTTTAGTGCTATGAATAAAGATATGGAATTTTAATTTGAATGTCGAAATATGGATTATAATCATAAAAGCAGACCAACCAAAGTCAGTCTACTTTTCCATTCTAAAAATTAACGTCTATTTCTTTTACGTTTCTCACGTCTTAATTTCCAAGGTGCATTCTTTTGAAAATCACCTGCCATAATACAACCATAAGGCATCACTTCGTCAATGACTTTACCGAGATTAAATTCATCCATTTGAGCTCTAACGGCTTTTGCGTTTTTATAAGCAGATGGTAACTCAGTAATATCAATTTCCTTTGAGAAAAACCGAATATCTAAACCGCGTGTTTCTTCTTTAAAGATTTGTATTGTGGTTCCTGTTTTACTTTTTCTATGTTGGGTTCTACTCACATTTCTACCAGCTCCATGTGGCGCAAAACCTAAATTAGTGTTTGTAGTAGCGCCTTCAACAATTAAAACAGGTTCGCTCATATTTAACGGAATCAATCGTGGCCCATTAATATCTGGCATAAACTTAGCATCTAATGGTGTTGCCCCTTTAGCATGGTAAAACAAATCACCATCTTTAAAGACGAAGTTATGTTCGTTCCAGTATCTGTTTTCAATAGTAATTTCTAAAGTTTCGGCCACCGAATTATGCAATACTTCGTGATTGGTTTTTGTCCATTGTCTTATTACTTGCAAAGCATCCCAATAGGATTGTCCTTCTTCAGTTTCAAAAGGAATCCAAGCGTTTTGTTTCTTTGTGTCTGGTGATAATTCTTTTCTAAAGCGTTCAGCGATTTTCATTCCTTTTGTATACAATCTTGCACCTGGACCTCTCGATCCATGATGTGTAACCATCATGGTGTTACCTGTTTTTTTAGAGGTGCCAACAAACAAGAAATGATTACCATCTCCTTGTGTTCCTAAATGAGATCTTGCTGCTTGAATCATTTGTCCATCATTCAAAAAATAGTTAGCTTCAAAAGCGTCTAATAATTCTTTTGGAAATTTAAATTGCGAATCTCTATCGCGTCCGCCAGGACCAAAATGTGTGTTGGCGTGTGCAGCATCCAGAATGTCTTTTGGATCGGCGTTACCAAAATCGGTTAACATTACAGAGCAACAAATATCTGCACTATGCATACCTGGATGAATGGCGTTTTTAGCAACCGCAACTCCACCAACAGGAATTGTTCCATCTGGACCAGCAGGACATGCATCTGGCATGATAGCGCCATCAACTAATGTTGGTGTTTTCATCAACGTCTGCATAGAGTTAATCACTTTAGCAACATTATCTTTTTCTTCTTCGTTTTCTGCCTTAATATTTATAGAAAAGTCAATTGTCTTTGCATGTAACTCTATTGGTTCCGGTGATTTAAATTGTTCTAAATACATTGCCAAAGCATCTTCTTCTAATGCATTATCATTAATATGAGCAATGGCTTCTTTCATCCATTTACCTTGTCTGTAACCTAAGGCTAATAAATCGTGACCTGTGATTTTTGTTTTCATATTTTTTAATTTTTTATCATTCTTAACTCTTATCCGAATCTATTTTGTGGAAGCAGTAGGGCTCGAACCTACACGTTCTGCCAGAAACGAGATTTACAATCTCGCGAGCCAACCAATTACTCAATGCTTCCGTTTTGTCTGAGAAGCAGGATTCGAACCTACAACCTCTCGCGTCCAAGGCGAGTAAACAACCAACCGTTATCTTCTCAGCTTTTGTTTTAAAGAACTTTTATTAAGCTCCACCAGCTTCCTTGTCTGGTGGAGCGCTACTTTTAAAGTCTGATTCCAAAAGACTTCTTATTAATTACTCTGCAAATATTTTATACTATTGCGCAATATTTTTGCGTAGTAAAAATATTTTTTAAACTTTATTGAGTTCGTAGATTTTATCTCTTCGATCTATTACGCCTAAGGGACTTCCTTTGAAGGTTAAAATGTTTACAAACCCATTATCTTTAGTAATTAAAGAATCTTTTTCCTTAACGGCTCCAACAACTTTGTTGCCATAATCTCCAGTCAGTTTATTTGTTGCCGGATCGACATCTCCCCAAAGTTTATCTGGCTTTCCGTTGTCTATGGGCTCAATAAAATATGTAATACCTGTAATTTTTGAACTTACAATGAATCGTCCTGTTTTGTCTGTTCCCGAGAGGAATCGGTTTAGCAATTCTTGTCTTTTCATAATTATATTTGTTTTTAAAACCTGATGGCCTTTAGTTATTTTTCTTTTTTTTCGACTTCGCTTTTTTAGATGTTTTCTTTTTGGAAGCTTTTTTTTTCTTTGGCTTTAACTTATTCTCAACTCTTTTTATTTCAGAATTAACAAATGAATTGTAGCTGTTGTTATAAATAAACAACTTCGCTTTTTTAAAAGCCTTTATGGCTTTCTTATATAATTCTTGACATTCAAAAAGTTGTGCTTGTAAAACCAAAAGCTCTCCTTTTCCAACTCCTTTTGCGGTTTTGGCAAAGTCAATTAATTTCTGTGCTTCATCATAATCCCTATTCCATAATAAAACCAAGATGTACCTTGGGTATACTTTTATAAAATCTAATTTGCTGGCTAATGCTTCGGCGAAATAGTATTTTGCCTTTTCATAATCGCCTAATTGCTCGGCTTGTAAACGACCCATTAAATACAAAGCATAAGCGTTGTTAGATTCGTAAGACAAAGCGTAGTTTAGATTTTCTACAGTTTCTTCTATTGCATATGGATAAGCGTCTATGGCTTTAAGCACGTAATTGTTTAACAAATTCGTGTCCATTGTTTTCTTGCCCTGAACTTGTTTCAGGGTCTTATTTTAAATATTATTATTGCATTTTTAACTTAAATGAGATGCTTAGACAAGCTCAGCATGCCATTAAGTTTCAATTTTAATTAGTACTGCTTTGGAAATATTTTAACCGAATGGTTAACGATAGAAAACAAAAAATCCGAAACAGTTTTTAATTGGCTTCGGATTTTTCATTTATAAATTTGAAAAGTTTATCTAACGATAATCACGAAGCGTCACAGAAGGCGGCATAGCCTCCAGACTTTTTTGATATGTTATAAATAAACTCATAGTTTCTAATTTTTAATTCAACTTCTATTTTGGTTGAAATGCGCTGCAAAGATTTAAATAATTTTCGGACTTTACCAAATTTATTTTTTAAATCATCTAAAATTTGCGACCATAATACGAAGTATTATATTTTTTTGAAAAAAGCAAATATTTTTTCAAATAACAGCTTTTTCGTGACTTTTAATATCTACGCAGAATTATTGCGTAGTAATTTTTTACCTTTAAAAAGCAATCATATTGATAATAATAATGGCAGTAAATAAAAACGCATTAATAAGATATAAAACCATAGACAAATGCCTTCAAAATAACTTTAGGCAATGGACGCTCAATGATTTAATTGAAGCAGTTTCAGATGCACTTTATGAGTATGAAGGTAAAGATGTTGATGTTAGTAAACGTACAGTACAATTAGACTTACAAATGATGCGTAGTGATAAGTTGGGCTACAATGCGCCAATAGTAGTTTATAATCGCAAATTTTATAAGTATGAAAATGAAGATTACAGCATAACCAATAGTCCAATTTCTAACCAAGATTTAAGTAAATTATCTGAAGCAGTCTCTTTTTTAAAACAGTTTCAAGGGTTTTCTCATTTTTCAGAATTGGGCAGCATGGTTCAAAAATTAGAGGACCATGTTTATACGCAAAAATCACAAGAGAAATCACTTATAGATTTTGAAAAGAATGAAAACTTAAAAGGCTTAGAATTTTTAGATCAATTATATCAGTTTATTCTAAAAAAAGAAGCTATTGAAATGACATACCAATCTTTTAAAGCTCGTAAGGAAAGTACTTTTGTTTTTCATCCTTATCTCTTAAAAGAATATAGAAATAGATGGTTTGTTATCGGTAAACGACGAAAAAATGAAGGTGTTATGAATTTGGCTTTAGATCGTATTATTTCAGTTAACAAGAGCTATGAGCCTTATGTTCATGACTCGAATTTTAATACTGAAACGTTTTATCAAAATGCTATCGGTGTCTCAGTTAGCCCTACATTGAAGCCCGAAGAAATTTTGCTTTATATTAATCATAAGCAAGCGCCATACGTATTAACCAAACCATTTCATCATTCGCAAAGAGAAGTAAGTAGAGATCATTATGGTGTTACAATTTCTTTACTGGTTCAGTTAAATTTTGAGCTTGAAAAAGAGATTTTGGGTTTAGGTGAAGGTATAAAAGTCATTGCGCCAGAACGGTTAAAACGAAATATAAAAGAACGGCTTTATGACGCGGTAGATGCTTACGAAACAGAAATTAATGATAAGAATTTAAGATCAATATCTAATCGATTAGAATATAAGGGTTTTAGTATCCTAAATCATGTATACACAAAACGCGACATTAGGAAATTAAAAAGAAGGTTTGACAACTATTTTAAAGGTAATGCAGATCAGCCTTTTGGTATGAGAGAAGTTTTAAAAAAAATGCCTGAAATTAAGGAAATAGTGTTCAATAAAAATTTCAGAAAGCTTGTGAGATCAATAGACAAGAATGCATTTTTGACTAAAGCGATATTCTTTGATAAATCACCTAATGATAATTGGTATGTAACATGGCACCAAGATGTACCAATTAATGTTTTAGAAAGAATAGATACTGAAGGGTTTTCATCATGGACAAATAAGAAAGATGTTATAGGTGTACGACCACCAGAACATATTTCTAAAAACACCTTTTCTATGCGCATTCATTTAGATGACACGACTGTTAAAAATGGTGCATTAAAAGTAATACCTGGTTCTCATAATAAGCGTCTTAGTGATGATGAGGTTAAATTAATAAGCTCTAATTCGATTCCCTTTGTTAGCGAAGTAGCATCTGGTGGAGTACAGTTATTGAAACCACTTTTATTACATGCTTCTTCAGAATCCAAAGTGCAACGCAGAAGGCGTGTATTACATTTAGAATTCTCTTCAATTGAGTTACCAAATGGATTGAATTATGCCGAAAGAGAATCTTTAATTATCAATAACTAAATTAATACTTTTCTCTTTTGTCAATTGTGAATGGTGTTTAATAAATATAGATTTACTATTAAAGTCAGCTTCAATTAACCAAGAGTTTCCATTGAAATAAGATTGTTTCACCACAGCTTTTAAATTTGAGTTATCTACAATTTTTAATTGGTGGGCATAAACAATTCCAAAAGGTTCTATAACATTAAATTCACCAAAAAACGATGCGATTAATGGTAGTTTGGGATTTTTATATAAATTCTGTGGGGTGTCTTTTGCTATGATTTTATTTTCATGAATTACAATCATTTCATCCGAAAACCCAAGCACATCATTTTTGTCGTGAGTAGCAACCAAACAGGTGATCTTATTATCTTTTAGATATTTAAAAACACTACGTCTTAAGGATTGTTTTTTAAAATTATCGATATGGCTAAAAGGTTCATCTAATAATAAAATTTCAGGTTGTTTAGCAAGGGCTCGTGCTAATGCAACGCGTTGTTTTTGACCACCACTCAAGTTTTTAACTTTGGTTTTTGCAAACGCTTCTAGCTCAACAACTTTTATAAGCTCATCTGTACGTTTTTGTTTTTCTTCAGGAAAAAAGCGAGACAAGTGTTTACCAATATTTTCTTCAACCGTTATGAAGGGCATCAAGTCAAATTCTTGAGTTACGTACTTCATGAAATCATAACCTATAACTAGATTATATTTAGGGCCAAGTATTTCTGTGTTTTTCCAGAAAACTTGGCCATTATTTAAATCGTATTCTCCGTAAATTACTCTGAGAAGTGTACTTTTTCCAGATCCACTTTCACCTATAACAGCAAGATTTTTTCCTTTCTCAATTCTAAAGTCTAAATCTTTTAAAATGGGTGTTTTAGAATAACTAAAAGAGATGTTTTTTACCAGAAGCATGGAACAAAAATAATATAAAAAAACCGCCTGATTTCTCAAACGGTAATTTTATAAGGTCTCTTTGTAATCTATTTTTTTATAAACTTACGTTTGGTTGTTTTTCCCTTAGATTCTAGTCTCAAAAAGTAAATACCACTTTCTAGATTTGATACCTTTAAAGTTTTTGATATCACCCTTTGATTAAGTACTTTTTTGCCATTTAGATCAAAAACAGTTGCAATATAATTTGTAATATCTGTGGTAGTTTCAATATTTAAAATGTCTTCAACAGGGTTGGGGTAAATGACTAAATCCTTTAGCGTTTCATCTTCAACTGTTAATACTGCACCCTCTACAATGTTATGAGTTGTGTTTATTGAGGGATTTGATATAACATCTATAATACCTGATGGCCAGTAAATTGTAATACTCGTTATTGAAGTTTCTGCACCAATGCCGAAATGTGTATTTAAACTACTCATAAACTCAAAACCTTCGCCACTTCTTACGTCTCTAATTTGTGTGCCAGATGACGTTACAAGCTCTACACGCGCTCCAATACCATTTATATTACTAATTGTACCAACTGTATTAATTTTCACCCAATTGTTAGAATTGGTATTACTCATGTAAATCTGTCCACTTCTAAAAACATCTAAAAACCCGTCATTATTTGCATCTCCTATAGCGCCAGTTGGAGGTACATTATTAGCAAAATTATTAAATGTAAGATCACCATTTCCAAATAATATATCACCGTTTGAAAGCACATCTATGTTTCCATCATTATCAAAATCCGCTGGGGCATTTTCAATACCTAGAGAGGCATCTAAAACGCCAGAACCAGCAGTTACATCCGTAAATGTTCCGTCCCCATTATTACGCATTAGTTTAGAGTCTCCATTGCTTAAACTACTTGCTCCTACATAAACGTCCATGTCTCCATCATTATCAAAATCTGCCCATGCTGATGACCAGGTTTGTACATTATCTCCCAGATTGGAAGAATTATTGTGTCCAACAGATGGATAATTGGAATTATACCATCCATTGCTGTCGGCGATATTTGTAAATGACCCATTACCATCATTTCTCCATAACTCGTTTGTACTTATAGTTGTAGATCCGCCACGACACTTAGCTATAAAAAGGTCCATATCTCTGTCGTTATCGAAATCGATCCAAACAGTACCATAGTTACCACCACCAGGCGTGAGACCAAGACCATTGGGGACAACTCCTGGTGCTTCACCTTGATAATAATTTAAGTTACCAGAACCATCATTAATGTAGTAGACGTTTGCTTCAACATCATGACAAACAAAAGCATCTAAATTTCCGTCATTATTAATGTCGACAAAATTAGAACGTTGTGAAAATATATCTTCAGGCCCAGAAATTTCGGTATAACCAGTACCTGAATTATTAGCTCGCATAAAGGTGACACCTGAGCCAGCACCATACAAAAGATCGTTGTAACCATTACGGTCATAATCACCAGCAGCTAGACTCCAGCTTGGTAAAAAATTTGCTGCTGTCGTAGTAATATCTACTTCATTAAAGCCACCTGTTGCTAATTGGTAATGAACATTTATATTAGTAGAACCTACAGAAACTACATCATCTAGAAAATCACCATTTAAATCAACCAAAGCAATATCATAAGTTTCTGATGTATTGATGGGATTGGAGGTAAATGTTACCGGGTAACTTGATAAATCGGTGCTAGTTGTAAAGTTTATCGTTTCCCACAAGCTAAAACCATCTGTGTTGCAATTTGCTCTAACATAAACGGTATAGTTTGTTTCTTGAATTAAGCCAGTGAAATTAAATGTTGTATTATTTGAAATCATACCAGATGCTGGTGCGTTTTCCGACGCTAAAGCTATAGCGACTTCCCAAGACGTTTCTGAACTTCCTGCATTCCAATTTGCTTCAACACTGCTAAAAGATATATTATTTGTGGTTAGAGAATTTACTTCGGGACAAGCTGGTGGATTGGAAGAACGTATTATTGGTGAATCTACACAAAAGCCCCAACCATAAGTTAGGTTGTCATCATATAATATGCGGTATCTAAAGTTTTGTTGTTGGTTATTAGAAAAAGAAGTAATATCTAAGAATTCAGTTGTAAACATCGTTCTAGGTCTAGAGCAAAAGTTACTAGTAGAACCTGTATTCTCATCAGCGGAAGTCCCCCAATTCACCCACAAGCCACTATCAGCATTCCAATACTGTACGCTTAGTATTTCGTTTCCAATAACGTTTAAAACATAAAGAAATGAAACGCTTAGGTATGTCTCGCCCGCATTAGCTGCCGCTGCAACATTTATAATCGGAGACTCAGTTGCCACAAAATTAATTGAACCACTTCCAGCATCATCGTCATCAAAAGAGAATGATGACGAACCACCAGCTGTAGTTGGGTCCTCATATAAAAAAAGAGGATCGTAAACACCCGAAAGGTTCCAATCTTCATTTGGCCATGAAGCATCTTGGTTTAATACTTGTGAATTTACATTAACACAAATCAAAGTGAAAATGAAAGTAGAAAGTAATATTTGTTTCATAGTATTTAGTTTAGTTGCAATCAATATTTAATGAGTTTATCCAGTCTTCTATCAGTTCTATACCTTCAGTGTGATTAAGGCTTCTCCCAAGAAGCGGCATACGAGTTGAAGGCTCTACCGAACTTAATCGAAAATGTAATACTGAATTACGAGGATCACCAGGCTCAACTATATGTCCAAGACCCTCTCCAATATCTGTGTCCGCATCTACGCAAACTCCAATATTGCTATGGTCTTCAGTATCAATAAAATCAAACCGCATAGATCTATAGGAGCAATGGGTCTCTTCAGAATGACAATGTGCACAGTTGATGTCAAGGTATGCTCTAGCTCTTTTTTCTAATGACTCGCTAGCGTCATTATAATCAGGTAATTTAGAGATATCATTTGGTATTGAATTTTCTAGATATCCTATAGCCATTAACTTATCAAGTTGATTTTGTGTTCCATCGGAATAAGTATAGTCGAGATTTAAATTCCTCGGTTTTGGGCCAATAGGTTCAGGTATTTCCATGATTTTATGGCATGTTAAGCATTTCGATTCTGAAGGAATTCTATATTGTACCGTATTTGTTTCTCCATTTTCTTGCCACTGAAGATCAACGAAACTCCCATTGAGATCTAAGACGGCTTCAGTTTGTTCTATATTCCAAACATAATTAGCGAATATCCACCCTTCTGATTTTCTAATCATTAAACGAGTTTCTAATATTCTAGTTGTATCGTTAGGCAAAACATTATCATAATAAAAGTTTTTAATAAGTACTGCCCCTATCGGAAAATCTAACGACACATTATCATTTATATATGTTGCTTTGGTATTATTTGGTATCCAAACAAATCTCTTTTTTTTAGCATAATCTGTAAAAAGAGTAGAATTAAGCGTATATGGCAAAACTCCAAAATTGGGATTTAAATCTTTTATGTTTTCTTGAAAGAAATTGTATTCAGATAATGTCTGATATGGTACTGTTTCTAAGTTTAAATTTACTGTTGTTGAAGATGTAATAGTTATAGATACATTCTCTGTTTTACAATTTCCTAAATTATCACAAATAATGTACTGAAAAGTGTCTGCACCAACCACATTAGAGTTCGTCGTATAAATCACACTATCATCACTTGGATTATTAGGTGTGTTATTAGGATCATTTATAAAGACAGTACCTAAAGAAGGGTTCGAGAGTGTTAACTCCCCATTACTTGGTATGTAATTATCATTTTGAAAAATGAAAATTTCTATTTCTGTGTTTTGCGATAAGACTACTGAATCTGAGGTAGTTTCAATATCTAAAGATGTTATAGCGTCATCCGTACCACAGGAAATAAGCAGTAGAACTAACAGAAAGAGTAAGCCAATAATATGTTTTTTTAGCATATGGCTACAATCGTATATTTATTAAACAACTGAGTAGATAAAAACCCTACGATTTGTAAAAAAATTCTGCTAAATCTAAGGTTTTTTATTTAAATCGTTTAAAACCCTAAAAATAAGATAGATAACCTAAGAACAAGTTTTATAATGCAATAGATAGAAAGATTAAATTAAATGATTTTCAACTAAATATTCTGCTATTTGCACAGTATTTGTTGCAGCTCCTTTTCTGAGATTATCACTAACAACCCATAAATTTAGTGTATTAGGTTGTGACCCATCACGTCTAATACGGCCAACAAAAACATCGTCTTTACCATTAGCGTACATTGGCATTGGATATACATTAACATCTAAATTATCTTGAACGGTTACTCCGTCTGTTGTATTAAGAAGTTGACGGACTTCTGTTAAGTCAAAGTCATTATCAAACTCTACATTTATAGCCTCGCTGTGACCACCAGCCGTAGGTATTCTCACAGCAGTTGCTGTAACAGCAACAGTATGATCATTTAATATTTTCTGGGTTTCTCTAACCAATTTCATTTCTTCTTTGGTATATCCATTTTCTTCAAAAATATCACAATGAGGAATAGCATTTTTATGAATAGGATATGGGTAGGCCATCTCTCCTTTTATACCAGCAATTTCATTTTCCATTTGTTCAACGGCCTTTATACCAGTGCCAGAAACAGACTGATATGTAGAAACAACAATACGCTTAATTTTATATTTAATATGTAAAGGGGCTAATGCCATCACCATTTGTATTGTAGAGCAATTTGGATTTGCAATAATTTTATCTGTTTTAGAAAGTTGATTGGCATTAATTTCTGGAACAATTAGTTTTTTAGATAAATCCATTCTCCATGCGGATGAATTATCGATTACAGTTGTACCAACTTCAGCAAACTTTGGAGCCCATTCTAAAGATGTATTTCCACCCGCTGAAAACAATGCAATATCTGGACGTTTTTCTATTGCTGTTGGAATACTGATAACCTCGTGCTCTTTTTCTTTGAACATCATTTTCTTTCCTACTGAACGCTCAGAAGCTACTAGTAATAATTCATCAAATTGAAATTTTCGTTCTTCTAATACTTTAAGCATTACATTTCCTACTAAACCAGTTGCACCAACTATTGCTACTTTCATTTCTATTTTTTAAAAATTTTTAAGCGAAATTACGTAAAAAAAGAACCTTGTTTTTAATTAATTACGCCCTTTAACAAGAAAAAACATAATGTTAACTATTTAACTTTTTAGGTTGAAAAAGAAAAACCCAGACATTCGTCTGGGTTTAATTATTAATAAATAGTGTAGCGGTGTCGCTAAACGTTTTATTTTTTTAGAGCATCTCTGATTTCAGTTAATAAATCAACTTCAGATGGTCCTGCTGGTGCAGGTTCTTCAGCTGGTGCTTTAGTTTTGTTATATGCTTTTACAATCATAAACATTACTAAACCAACAATTAATAAGTTGATAATTGTGTTAATCCACGCACCATAAGCAATGACTGCTGCACCTGCTTCTTTAGCTGCTGCTAAAGATGCGTATTCAGCTCCATCCATAGCATAATGAAGATCTTCAAAGTTCATTCCACCTGCGAAATAACCTATAAAAGGCATAGCAATGTTAGAAACAAAACCGTTTATGACAGCTCCAAGAGCGCCAGCCATAATAACAGCTACAGCGAAATCAATCACGTTACCTGTCATAATAAAATTCTTAAATTCTTTTAACATAATTTAGTGTTTTAAATAGTTAGTTAATATGTTAATTATGACACTAAAATAGCTAAAAAAGTCACAATATGTTAAAAAAATGTTATTTGTGTAGATAAGAGCGTTTTACACGCTGGGATATTGACGTTAAAATTTCGTAGGAAATTGTACCAACAGATTCAGCAAGACAACTTGCTTTATACGTAGAATTAAACACAATGACTTCATCACCTTCATTACAGTCTATATTGGTAATGTTAACCATAATCATGTCCATGCAAACATTACCGATTATCGCTGCTTTTTGGCCATTAATAATTACAAACCCTTTTTCATTTCCATAAATACGATTAATTCCATCGGCATGACCTATAGGTATTGTTGCCGTTTTTTCTATATCTACAGCCTTATAGGCTCTGTTATAGCCTACTGTTTGATTTTTTTCAATTTTATGAATTTGAGAGATAATAGATTTAAGGCTTGCTATTGGTTTGAGGCTGTTATCTTCCTTAGCAGAATTACCAAAACCATATAAGCCTATTCCACAGCGTACCATATCGAAATGCGCATTAGCATAATTTAAAACACCAGAGGTGTTGCATAAATGTAACCAAGGAGTATAATTTATTTTATCGCTAAATTCTTTAGCAATTGATTTGAATGTTGAAATCTGATCGTTAGTAAATTCGAGTTCATTTTTATCTTCGCTTGCAGCGAGATGAGAAAATAAAGATTTAGCAATAATAGCATTTGTGGCTTTTAGTTTCTCAATAATAAAATCCACATTTCTTTTGCAGAACCCCAAACGATTAAGTCCTGTATTAAATTTAATATGTACAGGATAGGATTTCTGGGATTGTTGTTCAGCAATTTTTATAAATTCATTTAATACTTTAGCGTTATATAAACTTGGCTCTAGGCATCTATCTATTATAGTTTCAAAATTTGTAGTCTGCGGATGCAGAACAAGTATTGGTGTTGTAATCCCAGCATCTCTTAAAGCAACTCCTTCTCTAGTGTAGGCTACTGCAAAGTAATCTACTTTTAGCTGTTGAAGATGTTTAGCAACTTCTGCAGAATCACTACCATAAGCAAAAGCCTTTATAACTGCTAAGAATTTTGTTTTGGGCTTTAATTTGGATTTTAAATAATTGAAATTATGTGTTAAAGCATTTAAATCAATTTCTAAAACTGTTTCTTGCGCTTTAGACATCAGATTTATTTTCTTTTGTGTTGATTTCTTCAGCATCCAAAACCTTCATTTGTTTCACTTTGTCACGAAGCATACTTTTATAATAAGCTGCGCGACTTAGTGGTTCGTATTCATCCACTTCACCAAGTAAAACGAGATCATCACTTTGCGATTTTCTATAACTATATTGGGCTAAGTTTCCTGTTTTTGTACAAATAGCATGTACTTTAGTAACATATTCTGCAGTAGCCATAAGGTAAGGCATTGGCCCAAATGGGTTACCTTTAAAATCCATATCTAATCCGGCAACAATTACTCTAACCCCTTTATTGGCTAAGTCATTACAAACTCTTACAATTTCATCGTCAAAAAACTGAGCTTCATCAATACCAACAACATCACAACCATCAGCAAGTATTGGAATATTTGCTGCAGCAGGAACAGGTGTAGAACGAATTTCATTAGAATCGTGCGACACAACCATTTCGTCATCATAACGCACATCGACGGCTGGTTTAAAAATTTCAACCTTTTGTCTTGCAAATTTGGCGCGTTTTAATCTACGAATCAATTCCTCGGTTTTTCCAGAGAACATTGATCCACAAATCACTTCTATCCACCCAAATTGTTCTTTCTGATTTACAGTATTTTCAAGAAACATTTCGTAATTTTAGCACTAAAACGTAGTAATTATTCGTTTGTATAAAGGTCAATCAAATTTATTAAAAATCAAAAGTTATTAGGATGAAAAAGAAACTAGAATCAGAATTAGTAAGCATTGCTCATAGGATTCTAAAACTGAAAGGTAGAGAGGATGTAGATAGAATGCATGAAGAAGTCGCTAAACTATACGAAAAACTTACAGTTTTAAAATTTGCTCAAGAGAATTTTGAGGATGATATGCCAACTATTGGAAACGATTCTTCCTTTTTTGACATGTTAGATACGGCTTTCAATAATAAAATCAGTGATAATATTGAAGTTGGTAACAAGACCTATGTTAATTTAGATGAGCGCGAGGATGACGGCATCATGGAACCCGTAATGGAGAAAATTAAGGACATGGTAGCACAAATGCCAGAAGAGACACAAGAAATTGATGTTATTGTTGAAGAGGCAATAGCAAAAGAATCTCCTACAACTATTGAGTTTGAAACTATAACCTCAGATTTTGCTGTTATGCCAGAATTTGAGCCAATAGAAGACGCGCAAAAAAGACAAGCTGAACAAGGAAAAAAGTCCTTAAATGATAAACTAAAAGGGAAAACTCTTCAAATTGGACTTAATGATAAACTAGCCTTTATAAAACACTTATTTGAAGGAAAGAATGAAGACTATGACCGTGTTATTTCTCAGATAAATACAACAGATTCTTTAAATGAAGCGCGTAGCTTAATATTAGAAATGGTAAAACCAGATTATAATAACTGGGAGGGTAAAGAAGATTACGAAACGCGTTTTATCGAAATTGTAGAAGGTAAGTTCAACTAATGCGAACCAAGCAAACTATTTACTGGTTAAGTACCGCAGTTTTATGTGGGATATTTTTTTATTCGGCATCTATGTATTTCATAAAGACGAATATGATTAAAGGCTTTTTTGAAACCTTTAATTACCCAACATATATTGTAATACCCTTGGCAGTTGCAAAGTTTTTAGGTATTGTTATGATACTATGGAGGCCAAATAAGTGGCTAACAGAATGGGCTTATGCTGGTTTCTTCTTCGATTTAGTCTTAGCCACTCTAGCACATCATAATGCAGCACATCCAATAGGATTATCTTTTTACACAATACCTATCTTATTCGTTTCTTACTTTTTAGGTAAATACATTAGAGATTAACTAATAATTAAGATATATATAACCTTGTAGCGGTTTATTAAATCCCTTAATTTCTAAAATATAAAAATAAGTACCAATTGGTAATAATCCAGAATGATTCGGGAATCCCATATTAGATTCACCATCCCAAGTATTTCTATAATTTTTTGCTTGATATACTTGAGTTCCATATCTATTGTAAATTTTAAAACTATTATCAGGATAGTCTTCTATACATGGAATTATTAAAAAATCATTTTTTGTATCGTTATTTGGGGAAATACCCTGTGGAATGATAAGACAATTCGAAATCTCAACAAAAGCGTTACCCTCATCATTTGATTGGTCTCTATCAATTTCATTTAGAGAATTTAAAACAGCCACATTCAACAAATCAGATGAAGAAATTGCTCTAGCAGTTATATTTAATGTGCCAGATTCATCTGGGAATAAGCTCATAATACTCCAAATAAAAGTACTTTCATCAAAGCTTCCTAAAGTAGTTGAGTGAGACGTAAACTCATACCCAGACGGCAATTGGTCAATAATTTCAATTTGTGTTCCAACGTCAGATCCTAGGTTTGTAGCGGTAATTGTAAAGGTCACCTCGTCTCCAAGAATCACTTCCATTGGTTCAACAGTTTTTAAAACTTCAATATCTACATTAGAATTATCTATTATAACGTTTAGTGAAGCAATCGTTTGTGAAGTGTTTATATTATTGGTATTCGTAAAATTTTCAAAATTATTAATATATATTCCTGCAATATCTGAAGTTACAATTACTGAAAATGTGCAGCTTTCCACACCATCAGGAAAAATCAGATCAGAAATTCCGACAAAATCATCTCCAGTATTACCAATAAAATTAGCTGTGCATCCATTGTCCTGAATCCAATTTGGCATTGCGGCTATTGTTACACCAGAGGGTAAATTATCAGTAAATGAAATACTGCTTTGTGTAGGGTTATTTGCGATATTAAAAACGGTAAAAGTTAATTCACTTTCCGCACCTTCAAAAATTGTATCTGGAAAAAAAGATTTTTCAAGAACAGGTGAGACAACTTGTACACTATTAATAGAGATATTTGTTTCTGGTGTTAATTCCTCATTGTCTGCTGCGCTTGGTGATGCTTCTGCAACATTGTTAAAAGCACCGCCAAAACTCGGTGCAGTCACAGGAATAGTAATTCTAACTGTAGAACCAGCCTCCATAGAAGGAATTATACCACTTATAAAATTACCATTAGTAGCAAAAGAGAGCGCGCAAATTGCATTACCCGAAACAACACTACAAGTTACTGCACCAGTAATGCTAAATGCTGAGTTTAAGGTGTTTTCAAAAATAGTGTTTGTTGCAGTTGAGCTTGTTGTACTATTACTTACATCGACAATCCAATTAAAAGTTTGATTAGTATCAACTGAAACAAATTCAGGGTAGGTTTGTACAACTAAATCTATACATGGGGCAAAATAGGTGTTAACTTCTGCTATATTGTTTATAGGGCTAATGTCTACTAAATTGTTTGCATAATTAACACGAACTACATTTGTACCAATAATAGAATTTTCTGAACATTCTGGTTGCCAATCTAAAGTAACACTAAAGGTTACTGAGCTATTAGCAGGTAATTCCCAGTTATCTTCTGGTAGTATTTCCCAGAACGTATCAAATGAGCCATCTTCTGTAATACCATCGAATATTTCGCCTATATATGAATTTTCAATTGTAAAACAAGATGCGGTTCCAGTCGTGCCAACGCACTCTACGGATGTTAAAGTGGCATTTATAGGTGTTGCTCCAGATGGAGGAACTGGCATATGATCTTGTAATTCTATAATAGCAACATCTTCACTAACATTAATTACCGTAATTTCATAAGTAACTAAACCCCATTCTGCGGTACTTTGTTGAGATTCTCCTATTGGTAATGTAGGACTAACTTGTGTTTTTGTTACTTGTAAATCTGATTGATTGGAAGCATCGCAAGGTTCCGCTGGAGGAAATTCAAGAAAGTTTGAAAAATTGTTGTTATCTAAATTTGTATCTATCAATTCAGAATCTAAAATATTCGTCGCACTTCGTATTAAAGCTGTAATATTATTTTGGGTTGTGCTGCAAGAGGGTTCTAAATATTCTACTATGGTTTCAATAGTAATTGTAGTGTTTGGTTGCAAGGTAAAATCATTGCTTACCCAAATCTGCCCATTGTCCGATATTGTAAAATCATTACAAGTTACAGGGCCAGTAGTTCCTAAACAATTAATAGAAATAATATTCCATGTTAATGGGGATAAATTTTGAAGAAAGAAACGTATAGGAGCAGCAGAAGGACCATTATTACAAACGGTTGTTTCTAGGGTTATGTCTTGTTCATATCCTAACGAAGAACTTATATCTGGATCAATTTGTACGGTTTCAATACAGATATCAGTTTCTGGACATAAATCTGCATTAAGTAAATTAGTGGTTACACTGTTGGAATTATTTGATGACACATTAGAGTGACTAAGGCTAATTTGAATAAGACTATCAACATCGATAGGCATTGGGTTTGGCGAACAAGAAAAATTAGAATACCTGTAAACGACTTCAAAAGTAATACTGCCATCAGAGGTGACTTCAGTTTCCGTATTAAAGTCAAAAATTGTTTCAGTAGTTTGTACTGCAATTGAGGTTGAGGTTACATCAGTAGTGTCTGGGCATTGTGTTCCATTTGTGGCACCAAGACACTCAAGAGAAATAAACTCAACAAATGGTTGACCATTATCAAATGGTGAAGCTAAATTAAGGTTCCCAGAAATGATATCAACAGGAAAATCAATAGTACTATTATTGGTAATTGTAAATTGATATGTCACTTCATCTCCCCAAGCATTAATAGGTGTTCCTGCTGTAGGTTGTATTTGGGTATGTGTTACAGAAAAGTCAATAACAATATCTAAAACATCAATGGATATTATAGACTGGTTATTACTAGTATTTGTATCTGTAGTACTTGTTGGTGGACTAACAGTTCCATTTGCTGCAATACCGCCTAAATTGGTCGGAGCTGTTACAATAACCAATAACTCAATACTAGAGTTATTAGGCATATTCGCGATAGAAGCGGTTAAGACATTATCTATATCATCAATGTTAGTAACATCAGAGGCTCCATTAACACTATTCTGTGAAGTAGAAGAAATTAGGCTTAAATCATCATCAAAATCTATTAATATAGATGCGTTATTTACAGCATTACCGTTGTTCGAAATTGTAATTAGATATTGAAAATCTTCATAGATATTTATTTGAGATATCGCATTACCGTCTAAATTTTGAGCTTCAATAGCAATTGATAGGTCGGTTGTTTGCGCTGATAAAATAAACAGGCTGAAATTTAATAAGATAAAAAGATAAATTGATTTTAGCACTAGTTGGTTTTTATAGTAAGATACAGAATATACGGAATGGTTGCGTAATAAAAATGAAAGATTGTACTTTTGATGTATTAGAATAATTATTATGAAACTATTTCTGGTACCAACACCAATAGGAAATTTAAAAGACATCACCTTTAGAGCTATTGAAGTTTTAAAGGATGTAGATTTAATTTTGGCTGAAGACACCAGAACTTCAGGAAAACTTCTAAAGCATTTTGAAATCACTACACAAATGCAAAGCCATCATATGCATAATGAGCATAAAACAGTAGATGGATTAATTGAAAAACTAAAATCTGGCCTATCAATTGCAGTTATTAGTGATGCTGGTACACCAGCAATTTCTGACCCTGGTTTTTTATTAGCAAGAGCTTGCGTTGAAAATAATATTGAGGTAGATTGTTTACCTGGAGCAACAGCATTTGTACCTGCATTAGTAAATAGTGGTTTGCCAAACGACAAATTTGTTTTTGAAGGCTTTTTGCCTGTAAAGAAAGGTCGCCAAACACGACTGTTATTATTAGCCGAAGAAACCAGAACTATTATTTTTTATGAAAGTCCACACAAGTTAATAAAGACTTTAGGTCATTTTTGCGAGTATTTTGGAGAAGATAGATTGGTGTCTGTTTCTAGAGAGTTAACAAAGCTGTATGAAGAAACCATTAGGGGAACGGCCAAAGAAGTTTTAGAGCATTATACTAATAAACCACCAAAAGGCGAGATTGTTATAGTTGTTGCTGGTAAAAAATGACTTATCATCCTGAATTTATTTAAGGATATAATTTAATGTATTTGGAAGAATTGCTGAATAACATAAGCCAATGTATCCTTTGTAAAGCACACCTTCTATTAGGTCCAAGACCTGTAGTTACTGCTCAAATCCATTCTAAAATTATAATCATTGGCCAAGCGCCAGGAATAAAAGTTCACGAATCTGGTGTTCCTTGGGATGATCAAAGCGGAAAGAAACTAAGGCAATGGCTCAATGTTACAGAGGAGCAATTTTATAACACAGAAAACTTTGCTATTATACCAATGGGATTCTGTTATCCAGGAAAAGCAAAAACAGGGGATTTACCACCACGACCAGAATGTGCACCACAATGGCATCATCAATTACTAGATAAAATGCCTAAAGTAGAATTGGTAATTTTAATTGGTGCTTATGCACAGAGGTATTATTTAAAAGACAAAGCTAAACGAACGTTGACAGAAACTGTTGGAGAGTACAAGTCCTATCTGCCAAAGTATTTTCCCATTCCACATCCATCGCCAACGAATAGGTTTTGGAGAAGTAAGAATCCTTGGTTTGAGGAATTGGTGGTTTCTGAGTTACAGAAAACAGTTTATAATATATTATAAAAAACCTCACCATTTCTGATGAGGTTTAATCTAATTTATCTAAAAGCAAAGCGTTTTAAAAGTCTAATACTGACTTCCATCATGTTTCCCAACCTCATAACCATGTTTTCCTAAATATTTATTTCCGCTTTCTACAGCACCTTCTTCGATATCAGTTCCCATAGAATCATTCCAACGATTTAGGTAACCAAACAAAGAAATCACACCTAGCATTTCTACAATTTCGCCTTCATCCCAATGCTCATATAATCTTTTTTTGATGTCCGCATTAACAGCATTAGGTACTACAGAAGCAGCTAAACTAAAATCTAAAGCAGCACGCTCAGCATCAGAAAATGCTGCATGCGTTCGGTACTCCCAAATGTTATCTAATTGCTCTTGTTCTGCTCCATAACGCTCCGCAGCTCTAATCGCATGGGCTTGGCAATATCTACAACCTGTTGAGTTACTGCTTACCCAAGCAATCATACGTTTTAAGGCCGAGCTTACACGACCTTCGTTTGCCATTACAGCTTTATTTAAGTTTATAAAAGCCTTAGATATTGCTGGTCTGCGTTGCATGGTTAAGACTGAATTTGGGCAAAACCCAAGGGTTTCGTTAAAGAATTCAGCTAATTCTTTTGTTTCTAAATCATGGTCCGCAGACAATGGTGTTACTAATGCCATAGTTATTTTTTTAGTGGTATTTTTGAATGTACAAGATAGGATTTCTAATTTTTAAACTAAAAGAAAATGGCTGATAAAATCACAACACATTGGAAAGGTGGATTAACTTTTGAATCTGATAATCCAAGTGGAAAATTTGTAACAATGGATACAAATATTGATGGACAAGATGAGCGTTATGGGTTGTCTCCAAAAGCTATGATGCTATCTTCTTTAGCTGGCTGTTCTGCCCTAGATGTGATTTCTACTTTAGATAAAATGAAAGAAGATATTGACGATTTTAAAATTGATGTATCTGGTGAATTAACTGATGAACATCCGAGATATTATCATTCAGTCGTTGTTGACTATCATTTTTACGGAACTGATTTAAACAAAAAAAAATGTGAACGTGCAGTAGAATTATCTGTCGATAAGTATTGCGGAGTCATGGAAATGTTCAGAAAGTTTGCAAAGATTGAAACAAATATTATTTATCATATAGCGACAAAGCGATAAGAATTTCTCCTTAGGGGAATTAAAAGGGGAATATGCGTTGGACTCTCAAACCAAAACCAGAACCATCAGCGGTTGAAGACTTAAAAAAAGCACTTCAGGTTGATGATATTGTTGCGACACTATTATTGCAGCGTGGTATTAACACTTATGAAGCTGCAAAAACTTTTTTCAGACCGAGTTTTAGCGATTTGCACGACCCATTCTTAATGAAAGATATGGAGAAGGCTGTGGTGCGTATTGAGAAAGCAATTGCAGATGGTGAAAATATTATGGTCTACGGAGATTACGATGTTGATGGTACAACGTCTGTAGCTTTGATGTCTTCGTATTTAAAAACACGAATAGATTCTGTAGCGACTTATATTCCTGATCGTTACGATGAAGGTTATGGTGTTTCTTATAAAGGTATTGACTTTGCAGATGATAATGACTTTTCATTAATTATAGCTTTAGATTGTGGTGTTAAGGCTATTGATAAAGTTGATTATGCCAAAGAAAAAGGGATTGATTTTATTATTTGCGATCATCACAGACCTGGAGAAAACCTACCAAACGCAGTTGCTGTTTTAGACCCTAAACGAGATGACTGTGATTATCCTTTTAAAGAATTATGCGGTTGTGGAGTTGGTTTTAAACTCATCACTGCTTTAGCTTCTAATCAAGGCCAAACCGTTGAAGATTTAGTAGAATATTTAGATCTGGTAGCAACTGCAATAGGTGCAGATATTGTGCCTATAATTGGCGAAAATAGAGCCTTAGCCTATTTTGGTCTGCAGGTTATTAATACTGAGCCGAGACCTGGAATGAAAGCTATTATAGCTGAGGTAAAAAAAGATGAACTCACTATTACCGATGTAGTGTTCATTATCGCTCCACGGATTAATGCAGCAGGCAGAATGAAGCATGGGAATCATGCAGTGACATTACTTACAGAGACAGACTTTAATCTTGCGGCAGAATATGCTGTAGATATTGATCAGTTTAATACAGACCGTCGCGAAACTGACAAGCGAATTACTGAAGAAGCTTTAATTCAAATAGAAGAAAACAACGAACAAGAAGGCTTTACAACAGTCGTTTATAGAGAAGATTGGCACAAAGGTGTTATTGGTATTGTAGCATCACGATTAACAGAAACTTACTATAGACCCACTTTAGTATTTACTAAAAGTGGAGATAAATTTGCAGCTTCGGCGAGATCAGTTAAGGGTTTTGATGTCTATAATGCCTTAGAAGCATGTTCTGAACATATCGAACAATTTGGTGGTCACAAGTACGCAGCAGGATTAACTTTATTGCCAGAAAACTATGACGCTTTTAAAGCAAAGTTTGAAAGTGTTGTAAAAGAAACCATTGACCCAAAATTATTAATACCAGAAATAAGGGTTGATTTAGAAATTGAATTAGGTCAAATAAATGATAAACTAATGCGAATTTTAAAACAATTTGCACCTTTTGGCCCTGGAAATATGTCACCAACATTTATGACTCAAGGGATGAAAGATACAGGATATGGGAAATGTGTTGGCGAAGATGATAAACATATACGTTTTACAGCAACCCAATCTTTTAGTGATAAAATTGTATGTATTGGTTTTGGGTTAGGTAATAAAATAGATATTATTAAAAACAAAAGACCCTTTAATATTGCTTATAGTGTAGATGAAAACCATTGGAATGGTAATGTGAGTTTACAATTGAAGCTTAAGGATATAAAAGAATAAAATCTAGAACAGATCGTTGAGTAGATATGAAACAGCTAACCACAATCTCACTTCTTTTTTTGAGTTGCTTATCAAATACACAAAACCTCGTATTAAATCCTAGTTTTGAGGAACACTCCACATATAAATGTCTTGTTTATATGGGAGGTTTCAATAATGGTATTCTTAATTGGTCAATTCCCAATTATGGTTCTACAGACTTCTTTGATACTTGCAGTAAGGATATGGGTAAAAAAAACTATAATGGTTCTCAAAAACCAAAATCAGGAACCTCTTACGCTGGTATGTATTATTACACAGATAAAAATTACAGAGAGTATGTACAAGGACAGCTTTCAAAAACCTTAAGTGTAGGTAAGCGCTACAAAATGACTTTTTATTTAAGTCTTGCAGATAAATCGTCTTATGCCTTAAAAGATATTGAGGTATTAATTACTGAAGAAAAACTAGAGCCTTGTCATCACTCTAATAATTGCGAAAAAACTATTAAACCTTCAAAAGCAACTAAAAAGAACTTTAAGATGTATTCTAATGCTAATGAAAACTACTTTTCAGACAAAGAATCTTGGATGGAATATACGTTTGAATTTACAGCAGAAGGTTATGAAACCTATTTTTCTATCGGAAATTTTTATAGGAATCCTAAAACTAAGAAACAAAAAACAGTTTCTGATAGCCCTTATTTCTTCTCGTATTATTACATAGATGATGTTTCAATAGAAACTGTCGAAAAAGAAGAAAAAGAAGAAGTTATTGATGAACCAGAAATAAAAATTAACGAAGTTTACACTTTTAAGAACGTGCTTTTCGATTTTGATAAAGCCAAATTATTAAAGGTATCAATTGAAGAGTTAGATCAACTTTATAAATATCTGAGTCAAAATTCTAACTTGAATATCGAAATCTACGGACATACTGATAATGTCGGTTTAGGGACTAGAAATAAAGAATTATCAGAACAACGTGCTAAAGCTGTAGTAGATTATTTAATTTCGCAAGGTCTTAATCCGTCAAGAATACAATTTATTGGGTTTGGGAGTTCTAAACCCATTTCAGAGAACATAACAGAGGAAGGAAGACAATTAAACAGACGTGTTGAGTTTAAATTAATAGACAGCTAGGCTTTGACCAAAAACGATCCATATGCAGCGCTTAGAATTAAAGAGTTCAACATCTTTTTATTAGTACGTTTTGCATTAATTTTTGGATGGTCTATGCAATTTGTAGTTATTGAGTGGCAGGTTTATACAATTACTAAAGATCCATTAGCGTTGGGAATCATAGGTGCTTGCGAATTTATCCCAGCATTTTTAATGGCTCCTTTTGCTGGCCATATTGTAGACCAACGCGAGAAAAGGAATTTATTTATTCAAACTATAGCTGCATTTTCTCTTATAAGTTTCGGTTTATTTTGGTTAACAACTAAGACCATTGAAGACAGTTGGTCAACAGATACCGTATTGTATTCTATTTATTTTTTAGTGTTTTTCGGCGGATTGCTGCGTGCTTTTTTTAGCCCAACTATATTTTCTCTAGTCGCTTTGATTGTGCCTAAAAAACTTTATCCAAATGCAGCTACATGGAGTAGTTCTACATGGCAAATTTCTCGTGTGCTTGGTGTTGCGTTTGCTGGATTTTCTATAAGTTGGATTGGCGTACACTGGTCGTTATGTATTGTTTTTGGTTTGGTTGTATTTTCTTTATTAGTAGTGTTTAGAATAAAAAAGAAACCTATTCTTAACCATAAAATAGGTGAGCCAATCTTGCAAAGTTTAAGAGAAGGTGCTCGATTTGTATTTAAAACTAAAGCTATTTTGGGCGCATTGACTTTAGATATGATTTCGGTATTATTTGGTGGAGCTGTAGCTCTACTCGCTGTGTTTGCCGAAGATATATTAAAGGTTGGACCAAGAGGTTTTGGTATTTTAGTTGCAGCACCATCAGTTGGTGCGTTTTTAACGATGCTTATTACGGCATACATCCCTATTAGTAAAAACGCTGGAATGAAATTATTGATTGCCATTTTTGGATTTGGTATTTGTATTATTGTCTTTGGTTTATCAACGTCTTTTTGGCTTTCGGTATTGGCCTTATTCTTTAGTGGTGTAACAGACGGAGTATCTATGGTTATTAGGCAAACTATACTTCAATTAAAGACACCTGATGATATGCGTGGTCGCGTAGCTTCTGTAAATTCTATGTTTGTTGGTTCTTCAAATGAATTGGGTGCTTTTGAAAGTGGTATAACTGCAAAATTAATGGGTACTGCAAGAGCTGTTGTTTTTGGTGGTACAATGACTTTAATTACAGTAGTCACTACAGGTATAGTTTTACCATCCTTTAGAAAATTGGACTTAACTAAAGATATAGAGGAACATGAAAAAGAAGATTAATTTCTTATGATATTTAACTCTGCAATAAGCGCATCTTTAATAGCAGTATCCTCAGTGCTCAAAGGCAATTGATTTGTATTTAATAAGTTCGTGGTTTCAAGCGGATCATTAATTAAATTATAGAAACGTTCAATACCGTTATTTAGTAAATATTTATGAGTTGCATTTCTAATTGTATAATCTTGCGATCCAATAGATCCTCTTTCAGCATAGATATAATCTCTTATATTAGCATTAGAACTGGTAAGCAAATCTTTAAAACTTTTGCTATCATGAATTTCGGGAGTTGAATTTCCGGATAACTCCGCAATTGTAGCGAATAAATCTGTAGTATTTATTAAAGCATCTTCAATTGCATTGACTCTTGTTACATTTTTACCTGCAATGACCATAGGTACATTAATACCACCTTGAAATAAAGAACCTTTAACCCTATTACTCTGATATTCTTGGGCTACTTGATTAGGTGTACCATTATCACCGATAAAAATGATGACTGTATTTTCTCTTTCAGCATCTGACATTGAACTTACCAATCGTCCCATTTCCGTATCCATAGCTTCTAACATTGCTAGATAATAAGGCAAAGGGTTAGCATCTATGCTTGCCTGATCTGAAGGTAAATTACCTTGAGAATGTAAACTGTTTGGTGGTAAATGAAATGGCGTATGTGCTGCATTATAGGCTAACCATAAAAACCATGGTTGTGATTGATTATCTATCCAGTCTATTGCTAAATCTGTATATTTTGTTGTAACATACGCTGTTGATATATTGGTTTGAGCATTTTCGGTTAAATTCCAGCTAGTGTAAGACGGGACACCTCCGCCTAAATTACCTGCGTAATAACCAACTCCCATATTTGTGGGATGGCTAGCATTATTGTTAGCTAAGTGCCACTTGCCGATCACTGCATGATTATAGCCAGAATTTGTATTATCTAAATAGGTTTGTATTGAAACTTCAGTTATTGCCATAGTGTTGCCAACCTCAGTAACACCAGTTCTAAATCCATATTTGCCTGTAATAATTGTACCTCTTGTCGGTGTACAAGTTGGATTAGACCATAAATTATTAAACTTAATCCCAGAATTGATCCAGCTTTGTAATGTTGGCATATTTGGTTTTAAATTACCAATACCATAACTAGGAGTTGCGTCTAATCCCATATCATCAGCGATGATGAGTAATATGTTTGGCTTATTACTTGCTGGAGTTTCTTGCTCAGTAATTGAATCATCATTATTACTGCACGAAAAAATAAAAGTTAAAACAATTATCGCTAACTTAATTTGTGGGGCTTTCATAAAGTTAATTTTTTATAGGACTAAAAATATTAATGAAAGTTTAATTCTATCATCTCATATTACGATCAGTCTTTTTGAAAGGTTTTTAATTCAAAGCTATTACCGTCAAAAACACCATAAGTGTAATATTGAATCCAATCGCCTAGATTAATATATTTTGAAGACTCATTTAGTTGAATTTCTAATGGCAAATGTCTATGACCAAACACAAAGAAATCGCGATGTTTTTCTTTTAGCTTGCGTTTGCAATAAATAGCTAGCCATTCGTTTTCTTCTCCTAAAAAGGTCGCATCGTCGTCACCAGAAATCATTTTATTTTTAACGGAGAAATATTGTGCAATACGCATACCAATATCTGGATGACCCCATTTAAATACCCATTTAAAGAATGGGCTCAAGAAAACTTTTTTCATACGTTTGTAGCCCTTATCTCCAGGACCAAGTCCATCACCATGACCAATAAAAAACGATCTGTCATTAAATGTGAACTCTTGTGGTTTATGATATACAGGAATGCCGAGTTCTTCTTCAAAATAGCCATTCATCCATAAATCATGATTACCAACAAAGTAATGAATTGGAATACCAGAATCTGCTATTTCTGCCAATTTACCCAAGGTTCTAGTGAATCCTTTTGGCACTACTGTTTTATATTCAAACCAAAAATCGAATAAATCTCCAAGTAAAAAAATTGCCGCTGCATCATGTTTAATTTCGTCTAACCAGGCTACAAACTTTTTTTCTCTAGGACGAGAAGCTTCCATTGTAGGTGCGCCTAGGTGATTGTCTGAAGCAAAGTAGATTTTTTTTCCATTAGGAACGTGTATGTGATGATTATTACTCATTATCAGAAGCAAACCATTCTGCAAAGCTAGTTGCTGTTTCTTGAAGTTTTAAAGCATGCAGTTTAATATTATTAGGGAGACGTTTCTTTATTTTTTCAGCAAAGTCAATTACCATCATTTCGCTTGTTGGTTGATAGTCTGCTAATAAAACATTATGGCCTCTATCTTGTAATTCTTTTGCTAATTCTATATGAGGTGTATTTTTATTAAAAACTGTTGCATGATCAAAAACATCTACAATTTCTTCTTTTACAATTTTCTTTAAATCGCTAAAGTCGATAACCATACCGAATTTTACATTTGTCGAATCAGAAATGGGTACTCCTATAACGGTAACATCTAAACGGTAACTATGTCCATGAACATTTTTACATTTACCATCATAGCCATAGAGTGCGTGACCAGTTTCAAAAGAAAATTGCTTTGTAATACGTATTTTACTCATTAACGTCTTTTATTTCGGTTTACAAAATATACGATAATAAGCACAAGTCCTAGGATTAAGAATAATCCATTTCCACCTAAAAAATTGAGAATATCCATATTTATAATTTAGTGTAAATCTATGGGTCAAATTTACGAGTTTTGAGCAAGGGGTTTAAATGTTTTTCTGAATTTTATAATTAAAGGTAATCCGCGTGCTATTATCCAAAGCGTAAAAGCGAAGAAAATACCATAAAGTTTATAGTCTAAGGCATCTGCCAAATAAACAATAGGTATAAAGACAAATAGTGTTGAAAATAATAAGACATTTCTAAGGTATTTCATTTTGCCTAGACCTTTAAAAACACCATCAAAAATAAACGCTAAAGCACATAAAGGTTGCATTACAAGTATAATCCAGAAGATATTATAAAACTCATTTAAGACTTTTTCATCATTACTAAAGAGGTTTCCTAAAGGATAATATAAGATAGCACCAATAATACCTAAAACGACACCTATAATGACACCGTATTTAATCAGTTTTGTACTTAAATCTACTAAGTTTTTGTAATCTTTTGCTCCTAGAAGCTTTCCAGATAAAATATTACCAGCACTGGCATAACCATCAATTAGGAATGCACCCAAGAACCAGAGGTTAATCGCTATGGTATAGGCTGCGATATAGTTTGTTCCATATTTTGTAGCAAAGCTTGTACCGAAATATAAAGCCACATTTAAGAATATGGTCCTAACGAATAAATTAAGGATCATTAATGTAAAACGTTTAATCTCTGGATTAAAAGGAAACTTAACCCATAGCGGAATATCTGTTTTCTTTAGCAAGTAATATGCCGAAAGACCAGCCATAATAACTTGCGCAATAACACTAGCATAAGCTGCACCTTTAATATGCATTGCTTGGATTACACCTTCAATACCATACACAAAAACAACATCTAAAATAATATTTGAAGCCGCACCAGCAATAGCAATCAGCATTGGGTAATAGGTGTTTTGAAGACCTCTAAAAGTGCCAAAAACAGCAATAGTGAATAGCGTAAATGGAAAGCCAAACACTCTTATTTGGTAATAATCTACACTATAGTTTAGAATAGTACCTGAAGCGTTGTAAAATTCGAAAATCTGCGAAGCAAATGGATATGTCGCTAGGATAATTAGAATACTTAACGATGTAATTAAGAATATAGCTTGAGCAGGTAAGTTTTTTACAACATGGAGATTATCTGCTCCAACATATTGAGAGACTATTGATGATATAGAACTACGAGTTTGACCTAAAACCCAAATCAACATAGACATAAATGTGCCTACAATACCAACAGCAGCTAAAGATTTGGTAGCATTTAAATCCATATTACCAATAATTGCTGAATCTGTTAAAGATAAAATAGGTTCAGACACACCAGAAATTAATGCTGGTATAGCAAGTTTATTGATCTGTTTTAATGTTATTGACGCACTCAAAGGACTAGTTCATAACAATGAAAAGGGTATTCGCTTTGCATCGGGAAATAAATATCACCTAATCGTTTATAGCCACGAAGTTCGTAAAATTTTTGATTTCTTTTGTTCTGAGAAAACGTATCTAAACGAATAGAGCTATAGTTGTTTTCTATTGTGTATGCCTCTGCAAAATTCATTAAGTGCTGAGCATAACCTTTACTTTGCGATTTTGGATGTACGGCTAAGCGATGAATATAGATATTGTTTTCATTTTCAGTAAGCCATTTAATGGGCAGATATTCTTTATCCATTAAGGTAGAGATGACAATCGTGCCATTGATTTTAGAATTGATTTCTAAAACATAAAGTTCGTTTCGTTTAAGGTCGTTCTCAAATGCAGATGAGTTAGGGTAATCTTCATTCCATTGGTAAATTCCTTTAGCTATCATGCCTTCAGCACATGCTCTTATCATTGCCATTATTGCGGGTATATCGGTAATTTTGCCTTTACGAATCATTTATAATGTTTACTTTTGTCTCAAATTTTAAGGATATGAAAACTATATTAGTACCTGTAGGATCTTCAAAAAATGCAACATCTCACTTACAGTATGCCGTAGATTTTGCCAAAGCTTTTGGAGCTAAATTATATGTTGTTCAAATATATAATGTTTATACTAAAGCAGGAACAATGATCAATGTAGATTCTATTATTGAAAAAGAATCCAAAGATTTTTTAGATGGCCATGTTGCTTCGATAGACACAAAAGATGTTGAAGTCTACACTAGAACGTTTAAGGGAAAATTGGTAGATACATTAGAGAAAGTTTGTGATGCTTTAGAAGTAGATTTAATCATATTAGAACCTCGTACAAATTCTATTAAGGATGAGGTCTATTTAGGGAAAACCTCCGGTAAAATTATTAAGCGTACGCAAATCCCGACTTTAATCGTACCAGAGGGTTATATTTACAAGCCTATTGTGAAAATTTTAATTGCTTTAAAATCTGTTGTAATAAAGAAAGAAGCTGTTTTAAAACCTTTGCAATCTATTAAAAATCAATTTAAGGCAGTAGCAAATATTTTATTGGTAAAAACAAGTCGTTACAAGGATGGTGATTTTGATTTTAACGAAGAGTTTTCCGGCTTAATTACAAATACCATAACTGCAGAGAGCCCAACTACGTTTCAAGCTGTTTTAGAACATTACAAGAATCACGATCCAGATTTATTATGTGTGGTAAGGCGTAAAAGAGGATTCTTCTCAAAACTTTGGGAAGATGACATTGTCCTGAAAAAGGATTTTCATAGTTCTAAAATCCCTGTATTAGTGTTAAGTGGACTAAAATAATGCTATTGCTGCTTTTGGATAACACAAAGGGATACATATTTACTTTATGCATTTTTTCCTTTGTTTTCGTGATAGGATGGTTTCACAACAAGAGGTTTATGAAGTCTCAATTCTATTTAGAAAGAATAAAGCCTAAGTCCTATTTTTATGAGTTGATGTTTTACGCATTAGCTTTCTTTGGTTTTTTAATTTCACTTATTTTTTTAAGTATTATTTTAGTAAAAATATTAGGTATAGAATATTGAATGGGGCATTAGCTCAGCTGGCTAGAGCGCTACGCTGGCAGCGTAGAGGTCATCGGTTCGACTCCGATATGCTCCACTTCTTATTTTGATGAAGCAAAACTAATAATTAGGCGGCTCACTTTTTCTAATTCTAGGGATAAAATATTAGCGTTCCAAGGATGCTTTGTGTTAAACACATGATCTGCACCTTCAATTATAGTTAATTCACTTTTTGGATTCCATCTATGTAATTCTTTGGCTTCATCTATTGAAACAGATGTATCATTATCGCCATGAATAATGAGCGTAGGAATCTCTATTTGCTTCATTGCAGATTTTATATGAAGACGTTCTTCATTAGCTTTAAAATCTTCATAGAATTGATAATAATGAGGCATTTTCTGCTTTGTTCTTCCGTTTAAAACATATTTCACACCTTTCTCCCTCCATTGATTTAAGTCTCCTGTCGTAGCTGTGCGCTTTCCAAAATCACAAACGCTGGCTAATGTTATCAGACTATTAATTCGAGTATCTTCCGAAGCTTTTAAAATTGCGATACCACCGCCTCGACTGTGGCCAACAAGACATATTTTATTATTATGTATATTACTACTTTGGTGAAACTCTTCTTTAATCCACGAAATAACATTGTCTAAATCATCTAGTTCCTTAGTATAGTTGTTATTTCCAAAAGCCTCTAAATCTGGAAAGTCAATAGGATTTTCTATTGTACCTCCATTATGCGAAAAATTAAATTTTATAAAGCAAATACCGGCTTTAGCTATTGTTTCTGCCATTAAGTTCCATGGTCCCCAATCTTTAAAACCTTTGTAACCATGAGCAAAAAGAACAATAGGTTGGTTAAGTCTATTTTCTAAATAAAAGGTATCTATTACAATAGGCTTCTTATTTGATCTATTCAAGACTATGTTTTTTTTAATTTTCATAGGTCAGTTCTTTTTCGATAAAGTTAATTTTTGGATTGAAAATCTCTAGAATTAGCTTTTTTAGTTCCAGTTCAAAACTATCAAGGGTACTTTGTGTAATTGCCTGGTCTTTAATTCGGCTATACTGCGATGCTTTTTTCCCAAATTTCAGAAACCCTCCACTAAGATTTTTAAAAGATATAATCCCTGCTTCCACAGGTAATTGAATTAATTTTTTTTGATGCATCATATATGCATAACTAAGGATTTGAAACGATTTGCTGTATTTATCATAATCCGTGGTTAGATCTTCCCAATTACTTATTTCTACTTTATTCTGTTCTACTTTCCCAGATTTATAATCTATAATTCGAGTGATACCATTATATTCATCTATTCTATCTACTTTACCTGTTAATTTTATTGGAAAATTTAAACCTTCAATATTAATATCTATTGTTTCATCTGCTTCAATAGCAACGATTTTTATTTTATTCTTAGCCTTAAGACTCTTTATTTCAGAGTTTAAAAAATTTAAAATGTAGCGTTGTGCAATTTCAAAAATGATTAGGTTTTTTCCTTTAGTAAAATCTCCGTCTTTATATAAATCTTTAAAGTGTTTTGAAACCTTTTTATTAATTGTAGTTTTAAATTCTTTGAGATGTTCTAAGGTTAAGAACGTACCCTCTAGTGGTTTGTATAAATCTTCGAGTGTATTATGTATTACGGAGCCTAATGTGTTAGATGCAATATTCTCTTCAACATCTTCAAACTCCTTTATTTTAAGAATTTTATCGTAATAAAAGTCCATTGGGTTTCTAATATAATTAGTTAAAGTTGATGGAGAAAAACCTTTTTCAGCCAACTTCTTTATCTCACTTATAACCTGATTAGTTTTTGATATTTCTTTTATTTCCTTTTCAATTATTGGAACAATTGGAGAAATAATGCAATGCTCTATTTTATGAATATTTTCGACGTCTAATTGTGTTATAAACCTACTTTTTTCTCCGCCTTTAAGTGTATCTACCTCCGTATTATAAAGTATGTATACATTTTTAGCGCGTTGCAACAACCTATAGAAATGATAGGTGTAAACGGCATCTTTTTCTTTAAAAGTTGGTAAACCATTTTGAATTTTGACATCAAAAGGAATAAAAGAGTTATTTGTTTTACCCGATGGAAGAATGCCTTCATTAACTGAGCTTATAATCACAGTCTCAAAGTCTAAAACACGTGATTCTAACATACCCATTATTTGAAGACCTTCTAACGGCTCCCCTTTAAAATCGAGTGTTTCAAGGCTTAAAAGTTCTTTAAAGAGAATGTGTAAGGTAGAAATCGAGTTAAGATACTTATAAGTACTATTTAACTCTAATAATTGATTAAATAGCGAGTTAAAGCGGTAAAGGTATTCTAATTCTAAATTATTTAGACTTTTATTTGAACTAAGATTTTCTTTAATATTAAAAATTAAGTTAGAGCATTTTTTTAAAGCAGTTTGAGGTTTATCTTCACAAGAATTAAATAATAAATCAATTAAATTTTTGTGACCTGTGGCTATAGCTTTTAAATCAGAGACTTTGATGTATACAAGATTGTTTCTTTGTATATGAGAAACAATATCGCTCGATTTGTTTTCAAATTTTGTCTCAAACAAGGGGTAAATAGAAGGATGCGAAATAATACCTATTACATCCTTGTAATATAAATTGCTAGAATCTTTCTTATGTATTGAAAAAAGTTGTTCAAAAAGTGATGCTAAAGGCACAAATTTCAGCGGTAATCCCATTGTAACATTGAGTTTAGTGATCTCTTTAGGAATAGAATTAAGGACTGGAATTAACAAATTTTCTTCACCTAATACAACGGCAACACTTTTTAAGTTTTTATTTGTTTGTTTTATAGTAGATAAAAGTTGCCCAATATATTTTGCTTGCCCAACAAGTTTGGGAACACCAATGGTTTGTATATTTTTGGGTTCTTGATAATACGTTTTAGGCCAACTAAAAGGGTTTTGATTAAAGTAATTCCATTTAGATCTGTGTTGCCTTACAAATAATCCAGCGTCGTGGGTTGTGTCATTTATAAAGGTTTTGTCTGTATCCCAATAAATTTCAGCCATATCATTTTGTAATAGACCTTGAATAATTTGTGACTCTGCTTCATTCAATGCGTTAAAGCCAAGGAAAATATGTTTCCTATTGGTATTGCTCTCAATGTAAACTTCTAAATTTGCATTGGCTTCGCGATAAATCAAACCTTGATAACCTTCTTTATTTTGCAGTAAATAATCAGTAAATTCTGCGTGATATTCTTTAAGACGCTTCCAAAATTTTAAATGATTTTTTACTAGATCTGTTTGATTTATTTCTAATGACCAATGGGTTAATTCTTTGATGGCACTTAAATAGTCGAATATCTTATTTTCATCAATTAAATACCTGTCAATTTCGTTGAAATCTTGTAATAGGATTTGGGCCCATTTCACGAAGGAATCAAAAGTTTCTTGATTTCCCTTTTTGGTATTCTTTATGTATACATTATAGAGTTTAAAAAGTAAGTCTGTATTAGGTATAGTTTGAAGACCTGAGAGCTCTTCTACAAATTCTTCAATACTTAGAATTGTAGGTGAAAATATAGGTTGACTGAGTAATGAAGATATATGGTGCTTTAAAAAAGTGCCAGCACGTTTACTTGGAAGGATAAAATAAAGACCTTCAAAATCTATTTTTTTAGTCTTTAGATCAATTAAAACACTTTTTATAAAACTTTCCATTTATAAAAATAAAAAACGCTCCGAACTTCGGAGCGTTTTTAAATTATATTTTGGAAGTAGTTATTAATTTAACTTCACTTCTACACGTCTGTTTTCTTTTCTACCAGCTCTAGTTTTGTTATCAGCAATAGGATTTGCCTCACCGTAACCAGTGGCAGTTAATCTTGCTGCACTAATTCCATTAGCGATTAAATAATCTCTTACGGCGTTAGCTCTTCTTTCAGATAAACTTTGGTTACTTGAAGTAGAACCTACACTATCAGTGTGACCACCAATTGAGAAATCTGCTTTTGGATATTCTTTAAATATAGCTGTCATTGCTTGTAATACTTGATCAGTTTCTTTCTTAAAAGTTGCTTTACCTGTATCAAATAAAATAGTTCTAGCATAGCTATTTAAAGTTTCCATTACATCAGCTGTTGGCTTAACCTCTGGACACCCATTATTTGCAGCTGTACCAGCTTCGTTAGGACATTTATCATCTTTATCTAATATACCATCTCCGTCAGTATCTGGCCAAGGACATCCATTATTTGCAGCAGGACCTGCAACGTTAGGACATTTATCATCACCATCAGTAACACCATCAGAATCAGCATCTGGACAACCCATTAAAGATTTTAAACCAGCAACAGTAGGACATTTATCATCTTTATCCATTACGCCATCACCATCTCCGTCAGGACATCCATTAAATTCAGCTAAACCAGCTGTATTAGGACAATCATCTTTAGAATCTTGGATACCATCATTATCAGAATCAGGACAACCATTGAAGATTTCTAAACCAGCTTCTTCAGGACAAGCATCATCTTTATCATAAATACCATCTCCGTCAGTATCAGAACCACCAAACTTAAATATTACACCAGCAGAATGCTGAAAGTGCTTTGGAGAATCATCTTCAAATGCATGCTTGTAAATTGTTTGTACTTCGATACCAAATTTTTCGTTGAACCAATATCTTAATCCTGCTGTTCCGTTTAAAACACCAGCACCTTGATTATCTACCCAGAAATAACCACCACCAGCACCAATATATGGTTCTAATGAGTTTGAGTTAATTACATCCATTAAACTATAAGTCACTAAACCATCAAGTCCAAAGTATGTTACACCATTTATTGTAGCTGTAGATTCTTCTCCTGTTACAGGATCAAAATTTGAACCAACTTTTTTGATTCTGTTAAAAGAACCAGCAGCTGTAAAACTAAAACCATCACTAAGATATCTTGAAACCGTGAATCTTGAGATAGAAGGAAGGATGTTCCAGTGATCGTTAGCATTAAAGAATTCGTCAAAATACTCACCTTGTGGTGTATCTTCACCTACAGGGTAAAGATCAATAGCGTTCATACCTATACCGAAGGCCCATGGATTGTTTTGATCTTGTGCGTTAGAAGTACTCATACCTAAGAGGAGTACTGCAACAAATAATAATCTGCTAAGATTTTTCATATTCTAATTAATTTTAATTTTTTTAAGTGTTAATTGTTGGCAAAAGTAAGTTGTTAAATTTTATTAACAAAGACAAATATATAAAAATATTGTTATAAAGCCCTAAAATAGAGAGTTTGGAACCATTTTAAATAATCTCTAATATTTTTCCAACCTTTATAAACGCCGAAATTGTCTTATCTAAATGTTCCTTGTTATGAGCAGCAGATAATTGTACTCTTATTCTGGCCTTATCCTTTGGTACAACAGGGAAGAAGAAGCCAATGACGTAAATACCTTCTTCTAAAAGCATGTTAGCCATTGTTTGAGAGAGTTTTGCATCATATAGCATAACTGGGACAATTGCAGAATCACCGTCAATAATATCAAATCCTGCTTCTTTCATTCCCTTTTTAAAGTATTTTGTATTCCAATCTACTTTGTCTCTAAGTGACGTATCGTTTTTAAGCATATCAAAAACTTTAATGGAGGCTCCTACGATTGCAGGCGCCAAGGAATTAGAAAACAAATATGGCCTTGAGCGTTGTCTTAAAATTTCAATAACTTCTTTCTTAGCAGTCGTATAACCTCCCATGGCACCACCCATTGCTTTACCTAAAGTACCCGTAATAATATCAATTCTTCCTAAAACCCCTTTTTCTTCTAAAGTACCTATGCCTGTTGCTCCAATAAAGCCCGTTGCATGGCATTCATCAATCATAACCATAGCGTCGTATTTATCGGCTAAGTCACAGATTTCGTCTAGAGGAGCAACAAGACCATCCATAGAAAAGACTCCATCTGTCACAATGATTTTAAAACGAGCTCCATTCTCATTTGCAGCTATCAATTGCTTTTCTAGGTCAGCCATGTTATTATTTTCATAGCGAAATCTTGCTGCTTTGCAGAGCCTTACACCATCAATAATTGAAGCGTGATTTAATGAATCAGAAATTATAGCATCTTCTTTAGTTAATAAAGGTTCAAAAACTCCTCCATTCGCGTCAAAAGCAGCAGCATACAATATTGTATCTTCCGTTCCATAGAATTCGGCAATTTTTTGCTCTAATTCTTTATGAATATCTTGAGTTCCGCAGATAAATCTAACTGAAGACATTCCGAAACCGTGTGTATCTAGAGTATCCTTCGCTGCTTTAACAACATCTGGATGTGAAGACAAGCCTAAATAATTGTTTGCACAAAAATTAAGAACTTTTTGACCCGTATTTAAAGTGATTTCTGCACCTTGAGGTGAAGTAATAATGCGTTCTTCTTTAAAAAGTCCTGCGTCTTTAATGGTTTCTATTTCTTGCTGTAGATGTTTTTTTATATCTCCGTACATTGTATTGATATTAAATATTAAACAAAGATAGTATCTATATATTAGACCTCAATGACTTCTACCGTGTCATTTATGTAAATAATTAATTTGTGTTTAATAGTATAATTCATAGACTCCAGAACAGTGGAGTAAGTTTTAAGCTGATGTCCATAGGCTTCTTTTTGCTCTCCTGTTTTGTAGTCTATGATAACGACTTCTTTTTTGGTATTTATATTTAATCGATCAGGTCTAACAAGTTCACCAGATTCAGTAATAATATCTCTTTCATTATAAACTTTATAACCCGGTTGAAAATAAGTTTCTAATTTAGGGTGAGTTATCACATTATTAACGATTAATTTTAGTGGATCAAAGTTTTCTTTGTTAATATCGCCTGAGACTATTAAATCATTAAACGCAAAGTCAATATCTTGATGTGTCTTTATTTTTGATAGTAAGAGATGTATTAAATTACCTCGTTCAATCGCTGTCTCTTGCTTAGTGTCCCACAGAAGACCAGATTTGGTAATAATACTTAAATTATGGTCTTCCTTAGATACAGAAATTAATTGAAGCGGTTTAGAACCATATTTTTGTTCTTTCTTTTTTAGACGTGCTTTAATAGTTCCAAAACTGTATGAATACTTATCATCTAACCATTTACCAGTATGTTTAAGATAAGAAATTAGCATCCCAGAATATGTGTTTTCAGCTACGACACCTTTTGAGTTAATATCTTTTTTAGAAATTACATAGAGTTGTTCTACCGCTCTAGTGAGTACTACATATAATAAATTGATATTATCTAATTCTAATTGTGATTTATGAGTGTTATAAATTTGATTACCAGTTTCGCCAAAGTATTTTAAGTCATTATTGAAATTTAATAATAGAGTTTTAAAACCATTATAACCTTCTCCATCTGTGGGATACCATACTTTGGGCTCTAATTCTTGGTAAATATTTAACTCAGCGAAAGGAAATAGAACAATTGGAAACTCTAGACCTTTTGATTTATGAATTGTCATTATTTGAATTGCATCGGCGTTTTCTGGGGAAACAACACTTAAGCTATCTTTTTTCTTATCAAAATAATCTAAAAAGGCAGCTAAATCTGAATTTTGTTTCTGAGTAAATTCTAGGACAACGTCCAAATAGAATTGAAGGTACGCGTCAGAAGTCTTATTGAGTTTAAATACTCTAATCAACTGTTCAATTAATTCGTAAAGCGGTAATTGTAGTAACTCTTTTTTATTTACAGTAATGTTTAAAGCTTTTAAACTTTCTAACATTTCATTTAATTTGGGCCTGAGGTGTTCTGTGTAAAAACTATGCTTATCAATTATTTTATTTTGATTTGCTAAAAATGATAAAACCTCAATTTTAAGAATATCATTTTTGGGTTGAAGCAATAGTTTTAAAAAAGAATTTAGAAATTGAATTTTGTTAGAATTTTTTAAAAGTAAAGTTTCGGAAGATGTTATATTAATTCCTCTCTCGCTTAGATAATTCGCTATTATTATACCTTCCTTACGCTTTCTAATAATAACACAAATGTCATCTAAGGTATATCCATGTTCTAAGCATTGCTCAATAGTTTTAAGTACTTCAGATGCATATAATTCACTTGCATCATCACCCTTTGTAATCTCTAAGAAGTTTAGGTTAACAAATCCTTCTAAGTCGCTATTCGTATTTTGATGTGCATTTAAATATAGATTGCCGTAATTAGTGTCATTAAAGTATTGGTTACCAATAAACTGAAATAGTTCATTGTTAAAATTAATGATTTCTTTAGCGCTTCTAAAATTAGTATCTAGAGTTAAAACATCCGCTTCAATTTGAAAAGGATTTTTAAATTTATTATAGAGGTTTATAAATTGTTCTGCCTCACCACCTCGCCATCTGTAAATGGCTTGCTTGGCATCACCTACTAACATCAATGAACCGTTTGAAGCAGATAATGCGTTATCTAATAATGGAACTAAGTTTTCCCATTGCATTGTGGAGGTGTCTTGAAATTCATCAATAAAATAATGCTTAAATTTTTCTCCTAATCGTTCATATATAAAAGGAGTGGGCTGATCCTTAATTTCTTGGCTTATTATTTTATTGAATTCAGAAATGAGCATTTTATTTTGTTCATCTTTTAATCCTATTAATTCATTTTTAATGGCATTTAGAACTGAAAGAGGTGTAATGTTTTTATAAAGCCCTTTTTTAAGTTTCAGTTCAAAAATCAAAGTTTTAGTTTGTATAAAAGCTTCACATAATTTGGGTTGAATGCTATTTATTGTAGAGGCTATTTCTTCCGTAACCCGTTTTGGGTATAGCGTATCTCCAGTCATTAAATCATTCTGCCAGTTAGATTCAAAATTAATAACATATTGGCTTTGGCTGATATTCTTAAAATAATTTGGGAGAGATTTTCTATTAAAATCATCAAACTGTAAACCACATTCATCTATTAAATTTAAAACATTGTTCGCAATTTTTACAACCTTATTGTCGATGGTAGAAATTTCTTTAGCTAATTGCAATTTTAATTCCTTAAAATCGAGAATTGTCTTTTCACTAAGTGAATTGATTGCTTCTAAATCATTTTCACTTACTAAGAGCTTTGCTATTTTATTAAAGTCGTAACTAACATCCCAACTTTTATCATCATCTGCTTTTTCGATAGCAAAATCAATTAATATATTAGTAAGGATTTTATCAGTTCCCGCTTTTGATATGAGGCGATCTACAGCTTCATTTAGAATTCTGTCTTGATCGAGTTCTACTTCAAAATTTACGGGTAGCTTTAAATCGTGTGCAAAAGTTCTGATTATTCTATGGGTAAATCCATCTACAGTAGAGACATCAAAAGCTCCATAATTATGAATAATATATTTTAATAAGTTTTTAGATTTGCTGTGTAAAAATTCTGGACTTATAGATAACTCATTGCAAATAGCAGTAAACATTGGATGAGGTTGGTCTAAACCTTCTTTAGTAGAAAATAGTTTAAGCATACTAATAATACGCTCTTTCATTTCGCTAACTGCTTTGTTGGTGAAAGTTATAGCAAGAATAGATTTAAATCTATCATAATTCTCAGACTCAATAAGAATCTTTAAATATGATTTTGCTAGCGTAAATGTTTTTCCACTGCCGGCTGATGCATTATAAATTTGAAAGGATGAGTTTCGCAAAAGATTAATTTTATACCAAAATAGGGAATCTTAATAATTTATTTAGAACTTCTTGTTTTCAAAATCGTAAATTTGTTAAAATTAAAATACTAACATTAAAAAACATAAGGATTATGGCTTTTGAATTACCAAAATTAAAATATGCTTACGATGCTTTAGAACCAAACATTGATGCTCGCACAATGGAAATTCATCATTCTAAACATCATAACGGTTACACATCTAAATTAAATGCTGCAATTGAGGGTACTGATTTAGAAGGAAAATCTATTGAAGACATTTTAACTAACCTCGACATGAGTAATAGTGGAGTTAGAAATAATGGTGGTGGCTTTTATAACCACTCATTATTTTGGGAAGTTATGAACCCAGAAGACAAAGGATATCTTTCTGGGGAATTAAAGGATGCAATAGAATCTGCTTTTGGTTCTAAAGATGCTTTTATAGAAGTATTTTCAAAAGCTGCGGCAACACAATTTGGTTCTGGTTGGGCTTGGCTTTGTGTACATAAAGGAGGTAAAGTTGAAGTATGTTCAACACCAAATCAAGATAATCCATTAATGCTAGGAGTAACATGTGGAGGTACGCCTATTCTCGGATTAGACGTATGGGAGCATGCTTATTATTTAAATTATCAAAACAGGAGACCAGATTATATTAACGCATTTTTTAATGTTGTTAATTGGAATGAAGTTGAGAGACGATACGCAGAAGCTAAGTGAAAATTAACTTTTTATAGATTAATAAAATCCAAATCGAAAGGTTTGGATTTTTTTTATGATAATTGGTTTTTAGCAAGTAAAGAAAATGAAAAAAGGTGAACAGTCGTTCACCTTTTTTGCCCCAAATCTACCATAAACTTAACCTACTTATGTTATGGTGAATCAAATATAAGAGTACTTTAATTTAACTATTCAATTTTTTGGACAAACGACCTATATATTAGTCTAAGAGTGGAAAACACGGTGTTTGGTAAATTGTGATCGGGGAACTGAATTATATAATTACAAGAATCATTTAAAGTAATACTTCAATTAACTTCATAAAAAAAGGTGAACATTGTTCACCTTTTTTTGCCCCAAATCTACCATGAACTTAACCTACTTATGTTATGGTGAGACCAATGTAATTTAAATTGTTAAAGTAGATGTATATATCCGATGAAATACATTTTTATCTGATGAAATACGTATTTTATCGGATAAAACGTTATTTTTTAATTATTTAGTAAGCACGTTCTTTGTTGCCTTCATAAAAATTGATAAAGGCTTTATTGACAACTCTATTACCTCCTGGCGTAGGGTAATTACCAGTAAAGTACCAGTCTCCTAGGTTGTTAGGACAAGCTTTATGTAAATTCGCAACAGGTTGAAAAATTATTTTCACATCGGCATTAACTTCCGAGTCGCTTAATAATTCTGCAATTTTTTCTGAAATCTGTTCATCAGTAAAATTATTATAAATCTCTTTTACAAAGTTTACTACCTTTTTGTCTTTAAGATTTACTTGCGTTAAACACTTTTTATACACGTCGTCGACGATATGATAGTGATTGTTGTCTTTTAATAATGCCAAAGCTGCTCTAAATGCCACTAAACTTTCGAGATTTGCCATATCTATACCATAACAATCGGGATATCTTATTTGAGGTGCCGAAGAAACTACAATTATTTTCTTTGGCTTAAGACGGTCCATCATTTTTATGATACTCATTTTAAGTGTTGTACCTCTAACAATACTGTCATCGATAATAACTAGATTATCGGTTGGTTTAATAACACCGTAAGTGACATCATAAACATGGGCAACTAAATCATCTCTACTGCTATCTTCAGTAATAAATGTCCTTAGCTTAACATCTTTAATTGCTATTTTTTCAATTCTAGGTCGTTCTGATAATATTTCTTCAACTTTCTTAGCAGATAAAGCCCTTTGCCCCTTGAGTATGGCTTGTGTTTTCTTGTAATTAAGATGTTCCTCAACAGTATCAATCATACCAAAAAATGAAGTTTCTGCTGTATTAGGTATAAACGAAAAAACTGTGTTTCTTGTATCATTTTCTATAGCCTCTAGAACTTTTGGCATTAATAAACGACCTAGTTCCTTTCGCTCTTTATAAATTTCAGCATCACTCCCTCTAGAAAAATAAATGCGCTCAAAAGAACAAGCTTTGCGCTCTAAAGGCTCTAATATTTTTTTAATTGCTGTAGAACCAGATTTCTTTGTAATTATAGCATGTCCAGGTTCCAATTCCTTTACTTTATCAAAAGGCACATTAAATACAGTTTGTATTACGGGTCTTTCAGAAGCTACTACCACGACTTCATCGTCCTTATAGTAATAAGTAGGACGTATACCAGCAGGATCTCTCAGCACAAATGAATCTCCATGACCCAATAAGCCAGCCATAGCATAACCTCCATCCCAATTTTTAGCTGCTCTTTTTAAAATCTTAGCTACATTTAAACGTTCCGCTATTAAAGGTGAACATTCATTCTTATTATAGCCTTCTTTTTTTAAATCTTTATAGATTTTTGAAACTGCATCATCTAAAAAATGACCAATTTTTTCCATTATGGTTATTGTGTCAGTATATTCTTTTGGATGTTGACCTAACTCAATAAGGTTGCCAAAAAGTTCTTTAACATTGGTCATATTAAAGTTACCAGCCATTATTAAATTTCTATGTTGCCAGTTATTTTGTCTTAGAAAAGGATGAACACTTTCAACACTATTTTTACCAAAAGTACCATAACGCACATGTCCTAATAAGACTTCTCCTATATATGGAATATTCTTTTTTTGCGCAGAGACATCAGTATTATATTCAGGGTGTTCAGTTAACTCTTTATTAATGCGCTCATTAATTTGGGCAAAGATATCTTGTATAGGTTGTTGTGCAACTGAGCGCACTCGGCTAATGTAACGCTCTCCTGGTTTTGTATCTAGTTTTATACTTGCAAAACCAGCACCATCTTGTCCGCGATTGTGCTGTTTTTCCATCATTAAGTACATTTTATTGACTCCATAAAAAGCACTTCCGTATTTTTCTTTGTAGTACTCTAACGGTTTTAAAAGTCTAATATGTGCAATACCGCACTCATGTTTTAAAGCATCACTCATGTTGTGTTATCTCCAAGTTATATCTATAAGATTCTGAAACAAGTTCAAAATAAAAAAACGCGCTCAAATTTGAGCGCGTTGGTTTTTAGGTTAATTCTATATCAAATTGTGTTAAACTCTTAAATTGGTCTAAGCGTTTATGTATTTCTTTATCTGTTAGGTTTTGCATTCGCTCGGTACCGAACTTTTCTACACAGAAGGACGCTAGTGTTGAGCCATATATAACAGCTTTTTTCATATTCTCAAAAGAATAATCTTCTGTTTTGGCTAGATATCCTGAAAAACCACCAGCAAAAGTATCACCAGCACCTGTTGGATCAAATACTTCTTCTAATGGTAAGGCAGGAGCGTAGAACACATTATCATCATGAAACAATAGCGCTCCATGTTCTCCTTTTTTAATTACTACATATTTAGGTCCAATTTCATGAATCTTTCTTGCTGCGACTAATAGTGAATACTCACCAGTTAATTGTCTTGCTTCTTCATCATTAATGGTTATAACATCTACATTTTTTATAACAGAAAGTAAATCTTCTAGAGCAATATCCATCCAGAAATTCATAGTGTCTAAAATGGCTAATTTTGGTTTTTCAGTCATTTGGTTTAAAACACCTTGTTGTACTAGTGGATGCAAATTACCTAGCATCACAACTTCTGCATCTTTATAACTGTCGGGAACAATTGGATTAAAATGCTCTAATACATTTAATTCAGTGACTAAAGTATCACGAGAATTCATGTCGTTATGATATTTACCACTCCAAAAAAAGGTTTTACCATCTTTTACAATTTCTATACCATCAATATTAACGTTTCTATTTTCTAAAAGATCTAAATATTTTTGAGGGAAATCTCCACCAACTACTGAAACGGCTGCAGAATCAACATTAAAGTTAGAAGCTGATAAACCTATATAGGTCGCTGCACCACCAAGAATTTTGTCAGTTTTACCGAATGGAGTTTCTATAGCATCAAAAGCTACAGTTCCGACAATCACTAATTTACTCATTATCTACGTTTAGATTAAGGTGCAAAAGTACATAAAATATATTCCTCATAAAATAGAGAATCACAACAAATAACGTGGATTACTTTCGGCCAAAATCGGCAGGAATTTCTCCCCAAGCTTTGGTCTCCCATTTTACAATAGTTGTAGAGTAGTCATTTGTTTTTAACCACTCTAAGGCTCGATCTACTAAATCAAAAACGGGTTTATTTTTTTTATTTCGTTCTAGTTTAGAATTGCAAATTTTCTTTCTTACCCAGCTCATAGCAGTTCTAGAATCCGTATACATAATTCGCTCGCTATTATGCTGTTTTAGAAAAGCTAACCCATGTACTAATGCTAAAAATTCGCCAATATTATTTGTGCCTTGTGCAAAAGGGCCCTGGATGAAGAGTTGTTTTTTTGTTTTTGTATCTACACCTCTATATTCCATTACTCCAGGATTGCCGCTTGAGGCTGCATCTACGGAAATAGAATTATAATTAGGTTTACCAATTTTTTTGAGTTGTGCTTCTGTGAGTTCGCTTTTAAAGGATTTATATTTGCCGATATAATCTTTGTAATTTCCTTTTAAGGCTTTTTTTGCAGCTTCAAAAGTTAAGAATGATTTATACTGTGCGCCTTGGAAGTCTTTAATTTGAGCTTTACAATCGTCCCATTTATCGAATACGCCAGTATTATGTCCTTTCCAAACAGTGTAATATTTTTTTTTCTTTTTACTCATCTTCAGTTTGTGTAAAAACGGCAATCTTATTTTAGTTCTTTATTTCAATAATTTATTTACCACCTTCGGAAAATGCTCCATTTCCAATAAATGAATCTTCTCAGCGACATCTTCTGGAGAATCCGAAGCTAAAACAGCACACTTTGCCTGAAAAATTATAGCACCTTCGTCATAATTTTCATTAACATAATGAATAGTGATACCAGTTTCGGTTTCTTTATTGTTAACCACAGCTTTATGCACATTCATCCCATACATACCTTTTCCTCCATAGTTTGGTAACAAAGCAGGATGAATGTTTACCACTTTATTTTCAAAGGCATTTAAAATGAATTCAGGAAATTTCCAGAGAAAACCAGCTAACACTATAAGGTCTGGCTGTGCGATTTTTAGAATATTTAGGATATCTTCAGATTTGGAAAACGCTATTCTGTTGAAAGATAAGGCGCTTACTTTTAAGGTTTTACAGCGATCAAGGACTTTGGCATGAGGATTGTTAGTTAGTACCTGAATAACAGACGCATTATCGCTGTTGTGAAAAAACTTAATTAAATTTTCAGCATTACTTCCACTTCCGGACGCAAAAATTACAATACGTTTCATTTACAGGTATCTTGTTTCAATTATTCAAACAAAAAAAAGAATAATAATTAACAATTAAGGCAAAAGAGAAATACTTCTCTTCATTTTTACTAAATTAAAAACACATTTTATCGGTAAAGATGATTATTAAGATAAAGTTTTTTATTTTTGCCATCTAATTAAAACTTAAAATTAAAAGATTATGTCAGACATTGCATCAAGAGTAAAAGCGATTATCGTAGATAAATTGGGCGTTGATGAAAACGAGGTTGTAACTGAAGCTAGCTTTACTAACGATTTAGGAGCAGATTCATTAGATACTGTTGAATTAATAATGGAATTCGAAAAAGAATTTGATATTCAAATACCAGACGATCAGGCAGAAAATATTGCAACAGTAGGTCAAGCTATTTCTTATATAGAAGAAGCAAAATAATAACTTTATTTTTATGGAATTAAAGCGAGTTGTAGTTACCGGTTTAGGTGCACTTACACCAATAGGCAATACCAAAGATGAATATTGGGATGCGCTAATTAGTGGAAAAAGTGGTGCTGCCCCTGTGACACATTTTGATGCTGAAAAGTTCAAAACGCAATTTGCTTGTGAAATAAAAAACTTTGAAGTTACTGACTTTATTGATAGAAAGTTAGCCAGACAAATGGATAAGTTTTCGCAGTATGCTATGGTTGCTTCTGATGAGGCAATTGCAGACTCAAAACTAGATCTAGATGCGGTAAATAAATTAAGAGTTGGAGTAATTTGGGGTGCAGGTATTGGTGGTTTAGAAACATTTCAAGAAGAAGTGTTAAATTTTGCCGCTGGTGATGGTACACCTCGATTTAATCCACGATTCATTCCTAAAATGATTGCTGATATTGCCCCAGGAAACATATCTATAAAATATGGTTTTATGGGCCCTAATTATACAACAGTTTCTGCTTGTGCTTCTTCTGCTAATTCCATGATAGATGCTTTAAACAATATACGTTTAGGACATTGTGATGTTATAATTACTGGCGGTAGTGAGGCAGCAGTTACGATTGCTGGTATGGGTGGCTTTAATGCTATGCACGCAATGAGTACTAGAAACGAAGATCCACAAACAGCGTCTAGGCCGTTTGACGCAAACCGAGATGGTTTTGTGTTAGGTGAAGGTGCGGGTTCCATTGTTTTAGAGGAGTACGAGCACGCTAAGGCAAGAGGAGCCAAAATCTACGCAGAAGTTGTAGGAGGCGGTTTATCCTCGGATGCGTATCATATGACAGCACCACATCCTGATGGGCTTGGTGTTATCGCGGTAATGAAAAATTGTTTAGACAACGCAGGTTTAAATCCGGAAGATGTAGATCATATTAATACACACGGCACATCGACACCGCTAGGTGATGTTGCCGAATTAAAAGCTATATCAGAAGTATTTGGCAGTCATGCTAAAAATATAAATATTAATTCTACTAAATCTATGACAGGTCACTTGTTGGGTGCTGCAGGCGCTATTGAAGCAATAGCTTCAATTTTGGCAATGGAGCACGGTATTGTACCACCAACGATAAACCATGAAACGGTTGACGAAAACATAGACCCAGAATTAAATTTAACACTCAATAAACCTCAGAAAAGAGATATAAAAGTCGCTATGAGTAATACATTTGGATTTGGCGGTCACAACGCTTGTGTAGTATTCAAAAAATTAGATTAAATCCCGAATGAGCATCATTCGTAACATACTAAATTCCCGCTCTGAAGAAGACGGGAATTTTTTTTTACAACTCAAAGATATACTAGGTTTTAAGCCAAAATCGAAGCCGCTTTACGTTAAGGCCTTTACACATCGTTCTATGAATATTAAGGATAAAAAAGGAAATCCTATTAATTATGAACGTTTAGAGTTTGTAGGTGATGCAATGCTTAGTTCGGTTATTGCAGCGTATTTGTTTGAAAAAGTACCACAAGGTGACGAAGGCTATCTTACTAAGATGCGATCTAAAGTAGTAAGTAGAGAACATCTTAATGAATTAGGTAAAGAGCTAAATCTTATTGACTTAGTACAAAGTAGAATTCCAAAATCTAATTTTGGTAATAATATCCATGGAAATCTGTTTGAAGCCTTAGTCGGAGCTATTTATTTAGATAAAGGCTATAAGACTTGCGAAAAGTTTATTTATAAACGTATAATCAATCCTCATGTTGATATAGAGACATTGGAAGGTAAGGTAATAAGTTACAAAAGTTTGCTCATTGAATGGTGTCAAAAAGAAAAAAATACTTTTGATTATGAAGTTTATGAAGATACCGGAAAAGATGAGTTAAAGCATTTTTCAGTTAAATTAAGTATTAATAAAAAGGTGGTTTCAAAAGCAAGAGCTACATCTAAGAAAAAAGCTGAAGAAAAAGCCTCAAAGCGTGCCTTTTTTGCATTCCAAAATCAGATTACCAAGTTCATTTAGACGTCTCAGTTTAATTGCCTTAACTACAACGTTTTCGTAAGTTATAAGGTGTAAGATTAACCTAAAGTTGATATATCAGACCTTATAATGTCTTATATTTACTAATTAAAGTTATAACGTTTTGGCTTTACACAAACTTCTAGTAAATGATTTTTATGATGATGCTTACAAGCTCATAGCTATTCATTGTGGTCTAGAAGATTATCGTTTAGCTTACTTACTAAATAAAACTTTAGATTTAAAACTAGAACGTAATGAGAAGGATTTAGATTTTCAATATTTAACCTCTTCTTATAGTTTTTTTGAATGGAATAACAAATCGCAGTATGTGACATGGAATTTAGTTTCTAATGTTTGTAAAAAGGAAGAAGTAAGTTTGTATAGTACCGGATCACTTTTTACACAAAATGAGAGCGTTTTAAAAACGTTTCATTTGATTCCAGAATTAAATAAAGTTGATTTTTTTATTAAAATTTCAGGTGAAATTCAGAATGTTAATGAAAAACTGATCTTAAATAAGCTTCAGAATATTTCACAAATCGTTACAAGTTATGCGGTTAATCCGTTGAAAATAAAATCTAGAGACCATTTAATTTTTTAGAATTGATGTCAAATAAAAAAACAAAAATAGTAGCCACATTAGGCCCAGCAACAAGCAGTAAAGATGTTTTAAAAGCCATGTTAGACGAAGGTGCTAATGTGTTTAGGATTAATTTTTCGCATGCTGATTACAAGGATGTGGAGGAGCGCGTAGAAATGATAAGAGAGCTCAATGAAGAGTTTGGATATAATGCATCTATTCTTGGGGATTTACAAGGCCCTAAATTACGTGTTGGAACAATGAAAGGGGAGGTTGTAGTTAATCCAGGGGATGAAATTATTTTTGCTACAGGAAAACGTTTTGAAGGTACGAAAGAACGTGTTTACATGACGTATGATAAGTTTCCTCAAGACGCCAAGCCAGGAGAACGTATTCTCTTAGATGATGGAAAATTACACTTTGAAGTTGTATCTACGGATGGAAAATCTGAGGTTAAAGCTAAGGTTATTCAAGGTGGTCCGCTTAAATCAAAAAAAGGAGTTAATCTTCCTAATACTGATATTTCTCAACCCGCTTTAACTGAGAAAGATGTTGAAGATGCTATTTTTGCGTGTAATCTTGGGGTTGATTGGATTGCATTATCATTTGTACGTCATGCAGAAGATTTAATGCAGCTCGAAAAATTAATTAGTGAGCATAGTGATCATAAAATTCCAATTATCGCTAAGATAGAAAAACCAGAAGCTGTAGAAAATATAGATAAGATTGTTGCTTATTGTGATGGTTTAATGGTGGCTCGTGGCGATTTAGGAGTAGAGATACCAGCTGAAGAAGTGCCATTGGTGCAAAAACAATTAGTTTTAAGGGCTAAAAAAGCAAGAATACCAGTAATTATTGCTACACAGATGATGGAAACAATGATCACTAGTTTAACACCAACAAGGGCAGAAGTAAACGATGTGGCCAATTCTGTAATGGATGGTGCTGATGCAGTTATGTTATCTGGTGAAACGTCTGTTGGGCAATATCCTGTTCAGGTAATTCGTCAAATGGCAAATATTATCAGAAGCGTTGAAGACTCTCCATTAATTGAAGTGCCACAATCTCCACCACACATACGTACTAAACGTTACATAACAAAGGCCATTTGTTATCACGCAGCTAATATGGCAAATGAGATTAATGCCAAAGCTATTTCTACATTAACTAATAGTGGTTATACTGCTTTTCAAATTTCGGCGTGGAGACCTCAATCGAATATTCTAGTTTTTACCTCTAACAAAAGAATTTTAACGCAACTTAGTTTACTTTGGGGGGTTACAGCATTTTTCTATGATAAGTTTGTAAGTACAGACGAAACTATTAGAGATACCAATAGAATTGCTAAGAAAAATGGTTACTTGGATAAAGGAGATATGGTAATTAGTTTAGCCTCTATGCCAATTGCTGAAAAAGGCATGGTAAACACTTTGCGTGTTCGTGAGATTACTAATGAATAGTCCTCTTGCCAATTGTTAAATCCTAATTTCTTTAAACAACAAGTTTAATTTTAGAAATGACCTATTCACCCTTTTTAATAGGACAACTTCTTATCCCGAAAATTGAATAAATTGGGCAAAAATTAATAAATGCCGTAAGCAGAAAAACAGCAGCTACAATTAATAATATAATACTTAGAGTACCAGTTATAACACCTGTAAAATAAAGAACACCTACTATAGCAGCAATTATTATTCTAATAGTTTTATCTGCCAAACCCATATTTTTTTTCATCTTTTTAAATTTTAAATCTTTGCAAAATTGCTCAGCAAAGTTGAAAAAATTAATTAAGGTTTCTTGTGACCTAAGTCACAACTGAGAGATTATTTTAATTCCGTTAGTATTTTGTTCAATCTTTTTATCAGTTTCAAGTTTTTTTAAAACTCTAGAAATTACTTCTCTGGCAGTTCCTAATTCCGTAGCGATTTGGTGATGACTCATTTTAATTAGTGCTCCATTGGTCAAAAGAGATTTCTTTTTTAGGTGCTCATAAAGTCTCTTATCCATTTTGTCATTGAGTAAATGACCAATGGTACTGAGGAGTTCTAAATAACGTAAATTATATTGGTTGAAGAAAAGTTCGTTAAAATCAGGATAATTTTTTATCCATTCTGGCAAATGTTTTATTGGAAGTAAAAGCACACTAGATTCTTCTTCGACCATTGCAAATACTCGACTAGGGGTATTTTTTAATGCTGAATAAAATGTCATTACACAACTTTGAGAAGGTTCTATGTAATATAACAGTAATTCCTTTTCATCAAATCTAGAATATACTTTTAGTAGTCCTTTTAGTACGATTGGTAATACTTTAGCATATTGTTTTTCTTTAAGCAATTCAGTACCTTTTTCAAATTGTTGAATTGAGGATTTCTCTAGAATACTTTCAAGTAACTGAGGTTTTAAAAATGATAATATTTTTCTATCAAATCCCAAGGCTTTCTTTTTTTGGTTAAATTTAATTGTGATGGTTTTTCAAACCAAGCACTTCTATGCTAGCTATGTTCGTTGAAAAAAGTAAGAAGAATCAAACATAATAGAAAATTAAAACTCAAACTTTAACTGTACACTAACAGATTTCTTGCCTTTTTCAGAAGGCTTAGGTTTTTTTTGATCTGTATTTAGATTAGATAACGAAATACCTAAAAGACGAACAGAATTACTCATTTTTTCTTGATACAATAAATCTTTAGCAGTTTCAAGAATAATAGATTTTTCACTTACATAATAAGGGATTGTTTTACTTCTCGTTTGCAAAGTGAAGTCGCTATATTTTATCTTAAGCGTTACAGTTTTTCCTGCAACTTTGTTTTTTTCTAATCGTTTAGCAACTTCTTCAGCAATATGCTCTAATTTTTCAAGCATAAAAATTTCGGAGGATAGATTTTCGCTAAATGTACGTTCTACGGCTAAAGATTTTCTGATGCGATTTGGTTTTACTTCACTGTTATGTATGCCTCTTACGACGTTATAATAATAGTGTCCAGATTTCCCAAAGTTTTCGTCAAGATATTCAAGACTTTTAGATTTTAAATCTTTACCAGTAAAGATCCCCTTCTGATACATTTTTTCTGCAGTAACCTTGCCAACACCATAAAATTTTCTAATATCTAAATCTTCTAAAAATTTAAGGACATCTTCTGGGTTTACCGTTTTCTGTCCATTAGGTTTATTATAATCGCTAGCAACCTTAGCAATAAATTTATTAATAGATATACCTGCAGAAGCCGTTAAGCCTACTTCATTAAAAATCCTAGCTCTTATCTTTTGTGCTAGCAAAGTTGCACTAGGAAGCCCTAATTTGTTCTCAGTTACGTCTAAGTAAGCTTCATCAAGAGATAAGGGCTCTACCAAATCTGTATAATCATAGAATATTGATTTTACGTGTTTAGATATTTCAGAGTACCTCGTAAAATCGGTTTTTACAAAGATTAGATGAGGACAAAGTTTTTCTGCTAATCGACCAGACATGGCACTTTTTACACCAAATTTACGAGCTTCATAACTTGCCGCGCTAATAACCCCTCGTTTACCTCCACCTCCAACAGCAATAGCTTTACCTTTAAGTTTTGGATTGTCCATCTGAGCAACAGATGCATAAAAGGCATCCATATCTACATGAATAATTTTTCTTATTGGTAAATCGTTAATCATGACGTAAATTTAGGGATTATATGCCTTTAAACCTTATCAATTGTGTCCATAGAGATAGAACGTAAATTTTTAGTAAATGACAATGCATTCAGAAAAGAAGCCGCATGTTGTTATACAATACAACAAGGATTTTTAAACAGTAATAAAGAGAGAACGGTCCGTGTTAGGTTGAAAAAAGATAAAGGGTATTTAACTATTAAAGGTAAATCCACAGATGATGGATTGTCGCGTTTTGAGTGGGAAAAAGAAATTCCTGAACCTGAAGCTCAAAACCTATTAGTACTATGCGAAGAAGGTATTATTGATAAAATTAGACACGAAGTTGTAATTGGAAATCACATTTTTGAGGTTGATGAGTTTTTTGGTGAGAATGAAGGATTAGTGATTGCGGAGGTAGAGTTAAAATCAGAAGATGAAAACTTTTTAAAACCTAATTGGCTAGGAAAAGAAGTAACAGGTGATACAAAATACTATAATTCGCAATTAAGTAAACACCCATTTAAAAATTGGAAAAAATGAAAAAATTTCTATTGGCATTTGTATTGTTTGGTTCAATACTAGCCTGTAAAAAGGAAACACAATCCTTAGATTATAACAATAGCGTTTTAGAAGAAAAAGTGTTTCAAGAGGTAGATTTTGATACTTTAAAAACTATAAATGAAGGAGTTATAAAAGATACTAAAATGAAACTTATTGCTAAGGGTTATCAAGTATTTGATTATGTAGACGAAAAAACAAAAGACACCATCCTAATGCAACAATATTTTATTGCCTTTTTAAAAAGTGGGCCTATAAGAAACCAAAACGAAGAAGAAGCAACAAGATTACAAAATGAGCATTTAGCACATTTAGGTAAAATGTACGAGCTAGGATATGCGGATATTTCTGGCCCTTTTGGAAATAATGGGAACATCAAAGGTATTACTATATATAATGTCCCTACCTTAAAGATGGCAGATAGTTTAGCTAATTCTGACCCAATGGTAAAAGCTGGAAGATTAATAATAGAAGTCCACCCTTGGTGGGCTGCAAAGGGTTTTTCGTTGCGTTAATTCACCAATAAATTATCTAAACCCAAATTTAGATTGCTTATAAATAGACCTTTGAATTCAAATTTTATTTGGAATTAAGAAAGATCTAATTATATATTTGCACCTCATTTAAATAAAATAAGAAATCTAATGCAAGTAAAAAATTCGACATATCAACTGTTTAATATTGAACGAGATTCAATATTAAATTCGGGTTTTGTAACTTGTATTTGTAAGAGATAAAAGTTACTCAAATAAATTATTTTGAACCCGAGTTATAAAAACCTCGGGTTTTTTATTGCCAAAAATTTAATTATGAAAGCACATATAAAATATAGTTATATATCAGACACACTATTTGTAAAGTTTATCTGTAGACATAGAATTGAACCGAAAATCCTTTTATAGAATAAAGGGATTTAACACCATCATAAAGCTCGGTTCTGTAAAAAGAATCGAGCTTTTATTTTTTAAGAAATTAAAGCCAAAACAAACATAAATGACTGTTATTAAAACACGTTTACAAATCGTAATTACAAGTTTAAGTGGCTTTACATAGCTAATAACATGTAAAGAAATTAAAAAATGAAGCCTATATGCAAAAATCAGAATATAAAGGAAAGACCTAGTGGATACATAGCCTTGGTTGAGAAGATATACAAAGCACCAAATGAGACGCAACGCTATAAAGGGACTTTAGAATCTATGTTAAAAGAATTCTTTTCTAAAACCAGCCAGTATCGATATACATGGAAAAGAGACACTTTTAGAGCTTTATTGATTCATTTATATCACCAAAAGTGCTATGCATTATTGAGAAGTTATGCAGATGTAGAGGTATTACACAACATGAGTTCTTTTGGTAACAAATTCAATAAAGATATAGAATCTTGGAAAGCTGAGTCTTCAGCAAAAGATGAACAAATCAGTAGTTTATTAAAATACTGCTTTACTAAGTATGAGACACCTAAGTTTTTAGAGGCTAGTTTTTATGAAAGTCATAAATTACACATGCTTTGGTATGTACAATTAGGTAAAGGTGTTAGTGTTAAAGATTTATCACAAATGCCAATACAATTGACGAATAAAATGGCGCACGAGTTTAGAAGTGCACCAGATTATTTTAGAGTTTTTGAAGCTTTAAGATATGCGCAAGCCATAGGTTTTGGAGCAACTAAAGAGGCCGCCAAGATTATAGCAATCTCTAGTTTATCTAGTATACGAGATGTGGAAGAAGTTTTTTGGACTTCTGTAGTGAAGTTCTTTTCTAGAATAGAACGTTTAGAAACTAACGAACTTAACCAAATCGTTGACTATTTAAGACATAAATATAGAGAAGATCTTACGTTTTCTATGAAGGGTAGAACCTTTAATGCATTGTTAAATCAGACAAATGATTGGCATCGTAGAATCTATATTAAAAATGAAATGGGGAATGTTTTATCCTGGAAATCTTCTGGTATAAAACCTTTATGTAAAGCCGAAGTGATTGAGGGGCAAACAGTAGTTTTTAAAACTATAGAACTTAAAAACTCAATAGAACTTTATGACGAAGGTGTAGCAATGCATCATTGTGTTGCTGAATATGATGAAGATTGTGAGGCAAATCAAAGCCGTATTTTCTCTTTGCAAAGTCAAAAAGATAGCGAAATACCAACAAGATTGGCAACAATCGAAGTTGCAATTCCGTCTTATGAAATTGTGGAGGCAAAGGCAAAATATAATGAAGAGCCAAACGAAATGATGTTTACTTTAATTGAGGAGTGGATAGCAATGTCGGCTGTTAATAGAGTAAAGCCAGAAGTTTCTGATTATGAGCCTGTAGCATATGCTAGGGCGGTTGAACGGAGCAATATGACTAATTACGATATTGGTGCAACCTTCATATTTAGATTGATAGTTTTAATTCTATATTTATTTTTGGTTTTTGGTAGGTTGTTAAATTCACAATCACCTCAGGATTCAACAATAAAAGACTATCCTTTTTCGAACGAGATGAAGCATCAATTAGACGCCATATTTCAGAAAAAGTATGGAATACAACCATTTGCGGTGGAATAAAAAAACGCTCTGATATTGTCAGAGCGTTTATAATTTTATGATATTAGAACTTTTATTTTTGAGATTGTGGGCCTCCACTCACAATTAAAAATTCTGAACGTCTATTTTGTTGATGCTCATCGTCTGAACAATTAGATCCGCATTTTACCTTTAGATCACTTTCACCTTTACCTTCAGCTGATACACGTGATGCATCAATGCCTTTTGAAATAACGTATTGTTGTGTACTCTTTGCTCTACGTTGAGATAATCTTTGATTGTAAGACGCAGGACCTCTGCTATCGGTATGAGATGTTGCGTTTATTACTAGATCTGGATATTTGTTCATTATTTGAATAAGTTTATCTAATTCAAATGCAGCCTGAGCTGTGATATTAGATTTATCAAAATCAAAATAAATAGGGTTTAAAACAATTTCCTCAGCCGTAATAATTTCTTCAATAGGATCAAGTGAAATCTGAACCGCAAGTTCTTCGTCATTGCTTCCTTTTACAGCAACTTTTTTACTCTCGTAATCAGTCATTACAACCTCAAGTTCTGTATCTTTTTCGCACTCTACTATAAACTCAGCAGTACCATCAGCTTCAGTCATTTTAGACACGACTTTATTACCTTCACTATCAAATAAGCTTACAGAAGCTCCAGCTATAGGTTCTCTTGTTTTGTCATCTAATACAGTTGCTGTAACTAATACATCACATAATGGTTGAAGTTTCTTAAATGCATATACATCATCACTACCTTGTCCACCATCTCTGTTTGATGAAACAAAACCTTCTTCAGATTCTTCGTGTATGGTAAAAGCGAAATCATCACCATTACTGTTAATAGGTATACCAACGTTTCTTATTGGTGCCATTTTACCATCTATCTCTTTTGTATAGAAAACATCCATACCACCAAGACCAAGATGGCCGTTAGAAGAGAAATAAAGGATATTAGCACTACTAGAATAAGGAAACATTTCCTGCCCTTCTGTATTTACTTTTTGGCCTAAATTTACTGGATCACCTAGTGTTCCATCATCATTAATCGGTGCTTTATAGATATCAAAATTACCGTAACCACCTGGCATATTGGATGCAAAATAAAGTGTATTACCGTCAGTGCTAACTGAAGGATTTTTTACTGAATAGTTTTTACTGTTAATTGCTAAACTTTCTACTGTATCCCAATCAGACCCTAATTTAGTGGCTTTAAATAAATATAACTGACTAAAACGAGTGCTACTTAACGAGTCTTTTTGAAAGTCTTTTTCAGAATAACTTTCTCTAGAAAAATACATCGTTTCACCGTCAGGAGAAAATGAAACTAAACCCTCATGAAATTTGGTGTTAATTTCATCATTCATTAATTCTGCAGCTTGATACGAGCCATCTGAATTTTTAGATAATCTATAGATATCTAAGAAGGGTTGTTCATTCCAACCATATGTTTTACGGTTATCATTTCGGCCAGATGTAATATATAATTTTCCATCGTTTGCAACTCCACCAAAATCTGCTTGTGGTGAGTTAAAGCCTGCATCTTGTACATTAAACTTTTTACCTTGTTCTAAAATTTTAGGAAGATAATTTGGGTTTTTTCTAAATGCTGATGCTCTATCATCTGATGGTCGCATTGATGCAAATTTTTCCATTTGAGCATTAGATGCTTCATATTTTCCATTTGCTTTTAGCATTTCGGAATATTTATAAATCATCTCTGGATCTTGTGATGACTCTAATGCTTTTTCATACCAACGTTCGGCCTCAACAGTGCTAAATATGTTATAATAACTTTCAGCAAGTTGCGCATATACGTATGGCGAACCATTTCCTTTATCTACAAGTTTTTTATAGCTTTCAGCTGCATCTACAAACTCGAACCTAGCAAATTCTTTATCTGCCTTTTTTGTATTCTTGTCTTGAGCAGTTAAGCATAAACTACTCATCAACGTAATAAATAATAGTGTTTTAAAGTTTTTCATAATTGTTTAGCTTAACGGATTAAAAGTATCTAGGTGAACGAGAGACGCGCTTCGGAAAATTAAGGTCGAATAACAACATTACCTCGTGTGATGCAGGTGCAAATGCTTTAATATCTGAAGATATAGCGTCATAAGCATAACCAACTCTAAGCGCAGGTGTTATAGCAAAATTCACTAATCCAGAAAAAGAATCATCCAATCTATAGGAAGCACCAATCTCAAATTTCTTAAAAAACCTAGCATTTACATTAACATCAAAAGATGTTGGTGCATTAAATGCAGATTTTACCATAAAGGATGGTTTAAGTTCTGTGTTCGGCGAAAGATCAAACACATACCCACCAGTAAAAAAGTAGTGTTGTGTTTCCGAACCTATTTGAAATCCATTAGCATCTAAATGAACAGATGAAAGCATGTTTGGCACAGATAAAGACAAATAATATTTATTGGTATAATAAAATAAACCAGCACCTATATTGGGTGTTGTCTTATTTATATCTTCTGAGAAGAAAGGATCTCCTTCATCTAAAACATCAACACCAGAGAATAGGCCGATATCATGAAAAGTTGCACCAGCTTTTACGCCAAACGCCAAACGATGTTCACCACCTAATTTTAAAGTATATGATACATCGGCATAAACATTTGTTTCCTTAACAGGTCCAATTTGATCTGCAATTACAGATAGTCCTAATCCCATATTGTTTCCAACAGGTGAATGAACAAAAAGTGTTCCTGTTTGAGGACCACCATCAATACCTGACCATTGATCTCTATATAACAATCCAAAAGATAGACTTTCCGTAGAACCTGCATAGGCTGGATTAATTACATTCATATTGTACATGTACTGTGTGTACTGAGGATCTTGTTGTCCATGCATTTGAAATGCAAAGAGTAAAACCGCTATTATTGAAAGTTTTTTCATTATAATTTAAGTTGATTCAGTTAGTGATTATCTGCTAATATATATCCAGTTATTTTTAGTCTTAGTACCGTCGGCATAGGTTATAGTATAGAAGTATGTACCTACAGGTAATTCTTCCCCACTATTGGTCTGTCCAATCCATTCATCTGTATAATTAGCTTTAGAGTATACAAGTGTTCCATTTCTATTGAAAATTTCAATTTTAGAAACGTCAAAATTACTTAGGTCAAGACTATCGTTAAACCCTGGTGATACGCCAGGTGAAATTCCTTGCGGGAACACACATTTCTCTGGACCAACCACTAGATCTAATTCACTTAGTATTCGGCACCCTGTGAATCCATCATTTACAGCATTTACATCTTCTATTCTAATGATTAGGGTCTCACCAGTAGTTGTATATAGTGACCCTAATTGGTTTATTGCCTGATTTGCATCATCTGTATTAGTATAATAACTCACAGTAAATTGATCTCCTATATTTAATTCTGCTGTAAATTCATCTAAATCAAATTCCTCTCCTAGGCCCGTTTCACTATCGCAAACTGCAATTGTTTGCAAATCTAGAGCGGCTGGTTCATTATATAGATTAATGTTTACAATTTGAGAAAAAGTGTCTACGCCACATTGGTTGTCAAATGCTTGTACTTGGTAGTTATCAGATTCTGTTACTGTTAAAGTTGATCCTGTTTCACCTTCCACAACAAAACCATTCTTGAACCAAACAAATTCATCAGCAAATGGCGAGTCTGTTTGAATGACTACACTATCAAAACCACACAAAGCAACTTCGTCAGTTTCAGTGATATCGTTACTAGAATCTATGAATATTTCATTACTTACAATTTCTGCTTCAATTTCGGCTGAAATTTCACCACTAGAAGTATCAGCAATATTAGTTTGTTCTATAGTAATTGTTCCAGGGTTTCCGTTAAAATTTGTTACTAATAGCATGTAAATTTCACCTGCTATAGCGTTATCAATACTTAGGTTTTCAATAGAAGCCGCAGAATAACTACAATCTATTATATTACCAAATGGATAGAATCCAGTATCAGGATTATTAGAGAACGGACACGTAGGACAATCCTCATATACTATATCCGTACAAGCCTGTGTAATAGAATCAAATGGACCCCAAATCACAAAATCAACATCTAATCCATTTCCATTGTCATCTTGTTGAACAATTTCTATTTCGATTGGTCCAGATTCACCAATTTGAATGATATTCCAAACAGGGTTTGGTGCTGTACCTAAACAGGCTAAATCATTAGGATCTGGTATGCCAATAATATTAGGAGTAGATAGTGCTCCACCTACTGAACAAAAGTTTTCTGCGTTTTCGCAAATAATATTTGAAGGTGCATTTCTTATACACAAATCAAAAGTTGAAGTCTCAGATTGGCTGCCTCCACTAAATACTCTAATTAAGTAAGTGTCACCAACTACAAGTTGAGGTGTTACACTAGCGTCATCGTTAGAACAGTAAAGTTCCGTTAAAGTACCACAACTTCCCTCATAGACTGCATGATCTAAGTTAGTAGTTCCTCCCGCAATGTTAATTAAAGATATGATATGTACTTCATTAAGTGCTGTAAATTCGAACCAAACGTCATCATCTGGATCACCAGTACAACTTCCTGCAGGTACATTAGATGTTGTTGCAGCTAAAATAGTTCCTGGTGTTACCATATCGCAGCTACCGTCTTCGTTTACTACTGCACTTATCGCACCATCACACTCATCATTTAATGGTGGGCATGCTAAAACTTCAAAGAAAGGACTACTGATAACACAATTATTGTCTTGTTCATTAGTAACAAAAATCTTAACAGTATTTCCAAAAGGGAAAGGACCAGCTTGAACCACTCCAGTAGCAGTTGCCTGAACAGTCGTCGCATCAAAATCATTAGAAATTTCTAATGACGTAGCATCCCCTAAACTGGTAACATCTACGTCTATAAAGAACTGATCATTATCACAATCTGTGTTAACCGTGAAGTCTGCCTCTGGCAGTGTACACGTAAGTTGTTGAATATTTACAGTAAAGTCTAATGTAACACCCCAAGTTCCGTTATAACATGGGTTAGGAGTAGCTTGACCAGCATCTGCCGTACCAATACGCATTCTATGTTCTCCCAACGGTGCAGTAATTGGCATTGTAAAAGAAGCATCTAATGTGGTTGGGTTAGCATTGGTAGATTCTCCTTGAAAAACAAGTTCAGTTGCATCAAATACTAAATCGTCATTGAAATCTATCCAAATATTAGTTCCATATGTAAAACCAGTTGCGAAACTAACCGCTACATTGGTGTTTATTCCTTGGAAAACATTGACAACAGGTGAGGTCTGATTTTCGTAAGTTACATCACCGAAACTAGGAAAGTCCGTAACTCCAATAGTAACATTAGTAACACCTTCACCATCATTACTAGTTGGCACAGATGCGCAATAACCCGTAAAAAATTCTCCTGGACCTGTCCAAGAACTTAAGTTCGTAGGGTCACAAATTGCCTGTACGTAAAACTCATAGGCAGTGTCTGATGTTAAACCAGTTATGATGTAAGGATTTGTAGTTACGTCTGTAACAACTGTTCCTGTGCCTTGAGTAAAACCTGCTACACCATATTCAATATTCCATAATGTTGATGTTCCAGCTTCTGTCCAACCTATTTCAGTTGAAGTTAAACTTAAATTTGTTGAAGTTAAATCAGAAGGCTCAGGACATGTTGGTACGTTTCTTACTTGAAAGTTGTCAACAAAAACATCTACATCTACACCTGCATCTGATACAGTTCCTTCAGAACCTAAAATTCCGAATTGAACGGTTTCACCACTGTAGGCAGTTAAATCTACTACTGGATGAATACCTGGGAGTGGTACAACTGACGTATTATCATAAGTTAATAATGGTATCCATGATACACCGTCATCTATAGTTATTAATAATTGTACTAAATCATCAGATCCTAAAGTTCCTGCTACTGTACTACTATTCCAATTTGTTATTGCAAAATCAAATTCAACTTGGAAAGGTCCACCAGTTAAATCAAATTCTGGGGATATAATCCAATCGCTCGTTCCTGCATTAAATAGATTTATCTTATAAGCACCATCATTGGCACCTATATTTAAAAATTCATCGGCAATCCAATCTCCAGCCCCAAAGTCAGTCGGACCAGTAGTTGCGTCTCCATTACTAGCTTCATCCCAGCAATTTGGAATAATATCTGTAAAGTCTTCTAAATAATCTGGAACAAACACATCACATAATGTAGTAAAAGTAAAAGGACCAGCGAAATCACTTAAGTCTCCACCTCCACAATCTGCTTGCACGTAAAAATCATAATCTGTATTAGCTAATAAACCTGTAACTGTATAAGGGTTTGTAACACCTGTTGCTGTAGGCACTCCTGTTGGTGCATTACCAGATAGAACAACTTCAACATTCCAAACTGTGGCAGTACCGTTTTCAGTCCAACTTAAATCTGCGCCATCTAATGATAAATTGGTAGCATCTAAATTAACAGGGAAAGTACATGAAGGCCCTTCTTCTATACATACTTCGGCAGTACCTGCTTGAGTATCTCTCCAAATTACTGCTACATATGTATCGCCAGGTGTAAGTCCGCCTATGATATCAGAACTATCTCCTGTATCAAAAATATTATTAGAACACGCAGAAACTGCTGTTCCTCCACAGGCATCTAAAACCTCTAAACCAATATTATCGGCTGCTCCACCAAAATTAAAGACTACTGAACCAACTGCTGGTGCAGTAAAACTTACCCAATAACCGAAGTTACCAAATCCATCACATGAAGGATTTTCTCCATTTGCATCTATATCTTCTGCGATGCTAAAATCGAAAGTAGTTGGTGTGGCTGCTCCACAATCAGCTTCAACAGTCATAGGGAATGCAGCCGCACAAGTACCTCCTGGTACAGCGGTTACAAAATTAAAAGGTCCTATAAAGTTAGAAGTTCCTTCAGCACCACCGCAATCAGATTGCACATAGAAATCGTAAGATGTACCCGCAACTAAACCGGTAAGTGTATAAGTTGTAGTAGTTAAACCAGAAACTAAAGTCCCAGAACCTGGTGTAAAACCAGCTGCTCCCCATTCTATATTCCATAGTGTTGCACTGCCGTTTTCATTCCATCCTAAATCTACAGAAGTTTCTAATACATTAGAAACCATTAACATATCTGGGTCAGGACAAGTTGGAGGTGTCTGAGAAGTAACTGTAGGAGGATCAAAACAAAAGCCCCACTCAAAACCAGCTCCTCCACCAGGACCATCGTCATAAAATGCAATTCTATACTGAAATCCTGAAAGTTGTGTTGCACTAAAACCTGCAATATTAAGTTGATTACTTGTAAAACTATCTCTACCTCCAGCACAAAAGTCATTTGTAGGTTGGTCTGCGGTTGCAGCGAATTGTTGCCATACTTCCCATGTGCTACTATCCGCATCCCAATATTCTAGATTTAAGACATCTCCTAAGTCATTATAGGTGAAATCTACATCTAAAAATAACCAGGTCTCACCAGCAGCAAAAGCAGCTGTAAGATCTATTACGGGTGATTCTGCAGCGATATCATCATCACTTGCTCCACCAGCATCATCATCGTCAAATGCGAAATTACTTGTGAGGGTTGGATCTGCTTCAAAAGCGAGAGGGTCTGTGTTAAAAACACCTGTCACTGTCCAGTTGGTATTCGGCCAAGCTGCAGACTGATTTAATACTTGAGCACTTAAACCAAAAGAAAAGCACAGAAGTAATAGAATTAGAGTAATCTTTTTCATTATTAATCGGTTTGTTAGAAATTATTTATCCTTTATAACACATTGATTATAAAGGATTTGATTTATTATTGATAAGATGGGGCTAAAAATGGCATTAATTACGATGGTTATTCGTTTTTTTTATACCAAGTCGAATATATAAAAAATGACTATTAACAAGATGTTAACATTGTTATAATAGATTAACTACCGTATTACTCGATAAATGGGTTTAAGTTTTAAGAATCTTTATTTTTAAGCACACGTAAATAGGGAAATGATCGCTGTAACCTCCTTTATATTTTTTTCCAACATAGGTTCTAAAGGGTTGTCCTTCATATTTTCCGTGATATTGAGTTAAAAATTTACTATTAAAGACATCCGCCTCGTCAAAAGTTAAAGCTGATTTATCCGAGTTTAAGAAATTAGTTGAAAATAAAATTTGATCAAATAAATTCCATTCAAAATTATGATTCAAACTACCTTTATCTTGAGACCATATAGTTTTAAATGGATTATAAAGGTTACTATTGGTTTCTATTAATTTTACACTATTGTTATTTGGGTTATCATTAAAGTCTCCCATAACAATAATTTTAGCATCAGGGTTCTCAATCTTCAATTTAGCGATTAATGAATTTGCTTTTTTTGCAGCTGCTAGTCTTTTAAATTCAGTTTCTTTTTCTCCTTCTCTTCTGGAAGACCAATGATTAACAAGGACATGCAAAATTTCACCATTTAGCTTACCTTTCACTAAAAGAATATCTCTAGTATAATCTTGTTCTCCTTCTTTATTTTGTAAATAGACAGAAAAAGTTTCAGAACTTTCTACCTTAAAAAACTCTGGTTTATAGAGCAAAGCAACATCAATACCTCTTTCGTCAGATGAGTCATAATGAATATAGCTGTATGTTTCATCTAGAAGATGCTGGCTATTAACTAAATCTGTTAATACTTTTTTGTTTTCCACTTCAGCCAGTCCCACAAGAATAGGCGCTATCTCAGAATTTGTTTTTCCTATTTTAGAAATAACGTCACCTAGTTTGCGCAATTTATTCTCGTATCTTTTAGGAGTCCATCTTTTTCTAGAAGTTGGTAGAAAATCATCATCATTAGTTAATGGATCATTTTCTAAATCAAATAAGTTCTCTATGTTATAGAATGCAAGGGTATAAGTTTTGGTGAAATTATTCATGGGCTTAAATATAGAGTTTTTAAAGCGTATTTAGAATATCACATTTGCGTAACTTTGCACTTTAGTTTATTTATGATAGAGAAAAAAAATATTGATCTAGAGAAAGTTGTACTTATAGGTATCGTTACGCAAAACCAAGATGAAGAACAATCTAAAGAATATTTAGATGAGTTGGAGTTTTTGACTTTTACTGCAGGAGGTGAAGTTGTAAAACGCTATACACAGAAAATGTCTACACCTAACCCTAAAACGTTTATAGGTACCGGGAAAATGGATGATGTAATGCATTACGTTAAAGACAATCATATTGGAACTGTAATTTTTGATGATGAATTATCACCTGCTCAAGAACGTAATATTAGTAAGATACTTAATTGTAAAATTTTAGATAGAACAAATCTAATACTCGATATTTTTGCCCAACGCGCTCAGACTAGTTATGCCAGAACGCAAGTAGAGTTGGCTCAGTGTGAATATTTACTACCAAGACTTAAAGGTATGTGGACTCACCTTGAACGGCAAAAAGGTGGTATTGGAATGCGTGGTCCTGGAGAAACAGAAATTGAAACAGATAGGAGGATTGTACGCGATAAAATTTCTTTATTAAAAAAGAAGATTAAAACTATAGATAAGCAAATGGCTGTTCAGCGCGGTAATCGTGGAAAAATGGTGAGAGTTGCGTTGGTTGGTTATACTAATGTTGGTAAATCAACCTTAATGAATGTAATTAGTAAGAGTGACGTGTTTGCAGAAAACAAACTCTTTGCTACTTTAGACACTACTGTTAGAAAAGTGGTCATAGGCAACTTACCCTTTTTAGTAAGTGATACAGTTGGTTTTATTAGAAAGTTGCCAACGCAACTAGTAGATTCTTTTAAAAGTACTTTAGATGAGGTGAGGGAGGCTGATTTGTTGTTACATGTTGTAGATATATCACATTCTAATTTTGAAGAACATATCGATTCTGTAAATCAAATTTTAGATGAGATTGAAAGTAAAGATAAACCTACTATAATGGTTTTTAATAAAATTGATGCTTACGAAGCAGAACCGTATGACGAGGAGGATTTAATAGTAGAAAAAACAGAAGCGAATTTTACTATTGAAGAATGGAAAAACACTTGGATGGCTAGAGTAGGAGACAATGCTTTATTTATCTCTGCATTAAATAAAGAGAACTTAGACGAGTTTAGAAAACGAGTGTATAAAGAAGTAAGAGAAATACATGTAACGCGTTTTCCGTATAATCATTTCTTATATCCAGATGTTAAGGATATTGAATAAAAAAAAGAGGTCTAGTTTTAGACCTCTTTTTTTAATTTCATTTTTTATTAGAAAGCGTAGCTTAGTCCAATAGTATAATAAGATTGTACTTTGTTATCAGCATCTGCTAAATTTACACCTTGAAAGTTTGCTGCCTCTTGTTGATTGCTTCTTAAAGCAAAATCAAAACCAACACCAATCATTTTCCATAAAGTATAGCTAAATGAGTTTGTCCATGTCCAGTTAGATAAGTCGCTAGACTTGTAACTCTGAAATGTTGAAAAGTTAGATTTAAATGCAATTGCACCAAATTGTCTTGTATAGTCCGCTACAATTTTAGCACCTGCAGAAGATTCGAAAGCTGCATCATTTTCAGCAAAAACAAAATTATAGTTTAATGGGTGAATAACCACAATTAAATTATCTAAAGGAGTCCATGTGGCACCAACACCGATATCTAAGAATCCAGGATCGTTAAAATTATCTAATAATGTTGTTCTGTATTCTCCTAAAGCAGAAACAGCCCACTTATCACTTAATTTATAACCGTAAAGAGAAGATAAATTAAATACGTCAGTAACAGGGTTAAAATCATCACTGTCTGTATCAATGTCTTTATTATCTAACTTTACCCAATTTAAATTAGCAGTAAGAGAATTTCTCCAGAAGTATTTATCTTCAATTTTATTAGCAAAGGCGTTAACAGTTACACCTATGTTTCCAGAAGCATTATTTGGAGTACCTTGAGCAAACCAATTGTTAAAGTTAGATAAGCTACCACCAATAGTACCAAATGCACCTGTTCTCCAGCCCGGTAAAGCATCTATTTGAGCTTGTAAAGCATCAGCTTCTCCTTGAAACTTGTCTGCTTCAGCTTGTTTCTCAGCTTTTTGAGTCTCTAATTCTTCTTTTGTTTGCGAAAAACCGATAGTTATGGCAAACATTAAGAATGCTGATAAAAGTAATTTTTTGTTCATAATCAATTAAAATTTAGTAAACCAAAGTTGTTATTAAAATGCAAATATAAGTTTTATTGATTTCAAAAAGAAAATCTTCTCTAATGAAACCTTCATTATGTAAGACCTTTTATATCATTAAAAGTCACATTTTATTTTCTTTTATACAATGGTACTGAAGAACACGCTTCTCCAAACATTATGGACTTTGCAACTGGTTTTAAACGTTGAGACAGTAAAACAAGAGCATTAGAAGGTACTGGCTTATTTGAGCAACCTTTTATAATCACTGGCATATCCTTATATATTGATATATTGAGATTTGAGATTATTGCAGTATATAATACCGATTCTAAAAAATTTAAGGAACCGATGACTGTGAGCTTTGAAATATTTTGAAGTTGAATTGTAATAAGCATATAAGCCCAATCTGGTACAATAGCATCAGTAGAACAGTATAGAGCAACGTAAGAATCTTTGTATTGTGACCAATCGTGCTTAGAAACTAATTGTCTAAATTCTTTTTCGCGAAGAACTAGACCCTCTAAAAGCCAATCTTTAATATCAAATAACACACGATCTCCGGGAGGATAGTAGTCCTCTAAATCAATGACTTTAAGTTTACTATTAGCAACTCTATTTATTATTTCTTCTGCCATATTATAGCATGCCAAGCTCTAATTTAGCTTCTTCGCTCATTAAATCTTGCGTCCAGGGCGGATCAAAAGTAATTTCTACTTCTGCATCCTTCACTTCATTAATAGATTTTACTTTTTCTTCAACCTCTAAAGGTAATGTTTCTGCAACAGGACAATTTGGGGTTGTTAATGTCATTAGAATCTTAACATCATAATCTTCATTAACTAAGACATCGTAAATTAATCCTAATTCATAGATGTCTACAGGTATTTCAGGATCGTAAATAGTTTTTAATACTCTGACAATTTTATCTCCTAAAACGTTAGTATCTATAGTAACTTCGCTCATTTTAATTTAATTGTGTTTGATATGCAATAGCATACATCTTTAATTGTTTTATCATACTCACAAGGCCATTTGCTCGGGTTGGTGATAAGTGTTCTTTTAACCCGATTTTGTCAATAAAGTCTGTATTTGCTTCTATTATTGCTTTCGGGTTCTGATTAGAAAACACTCGAATGAGAATAGCTATAATACCCTTTGTGATTATGGCGTCGCTATCTGCAGTAAAATCTATTTTGTCTTCTTCCATTTTGGCATGTACCCATACTTTACTTTGACAACCTCTTATGATATGATCTTCAGTTTTATATTTTTCATCAATTAGAGGTAATGTTTTTCCAAGATCTATCATATATTGATAACGCTCTTCCCAGTCTTCAAACATAGAAAACTCATCTACAATCTCGTTTTGAATATCTTCAATAGTCATAGTCTAATTCTTTTATGTAAAATTACAAAATAGCTAGTGTTTAGCAGAATTTTCCTTGATAGATAACACTTTATTAACTAGTGCTTTTATTTCTTCAGGAGGATAACCATGATCAAATGATGGCGTCATCATTATAACATCTCCCATAAGAATTGATAATGTTGCATGCGCAGCTCCATCAAATAAGCGTTTGTCAGTTGGTGCTTTTAACTTATCAAGGCTGCCTGTGTCTATGTTTTTAAGAAGTTTTTCTAATTCCAACCAGTCAGAAGATCTACAGGTATAAGTATCAATATTTTTTAAGTTTCTATCAGAAGAAACTCTTACCTCTGCCTCAGAGACTTCTATGTACTCATAAGTTCCTCTAGATAACGCTTTATAGGTAATTATGGTTTTGGTGTAATTATCTTTAACAATATCACTTTTTGTGGTTGAAATTTCTCGACTTGGTTTAGAAGCAATGGCCTCTGTCTCTTTAGAATTTTCAACAACCTCTTTTGGCGTATTACAAGATTCTGTAAGCATTATAAGTGTTATTAAGCTAAATAAAAATTTCATATTTTTTATATTATAGATAAAGATATTACTTTTTTATAATCGAAATCTGTGCCAAAATGTAAAAAGGCGCTAAAATAGCGCCTTTTTATAATATTAAGATTAATATTAGATACCTGAAAATTCATCTCTTGCACCACCTGGAGCAAAAAGAGCACGCATTCTTGTTTTTTGACCTTCCGAAAATAATTCCATACAAACATCATCTGTATAATCCATATAATTTTCAACCATATCAATTGATCTACAGTGAGTTATTGAACCTGGGCATCCATAATTAGGACGATCAGATTTTGGTGTATCATCAACAAAATCATCTCTGTTACATCTACCATCTCCCCAAATATGACGCAAGTTTAACCAGTGACCAACTTCATGAGTTGTTGTACGTCCACCATCAAAAGGAGCTGTAGCTGTGCCAGTATCCCCAAAATATTGAGGTGAAACTACAATTCCATCGGTTGATGCATTACCACCTGGAAATTGTGCATATCCTAAAATGCCTCCACCAATATTAGCAACCCACATTGTTAAATAACCAGGTTGTGCTGGGTATACAGATTTAACGGCATTATTAGTTCCCCATGATGTAGTTGAATTTGCTCTTCTATCAATAACAGCGTCTAAAAAAGTAATTCCAACATCTGCTCCACGGTCTGCGTAAAATGCACCACTATAATTAGTGTCATTAAAATCGGCATTTAAAACATCTATTTGAGAGTTGACTTGAGCATCGGAAATATTTTGAGAATTATTTGCGTAGATCACATAGACATAAACAGGAATTTGAATCTGCCCTAATCCATCGTCCACTGGAGTTCCGCCTCCATCACCACCGTCACCACCGCCATTGCCATTGCCGTTCCCGTTCCCAGCACCATCAGGTTTTTTACTATTTATAAATCGTCTTGTATGCAATTCTGCGTTGTACATTCTTTGGTATAAGCCAGGATTATCATTAAGTTGACGGTTTAAAACCTCCATAGAACTACAGTTTTTGTTATTAGCGACTCTGTCAGCTGTTCCAGATTCTACCGGGTCAGTATAAACATAGAAATCACTCATGTCAATATTTTGTTCTTGGATTTCATCTTGACTTTGATCTTTGTTACAACCTGTAAATAGCAAAGCAATCACAGCTAAGCAAAAAATAGATTTTTTCATAAAAAATTAGTGTTTTGTTAAAATTCACTCGAAAATATTGCAAATAATTAATAATTTAACAAAAATTAACAGAAATTTTAAATTTTTTCGATAAAGTGCAAAATTAAAAAACACCCATAGAAGGTGTTTTTTAATTAAGTTACTATCAGTTAACAAATTAGATGTTATGACAGCATCATAATTGCTTTTTTTAGTGAAGCAATAAAGCTGTCGATTTCTTCTTTGGTATTATAAAACATAAAAGACGCTCTTATAGTTCCAGGAATTTTATAAAAATCCATAATAGGCTGAGCACAATGATGCCCTGTGCGCACTGCGATACCCATTTTATCTAAAATGGTACCTATATCATATGGATGTATAGTGCCGACATTAAAAGAAATTACCGATGTTTTGTTTGTTGCCGTTCCGTAAATTTTTAAATCTTCAATTTGATTTAACTGTTCGGTAGCATATTTTAAAAGTTCATTTTCGTATGCAGCTATATCTTTAAAACCAATACTATTCATATAATCTACAGCTGCACCAAAAGCAATACCACCACAAATATTTGGTGTACCTGCTTCAAACTTATGTGGTAAATCTGCATACGTTGTGTTTTCAAAAGAAACCTCAGCAATCATTTCGCCACCTCCTTGATAAGGCGGTAGTTTCTTTAACCACTCTTCTTTGCCATATAGCATACCAATACCTGTTGGACCACATATTTTATGTGCAGAACATACGTAGAAATCTACGTCTAAGGCTTGTACATCTGGTTTTAGATGAGGGCAAGATTGTGCGCCGTCTACTAATACAGCTGCACCAACTTTATGTGCTTCTTTTATTATATGCTCTATAGGATTTATGGTGCCTAAAGCATTAGATATATGATTGACAAATACAAGTTTTGTATTTTCATTAAGGAGTGAATTAAATTCTGAAACAATTAACTCACCATTTAAATTCATAGGAATAACCTTTAACGTTGCACCTGTACGTTCGCACATCATTTGCCACGGAACGATATTACTGTGATGCTCTAGTGCAGATACTAAGATTTCGTCTCCTTTCTTTAATAATGACGAAAATCCGTTTGCAACTAAATTAATACTATGGGTTGTGCCTGCTGTATAAATAATTTCGTAAGCGTGTTTGGCATTAAAATGAGTTTGAATTTTTATCCGAGCTTGTTCATAAGCATCTGTAGCTTCTTGGCTTAGGCTATGTACTCCTCTATGAATATTTGCGTTGTAATTAGTGTAGTAATCTACAATGACATCAATTACTTGCTGCGGTGTTTGTGACGTGGCAGCATTATCGAAATATATGAGGGGTTTCCCATTGACTTCACGCTGAAGGATTGGAAAATCTTTTCTTATGGATTTTATATCTAACATTTGGTATAGGTTTAGTTTTGAAATTTTAATAAAATTTCAAAAATAGATTTGAATAAAAACAGACCTATTGATATTGCTGCAACTAAAGTAATAGACATAAGTATAAGACCCTGTTTTCTTTTCATCAATAAATCAGTAATTAATCGAAATAAAAGGACAATAAGAATTAAAACTAAATAGGTGAAGGCTAAGCCCATGAAGGTTAATAAAAAGCCATCAAAAAAGCCACCAGCAGTTAAATAATATACAGACGATAATAAGACAATTACTCCTAAACAAATAAGAATTATTTTAATAAAACTCTTTATACTTATTTCTAGGATATTCATAATATAATCTACAAATCAAATCCAATATTTACACCTAATTTGTTCGCAATAATTTTAGTGATTCTATTTTTAATTTCAGGTATTTTAACCGAGTCTAAGACATTATTACTAAACGCAAACATTAATAAAGCTCTGGCTTCCTTTTCTGGTATGCCACGCGAGCGTAAATAAAACATAGCACTGTCATCTAACTGACCAATAGTACAACCGTGAGAACATTTTACATCATCTGCAAAAATTTCTAGTTGCGGTTTTGTGTTTATGCTAGCTTTATCGCTAATTAAAATATTGTTATTAGCTTGGAATGCGTTTGTTTTTTGAGCCTCTTTGTTAACAACAACCTTTCCATTAAATACACCTGTAGAACTATCATCAAAAATTCCTTTATAATCTTGATGACTTTCGCAGTTCGGTTCTATATGATGAACTAATGTATTATGATCTACATGCTGTTTATTACCAATAATTGTAATGCCTTTCATTGTAGAATCTATGCGCTCTCCATTTTGGTAGAAGTTGAGGTTATTTCTAATCAACTTACCACCGAAAGAAAAGGTATGCACTTTTGCATGACTTTCTTGCTTTTGATTTACAAAAGTATTGTCAATTAAAGACGCATTTTCGTTATCATTCTGAATTTTATAATAGTCTACAATAGCACGCTTATTGGCGAAAATTTCAGTAACACTGTTTGTTAAAACAGGATTATCCGTAAGGCTTTGATGGCGTTCTATAATCTGAACATGAGAATTTTCGTCTACTACAACTAAATTACGAGGTTGAAGCATTAAGGCTGCTTCATTTCCGGTAGAGAAATGTATAATTTGAATTGGTTTATTAACCAATTTATTCTTTGGTATATGAATATACGCTCCCTCTGCAGAAAAGGCAGTATTTAGAGATGATAATCCATCTTTAGGCGCAATTTTATTGAAATAATTTTCAATTATTAATTGATATTTAGGTTGTGTTAAAGCTGCTGACATTAAGCAAACATCTATCCCGTCATGTGTTGTTTGCGATAAATGAGAAGAGTATTTCCCATCGATGAAAATTATTTTATAAGAATCAATCTCATGAATGAAATATTTTTTTACATCTTTAAATTCAAGCGCATTTTCATGCTTCGGAAAAACACTATAATCATGTTTTAAAACTGAATTTAAGGAAGTATATTTCCAAGCTTCTTCCTTTTTTGTAGGAAAGCCTTCATTTTCAAAAGCTTTTATAGCTTCAGTTCTGATCTCGTGAACAGGTGAATCTACATTTAATGTATTTTCAAAAGCCATGAATGAGGACACTAATTTATCTTTTAAATCCATTTTGTTACTAGTCGTTTTTTGTTGGTCGTTAGTTGCTTATTTTGAACTGTGACTGAAAACTGATTTTATGCTCCTACTTCTTGTTTAATCCAATCATAACCTTTAGCCTCTAACTCATGAGCTAGTTCTGCTGTTCCGGATTTTACAATCTTTCCATTAAGTAAAACATGCACATAATCTGGCACTATGTAATCTAATAAACGTTGATAATGCGTAATAACTACGACAGCATTATCCTTAGATTTTAGCTTATTAACTCCGTTAGATACGATACGAAGTGCATCTATGTCTAATCCTGAATCTGTTTCATCTAAAATGGCTAATTTAGGCTCTAACATCGCCATCTGAAAAATTTCATTTCGCTTTTTCTCTCCACCAGAAAAACCTTCATTTAATGAGCGTGACAAAAATTTACGATCAATCTCTAACATTTCAGATTTTTCACGGATTAGTTTAAGCATATCTTTTGCTGGCATATCCTTTAAACCTTTAGCCTTACGGGTTTCGTTAATTGCTGTTTTCATAAAGTTAGTAACACTAACGCCAGGAATCTCTACAGGATATTGAAATGATAAAAACACACCCTTGTGCGCGCGTTCTTCTGCTGCTAATTCTTCAATATCTTCACCATTGAGTAAAATATTACCTTCAGTAACCTCATACTCTTCTTTCCCAGCAATTACAGAAGCTAAAGTACTTTTCCCAGAACCATTCGGTCCCATAATAGCATGTACCTCACCAGCTTTAACTTCTAAGTTAATTCCTCTTAAAATACCTTTGTCTTCTACACTTGCATGTAAGTTGTTTATTTTTAACATAGTCTTAATTTCCAAGTTTTATAACGTCTTCTTTATTGCGATTCGGTGCTTCCACCTTTAATATTTCTTTAATCTCTACGCGGTATTGCCAACCTTCTTCTGTGCCAGTTTTTTCAAACTTTCTAACTCTAACAGTCACAGGCACCATATCTGTTGGTTCTTCTTTAAATGCTTTAACCTGTTCTTCTAGTTTGTGCATGTTTTCGTCCACTACTACACCATAAATTTCTGTCGCAGTTTGAAAAACGGCTGCATCATCAAAGTAAACAAATTCACCTCTCATGGTTACAAAACCGTCATTTGCATCGTATGACTTTGAACGATTTTCTTCTAAGTTTACTTCAGTTTTAGTTTCATTTTTACATGAGGTAAAACTTAAGGTACACAATAGAACTATTAATATATTTTTTAGCATTAGTTTAGATATTTAGGATATTTTGGTAATCTATTAAAGTCAGCGGTACTGTGCTGAATGTAAACATCTGCATTTGTTTTTTTCGCTAAGTCCTCAAACAAATCCATACTCTTTAAAGTGGCATCGACATCGTAGTTAAAACTAGGAACTCCTTTACTGTCTCTATTCTCTTGAAAATGATACAAATCTCCAGTCAATAAAATATTACCAGCATCTTTTAATTTCAAAAATAAAACTTGATGACCTGGTGTATGACCTGGCATTGATTTTATAATAACAGAACCGTCCTCAAAAACATCAAAATCGCCTTTAAGAGTCTTAACCTTGGTTAGATTAGCTATTGCTGGGTAATTATCACCTTGTTTTTGTTCTTCACTTGTAATAAAATTATATTCAGTTTCTTGCACGAGCCAAGTAGCATTAGCAAACTTTGACGCCGAACCAGAGTGATCGAAATGTGTATGAGATAATGCTATATAATCGAAGTCGTCTGGTGTTAGATTTAATTGTTTTAATTGGGTTACAACAGAATCTTTACGCGATACCGTAAAAGCTCCATTTGGCGTTGTAAAAGGTTCTTGACCTACAAGTCCTTCTGCTAAACCAGCATCCCAAAGCAAACGTCCTTTAGGATGTTCTATAATATAAAATGCATCTGCAAAAGTCTTTGATTGCCCTTGATAAGTTGTGTCTTGTGAAAAAATCTGAAGCATATTCGCTTTTACTGTCCCTCCATCTAGAGTGTATAATTTAACACCGTTTACTGTTTCTGCTTCTGCCTCAGCTTTAGCATCGTTGTAACCATCTTGTACACCTTCTTTAAAATCTTTACAAGAAGTGAAACTAATGGCAAGAAGCAATATTATGAGTATATTTTTCATTTTGATGTTTTATCCTACTGATCCTTCTAAGCTAATCTCTAATAATTTTTGTGCTTCAACAGCAAATTCCATAGGTAATTTATTCAATACTTCTTTGCTAAATCCATTTACAATTAATGCAATAGCTTTTTCAGTATCGATACCACGTTGGTTGCAATAAAAGATTTGATCTTCACCAATTTTACTGGTTGTAGCCTCGTGTTCTATTTGTGCTGTTTTATTTTTAGCTTCTATATACGGAAATGTGTGTGCACCACATTCATTGCCCATTAATAAACTGTCACATTGCGAAAAATTACGTGCATTATCTGCTCGTGAACCAATCTGAACTAAACCTCTATATGAGTTTTGTGATTTGCCAGCAGAAATACCTTTAGAAATTATTGTTGACTTCGTATTCTTACCTAAGTGAATCATTTTTGTACCTGTATCTGCTTGCTGATAATTGTTAGTAACGGCAATTGAATAGAATTCACCTACAGAATTATCTCCTTTTAAAATACATGAAGGGTATTTCCATGTTACTGCAGATCCTGTTTCAACTTGTGTCCAAGATATTTTTGCATTTTTTTCACAAAGACCTCTTTTAGTTACAAAGTTATAAACTCCACCTTTACCTTCTGCAGTTCCTGGGAACCAGTTTTGTACTGTTGAGTATTTTATTTCTGCACCATCCATAGCAATCAGTTCTACAACTGCAGCATGTAATTGATTTTCCTCTCTACTTGGTGCGGTACAACCTTCTAAATAACTCACATAGCTATCTTCATCGGCAATAAGAAGTGTCCGCTCAAATTGCCCAGTACCGCCTTGGTTAATTCTGAAATAAGTTGATAATTCCATTGGGCATTTTACGCCTTTTGGGATATAACAGAACGATCCATCACTAAATACAGCCGAATTTAGAGCGGCATAGAAATTATCTTTGGTTGGTACAATTGTACCGATATATTTTTTTACAAGTTCTGGATGCTCTTTAATAGCTTCAGAAATACTCATAAAGATTATTCCCTTTTCTTCTAGCGTCTTTTTAAATGTTGTTGCCACAGAAACAGAATCCACAACGATATCCATCGCTATGTTGTTCATCTTCTTTTGCTCGTCCACTGATATACCCAACTTTTTATACATTGCTAAAAGATCAGGGTCTACATCGTCTAAAGTTTTATTAGGATCAACAGCGACGGGAGCAGAATAATAAGCAATAGCCTGAAAATCTGGTTTTTTATAATTGACATTTGCCCATTCTGGCTCAGTCATTTCTTTCCAAACTTTAAATGCATCGAGTCGCCATGCTGTCATCCATTCTGGCTCTTCTTTTTTCTTAGAAATTGCACGAACGATATCTTCATTTAAGCCTACAGGAAATGTTTCAGATTCAATATCTGTAAAAAAACCATATTCGTATTCTTTGGTTTTTAATTCTTCCCTTAAATCGTCTTCAGTATATTTTGACATCTTTATTTTTATTTTTTAAAGTGAAAAAGATTCACCACAACCACATGTACGGTTAGCATTAGGATTATTAAACACGAAACCTGTTCCGTTTAATCCACCAGAATATTCTAATGTAGTTCCTATAAGATATAAGAAACTTTTTTTGTCAACTATGATTTTTACGTCATTGTCTTCAAAAACTTTGTCCTCATCCTCCTTGGCGTTGTCAAATTTTAAGTCATAAGATAGACCAGAACAACCACCACTTTTTACACCCACTCTAACATAGTCTGTAATTGGGTTAAAGCCGTCGTCAGTCATTAACTCAACGACTTTCTTTTTAGCTGTATCAGAAACTTTTATCATAATCTTATTTAGTTTTACTCTAAATAGAGTGCAAAGATACGATATAAGTCTCTTTTTACCATATAACCTAACATTATATTAGGATATGATTTGATAGTCTTTAGTTATGGGAAATCAATTTGCATTAAGACTATTTAATCGGCGCTTGATGCTATATAATTTGTAAATCAGGCGTTGTACATCTTTACTTGGCAAAACAGTTTCTTTAAAGTTCCCTTTTTGGTCTGTTTTAATTATAGTTCCGCAATTTTGACAACATAATTTAGAAGTATAGTCAACGTAGGTTTTTATTTTAATGTAGTTATGTCCAAAAACAGCACATGGTATTACTTTGTTTAACTTTCTCATAACTTTTTCTTATTAAATGACTTAGTCCAATTTAGGTAAACGAAATCGCACAATACTTATCATAAGTCAAATTCAATTAAATTGCAGTTTGTATACTGTACATTTTGATACGATATTATCACATATAAAAATGTTTGGATATACCTATTAATTGTAACGTTTGGATATATCTATTGATTTTGACTGATCATTACTTCTGCTCAATTTTAAATAAAATTAAACTCTTAAATACTCTATTTATACAAAGAGAAATTTGGTTTGGCTTGTTGTAAATTCAAATAAAACGATCGTCGCGAGGTGGCACGAGTGTTCTTGTTAGCTAGATTATTGTAATCAAAGTTGCCTAAAAAACCTGTTGTAACTTTTTTATAACAATTTAAAGATCTAAGCTCGATTCTGCGCTCATAATTAGATTTTATTTTCACATAATTATGACCGAGCACATCGCAAGATAATGCCTTATTCGAAGTAGGTTTCATAAAAATAAATTAGGAATTAAAAGTTAGTAATTTTGTGTCGTAACAAAGTTAAAGACACTTAATTATTCGTTGAAATACATAATTTCAATAGAATATTCTTACAAAATTAGTTTTGAAAGTTAGAATTATTTATAAACGAAGGGTCAGACAATGATAATAGAAAAGCTTTTAAATCTTGTTTCTCTTGAGTTGTTAACTGCACACCTCCTTGATTTATTTGTTTCATCAATGGATCTATAGTGGCTGAATTCTGGAGTCCTTCGCTGTAATGATTTATAACGGCATCTAAAGTTGCAAATCTCCCATCGTGCATGTAAGGAGCTGTGAAAGCTAGATTTCGTAATGAAGGAGAACGAAATTTACCGTTATCATTTGGGTCTCCTGTTACGGCACCTAAACCTAGATCTTCAAATGTAGCATCCAGTCCGTTATTATGAAAATCATTATCTGTCCAAAGTGGATTATTAGGATTTCCGTGACAATGAAAACAATCACCTTTATCTTCTCTTAGAAAAATATCTAAACCATTTAATTCTTCAGCCGATAACGTCACTTCTCCTAGAGAATATCTATCAAATTTTGAATTTGCGGATATTAAAGTACGCTCAAATTGCGCAAGAGCTTTTGTGGTTAATTCTTTTGTAATAGTTGGTGTTTTAAAAGCAAGATTAAATAACTCTGGATATTCTGGGTGATTTTGAAGTCTTTCAACTACAGCATCCCAATCACTGTGCATTTCTATAGGGTTTTGAACAGGTTCTTCAGCTTGACGCTCTAAGCTTAACTCTTTACCATCCCAAGCAAAACGCTCGCTATAATTCCATGCTAAATTAAATAGTGGCATTGAGTTTCTATTTCCTGCTATACCATCAACACCTATGCTTGTAGCAGAATTATCTGAAAATGCAGTTTGTGGAGAGTGGCAAGACGCACAAGCTTTTGTGCCATTACTAGATAAAATTCTATCAAAAAAAAGGCGTTTACCTAAAGCAATTCCTTCAATAGTTTGAGGATTATCGTTAGGAATTATAGGTGCAACTATATTATCTAAAAACAACTCTGGGATGTTTAAAGGTTGTGATGTAGGTTCGTAAGCTGTATCTTCATTTGAGCAATTCAAACAAAGTAAAAAAACAATACAGATATGTAACTTTCGTAATTGCATTTAGTTATCGATGGATTCTGAGACTAAACCTAAACTGAAAACGCTTTGGCCATTTTCATACATCATAATTTGTGCCGATGAATTAGGCATTAGCATTTGGTTGAGTGTGTTTAAGTCCCAAATATTAGGGCTTTTAAACCATTCTGCTAAATTAACTTTCACTTCAATTTGAGAATTATTGGTAACTGCTATAGGGCCTAAGTTAACAGTGAAAAATGTGTCTTGAGGAAAAGTGGGATTTGCACCAGGATTATCTACAGCTCTAATAGCATGATAATTAAAACCTTGTTCGTTAGCGTTTGTATCTAAATATTTTCCATCAAACTGCATATAGTGATAACCTCCACCGAGCATGTCTGGTACATTAAAAGATGCGGAGTTTAAATCTAGATAATTTTCAGCATTATCTTCATTATCCAAGCCAAATGTAAAAGACACATTAGTATAATTTCCTATAGGGATTTGTGTATCGATCATATAACTGAGACCATTAGAATTAGTAAGATCTACTAAATTATAACCGTCTAGAACTAGTTCTTCTCCAGATGTAGATCTAAATGTTATGTCTGATATAACATAGCGTAGTCTTTCAATACTAAGTATTTCACCATTTTCGTTAGTGAATTGGATATTATTAAAATCTGAACTTGTAACCGATTGAGAATTCCAGTTATGGGTGAAATTAAAAGTAGGTGATACTTGAGTAACTATTTCTACACCATCAGTATCACTGCAGGAGCTTAATGTAAAGACTAATACTAAAACTAAGTTAGTGAGTCTTAAGCTATTTTTTGTTCTTTTCATCCTTACTCTAGTCAATTTTTATTATTAACAAATCAGTAAAACCTTTATTTTCAATAATATCACCATCATTACTTACAGTGTCACCAATAGCAATTATAGAACGGTCATTCAATTCCGCAATCCCGTATGCAAAATCTATATTTGAACCTCCCACTGCAGTTTCCCAAAGTAAATTACCATCGTTATCTACTTTCAGAACCCAAGCATCGTTTTGACCTTTATTTTCTTCTACATCTATATCATTACTTCGAGAACTTCCAGTAATTAAGAATCCATTATCTTGAGTGCTTGTAATAGATCGCCCAACATCAAAGTTTGAGCCTCCAAAGGTCTTCTCCCAAATTAAATCTCCATTTGGTGTAATTTTTATAAGCCACAAATCTGCTGCGCCTTTATGTGTTGAAACGTCATTATCACTGCTTCTAGTATCACCAGCAATAATATAATTTCCATCTCCTGAGTTAACAATTCCTCTAGCTTCATCAATCTGGCTGCCACCAAATGATTTTTCCCAAACTAAATCTCCCAAAGAAGAAATTTTAATTACCCAAAAATCATAAGTGCCTTTATTATTTGCTATATCAGTATCTTCACTGTCTGAGCCTCCGACAATAATAAATCCATTATCATTAGTTTGAACAACTCCTTCTGGAGTATCTGTAAAGTTTCCACCAAAGTAACGACTCCATTCTATAGTACCCGAAGCATCTAATTTTAGCGCCCAGTAATCTCCACCAGCGTGTCTGTTAGCATTTCGAGATGTATTACCCTCTCCACCAGAAGCAGTAACGTCTAAAACGCCAGTAATTAAATAGCCTTGGTCATCTGTTTGAATTATTGAAGTACCCGAATCTGCACCTTGAAAACCATACGATTTCTGCCAAATTATATTGCCATTGATATCTAATTTTGCCAACCAATAATCTTGCAAACCTGCATTGTTTGTGACATCACTATCGCTGCTAAAACTAAAGCCTAAAATAGCGTAACCACCATCTTGCGTTTGTATAATAGAACTTCCTCTTTCATCTAATGAACCTCCATACGTTTTTTGCCATTGTAAGTCGTCTTTTGCGTCAAATTTTAGAACCCAGTAGTCAAAACTTTCATCTTGCTTATCGGAAATATCACCATCATTACTTTGAGTAAAACCTAAAATAACATAGCCTCCGTCAGTTGTAGCTACAATGGATTGTGCGCTATCATTGTTTGTTCCTCCAAGAGTTTTTACAAAGGTTATTTTACCTTGGTCAGAATTACGGGAATTGTCATCAGTACTACAATTACATAATAAAAGTAGCAGCCCAATATGGTAGAAATAAGGAATTTTTTTGATTTGCATAATATTAGTTTGGTCTCACAATAAACAAACCGCCATCTATATCACTGACTACAATATTACCACTTTCAAAAAATGGATATATATTCCAAGCTCCATTAAAAGCCGTATTGTCATTTGGCACATAGGTATCAAAAAATCCAGTTTCTGTCATTACCCCAGCGCTAATATTAGAAATGTCAATAGCTCTAAGTCCTGCTGTATAATTTGCTACATAGAATGTATTACCTACAACGTAACCATTATGGTCTATGGCTGCAGTAGGCCCTAAATAATTCATATGAAACATAGGATTGTCGAGATCTGTAAAATCAAAAACAATGGTTCGTGAGTTTAATCCAAAATTAATTTCATCAATTTCATCACCTAACAAGAAATACTCCATATTCTCAGTAAACCAACCTTGATGTGTGTATCCAATATTAGCATATCCCATTGTAGAAATCTGAATAGGATTAGCTTTATCGCTAACGTCTACAATAACAATTTCATTTTCATTACTTCCTATTAATATTTCTTTGCCAATATGGTCAGGGTCAGGACCGTTATAAGTAACGACTTGTGCATCATGCGAATAAGAATCATCAGCATAGCCTCCAGCAGCAATCGGTGCAGTTGGATTTTGTATATTAATAAAATGTGGACCACCGTTAAAGGTGTCTGAGCCTACAGCATAAGCAAAACCACTATCTTCATTAATAACTAAATTGTGCGCGCGGCCAAACTCTGTGTATAAGGCATCTGCAGTAAATGTTTCTGGAGGGTTGGTAACATTTCTTAAACGTGTTAAGTCAAAAACTTGCATGCCATGTCCAGGTGCTTCACTTACAATAAATGCATGATCGTTAAATGTCTTAATATCTCGCCAAGGGCTTGGCGAAGTAGCAGTAGCAAGTCTACCTAATAAAATAGGGTTGGCAGCATTTGTCATATCAACAAAAGCTGTACCGAATGTTGTACAAACTAAAGCGTATTCTTTTCCGGTTGTTGGGTCTGTCCATCCCCAAGAATCATTACCCTCTGCGCCAGAACCACCTAAAACACTATTAGGAATATGGCTCATTAAATCAAAACCGCTACATGGGTTACCGTCTGCCATTCCATTAATACAAGGAAACTGAGGCACTATTGTTTCATCATCGCACGGGTTGCCTATACCATCTCCATCATCATCTGCTTGATTTGGATTTGGAAATGTTGGGCAATTATCATCACTATCTAAAATGCCATCATCGTCATCGTCATCATCGCAAGCGTCACCAAGTCCATCTCCATCAGTGTCTAGTTGATCAATATTTGATACTAGTGGACAATTGTCATTTTCATCAAAAAATTCATCGTTATCTGTGTCTATATTACGATCGCCATCATCATCGTCAGAACAACTAAAGCATGCGATAAATAGGCACAAGAAAAAAAGCCTAAGTATAGCGTTTAGGGGTTGTAATTTCATAATCTTTTTTTAGCAATTTACGTTAAATTTAAATTATGAAATTTAACGTTACTTTAAATAACGAGAAGAATCCATTAATATTTAATAAAAGCACAATATTTTTGCAGAATGATTGAAGATAAGAATCCACAACGAACACCTTTGAGCGAATTAGGAGAGTTTAAACTCATTGAACATCTCACTGAACATTTTAAAGTGAATAAAAAGTCCACAATTAAAAGTATAGGTGATGATGCTGCTGTATTAAGTTACGGAAAAAAGCAAGTTGTTGTTACGACTGATTTATTGGTTGAAGGCGTACATTTTGATTTGAGTTATGTACCTCTAAAACATTTAGGATACAAGGCAATCATCGTTAACTTATCTGATGTTTATGCTATGAACGCCAATGCATCACAGGTTACTGTTTCTATTGCCGTTTCAAATCGTTTTCCATTAGAAGCGTTAGAAGAATTATACGCTGGGATTGCTGCTGCTGCTGAATTTTATAATATCGATGTAGTTGGTGGCGACACTACTTCTTCAACCTCTGGACTCATTATTTCTGTAACTGCGCTGGGTGAAGTTGAAAAAGACAATGCTGTATTGCGTTCTGGTGCAAAAGCAAATGACTTATTGGTTGTTACTGGCGATATTGGTGGTGCTTATATGGGCTTACAAATTTTAGAAAGAGAAAAGGAGGTCTTTAAAGTAAACCCAAATTCTCAGCCCGATTTATCTATGTACACTTACATCATTGAGCGTCAATTAAAGCCAGAAGCGCGCAAGGATATTATAGAGTTGTTAAAGCAATTAGAGGTTAGGCCAACAAGTATGATTGATATAAGCGACGGTTTGTCTTCAGAAATTATACACTTGTGTAAGCAGAGTAAAGTAGGTGCAGATGTTTATGAGAATAAAATACCACTAGATCCTCAAGTTATTTCTACGTGCGAGGAATTTAATATAGATAGTACTACCATTGCGCTAAATGGAGGTGAAGATTATGAATTATTGATGACAATATCTCAAGAAGATTTTCCAAAAATAAAGGGTAATCCAAACTTAACTGTAATTGGCTACATGACAGAAGAAGACAGAGGTATGCATTTGGTAACTAGAGGTGAGGAAAAAATACCAATTATAGCAAAGGGGTGGAATGCTCTTAAGAGTTAACCATTAATATCTTTTGTCCTCGCTCTAAGCGTTTTAAATGAACACGATTTAAAACTGAATTAATTTCCTTAAATTTTGGGGTTAATGGAATAAATTTTCCATTTCCGTCAATAGTCATTTCCGATTTGCAGTTTTTGCATTTGTATTCTCTGACATGATATGTCACGTTTTTGGACACTTTGTAATCGTGACCAAAGAGAGAACAATAAACATTTTTCATTTAACTTGTTAGTCTTAAAAAAGGGATTAATTTTTATAGGGATCTAAATATAAGAAAACAAGTTGTTCACAAGTTGTTAACATTTAATAAATCGATGAACTGATTGTTTTTTGCTTTGAACGCATTACTCTGTTATTATAAATACGCTCGAGTGTAGAATTTATGTCTTTAAACTTAGGGGTAAGTTCCGTTAATTTTCCGTTACTATTTGTAGTTAACTGTTTCTTGCAGCATTTACAAGTATATTCTTTAACATGTCTTGTCACTTTTTTTGTTACATGGTAGTTGTGACCGAAAAAGTCACAGTAGATTTTAGTAGGGGTCATGTAGATTTTTTTATGCTAGTTCTTGTTTTGAAAGCTAAATTTATTAAATACATGAATAATAAACGCTAAAACGTTTTATTTTTCGATAAAACGTTTTAAAATGTAAGTTAATTCTGAAAAACTTTCAATATGGCTCATGTGTCCACCAGGTAGTTCTTTATGTATAATAAAAGTTTTTTCAATTTGTTTTTTAATTTTGATCGAATTAATTAAAGTATCCTTTTTACCTGTTACAACTAGTGTTTTGCCTTTTATGTTCTTAAATATTTCAAAACGATTAGGTCTCAAAGTCATGCCTTCTTGAGCCGCTATATAACCTTGAACAGTAGTTTTTAAGGCTTGTTTTAAAGCTGTATTGTACTCTTTTTTAAACTTTAATTTACTTTCAATAACAAATAGATTTGAGAATGATAAACTAACTAAACTTTCATAATTAGTATGTGCCATTTTTATAGCCCTTTTTCTAATTTTTTTTCTTTCAGTATCGTCAGCTTCAAAAGTCGAATTTATTAAACATAAACTATTTATTCGATGAGGATCTTTTTCTGCTAGAGCTAAAGCAACATAACCACCCATAGAATGACCTGCAAAATATGCTGTGTTAATCTCATGGTGATCCAAAACAGCTATAACAGCTTCAGCCATATCTTCCATGGTATGTATATAACCTAAGGAGCCTGTTTTACCATGGCCTAATAAGTCAATATTTATAATTAGATGATTTTTAGACAAAACAGGCAAAATTGTGTCCCACATATTTAAATTTTCTAAAAACCCATGAAGTAAAACAACAGCAGGACCTTTACCTTTTTTCTCGTAATTAATTTTTATGTTTTTATAATCTAAAGTCATACTTGCAAAGATATATTTTGATGTTAATTTGAGAGTTATTTCATCCTAACATTTTAGTATATTTGAGTACTTTCAATTTAAACTAGGAATCACATGATTTTAAAGCGTTTATTATTATTTCTTATACTCTTTACTAGTATAACGGCAAGTGCCCAAATAGAAGAAGTAGAACTCGATAAGCTCATACAAGAAACATTATCGACTTTTGATGTACCAGGAATTTCGGTTGGTGTATTTAAGGACGGAGAAGAAGTCTATGCAAAGGGACATGGTTTACGTTCATTAACTACAAAAAAAGAAATGAATGATAATACCTTAGTTGGTGTCGCTTCAAATAGCAAAGGTTTTACCTGCTTTGCGTTGGCTATGATGGTCGATGCTGGGAAATTAAATTGGGATGATCCTGTTAGAAAATACATTCCAGAATTTCAATTAAATGACCCTTGGGTAACCGAAAATTTCAAAGTCCGAGATTTGGTAACGCACAGAAGTGGAATGGGATTAGGTGCAGGAGATTTAATGTTTTTTCCAGAAGGCAACGATTTTAATGTTCAGGATGTTATCAATAACGTAAGATATTTAGAGCCAGAAACCTCTTTTAGAAGCAAATTCGCTTACAACAATAATATGTTCATTATTGCAGGTGAAGTTTTAAAACGTGTTAGTGGTTTGCCTTGGGAGGATTTTATTGAAACAAAAATAATGAAGCCTGTTGGAATGAAAAACAGCAAAGCTTCTTATAATAGAGTCACCGATAGATCTAATATTATCGATGCTCACACAAGAGCAGAAGGTAAGGTGATTCAAATTCCGCACGACTGGAGTGAAACAGCCAATGCTGCTGGTGGTATAGTAAGTAATGTGCACGACATGATGGCTTGGGCCAAATTTTTAATGAATGATGCTGTTACAGAAAGTGGAGATCGTTTGTTAGATAAAAATTTGTTTCATGAGTTATGGCAAATACAAACTCCATTAAATGTAAGAGCAAATGACAGTTACGATTCTAATTTTAGAGGTTACGGTTTAGGCTGGTTTTTAACAGACGTAAAAGGAGGACATAAACAGGTTTATCATACAGGTGGATTGTTAGGAACGGTAACCCAATTTACTATGATTCCAGATTTAGATTTAGCGATTGTTGTTCTGACAAATCAAATGAATGGTTCTGCATTTAATACAATTACAAACACCATCAAGGATTCGTACTTAGGCTATGAAAACAGAAATTGGATAGAAAATTATGGTAATCGTAATGCAGATTACCTTAAATATAACGACAGTATAAAGGCAGAGGTTTATAACAAAGTAGATAAAATAAAAGGCAGTTCAACACTACCAAAACCTGAGCAAATCGTTGGTACATATACAGACGATTGGTTTGGTGATATTACGATTGCTCATGATGGATTAAAATATAGTATAGCTTGTAAGCGTTCTCCAAGATTATTCGGAGACCTTTTACCATATAACGCAACAACGTACATAGCGAAATGGAATGACAGAAGCTATGATGCAGATGTTTTTGTACAATTCACCTTCGACGAAAAAGGAAATGGTATTTCAGCAACTATGAAATACATTGCGCCGATTACTGATTTTAGTTTCGATTTTCACGATTTAGAACTCAAAAAAAGAAACTAAGTGAACATTCAACGTAAAGAACTTTTAGTTACAAGTTTTGCTTTATTTTCTTTGTTTTTTGGGGCAGGCAATTTGTTACTACCGCCATTATTAGGATATAATGCAGGCGAAAATTGGCTTTGGGTTACTATAGGTTTTATGATTACTGCTGTTGTAATTCCTATTATTGGGATTTTAGCACATGCCAAACTTCAGGGTACATTGTTCGATTTTGGTAAAAAGGTCTCTCCATTATTTAGTTCTATATATTGCATACTTATTTACGTAATTTCTGTTGCTATTCCGTCACCAAGAACAGCAGCTGCAACGCACGAAATTGCTATTCATCCAATCTTTGGCACAAGCCCTTTGTTAACCAGTGCTATTTACTTCTCATTGGTACTAGTTTTTGTATTAAACCGTTCAAAAATTTTGAATTTAATAGGAAAGTTTTTAACGCCGTTTATAGTAATTATGTTATTGTTAGTTATAGGTATTGGGTTATCTTCTTCAGGCTTTACAACAGGCATTTCAAATATTGAAACACCAATTGTTTCAGGTATATTAGAAGGTTATCAAACTTTTGATGCTATCGGAGCAGTTGTAGTAGGTGCCGTGATTATTATCTCCTTAAACTTTAAAAACATGAAAGTTAGTGCGTTTGATTCTAAACGTAGATTAATTAGAAAATCAGGATTTATAGCTGGTACAGGTTTATTTATAATTTATGCTGGCTTAATTTCTGTAGGAGCTTATTATGGATCTGAGATTGAAGTCAATTCAGAGTTGAGTAGCGACATGCAGCGTGCTAGTTTATTAAGAGGTATAAGTATAGCAGCTTTAGGTACTTTTGGAAACACAATTCTTAGCATTCTTATTTCTTTAGCCTGTTTTACAACAGCGATTGGTATAGTTGCAGGAGCGGCAGATTATTTTAGAGGATTATTCAACAAATCACAGACAGTGTATTTTGCAACAGCTATTATAGCTTGTATTGCAGGAGTTGGAGTAGGACAATTAGATTTTCATTCTATAATCGTAATTGCTTATCCTGTACTTTTATTTATTTATCCCATAACCATTGTATTAATTATTTTAAATGTATTGCCAGAACATATAGCAACACCTTTCGTTTTTAGAGTTGTGGTTTTGGTGACATTTATTTTTAGTCTTCCAGATGTCATTGGTTTTATTAGCCCTTCAAATAAATTAACAGATATAATGAATTATATGCCTTTAGCAAAACATAGCTTAGGTTGGGTTTTACCAGCATTATTGACTTTAGTAATTACATCTTTTGTACAATCTAAACCTATAGATTGATTATGAAGTATATGGGCAGCAAAGCACGTTTTGCAAAGGATTTATTACCTATAATCTTAAAGGATAGAAGACCAAAACAAGCATACTTAGAACCTTTTGCAGGTGGCATGAATATGATTGATAAGGTTCAAGGGATTCGTATAGCGAATGATCAACATCAAGAACTTATGGCGATGTGGGAAGCTCTAATTATCGATAATTGGGATCCTCCACAAAGTGTCAGTGAAGAAAAATATAAGCATATTAAATACAATCAAAAAGACTATCCAAAACATTTAGTAGGCTACGTAGGTTTCAATTCTTTTGGTGGTAAGTGGTTTGCAGGATACCGACGCGATAAAGAGGGTAAACGTGATTATTGGGGAGAGCATTACCGCAATATCACAAAGCAGGTCCCGAAATTAGAAGGTCTAATATTATCTTGTAAATCCTATACAGATTTAGATATCCCAAAAAACAGTATTATATATTGCGATCCACCTTATGCTGCTACTACCAAATACCGTGATGGATTTAATCATGAGGTGTTTTGGGAATGGTGCAGACAACAAAGTAAAGAAGGCCATCAGGTTTTTGTTAGTGAGTATAATGCTCCAGAAGATTTTGAGTGTATTTGGGAAAAAGGATCTAAAACTACATTTTCTTGGCATGCAAAAAACCTATCAACTAAAGAAAGTGTTGAGCGTTTGTTTATCTACAAGCATTAACCAGCATTCAAATTTTTAATTGCTGAAAACGCCTGATCGACGTATTGGTTTTCTACTAAAACGGTAAATTCATTAGTTGTAGAAATCACTTCGTAAAGTGAAATCCCTTCCCAAGCAAAACGCTTAAATATCTGATAATATAAACCTGAAATTTTTGAATTATTTTCTGGTAACCTAATACTAATTGCGGATAAATTATCTTGAGATCCGATCATAGTTTCATCTTTAAAACTGTTTAAGACCTTTTGTTTCTCGGAGGTGGAAACCACAATGTTGCTTTCATAAATACCGCGAGAAAATCCGTAGAATGCTTTAGAATCAAAATTGTCTAAGAGCTTAGAATGACTTTCGATAAGTGTGTCAGAATTTTGAAATGTGTAGTCCACAAGATTCGAACGCAGTGTAATATCACCCAAGGCTTTCAACACTGATTTGAGTTGATGTGATTGACGCAAATGACTTGGTGGATTATAGCGTCTTAATGCCATCATAATAGCTCCTGTTTTTACAGGTTTGCGCAACATGGCACTGATGGGTTTTTGAAGTTCTTCTGATAATGCAGAAAAATTAATGATCTCTCTAAATAAGGCCTCTTCTAAAAAAGGTTGTGTGATTAATATTTCTTCAACGCAAGCAGCAATAGTTTTCATTTGTTATATAATTAACAATTTGTGTAAAAATAAACCATTTCTTTAATTTATTATAATCTTTGACACCAGCTGAATAGATTTGTATTTTAAAATAACGGTTTATGAAAGTTTATAAGTTTGGTGGTACATCTGTAGGTTCTGTGATAAATATGAATCATGTGAAGGAGATAATATCAGATGCTACAAAAAAAGTTGTGGTTTTATCGGCAATGTCTGGCACAACAAACGCATTGGTTGAAATTTCTGAGTTAACACGCCTAGGTGATTTAGAAAAGGCAATAATTAAGGTAAATACATTAAACGAAATTTATAATAGTAGAGTTGACGATTTAATAAAACACACCGATTTACGTGCTGAGGTTAGTGCTTATGTAAGTCAACAATTTAAGGAACTTCTTAAGTCTGTAAATGAAACCTTTTCCGTTATGCTACACAATAAGATTGTAGCTAAAGGGGAGCTGCTATCAACTTTTATGTTTAGTCGTTTTTTACAACAAGAAGGTGTCAATGCTGTTCTTTTACCAGCATTAGACTTTATGAGAATAGACGTTACCAATGAACCAGATAACTTTTATATTCAACAGAATTTAAACCGACTTATGGCTTCAATGCCAGAAGCAGATATTTATATTACACAAGGTTTTATTTGTTTAGATGCTGCAGGAAAAGTGACTAATTTACAACGCGGAGGATCAGACTATACCGCTACAATTATCGGAGCTGCCATTAAAGCTGAAGAAGTACAAATTTGGACAGATATCGATGGATTTCATAATAATGATCCACGTTTTGTAAATGATACAAATGCGTTATCGCATTTATCGTATAATGAGGCAGCAGAATTAGCTTATTTTGGTGCTAAAATTTTGCATCCGCAAACGGTAATGCCAGTGCGCGAATTAGATATTCCGTTGCGTTTAAAAAACACCATGCAGCCCAAAGCGCATGGTACATTAATTACTAATAAAACCCATGGAGAAGGCATAAAGGCGATTGCAGCAAAAGATGGCATTACAGCCATAAAAATAAAGTCGGTTAGAATGTTGTTAGCACATGGTTTTTTAAAGAAAGTATTTGAGGTTTTTGAACGCTACGAAACAGCAATAGATATGGTTACAACATCAGAAATCGCCGTATCGCTTACTATAGATAGTACAATCAATTTACAGGCCATAGTTGTAGATTTAGAGCAGTTTGCAACCGTTGAGGTCGATGATTTTATGAGTATTATTTGTTTGGTAGGTAACCAAATTATTTACCATCCTGATACTCCACAATTGTTTCAAGTGCTACAAGATGTTAATGTACGTATGATTGCCTATGGTGGTAGTAATAATAATATTTCGCTGTTGGTTAATACGAGCGATAAGTTAGAAAGTTTGCAGAAATTGCAGCGTTATGTTTTTGAAAATCAAAAAATTAAATCTTTATAGATTTGGATTCTAAGAATTCATAATATCCTCAATCTCCTCAACCTCAATAGGAATATTACGCATCAAATTAAAAGGCTCTCCACTCTCCTGTATTACTACATCATCCTCCAAACGAATCCCAAAACCTTCGTCTGGGATATAAATACCAGGTTCTACGGTAAAGACCATATTGGCTTGCATTGGTTCGTGCAGTAAACCATAATCGTGAGTGTCTAATCCCATGTGATGCGACGTGCCATGCATAAAGTATTTTTTATAGGCTGGCCAATCTGGGTTTTCGTTTTGCACATCGGCTTTATCAATAAGACCAAGACCTAATAATTCGGAGGTCATCAGTTTACCTACTTCAATGTGGTATTGTTCCCAAAGTGTTCCCGGAACTAGCATTTTAGTCGCTTCCTTCTTTACTCTGTTTACAGCATTATACACCGCTTTTTGTCGGTCGTTAAACTTGCCAGACACAGGAATTGTGCGTGTCATATCACTAGCATAATTCGCATATTCTGCACCAGCATCTATTAAAATTAAATCACCAGTTTTACATTGTTGGTTGTTCTCTATATAATGTAAGATATTGGCATTATTACCTGAGCCGATAATCGGAGTATATGCAAAACCTTTAGAACGGTTATTGAGAAACTCGTGCATAAATTCAGCTTCGATATTATATTCCCAAACGTCTGGTTTCACAAAATTAAGCACACGTCTAAAGCCTTTTTCGGTGATATCACAGGCTTTTTGAATCAAGTCTAATTCAATCTGATCTTTTACAGAACGTAAGCGCTGTAAAATAGGATTAGACTTAGTAACACTATGTGCAGGATATTTATTAGTTAACCATTTTGTAAAACGATCCTCTCTAGTTTCAGTTTCTACATTGGCTCTGTAATGTTCGTTAGTATTTATATAGACAGTGTCGCATTGGGTCATGAGTTCGAACATCACCTTTTCTAGGTCTTGTAACCAATACACTGTTTTAATGCCACTCGTTTTTAAAGCCGCTTCTTTGGTTAACTTTTCGCCTTCCCAAATCGCAATATGCTCGTTTGTTTCTTTTAAGAATAAAATCTCGCGATGCTTTTCCTTCGGGCAATCTGGAAACAGTACTAAAATACTTTCTTCTTGATCCACACCACTTAAATAAAAGATATCGCGATGCTGTTGAAATGGCATCGTACTATCTGCACTTATTGGATAAATATCATTAGAGTTAAACACTGCTAAACTGGTTGGCTTCATTTGAGCCATAAAGTTTTTGCGGTTTTTTATAAAGAGCTTATTGTCGATATGATCGTATTTCATAGAAAATGTTTTTCTTTCCCACAAAAGTGAGAATATCATTAATATCAGTTTTTCTGTCACCTTGAGTGCAGTCGAGATGTCTTTGAGTGAAAACTTTAAATAGTTCTCTACTGCGCTCGAACAGACAGAAGATGTCTACAATCCAAAAATACCAATTTGAAAGGCATAAAAAAAGGCAATCTTGCTAAAGATTGCCTTCTTAATATTGATAATTAAGTTATTTAGCCATAGCTTTTTTAACCATTCCGATAATGGCCATAAGTATACCTCCACCAACGCCACCTCCAGCTAAGCTACCTAAGATACTTGTAAGGTCCATACTGGTAGATGCCTCTGCAACTTCAGCACCACCGAGACCCAACATACCTAAAACGGTTCCTCCGAGTCCGCCACCGAGAATACCGACTATAGAATTCCATAAGGTGCCTAAAGATGATCCTTTCATAAGTTTGCCAGCAATATTTCCACCGACAGCTCCACTGACTAATTGAATAATTAAGGGTAAATACTCTTCCATTTTAATATGATTTTATTAGTTAATTATGTTAAAAATAATAAATATTATTAATAAAATGTTAAAAAATTACAATATACGTATTTTATTAGTTCAATAAATACATTATTATCAATTATTAGGTTTGTTAAACTTTCGTTGACGTCCTTGATGCTTATATCTTTATTTACTAATTTCATACCACAAAAACCAACCAACATGTCAATTAAAAAATTAGTCGCCTTTATAATATTTATAAGTGCAAGTTTCGCATTTTCCCAACAGCCAGCAACATCTGCTGAAACTGTAAATAAAGCACTGCTAAAAAAGAAGATGATGATGGAGTCGTCTTTAGTGAAAAATGTACCATTTAAAAATATAGGCCCATCTATAATGAGTGGTCGTGTGGTAGATGTGGATGTGAATCCCGAAATGCCTTCAGAATTTTATGTCGGTTATGCATCTGGTGGTGTTTGGCATACGACCAATAATGGTACAACATTTACGCCAATTTTAGATAGCTCAGATACTCAGAATGTTGGTGATATTGCAGTGCATTGGCCAACACGAACAATTTATGTCGGCACTGGAGAGAACAATGCATCGCGTTCATCTTACGCTGGTATCGGAATTTTAAAATCGACAGACAATGGTAAGTCTTGGACAAATCTTGGACTAATGGATGCACATCATTTTGCACCTATTTTAATTCATCCCGATAATCCAGATGTTGTTGTTGTTGGAGCAACAGGTCATTTATATTCTCCAAATGACGAACGTGGAGTTTATAAAACGACAGATGGAGGCAAAAATTGGAAACAGACCTTGTTTATAGATGATATGAGTGGCATTATAGATTTACAAAATAGCCCAAGTAATTATAATGTTATGTTCGCCACATCTTGGACAAAAGATCGTAAAGCATGGAATTTTAAAGGTAATGGAACTAATTCTGCTATTTATAAAAGTATGGATGCTGGTGAAACTTGGACAAAAGTGTCTACCAAGGCAAGTGGGTTTCCAATAGGAGAAGGTGTTGGTAGACTAGGTGTCGCTGTATTTAATGACGATGTGGTTTATGCTATTCACGATAGTCAATTTAGACGACCAGATAAGAGCAAGCGTAGTAATAATAATGCTTTAACTAAGAATGATTTTAAGGCAATGTCAAATTCAGATTTTTTAGCTTTAGATGATAAGAAGTTAAATGAATTTTTAAAGACTAATGGATTTCAGGAAAAATATAGAGCTGAGAATGTAAAGCAAATGGTACGTTCTGGTAATGTAAAACCGATTGATTTAGCTAAATATTTAGAGGATGCTAATTCTATGTTATTTGATACTCCTGTTGTTGGGGCCGAAGTCTATAAAAGTATTGATGGCGGAAAAACATGGAAGAAAACTCATGAAGATTATTTAGATGGTATCTATTATAGTTATGGGTATTATTTTGGTCATATCCACGTATCTCCTGCAAATGAAAATGATATATATATTTATGGAGTCCCAATTTTAAAATCTAAGGATAGTGGAAAATCTTGGTCTTCCATTGGAGCCGAAAACGTACATGCAGATCATCATTCACTTTGGATAAACCCTAAGAATCCAAACCATTTAGTTAACGGAAATGATGGTGGAGTTAATATTACTTATGATGATGGCGAAAATTGGATTAAAAACAATTCGCCTTCAGTAGGTCAGTTTTACGCTATTAATGTGGATAATGAAAAACCCTATAATGTGTATGGTGGTTTGCAAGATAATGGTGTGTGGAAAGGAGCAAACAACGCTAGAGAAAATAAAAGCTGGGAACAGAGAGGTCAATACCCATGGGAATCAATTATGGGTGGGGATGGTATGCAAATTCAGATAGATAGTAGGAATTCCAACGTCGTTTATACTGGGTTTCAATTTGGAAACTATTTTAGATTGAATTTAGAAACAGGAGAACAAAAATATATTCAACCTAAACATACATTAGGTGAAAACCCGTACCGTTTTAATTGGCAAACTCCAATTTTATTATCTTCTCACAATCAAGATATATTGTATTTAGGTGGTAATAAGTTAATGCGCTCGATGAATCAGGGTAATGATTTTGAAGCGATAAGTAATGATTTAACCAATGGTGGAAAACCAGGAAATGTGGCTTACGGAACAATAGCATCGATAAGTGAGAGCCCATTTCAATTTGGATTAATTTATACAGGAAGCGATGATGGTGTTGTAAGTGTTACTAAAAATGCTGGTGGAAGTTGGGCAAATATTACTGGGAATCTACCTAAAGATTTATGGGTAAGCAGAGTCATTGCTTCTCAACATAAAAAAGAACGTGTTTATGTAACTTTAAATGGTTACCGTTGGGACGATTTTGAAGTCTATATCTATATGAGTGATAATTATGGGCAGACTTGGAAAAATATTGGAGAATCTATACCTGCTTCACCAGTAAATGTGATTAGAGAAGACTCTGAAAATGAAAACATATTGTATTTAGGTACAGATAATGGAGCTTATGTATCATTCGATATGGGTAGTTCTTGGAACATATTTTCTAACGGAGTACCAAATGTTGCGGTACATGATATTGTAATTCAACCAGAAGCTAAACATTTGTTATTAGGAACACATGGTCGAAGTATTTATAAAGCAGAAATCGCATCTTTACAAGAAATGAACGCAAATATGAGTTCTAAACCAATTACGTTTTTTGACATAAATCCTGTTAGACATTCGAGCCGTTGGGGAAGTGCAAGAAGCCAATGGTCTAATGCTTTTGAGCCAGAAGTTAAAATTCAATTTTACAGTAATTCCTCTGGGCAAAAGACACTTAAAATTCTATCTGAAAAAGGATCAGAAGTTAATAGAATGACTATAAATGTAGACAAAGGCTTTAATTATTTAGACTACAATTTAGAACTAACTGAAAAGGGCAAGAAAGCATTACTAAAAGAAGACAGTAAGTTAGATTTTAGAGAGACAGGTAATAAAAAGAATTATTTACCAAAGGGCACTTACACAATTATGGTTGATAGCACAAAAACACAATTAGAGGTAAAATAATTGACACTTATTTTACATTTTTTTTACAGATAGATTAGCGGCTTAGTTTAGGTTTACGGCTGTAATTATTGTTTTTATTATACTACAATACGTTTTTTACGTTTAGTACTAGGTAGACCTTTATAACTAAATCATCAATCAATCATGCTAAAGTATATAGCTTTTGTATTTACTTTTTTATTTTTCGTTAATGTATCGTCTCAAGAAGATACCTCTGAGCAACTAAAAATATTCCTAGACTGTAATGTCTGTGATAACACGTATTTAAGACAGAATTTAGGGAATGTTCAATTTGTAAGAGATCAAGATCTTAGCGATGTCCATTTATTTTTCGTTACACAAAGAAATGGCAGTGGTGGACGAAGTTATGACGTAGATTTTATTGGTAAAAGGGATTTTGAGATGATAAACTACAAGCTTAGTTTTTCTACAGATTCTAATATGACGAGAGATGACACAAGACGACGAATATTAGAGAATTTAAAACTAGGTTTAGTACGTTTTTGGATAGCAAAAGGAACAGTAACGGAAGTGTCTGTAAATGTCCCTACACCAGAAAATGAAGAAGAGAAAGTTGAAGAAAAGGACCCTTGGAATTATTGGGTATTTAGAATAGGTGCAAATGGGTTTTTTAATGGACAGGAGACAAATAATTCCAGTAATCTTAATGTTAATTTTTCGGCAAGACGTGTTACGGATAAAAATAAATTTTCCTTTAGGGTTAACTTTAATGAAAATAAATCTACTTTCACTTTTGATGGTGATGATATTGTCGCAATTAATAATGGGAAGTCACTTAATATTAGTGATGTTATAAGTATTAATGATCACTGGTCTTTTGGTGCTTTCGGAAATATTGGCACTTCTACATTTAGTAATTTTGATTTGTTCTGGAGATTTAGACCAGCTATCGAATACAATTTTTTTAAATATACAGAATCGGCAAAGAAACAACTGATCCTATCTTATAGAAATGGTCTAGTTTTTAATGATTACATAGAACGTTCTGTTTTTGGAGAAGATGACGAATTGTTATTTCAACATTCGTTTTTATTAGGTGGAAGTTTTAGGCAAGAATGGGGAAATATAAATGGAGAAGCGTCTTTTAATCAATTTCTACACGATACAGCTTTAAAATCTTTTGGGTTTTTCTTAGGAGCTAGTATACGTGTCTTCAAAGGGTTTAACTTTAATATAAGTGGCAATTATAGGATTACTAGAGATCAAATTAACCTGCCAGCAGGAGACATCTCTTTAGAAGAGTTGTTATTGCAGCAACAACAGTTACAATCGGGTTATAATTACTTTGTAAGCGTTGGGTTTAGTTATCAATTTGGTTCTATCTATAATTCTATCGTAAACCCAAGATTCAATTTTTAGATTAAAATCATTCTAAATAGTTAATTATAATTAAGTGTAGTTGTCATTACAACGTTTGCGCTGTATCTTTGTTGTACAAATAATTAACGACAATACAATGAGCGGAATTCTTAATTCGTCGATTGGAAGAAAGTTTGCTATGGCACTTTCGGCACTCTTCCTAATGGTTTTTTTATTACAACATTTTACAATTAATATACTCTCGGTCTTTAGTCCGGATACATTTAATGAAGCGTCTCAATTTATGGGAACGTTTTGGGCAGTACAGTATCTATTGCAACCTGTACTAATTTTTGGTGTCATTTTTCACTTTGTGATGGGTTTTGTATTAGAAATTAAAAACAATCGCGCTAGAGCTGTTGGCTATGCTAAAAGTAACGGTTCAGCCAATTCAACATGGATGAGTCGCAATATGATATGGAGTGGAGGATTTATTCTTATTTTCATGATCATTCATATGATTGACTTTTGGGTCCATGAAATGAATGTAAAATATATAGCTGGTGATATGACAGGTTTAATAAATCCAGAAGATCCAACAAGTGGGTATAGATATTACGAAGAATTGGTGGTGAAGTTTCAACCAATTTGGAGAGTGGTTCTTTACTGTGTTGGATTTATCTTTTTAGCACTACACTTGTTACATGGCTTTAGTTCTGCTTTTCAATCGGTAGGTGCAAATAATAAATATACAAAAGGGTTAAAAGGGTTTAGTAAAGTTTATGCTATTGGTGTTCCTTTAGGATTCATCTTTATTGCATTATACCATCACTTTAACTAATAATAAAAATATCTAATATGGCTTTAGATTCTAAAATACCAAAAGGACCACTTGCAGATAAGTGGACTAATCATAAAAATAAAATTAACCTTGTTAATCCGGCTAATAAACGTCTTATTGATGTTATAGTTGTTGGTACAGGTTTAGCTGGTGGTTCAGCAGCAGCAACGCTAGCTGAATTAGGTTATAATGTAAAGGCTTTTTGTTTTCAAGATTCGCCAAGAAGAGCGCATTCAATTGCCGCTCAAGGTGGTATTAATGCTGCAAAAAATTATCAAGGAGATGGTGACTCAACGTACCGACTTTTTTACGATACGGTAAAAGGTGGTGATTATCGCTCTCGCGAATCAAATGTACATCGCTTAGCTGAGGTTTCAACCAATATTATTGACCAGTGTGTGGCCCAAGGTGTTCCTTTTGCTAGAGATTATGGTGGTTTATTAGATAACCGTTCGTTTGGAGGGGTCTTAGTATCACGTACATTTTATGCTAAAGGTCAAACAGGGCAGCAACTCTTATTAGGAGCTTATTCAGCAATGAATCGTCAAATAGGTCGTGGAAAAATTAAAATGCATACACGTCACGAAATGTTAGACGTTGTGATTGTTGACGGAAAGGCAAGAGGAATTATTGCACGTAACTTAGTTACTGGTGAAATAGAGAGACATTCGGCTCATGCAGTAGTTTTAGGAACAGGTGGTTACGGAAATGCGTTCTACCTTTCTACTTACGCTATGGGATCTAATGTCACGGCTGCATGGAAAGCTCATAAACGTGGAGCGTATTTTGCAAATCCATGTTACACGCAGATTCACCCAACATGTATACCTGTTTCAGGAGATCATCAATCGAAATTAACATTGATGTCTGAGTCTTTAAGAAATGATGGTCGTATTTGGGTACCAAAACATTTGAAGGATGTAGAAGCTATTCGTAACGGTAGTTTAAAACCAACACAATTAGCTGAGGAAGATAGAGATTATTACTTAGAACGTCGTTATCCTGCATTTGGTAACCTTGTGCCACGAGACGTCGCATCGAGAGCTGCCAAAGAACGTTGTGATGCAGGTTATGGAGTTAATAAAACAGGGGAAGCTGTGTATTTAGATTTCGCATCAGCTTTTATGCGTTATGGTAAGGAGCAAGCACATGTAAAAGGATTAGATGAAAATGATGATGCTTTAGTAAGAAAACTTGGTCAAAAGATTGTAAAGAATAAGTATGGGAACTTATTTCAGATGTACGAAAAAATTGTAGATCAAAATCCGTATGAAACGCCAATGATGATTTATCCTGCGGTGCATTATACCATGGGTGGAATTTGGGTAGATTATAATTTAATGACTACGGTTCCAGGAATGTATGCTGTAGGTGAAGCTAATTTCTCAGATCATGGAGCAAACAGACTCGGTGCCTCTGCACTAATGCAAGGTTTGGCAGACGGATATTTTGTTTTGCCATATACAATAGGTGATTATTTAGCTCACGACATTAGAACTGGGCCAATATCTACCGACACAAAAGAATTTGAAGAAGCTGAAAAAAGTGCTACTGAAATTATTAATAAGCTTGCTAATAATAATGGAACAAAATCTGTAGATCATTTTCATAAACGTTTAGGTAAGATTATGTGGAACAAATGTGGAATGGCAAGAAACGAGAAAGATCTTAAAGAAGCGATTTCAGAAATTGCAGAATTAAGAGCTGAGTTTTGGAAGGATGTTAATGTGCCTGGTGAAGCAAATGAATATAATGAAGAACTTGCAAAAGCAGGTCGTGTTGCAGATTTTTTAGAGCTAGGAGAGTTATTTGCTAAAGATGCACTAGTGAGAGAAGAGTCTGCAGGTGGTCATTTTAGAGAAGAGTACCAAACAAAGGAAGGTGAGGCGATGCGTCGCAAAGAATTTCAATTTGTGTCTGCATGGGAATATAAAGGAGAACCAAAAGATGCAGTGCTACACAAAGAGGATTTAGTTTACGAAAATATTGAAGTAAAAGAGAGAAGTTACAAATAAAGAAGAGCTATGAATTTAACGTTAAAAATATGGCGTCAAAAAGGCGCTAATGATAAAGGAAAGATAGTTGATTACCCTATATCGGATGTGTCGCCAGATATGTCATTCTTAGAAATGCTCGATGTATTAAATCAAGATCTTATTGATAAAGGTGAAGAGCCTGTGGCTTTCGATCATGACTGTCGCGAAGGTATTTGTGGTTCTTGTTCTATGTTTGTTAACGGACAGGCGCACGGACCAGATTCTATGATTACAGTTTGCCAATTGCACATGCGAAGCTTTAATGATGGTGATACTATTTTCATTGAACCATGGAGAGCAACTGCATTTCCTGTAATAAAGGATTTAATAGTAGACAGATCTGCATTTGATCGTATACAACATGCAGGTGGTTTTATTTCTGTGAATACGTCTGGAAACACACAAGATGCTAATGCTATTCCTATTGAAAAGCACAATGCAGATATGGCTTTTGATGCAGCTACATGTATTGGTTGCGGTGCCTGTGTTGCCAGTTGTAAAAATTCTTCGGCAATGCTATTTGTTTCGGCAAAAGTATCTCAGTTTGCATTATTACCACAAGGGCAAGTAGAAGCTTCAGATCGTGTTTTAAATATGGTAAAGCAAATGGATGAAGAAGGTTTTGGTAACTGTACAAATACAGGAGCATGTGAAGTAGAGTGTCCTAAAGGCATCTCTTTAGAAAATATTGCACGTATGAATAGAGAATATCTATCGGCTAGTTTAAAAGGTTAATATTATACTGTAAATAGAAATTTAAATATTATCCTAAGATATTATATATCTTAGGATTTTTCTTTAATTTGATTTTAAATCCCAATAATGAAAACAATAATAGCAACCCTATCTTGCCTTTTACTTTTTACGACTGTAAGCTATTCACAAAATAAAGAAAACAAGTTTGATGAAGACAAACTTCTAGAGCGTTTAGAAATTTTAAGCTCGGATAAATTTGAAGGCCGCAGAACTGGTGAAAAAGGAAGTGATTCGGCTCGATCTTATATAATACAACAATTTAAAAGTTTAAATGTAAAGGGTTTAAATGGCAATTTTGAACACCCTTTTTCTTTTGATACGCGAATCGGAAAATTTAACGCGAATAATATACTTGTTGAAATTAAGGGAACAGAATACCCAGAAAAGTACGTGGTCATTAGCGCACATCATGATCATTTGGGAATTTCAGGTAATAAAATATATAATGGAGCTGATGATGATGCATCAGGTGTTTCAGCATTATTTAGCTTTGCTGAATTTCTTACAAAACATCCACCAAAACACTCTGTAATATTAGCAGCTTTTGATGCTGAAGAATTAGGGCTAAGAGGCGCAAAACATTTTGTTGAGAGTTTTGACAATAGTAAAATTTTACTCAATATTAATATGGATATGATTAGTCGTAGTGCTAAAGACGAGTTATTTGTTGTTGGTGCGCGCTACAACAAGTCATTACAAAAAGTTATTAGTGATTTTAAAAACCCAACGTCATCAAAACTTTTAGAAGGCCATGACGGTACAGATGGAAAGGAAGATTGGACAATGTCCTCTGATCATGGGCCATTTCATAAGGTAAAGATTCCATTTTTATATTTCGGTAACGAAGACCACGCTGCGTATCATAAAGCAACAGATGTTTACGAAGATATTACACCAGAGTTTTTTAAGAACTCAGTAAGGATTATTTTATCTATTTTTGAGGTTATTGATTCTTCAAGTATATAACCTTAAAATAATGCAAGACCCAGAGTCGTTTTATAAATCTCAATTCACCTTACATAAAACTGAAGCCAAGCGTATTTTCAAACAAATGAGTTTGTTGAGCACGCTTAGACTTGTTGTTTTTATAGTTACAGGTTTTGGGATATACTTAAGCTTTGAGAAATGGCAAATTGCTGTAATAATTGGAATTGTAGGAATAGCTGTTTTTTTATTCTTATTGTCTAAATACACAGATTTAAAAGCCAATAGAGGATTACATAGAAGACTTGCAATAATTAATGAAAATGAACTAAAAATCAGTTCTGGGGATTTTTACGAGAGACTAGATGGCTCTAACTACCAAAACTCCAACCACTATTATAGCTTAGATATAGACCTTTTTGGCAAAGGGTCTTTCTTTCAATTTATAAATCGTACAACAATAAAAGAAGGCACTGAAAAACTGGTTGAACACTTACTTTCTAATGACATATCTAATATTGAAACTAGGCAAGAGGCTATAAAGGAACTTACAGAATTACCTGAGTGGAGACAACATTATTCGGGTGTAGCGCAAGGTGTAGAAATTGAACATTCAGCAAAGTCTATTATTAAATGGTTAAAAGACTATAAACCATTTTTAACATCAAATATTTATTGGTTAACTATAGCTTTCAGTATTGCTTCATTGATTATTATAATTTCAGGTATTTCAAAAATTATTCCGATAGCATATATAGGTTATTGGTTACTTATTGGACTTGGTATTACTGCTAGATATCTCAAAAACATCAATATTCTTGCTCAACATACAGAAAAAGCAAAAGATACATTTAGACAATACGCATTGCTATTACAAGAAATTGAAAAAAAAGAGTTTAAGTCCAATTTACTAAAAGCGCAACAACAGAAAATTAAGTCTGATTCTTTAAAAGCGTCTCAAATTTTCTCAAAATTTTCAAAAGCTTTAGATGCATTAGATAATAGAAATAATTTTATTTCTGCCATTTTTGGTAATGGTTATTTACTATGGGATATTAGACAAGCCTATCATGTAGAACAGTGGATAATCAACTATTCAGATAAGGTTGAAGATTGGTTCGATGCTGTAACATTTTTTGATGCTTTTAATAGCTTAGGAAATTACGGATTTAATCATCAACAGTTTACCTATCCTGAAATTACAGATCAAAACACCACAATATCAGCAAAGGCATTGGGTCATCCTTTATTAAAAGCTGAAAAACGAATAGATAGTGATTTAAATTTAGAACAAGAGCAATTCTTTATTGTTACAGGTGCTAATATGGCTGGTAAAAGTACATTTTTAAGAACAGTAGCATTACATATTGTAATGGCAAATGTAGGTCTTCCTGTCTGTGCTAAACAAAGTAAGTATAAGCCAATAAAGCTCATTACAAGTATGCGCACAACAGACTCACTGACTGATGACAGTTCGTATTTCTTTAGTGAATTAACACGTTTAAAATTTGTAGTAGATACTATTGAAAAGGATAAAAACTACTTTGTGATTCTAGATGAAATTCTAAAAGGTACTAACAGCACAGACAAGGCTATTGGTTCTCGTAAATTCGTTGAGAAATTAGTAAAGCAAAATGCTACAGGAATCATTGCTACGCACGATTTAAGCCTAACAGAAATTGAAAAAGAATTACAAGCAGTAAAAAACTATTATTTTGATGCAGAAATCATAAATGATGAACTCTTCTTTGATTATAAACTAAAACAAGGGGTTTGCCAAAATATGAATGCAAGTTTTTTATTGAAGAAAATGCAAATTGTCTAATGATATTCTACCAAGGTAACTAATATTGGAGCAACATCCTTTTTATAATCCATTAACTTTATATCAAATAATAATATAGTATCACCAGTTTTAGCTTGTAGTATTAATTTTTTAGCTTCATTTGTGAGTTTACTACCCTTATTGGTCACAGTAGCTTTACCAGGAACTTTAAGTTTAAAATATGTTATTGTTTTCTCTTTTAGTTGATCGCAATCTAGTGACATGGAAATAAGAGATGCTTTGTTAAGCTTAAGAATACAATTTGGATTCTCCTGTGCATTGATAGAAAATGAAATAAATAAAATTACAAGTAGGAATAATTTTTTCATAATTACAGTGATTTATGTCAACTAAAGATAAACAAAAAACCCTCTCTGAAACAGAAAGGGTTTTTATAGATTATTAGAAATCTACTTTTTAAACCTCAAAAGGCTCAATAGAAACGTAAGATCTGTTATCTTTTTTCTTAGTAAATTTTACAAGACCATCAACTTTAGCGTGTAATGTATGATCTTTTCCTTGGTAAACGTTTTCAGCTGGGTGATGCGTATTACCTCTTTGTCTTAATATGATGTTTCCAGCGATAGCAGCTTGTCCACCAAATATCTTAACGCCTAAACGTTTAGATTCTGATTCTCTACCATTTTTAGAACTACCAACTCCTTTTTTATGAGCCATTATCTTAAGGTTTTATATTGTTATACTTAAGTAGTTTTGCAATTAAGCTTTACCACCATCTAATTCGTCTTGCCATTTTTTCAACTCATCCCACTTACCGTCAGCAGCTAATTTAGCTTGAGCTGGCCAAGTATCTGTAACGTGGTTTCCACGAACACCAGAGATGATTTCAGAAATTGCTTCTGGCGTTGCCTTAGCAACATCAGCAAATGTAGCCATACCTGCTTCTACTAATGTAGAGGCGATTTTTGGTCCTACACCTTCAATTTTCTTTAAATCGTCAGCTTTACCAGTTGCTTTTTTAGGTGCAGCCTTTTTAGGTGCAGCTTTTTCAGCTTTTGGTGCAGTAGCTTTCGCTGCTACTTTTGGTTCAGCTTTTTTAGTTTCTTTTTTTGGAGCAGCCTTTTTTGCTGGTTTAGCTCCAGAAGCAGTAATACTTTCAATTATGATTTCTGTTAAAGATTGTCTGTGTCCATTTTTAACACGGTAACCTTTACGTCTTTTCTTTTTGAAAACTATTACTTTATCACCTTTAAGGTGCTTCAAGACTTTTGCACTTACTTGTGCTCCGTCTATAGCTGGGGCGCCTAGTGTAGTTTTGCTACCATCTCCTATTAAAAGAACGTTATCGAAAGAAACTTTCTTACCTTCTTCAGTAGATAAACGATTAACAAAAACTCTTTGGTCTTTTTCAACTTTAAATTGATGCCCTGCTATCTCTACAATTGCGTACATAGCGTAACGTTTTTATTATTTAGTTTAAAATCATTTCACTTTCTTTCTCAGAAAGCGGATGCAAATATACTCCTAAATTCGTAATCTGCAAACGTTTTAAGGGTTTTCAAGCGGTTTTCGAGCATGTTTTTGAGCGCATTATATAATGTGTTTGTTTTTGAGTTAATAATTAATAGAGTTTTCACATATTATTATGTTAAAAAAGAGCAATGATTCCTTATTTTTGCTAGGCTTTGTGTAACAAAATCTATAACACTTAGTCAAACACTAAAACAATTTAAATTTTAAACACTAATTAATAATGAAAAAAAGTTTATTTACTCTAGCACTTTTACTGCTGGTTGGTATACATTCCAATGCACAGCAGGTAGAATTTGAGGAGTACGATTTAGACAATGGTATGCATGTAATATTGCACCAAGATAATTCGGCTCCAGTTGTAACCGTATCTGTAATGTATCATGTTGGAGCAAAAGATGAAGATCCAAAACGTACAGGATTTGCACATTTCTTCGAACATTTATTATTTGAAGGAACAGAAAATATTCCGAGAGGAGAATGGTTTAACATTGTAACTGCTAATGGCGGTAGCAATAATGCTAACACCACTGACGACAGAACTTATTATTACGAAGTTTTTCCTTCTAACGCTGTAGAGACAGGTTTATGGATGGAATCAGAACGTTTGCTTCACCCAGTAATTAATCAAATAGGTGTAGATACACAAAACGAAGTAGTAAAGGAAGAAAAACGTTTACGAGTAGACAACCAACCTTACGGAAATATCTTAGCTGAGATTAAAAAGCGTATGTTTAAGGTGCATCCTTATAAAGGAACAACTATTGGTGAGATGGAACATTTAGATGCTGCAACTTTAGAAGAGTTTCAAGCATTTAATAAAAAATTCTACGTACCAAATAATGCGGTTTTAGTTGTAGCTGGTGATATTGACAAGGCTGCTGTAAAGAAAATGGTAAAGGATTATTTTGGTCCAATACCAAGAGGTGCAGATGTTAAAAGAGACCTTCCAAGAGAGCAACCTATGACTGAGTCTGTGCGCGATAAAGCTTACGATCCAAACATTCAGATTCCTGCAGTTATTGCAGCATATAGAACGCCATCTTTTAAGGATAGAGATGCTTATGCTTTAGATATGATTTCTAGTTATTTAAGTGGTGGAAAAAGTTCGGTACTATACAAGAAAATGGTAGACGAACAAAAACAAGCTTTACAGGTACAGGCGGTTAATATCAGTCAAGAAGATTACGGTATTTACGCTTTATTTGGTTTGCCATTGGGTGATGTATCGTTAGATACTTTAATTACCGAAATGGATGAAGAAATAGCAAAGATCCAAACAGATTTAATTTCTGAGCGCGATTATCAAAAACTTCAAAATCAATTTGAGAATCAGTTTGTAAATTCTAATTCTAGTATTTCTGGTATAGCAAATTCATTAGCACGTTACTACATGTTATATGATGATATTAATTTAATCAATAATGAAATAGATATTTACCGTTCTATTACAAGAGAAGAAATGAGAGATGTTGCTAAGAAGTATTTAAATTCTAATCAGCGTTTAATACTAGAGTATTTACCAAAAAAAGATGATCAATAAAATGAAAAATTTTAATATGAAAACTAAAATATCTGCATTTGTCGTATTGTTTTTAATGGCAATGGGAGTAAATGCACAAATAGACCGATCTAAAATGCCAGAGCCAGGTCCTGCTCCTAAAATTACTTTAGAAGTACCTGGTGAATTTGAATTAAAAAATGGTATTAAGGTACTTGTTGTAGAGAATCATAAATTACCAAGAGTATCGTATTCTCTTAGCATAGATAATAAACCAATTACTGAAGGAAAGAAGGCTGGTGTTTCTAGTATTCTTGCAGCAATGTTAGGTAATGGAACTACTAATATTCCAAAGGATGATTTTAATGATGAAATTGACTTTTTAGGAGCTAATTTAGGCTTTGGAGCTCAAGGAGCTTTTGCAAGTTCGTTATCTAAATATTCTGATAGAATTATAGAATTAATGGCTGATGCAGCAATTAACCCTTTATTGACTAAAGAAGAATTTGATAAGGAGAAAGAAAAACTTATTGAGAATTTAAAGTCTAGCGAAAAAAGTGTAGATGCCGTTGCTGGTCGAGTAGGTGGAGCGTTATCCTATGGTGCAAATCATCCAAGAGGTGAATTTACAACAGAAGCTACAGTTAATAATATTGAATTTGCAGATGTATTAGCATTTTATGAAAAGTACTTTAACCCAAATAATGCTTATATCGTTGTTGTTGGTGATGTAGAAATAAGAGATGTTGAAAAGCAACTTAAAAAACATTTTAGTAAATGGGAAAAAGCTGCTAGTGTAGAAATTGCTTTACCAGAGCCAAAGGCAAATGCCCAATATACTCAGGTTAATTTTATAGATATGCCAAATGCTGTACAGTCTAATATCTCATTAACAAATAATGTAGATTTAAAGATGAAGGATGCAGATTATCATTCAGTTTTAATTGCTAATAAGATATTAGGTGGTGGTTTTGGTAGTTACCTTAACATGAATTTACGTGAAGAGCATGGTTATACTTATGGAGCGCGCTCTAGCGTTGGTACAAGTCGATGGAATGCATCTCGTTTTACGGCTGGTGCAGCGGTAAGAAATATGGTTACTGATAGTGCTGTAGTTGAGACTTTGAAAGAAATAAACCGTATTAAAACAGAACCAGTAGAAGCAGATAAATTAGCAAATGCTAAGGCTAAGTACGTTGGTGATTTTGTTTTAGCTTTAGAGAGCCCACAAACTATTGCGCGTTATGCTTTAAATATTAAGCTGAATGATTTACCAAAAGACTTTTACACAACTTATTTAGAGAAAATTAATGCAGTATCTAAAGAAGATGTTACTCGTGTAGCAAATAAATACTTTAAGACGGAAAATGCTCGTATTGTTGTTGTAGGTAAAGGAAGTGAAGTATTAGAGAATCTTGAAAAAACAGGAATCCCGATTATGTACTACGATACTTATGCAAATAAGACAGAAAAGCCAATCTTTTCAAAACCATTACCAGAAGGTTTAACAGCTGCTACAGTAATTAAAAATTATGTAAAAGCAATAGGTGGAGAAGAAAATCTTAGAAAAGTAAATTCTACAATGACAAGCGCTGAAATGACAATTCCAGGTGCTCCATTTAAGCCTAATGCTGTCATTAAGCAAATGACACCTAATAAGTTCTCTATGGAAGTGGTAGCTGAAGGTATGGGTACTTTAATGAAGCAAAATTTTGATGGTGAAAACGGTTACATGGAGCAACAAGGTAGAAAAGTACCTATGGATGACGCAACATTATCAGACAGAAAATCGTCTAAAGGTTTGTTTGAAGAATTATTTATGGAGCCATCGACACTTAAGTTAGATAGTAAAACTACAATTGATGGTACGGATGTTTATAAGATTGTTGTAACTAAAGATGATAAGTCGTCGTTTAGATACTATGATGCTGAAACAGGATATTTAGTAAGAACAGAAGAAACTGCAGAAGCACAAGGACAATCTGTTACTACTATAACAGATTATGGAGATTACAAAGAGGTTGGTGGTATAATGATGCCGTATACAATGAAGGTAACTGCAGGTCCTCAAGTATTTACTTTTGAAACAAAAGAAGTGAAAATAAATGAGGGAGTAACGGCTGACGATTTTAACTAGAGTAAGTTACTTATTAAATAAAATAAAGACCGTGGCGAGAGCTTCGGTCTTTTTTATGTTTTACTTTTATTAGCGAGATAAACACCTACCAAAATTAATATAGCAGCTAAACCCTGAATAAAACTGAAGGTTTCACCATCTAAAATTCCCCAAATTAAAGCGACTATTGGCATAATGTAAGTCACTGAAGAAGCGAATACAGGAGTTGATATTTGTACCAACTTAAAGAAAATTACCTTGGCTATTGCCGTCCCAAAAACAGATAAGATTATAATATAAATTATAGAACTTATAAAATCTGGGTGATTAAGTCTTTCTTGAGTAAAAAAATCTGTGAATAAAAGTATTATTAAAGCTGGTATTACAATAAATACATAGTTACCTGCTGCAATTGCTAATGGTTTTACGTCTTGCAAATAGCGTTTTATAATATTTACATTAGTAGCATACATTAAGGTTGAAGCGATTACAAAGCAAGCATATAAATAATTTTGACTAGGATTTAATTCAGCACCTTTTAATATTAACAGCGCTGTCCCAATAAATCCAATGATTACACCAAAAACTTGTCTTTTTGTAGAAGTAATTTTAAATACAGCAAAACCTAATAAGATTGTGTTTAGTGGCACTAATGAGTTTAAAATTGAAGTTACTGCACTATCTATTTCTGTCTCTGCAATTGCGAAAAAAAAAGCGGGAATAAACGAACCTAATAAGCCAGATATTATTAACCATTTCCATTTAGATTTGGAAATAACTTTTAGTTTTTTATAACCAAAAAATAAAAGAATGATTCCTGTAATAATTGTTCTAATCGCACCAAGCTGATAGGCTGTTAGACCTAATAGAGATTTCTTAATTAAAATGAATGAACTGCCCCATATTATAGAAAGTATTAATAGGTATATCCATTTTATATTAGGATTTTTCATACAAAGGCTATGTAAAAGAATCACAAAAGTCGTTAATTATTTCGCAAAAAACGGGAATATGTATTAGATTTATGCCAAATTAAGAGTTTATGATTATGAATACAATTAAGAATATATGCATTATTGGCGTTATGGCTTTGGTTTTTGCATCTTGCAATAATCAATCACAACCAGAAGTAAAGACTGTAGAAGTGAAAGTTGCTAAAAAAGATGTTGCTGTAACTTTAGATCCAAACGCAACTTATGCAAAGGTTGAGTTTGGTATTGAAGGAATGACATGTGCAATGGGCTGTGCTAAGACTATTGAAAAGAAAATGGCAAAAATGGAGGGCGTTAAATCTGCAAAAGTAGATTTTGATAATCGTTTGGCTATGGTAGAATATGATGAAGCTAAAGTATCTCCAAAAACCTTAGAGGAAACTGTTACTAAAGTTGCTGATATTTATAAGGTGAAGGATATGAAGGTTGTAGATGATTTTGGTGCAAAATCTAAAGTATGTGCTGATGATTGCGATAAAGAGTGTTGTAAGAACAAGACTGAAATGGAAAAAAAGGAATGTGCTGAAGATTGTAAAAAAATGTGTTGCACTGAGGCAAAGAAAGCTGAGTAAAACTAGATTAAAATTTTAAAATACAATAAAACGCTATCCTTTGGGATGGCGTTTTTTTGGATTAAACTACTTGAAAAAGAACGAATGAGATTATTAGATAACCAAGAGGTAATAGCCATAAAAGATAAATTGAAGTTCTTTTAGCTTTGGTTTTAGCATTGAGGACATTTCTCTTTTTACCGTTATAACGCATCCAATTTTTAAAAACAATAAATAAAGAGACCATACTAAATAGAATCCAAAATTTTTGAGATGTCATGGTTATTATTTTCATCTGTTTAGCAAAAGCCATAAAAAAAGTACAAATTACTAGTATCAATGAAAGCTCTAGTAAATTAATATAAACTAGTGCTAATGCGATACTTCGCTTACCTATTGATTTCTTATAGTACTTAAAAACGGAGATGTAATAGTTATCCAGCATAATTATTTTAATTAAAAAAGCCACAGCTTAAAAACAAAGTTGTGGCTTTTTTTAATTTATTTTAAATATTAATTGCCAGTAACTTCAATATTATCAATATGGTATCTCGTAGTTGCGCTTGGATCAGAGCCTTCATAAAAGAAAGCATAGTGCACTGTACCGTCTACACAAGAAACGTTTATTGGACCAACACTTTCGAAGCTACCAAAGCCTCCGCCAGGACCTGAAGGAATAGAAGCATCTAATAAAGACCAAGTGGCCGTTGTTGGGTCTCCAGTAAAATCGCTAGAAACGAAAACAGTTAGTATAGTTCCATTGTCAAAGTTTGATTGTACATCAAAAGACAGCTCTTCACCAACTGTAGCATCCATATTTACAGGTGGAGTTACTAACCATACATTAATCTCATCATCTCCACTATTAAATCCAGAAATCTGAGCATAACTCGATCCGCTAAAACTACCAATAACCCATTCGGTACTTCCGCCACTTATATTAACATTAGTCCAACCTTCAGCGGCATAACCAGCAAAACCTTCAAAATTTTCAGAGTAAATTGCACTTCCTCCACCAGAAGCACCAGTACATTCAAAGAAGTCCGGGTCACAACGGTTCTCAATACCACCAAAAGTAATATCCTCAGGTGTATTTATAGCTACTATAAAATCGTCAGCTTCAAAAGTTCTAGATAAAACAGCATTAACATTACCGCGCCCAGAAGGTAAAGCTAAACCTTTGAAATCAGCAAAAGTACTTGTGCTAAAGATAACAGCATCACCAGAGGCACAGCTCTCTAGTGTGCGCTCTCCATCAAATTGATCTTGTGCAGACGACGCATAGGTATTTAGGTTATTTACTGTATCAAAAACTTCGTTTCTGTTAAATTGAACATCAGATAATGCAATCATCATATTGGTTTTATTGAGAGCTCCTTCATTTAAATCAGAGATGCTCATCGGAAGTGGCACAATAGTAGCAACTTCTGAGGATCTTTGAATAAATTGAGTCTCAAATGAAGAAGGTATTTTATCTACTTCATTTCCATTTAAAACGCCCAAGGTTAAAACACCATTACCAATACCAACAGATAGTCCGCTAATTTTCACAAATACTTTTCTACCAACTTCATATTTAGTAAATAATGGATTTACATCGATTAAAAGTTTAATTCCAATAGTCGGATTCTCAGCTTTATCCTGAATGATTATTTCTTCAAAATAATTTCCTGCTTCATCAGATGATACTACATATCCTGTGATATATTCATCGGTATCACTAAATACATATGAAACGGTATCTGATTCATTAGAATAATCTAAAGGTTGCGGTGCAAAGATTCCGTCATTAGCACTTTGTTCTTGCGCTAAATCACCACCTAAAGAACCTAAAGTTCTTATTTGAGATGCAGGTATATTTGGTTCTTCTATTGAAATATTCGGCGTGCCAAAATCATCGTCTTGTACACAACTGTTATATACTACAAATCCAATTAGTAATAGTATAATTTTGTTAATTTTTAATGCTTTCATTTTTTTAAATTTATTTTGATCTAACATAGCTTTTTTTAAAATCTTACATATACGTTAAGGTAGTATGTAGTGCCGTTACCATAGAAATAACGATTACCAAATACTGGGCCAGCAGAATTAGTTTGTTCTGCGAGTTGACTTCTATAATCTACTCGTCGAGATTGCTCAAAACCACCTGTTCTAAATTGTTTGTTGAATACATTATTGATAGTCGCGAAGAACCCAACAAAGTAATCATCAATACGCCAAGATTTTCCACCTACAATGTTAACTAACATATAATCGTCAAACTGCTCTTGTTTTAAAAGGCTTTTAGCAACATCTTCATCATAGTCGTTAATTGCGTAACCGCTTATATTACCACCTGCAGGAATAATTAAATTTTGAGTTACAGGATCAATTGGTAATAGGTCTACATCTTGTGCAAATGACGCTGATCTTTTTAAAGCACTAGCATCCACATAAGCGTTAGAGAAGAAATTACTAGTAACTCCTATGTTCCAAAATTCTGGATCACGATATTCAAATCCAATTTGATATGCACGCTCAGGTCCACCAGACACATGAAGATCTTTTAAAGCAGTGGTGCCATCTCCATAGGTTAAAATAGTATTATCTCCATTTTCATCAACAAAATCTGCCGCTGTATAATATAAATCTGGATTGTTTGTAAAAGTGTATTGACCAACCGAAGCAGCTGCTTTTAATTTAATTGTTGGCGTTACTTGTGCTTCTATACCTAACTCAGCTCCTATATGACGTCTATCTATATTTGTTTGGACTTCTTGTACAAAATTACTCGAGTTTTCAGTAAAGAAAAAACCTATATCGGTACCATCTTGAAAACTTGAGTAGAAACCTGTAAGTCTAGCTTTTACAATTGGCGATCTAAAGATATAACTCGCATCAACGGACTGAATAGTCTCACTTTCTAATCCAATTACAGTTTGGTTACTTTGTCTAGCATTACCAAAAGAGTTTCTTATGTTTGGTGCTTTTGTAAAGTAACTTGCATTTATATCAATTAAATGCTTACCAGTTAATTTATAAGTTAAACCTGCTTTAGCTCCATAATTTGTAAACTTTAACTGTTCACTTTTTCCAAAAGAACTAACATCCCCAAAATTACTTACATTACCATTTCCTGGGAAAAAGCCATTTTCATAGAGACCGTTTCTTTGATAATTTGTTTGAGACACGTTTGCACCAATATAAAAGTCTACCTTATTATATTTAAATTGAGTTTGTACAAAACTACTTATAACGTCAGAATCTATCTCGTAGTTATATTTATATCGGTCTCCTTCGGTAACTACTCTATTAGGATTTCTTAAATCACTTTGCGCTTGTCCTTGAGATTGCTGACCTGTTTGTTGCTCAGCAAAAGCATCAATATCTAAATAGCCAGATCCACCTAACAAGTCTTCAATCCGAGCAAAGTTTTCACTATTTAATCCTCTGTAACTAATATTGGCATTTAGTCTTATGTTATCAGCTAATTCTGCATCTAAAATACTATTCACACTTAATTGTTTGTCATTAATAACATCAGATTGAAGTGCATAAACAGAATAACTATTTATAGAGTTAGCAAAATAAAGTTCATTCCAATCTAATTGACCATCGTTAACAAAATCTTGTTGAGCTGCAAATGCTAATTGAAAATCATTAGCAGTTGGGTTGGCATCATCTAGAAAGAAACTTGGTAAATTTTGATAATATTCTGGTGTTGGATTACGAGCACCACCATATTGCCCATTATTAATAGCATCTAAGCGCGACCCATTATTATCAATACGTGTATTTGCAATTTCACCAAATTGGTAGGCTACGTTTGTATTTAATTTTACTTTAGAAGAAATATCCCAATAGTGATTTAGCATTAAAATAGGTTCTTCAATTTCTCGTATTCTAGAATTTCTTGCTTCACCATCTTGGTTTCCCCAAAACGGGTTGTAAGTTCTACCTTTAAGATTAAAAACTTCTTCGGTAATTGCTGTTGAACGACCACGTCTATTCTGCGCATAAATACCTGTAAAGTTTAAACTGTGTTTTTCATTAATTTGTTTTTCTACGATGGCAACAAACGAATTAGAGTCGTATAAAGTAGCATCAACAAATCCTTCATCTCCAAAACGTCTTGATGCTAAAACAGAATATGACCAACCTCCTTTTAGTAAACCAGAACTATAGCTTGCCATTACTCTACCTGTATAGCTTCTATTCGCAGAGGCATAAGATATACGACCTCCTTCTCTATATTTTGAAGCGCGCATAATGATATTATTTGTACCTGCTAAGTCACCAAAATTATAGTCATTAGCAGACATACCCATTGAGAATTCTTGATTTCTTTGAAGGTCGTTTATACCTCCCCAGTTTCCCCATTGTGGTCTACCGGTAAATTGCTTATTCATCTCAATACCATTAATAAGTACTTTACCATTAGCATTATCTAAACCTCTTGGTCTAAAAAATGTGGCACTAAAATCAAATGCTGCTGCATTGAGAAAGACATCCCTTGAAGCTTGTAACAAGCCAGAAATGTTGTCCGTTAAACCGTCATCTTCACTATTTAAATTGTCATCAGAAATTGAAATAATGAATAAATCTTTTTTGTCACTCGAATCAAAATCGAGAGTCATTCCGCTTATATCAACAGTTTGTCCTTCGTTGATAATAATTGGATAACGTTTAGTAACATATTCTACTTTTTCGACCTTTAAAACCTGTTCACCAAGAGGAACATTTAGAGTAAAACTAAACTCTCCCTTAGCATCAGTTTTTGTAGTTTGTCCGGTTTCTTCAATAGTAATTGTTACATCAGGAATTGGTTCACCTGTAGTTCCATCCAAAACACTTCCTTTGACAACTGTTTGCGCAACAGCAGCTAATGAGAAGACAATTGAGAATAGAAAGAGTAAAAAACTTTTTTTCATGCTTAATATTAAAATTGATTGTTATAATACTTTAAATAAATGTTATTTAAGGCGAGCAAATGTACATCATTTATAATAATTACATACTTTTGGCAAGCAATTTGCGTAGGATATAACAATTAGATAATACAGTTATAATGAAATTATTAAAATCACTTCTTTTGTTACTTGCATTAGTAAGTATTTCAAATGTTTGGGCCCAAGGAGAAAAACGTTTTAAAATACATACAGTCGCATTCTACAATTTAGAAAATCTTTTTGACACTATCAACGATCCATTAAAATATGATGAAGCTAGCCCAATGATGGAAATGAAGGCTAACCGATCTGAAGTTTATAAGAAAAAAGTAAAAAATATGGCTCGAGTTGTTGCTAATATTGGTAGCGATATGGCCAACAATTCTCCTGCTATTATCGGAGTTTGTGAGATTGAGAATAGAGATGTATTAGAGGATTTAGTAAATGATCCTTTGTTATTAGGTAAGGATTATGGTATAATTCATTTTGATGGCCCTGATAAGAGAAGTATTGATGTCGCTTTATTATACCAAAAGGCACTTTTTAAGCCTATAGATTCTAAGTCTCATGAGTTATTGATTTACGATGATGTATCTAGAAAGCGCGTGTTTACGAGAGATCAACTACTTGTTACAGGTAAGCTAGAAGGTGATTTAATTCATATTCTAGTAAATCACTGGCCATCTCGTAGTGGTGGAGAAGCAAGAAGTAGGTCTAAGCGAGTAGGTGCAGCTAAATTGAACAAACGCATTATTGATTCTATTCAGTCCAAAGATCCTTATGCTAAGATTTTTACAATGGGAGATTTGAATGATGATCCTACAAATGAAAGTGTAAAGAAAGTTTTAAAAGCTCAAAAGGATAAGAAACGAGTTGGTTTAAAAGGCATATATAATCCATTTGAAAAAATGTTTACAGAAAAGGGTTATGGAACAACGGCATATCGCGATGCATGGAGCTTATTTGATCAAATAATGATGACTAAACCATTATTAGAAGATGATTACTCTTCATTTAGATTTTGGAAGGCAGGTATTTATAATAAAGCATACCTAACAAATAAAAGAGGTAGGTATGAAGGCTACCCTTTTAGAAGTTTTGCGGACGGAGGATTTACCAATGGCTTTAGTGATCACTTTCCTGTTTATGTATATTTAATTAAAGAAGCGATAGAAGATTAACTTTCTGTAAAAGATTAAATAAAAAAGGTACAAACAATGTTTGTACCTTTTTTATGCTTTTTAAAACCAAAGATTCCAAGGAATCATATATAATACCAAAGCTAAAGCTATAGAGTAAAAAATAGCTAACATCTTAAATTTTGGTTTAGAAACTAATTTCTTTTTATGTTTAGAATAACCAATAGTTACTAAAGCCACTGCTATAATCATTGTTGTTGGATGCTCAACAGCTAGTTTTCTAACAGCATCATTTTTCATAACCTCACCAACGCTCATTTCGTCAAAATAGCCTTTCGTGAACCATAAAATAAGACCAATTAATAGTTGAAGGTGCATTGTAATTAAAGCAAAAAGCGAGATTCTAAAGTCGCTAGGACTAAATTCCTTATTACCAAAAAATTTAAAAAGTGCATTAAAGGTCGCTAGTACTAAAACGAGCAGTACTACATAGGCCCAACCAGAGTGAATAAATTGCATTGTATTCATGATATAAGTTTTAAGATTACAAACATAAGGATTTGAGCACGAATTAGATTATTCTGAAATAGTAATTTTATGCTTAATCTCATTTCCTAATTCGTCTACAACTGTTATAGTATGCTTACCTGAAGTAGGTAAAACAGCCATATCATGAAAATCTTTTGTCGTGCCAATAAACTGATCGTCAATATACCAGTAGAGTTTTAATTCGGGTTTTGAGTGTGCTACTTTTAGTATGAGTTCATTTGTATTACCTTCAAAATCTTTAGGTAAAAAAATAGAGCTTTGTTGGTTGGGATATATAAATTCCATAGAATTTTCTAAAGCGTCTATACAATCATGTCTATAAGGCGGAAGGGTTTTATAAAATGGGTTTTTATTCTTAAAATAGTAAGCTTGTAAAGGAGGAAGAATAAACCAAGATTTGTTATTAATATTTGAAATCACTTCACAAGAAGAGTTGACTTGAAACTGTTCAGAACTATTTAGATGCACTAGTTTATGATAAGGACAAGGGGTTGTTTTTTGTCCACTAATCTGAATAAATTGTAGCTCAGTATCATCGCAAACAGAAGACGCTCTATAACCGCTCTTTTTACAGATATTTACTTCTAGCATTTCATCATAAGGTTTACTAAACCATTTACTTTTTGGTAAAACATCGAAAACATCAAAAAGAATAGGTGCAGCAGTTTGTACACCAACTAATCCTGGCCTTCCTTCACCATCTGCATTCCCAACCCAAACACCAACCACATAATCTTTGGTTGTACCAATAGCCCAAGCATCTCTAAATCCAAAACTAGTACCTGTTTTCCATGCAATATCTTGAGAAGAATCATAAAATTGCCAACTCTCATCGCTTTCTGGTCTATTCACTTGTTTCATACTTTCAAAAGTTAAATAAATAGAAGCCGCATCAAAAACGATTTTTTCTTTAGTCAATTTCCCGAAATTAACTGATTGACTAGAATTATAAATTGGTTGAGAAAATTCATTAGTAAAATATTGGCTAGAGTTTTCATTAAAGTGGTTTAAAGTAGAAGCCATTGATGCATAACTTTTACACAAATCCCAAAGGTTACTTTCTGCACCACCTAGTACTAATGACAAACCATAATGATTGGCATTGTATTTTAAATCCTTAAGTTGTAATTGTTTTAAATAATTGTAGAAACGGTCTAATCCAAAATCTTTAAGCATCCTAACAGCGGGCACATTTAAAGAACGGGATAGTGCTTCATTGGCATGAACCGCACCATCGTAAGATTTATTGAAATTTTCAGGCTGATAACTCCCGAACTGAGTTGGTACGTCTGCAATTAACATTTTGGGTAGTAAATCACCAGAATCTAGCATAGAAGCATATAAAAAGGGTTTTAAAATACTACCTGTGCTTCTGGGTTTATCTATTATGTCTACATTTTTCTGATGCGCTTTATCTGTTGGTGAGTTACCAATATATGATAGAACTTCTCGCGTTTGGACATCTAAAACTAATACAGATATATTATAAATTTCATTTTGTTTTAAAAGATTGTAGTGTCGTTTTACAATATTATTTGCTTGTTGTTGTAGTGTTACATTCAGTGTGGTTTCAATACGTTCGCCTTTATTAGTCTTAGCAATTTTTTGAAGTAAGTGTGGTGCAATTTGTGGTAATGGATAGGGTTTTTGAGGTAAGCCCTCTGCGATTGATAACTGATAAGTTAATTCATCAATAGTTTTATTATCAAATAATTTTTTTAGAAGTCGATTGCGTTTTTTTAATAATCGTTTTTGATTTTTACCAGGATAAATGAGACTTGGTGCATTGGGCAATACAGCAAGTGTTGCACTTTCCGCCCAAGATAAATCTGTGGCATTTCTATTAAAATATCGCCATGCTGCGGCATCAATGCCAACAACATTTCCACCAAATGGTGCGTGACTTGCGTAAAGATTGAGAATACTATGCTTTGATAACCGTAATTCTAGTCGGGTTGCAAGAATGAGTTCTTTTAATTTTTCTAGATAAGTCCTTGATTTACCTTTACGAGATAATCGAATGACTTGTTGTGTAATGGTGCTTCCACCGCGTTTTACAGAGCCAGAACTTAAATTTTGTTTTAATGCTTTAAAAATTGAAACAGGATTAAAACCAGGATGCTTATAAAAGTATTCATCCTCAAACTGAAGAATACATATTTTAAATTTTTCTGGAATGCTATCGCTTTCTGGAAATCTCCACTGGCCATCATCTGCAATAATAGCTCCTAAAAGTTCGTTTGAGGTACTTGTTATAACAGTTGCAGTAGAATCTTTAAATAATTGGCGAGGTAAGCAGAAATAATAAACAATTAAAAGAATAAAAACGAATATCGTTTTAATCTTATGTCGTTTAAAATATCTTAATAACCTATACATATACTATACAAAATCAGTTTTTATGATCTTTTCGTCGAAAAGACAAAATTATTACATAAACTTATCTATATATTTAAACGTGCAAAATAAAGTCTTAGATCTCAAACTACTTATTATTTTATGTATTTCTGTCTTTTCAACAGAAATATATGCACAATTGGGTTTTTGTCAGGGAAATTCAGGAGACCCAATCTTTACAGAAACTTTCGGGACAGGAACAAATTATGGACCTCAATTACCAGCTGGTACAACAACATATAGTTTTGTAGGATTTAATGGACCTCAAGATGGTGAGTATACTGTTGGTAGTAATACTTTTGCTTATGGTTGGAATATGCCAACTGACCATACACCAGGTGACATTAATGGTAAAGCCTTAATAGTTAATGCTAGTTTTACAAGTGGTGAATTTTATACAACCGATATTAACGGATTGTGTGAAAATACCACTTATGAGTTTTCGTCTTGGCTAATGAATATATTGCCAAGTTCAGGGTGTGGTGGAAACGGAATACCAGTAAATGTTAGATTCGAAATTTGGGATATAACCGACACAAATTTATTAGCAAGTGGGAATACCGGAAATATATTTAGCACTTCAGTACCATTTTGGCAACAATATGGCTTAGTTTTTCAAACCTTACCAGCTCAAACTTCTGTTATTTTGAAAATGATTAATAATGGTGTGGGTGGCTGTGGTAACGACTTAGCTATTGATGATATTGTATTTAAAAGCTGCGGTGATTCTATAGATGTCGAAGATACTGGTAATAATAATATGGTGAGTTTATGTAGCACGCAGACACCTTATTCTAACAATATTACGGCTGTACCAGATAATGTGGTTTTTAACAATCATTTTTATCAGTGGCAAACAAGTACAGATGGTATTATTTGGAATGATATACCAGGAGAAACTGCTGACAATTTAAATATTACTAACATCACTACAACCACCTTATATAGAGCAAAAGTAGCCGAAATTGCCGTTAATTTGAGTAATGAAGACTGCATTACCTTTTCTGATGTGTATCAAATTATTATTACTCAAGCACCAGCGCAGCCAACCTTACAGTGTTGGCAAACTGCTACTTTTGATGATACTATTTGTGATTGGATTGTAACCGGAACACAACCTCCTGCACCGACTAATTTAGAGTGTTGGGAAACAACTACATTTAATGATACAACTTGTGTATGGGATATTACAGGAACACAACCAATACAACCGATTATTGAATGTTGGGAAACAGCGACATTTAATAATACAATTTGCGCTTGGGATATCACGGGAACTCAACCGCCTGCTCCAACAAATTTAGAATGTTGGGAAATTATTACGTTTAATAATACCACATGTGTTTGGGATGTGTCTGGCACTCAACCAGCTGCACCAACAGGATTAGAATGTTGGGAGACTGCCACTTTTAATAATACAACTTGTGTATGGGATATTTCAGGAACACAACCAATACAGCCAACAATAGAATGTTGGGAAACAGCCACATTTAACACTACAACCTGTGTTTGGGATGTAACCGGCAATCAGCCAGCAGCACCGACTGGTTTAGAATGTTGGGAAACATCAACATTTAATAATACCACATGTGTTTGGGACGTTACCGGAACACAACCAATGCAGCCAACAATTGAATGTTGGGAAATAGCTACATTTAACACTACAACCTGTGTTTGGGATGTTACTGGCACGCAACCAATAGTTCCAACAGGTCTTGCATGCTGGGAAATAACAACATTTAATAATACGACTTGTGTATGGGAAGTGACAGGAGCACAACCTGCTGCACCAACAAATTTAGAATGCTGGCAAACTACTTCATTCAATAACACAACATGTATTTGGGATATAATTGGCACTCAACCATCAGTACCAACAGGTTTGGAATGCTGGGAAGTAGCAGTATTTAATAACAATACTTGTACTTGGGACATTACAGGAACACAACCTCTTGCACCAACTAATTTAGAATGTTGGCAGACAACCCAGTTTAATAATACCAATTGTGTATGGGATATTTTAGGAACGCAACCTATTGAATTAAGAAATGAAGTCAGGGATTTATGTGAGAATGAAGAATTAATTTTAAATCCTAACTCTGCTATTACTAATCCAACGTATCAATGGGATTCTGGTGAAATGACTCCAACGCTTACGATCCAAGATTCAGGAACATATATTGTTGAAGTTACGGATGGCTGCTTTACAGAGATTATAACATTTAATATTATTGCAATAGAAACACCAGTAATTGAAAGCGTAGAATCTATTGGAAGTACAATTGTTGTAAACCTAGTTACGGAAGGTGATTATTTATATTCTGTAAATGGTATAGATTATCAGTTTAGCAATATTTTTCCAAATATGCAGAGTGGTTTATATACCATTTTTGTAAAATCTTATGAATGTGATATTGTTGTTACGCAAGAGCATTTTCATTTTTACATTCAAAAGTTTATGACACCAAATGAAGATGGTAAAAATGATTTCTTCTCTTTAAATTTGGAACAATTTTTCACCTCCAGCGAGGTCTATATTTTTGATCGTTATGGTAAGCTACTTTTTTCTTCAAAGAATCGAAATGTAAATTGGGACGGAACGTTCAAAGGTAATTCATTACCAGCATCAGATTATTGGTATCGTATTGTTTTAGATGGACAACAATTTATAGGACACTTTACGTTGAAGTATTAATCTAACTTAAATTCATACTCACGCTCAACTTTACATATTCTTACATTATACCAATTGTACCATTGCTCACGTCCTTGTTTTTGAGCAAATAAGTGTTCAGTATTAGCTTTCCAATTTTTAATAGCCTCTAAACTTTCCCAATAACTTACTGTAATACCCACATCATTTTTAGCAGAATCTATACCTAAATACCCCTTTTGCGTTTTAGCTAAGGTTTCCATTTTAATAGCCATTTCTGCATAGCCATTAGTATTTGCGGTTTGGGTTGATGTAAATATTACAGCAAAGTATGGTTTAAAGTTTTCCATTATTTAAGAGCCTTCCGGCATTTCAAATTCAATTATTTTTTCAGTTACATTATCTTCAAAATCTGTCAATATAAATTTAATAAAAACACGATTAGTAGAAACACTAACAGGAAAATCTTTTACATTTTCAATAGTCTTTACATAAGCTAACCAATCTTCACCACATTTATCTTCAACCTCATCTTTTAAATCTCTTGTAGCTGCTTCTATAAAATTAATCCAGTCTTTTTCGGTGAAAGTTAATGTTTCAAAAGTATTAGATCTCAATTGCTTCAATGGTTTCCATTCGGTATCAAATTGCTTCCATTCATTTGAGTTGCATTTAGGGTCAGCACTTATAAAAGAGAAACTGTTTTCGTAACGTTGAAACATGCTTACTTGCTTGTAATCATTGTCTATAAGAACAATTTCTTTACCCTCTGGAGAATCGCTAGTGTCAACGTTAATTGTAATAGCGTCGTCTTCCTTTAATCTATGCGCTCTTTTGTAGTCACTAGTGGCTAAGTTTTTAATTTCTACATTAACATTTTCTAATCTAACACGGATTGTTCTGGCAATTTTATCTGGTGACAAATACCCATTAAAGACATAACCTATATGATTTGTGGTTTCCACTTTTACCCATTCACCTGATACCTTTTTACCCGCATCAACAATAACGAGTTTAATATCGGTTTCTTCTAATACACCAATGACTTCTCCATAGGCTAATTTAGTTAACATTTTTGCACTAACATCTGGCTGATCTCTAAGTGATAATCCGCTTTCTGCTGCCACATATGCTTCTTCTTGTGCTGTTGCTATCGTTACATTTAATACTAATGCGATCGCTAAAATCTTTTTTAAATAGTTCATAATTTCTTGTTTTTAAGTTAAACATTTTAGCGGTTTGTTTTTCTCTTAGCTTCCTTGCCTGTCGACCGACAAGTTTTAGTTTATGTTTAGTGTTTTTTATTTTTCAACGGTTACCCATTTCCCTTTGTTCCTTACGAGATAATCATCATTATCGTACATGGCTTCAGCTTGTGCGCCTGGCAGATAATAGGTGCCTAAATAGGACGCATTTAGCATTACAGTAAATGTTTTGGTGCCGTGTTTTCCTTTTCTACTAATATTAAAATAGAAGTTCACTCTGTCATCGCGTATATCTGTGAATCTAGCTTGACTCACAGTTGTATCTCCAAAATCTGTAAAACGTGTATTTACAATATCCCAACCTGATGGGAAAATCTGAGTCAAAGCCACATCATTAACGTAATTTCTAGTTAGGTTAGAAATACTTACTGTCGCTACAAAGTCTTGTCCTTGTTGTAGTTTCGTGACATCTATTTTATTGCCTTGTAAATCTTTATAGACTGTAGAGATTGAGAAACCACGTTGTTCGGCTAATTCTTCTCCAAGTTTTAGTTTACCAGAATTTAAAACACGTACATAGACCAAATTGTCTTTTGCATTTGTAATCGTGATCTGATTCACTCCTTCATTGATAGGAATATTACGTTGCGCAATGCCATTTTGCGTATCTATCGTTTCAGTTTTACCATTGATTTTATAAGTGAGCTTTAATGCTGCACCACCATTCTGACTTATCATTTTTCCAAGCGCTAATAAATTATAGGCTGTAGTTTGTGTACTCATCCAACGGTCACTTGCTAAGGATTTTGCAATCGATTTTGCCAAATCCGTTTTCTTAGGATGATTAGTAATCAACATGGTTTCTAAAGCCATTGCTCTGTTTCTATAAACGGAACCATAAGTATAATTATCTGTTTTGTCTGATTCAAAATCAATATTCGCTAATTTAGAAATGGCATCACTAGCTTCTTTTTGACCAGCTAAAGCATAAGCAGCAGCTAATCTCCATTTAGCATCATTAGAGATTTCCTCGAACTCTCTCAAACGGTTCATACTCGCTAAATCCGGACTACCAGCCAAAGCCAAAGTATATAAACGATAAGCTTGTGCAAAATCACTATGATAATTCTTATAACTTGGTCTCCAATTACGAGCCGCTTGTCTTTGGTATGCAATCCAATTACTCTTAAAGGTCAATGGTAAGACAAAACCTTTCTTCTCAGCTTCAATCATAAAGTGACCAGCATAGCTTGTTCCCCAATCATTGGCAGAGCTTTCACCCATCCAATAGCCTAATCCACCACTAGCATTTTGAAAACGTCCTAAGCGTCTAATGCCACTTTCAACATTACGCTGTACTTGTTTTTTCTTTTGAGGCGTTAAATCAAATATGTCTGTTAAGAATAATTGAGGAAAAACACCAGATGTGGTTTGCTCAACACAACCATGAGGATAACGAATTAAATACTCCATTCGTTTTGTAAAATCCATAGGAGGTAAGGTTGAAAACTCTACAGTTGCTGAGTTGCTTCCTGGTACACCAAAAGTTGTAATATCTATAGTTTGATTGCCATTTGCTTGAAGCTCTTGGTCAATAACTCGAGACGTCATTGGGTTAGGGTTTTCAACATCAATTTCTACTTTGTACGTTGATTTCTCACCATTTCCTGTCGCTACGACTTCAATAGTATTAATACCTTTTGCTTTAGTGACATCCAATTCAAAATAGACCATTTTTTCATCTGGTTTACTAAATTTTAGGGTTTGTGATTTGTTTCCTTTTATGGTAATTCCATCACTTACGTTTACTGAAAGCGTAACATCTTTTACTTTCTTTTCCATAGCAAAAACAGTGACTGGTAAGGTGACTTTTTCACCAGGACTTAACTTGCGTGGTAGAGTTGCTAATACCATTAGTGGCTTTTTAACTTGCACTGATTTCTCAGCACTACCATAAGCTTCATTATTGTTATTACCAGCCACAACCATAGTACGTACTGCACCAACATAATTTGGCATTTTCAGTTTGTGCGTTTTTGTTTTTCCTTCACTTAAAAGGAAAGGACCTAAATAAGTTACCACTGGCTTAAATCGATTTGCTTTTTTGTTTTTGCCTTTAGCCGCAGCACCATCTCCACCAATTGCGAATACTTGATCTATACTGCCAGAATAGGCCCCAATGACATCATCAAAAATATCCCAGGTTTTTACTCCTAATGCTTCACGAGCGTAGAAACTGTTCCATGCGTTTGGTGTTTTAAAACGGGTTAAATCTAAAAGCCCTTCTTCTACCACAGCAATGGTATAGGTCATTGCTTTGTTGTTCTTTTCAGAGACTTTGATTTCGTAAGATTGCTCTGGTTGAATAGCATCTGGCATGCTAATCTGAGGTTCTAATTTTGTTGCCGGATTTTCTACCATCATAGGAATGACTCCATATAAACGAATTGGCAAATCATTAGAAGTAATAGCATGTGGTTGTAATAATGAAATATTAATAAACACATTTGGCGCCATCTCTTTTGTCACCGCAATATCAATTGTGGTTTCACCTGGCTTCGTTTTCACCCATTGGTGTTGTAAGACCTCAGTACCATTTTCAATACTTACTAAAGCTCTGCCTTCACTACCAGAAGGGAAAGTTAGTTTTGCGGTATCACCAACATTATAGTTGTCTTTATCTGTTGAGAACACCAACATTTTAGCCGCTTCTTTATCACCAGATGCTGAGTTAGACCACCAGTTTTTATAGAAATACGCGGTACGACCAGTAGCATGACCGCTTACAGGATCGACCACTCTAATTAAATAACGACCTCTATCTTTTTCAGGAATGTTGACTTTAAAACTCGCTTTTCCGTTGGCATCTGTATTTATGGAATATTGTTGCACAGGTCTATGATAGCTACTCGATACGTAAGTCGATAAGTTATCGTAGGAGGAATTCCACCACCAACGCCATTCAATTTTATAGACTTTTACTTCTAAGTTGTTGCGTTGACTTGGTTTCCCTTCTGCTGTTACTGTTGCAATATCGAAGGTGTGATTTTCATCAGTAAAGAAAGATCCATAATTGTTGCCTTTAGGTGATTGTAGACCAACAAAACTCTCGTAAGGAGCATAAGGTATTGTAAATGCATCGAGTGAAAAATCACCGCCATTTTCAAAAGCTCTCACCAAGAATTGTGCGTTCAACATGCCTGGCGCATTACTTCCTATATTTAATTCTGTATCAACTTTTGCATTTCCATTGACATCTAAATTACCTTCAAATACATTAGTTTCTTCAGTACTGAAATTTTTAGTTGGGTCATTAAATACATAGTTTTTATACCCTTTAAAACTGGTGTATGCTGTGGTGAATTTAGCTTTAACTTCTGCTTTTAAATTCTTTGCAGGCGCACCATGCAACCATGCTACATTTAAGTCACCTTCTAAAGCTTCTTTATTTTTTAAGATATCATCTTTAAAATCTATTTTAATTTTTAATCGGTTGGGTTTAACCGTTTCAATTTTTAAATTTTTAGAAAAGTTTGCTCCACCAACAGATACCTTAGCATTATAGTTTCCGGTTTTGTAATCGGATGACGTTGGCACTTTAAAATCATAGAAATTATTAATGTTATCGATAGATACCTTTCTATATACCAACTTCCCAACAGGATCAGTAATTTCTAGTTTTACAGGATGTCGTTTTGGTAGCTTATTGGCTTTGTCATTTAGCATAAAGGTTAAGAACAAACTATCTTCTGGTCTCCAAACACCACGTTCTCCATATATGTACCCTTTGAGTCCACGCTGCAATCTATTTCCTGACACATCGAATTTACTTAGTGATAATGAATTACCGTCAAAAAGCTTTACATAACTTATGTTCTTTCCTTTAGAAACAATGGCAAAAGCAGCTCGTTTTTTAGCATCTAGTTCTATAATACCATCGCTATTTGTATTTCCATTTGCGAGTTCTTGTCGCTGATAATTATATAAAGTGACCTTTGCACTCGCTTCAGGATCTGTTGATAGAATATTGGTCACCGCAAAGAAATAGGTGTTGTCATTGCCTTGCTTTGCAATGACGCCAAGATTAGATCCAATTAAGTTAAGAGCAACTGTGCGATTACCATAATTAAAATACGAGTCTGTACATGGATTATTTCGATCGCGATATCTGTAATTAGTATTTCTATAGCTGTAACTTAAATTATCCCAATAACGCTCCTCTCTTAATTCTTGCTCTTCTTCAGAAATATCCTCTGAGGCGTAAAAATCTTCCTCATAATAGTCATCGTAGTAATCATCGTAATACTCATCTTCATCGACGTCTGTAGTTTCAGATTTTGATGAACAATCGTATAAGGAATAGTCTTTTTTAAATCCAACTTCTACTCTATAAATCGCACCAGGATCTGCTTGTAAATATTTAGATAAATCGATGCTATAGGCTTTCCATTTGCCTGTGCTTTGTTTTGGATCTTGAATTAAAGTAATCGTTTCCTTTGCAATACGACGACCAACATGTTTTATGTGATATTCGTTGTTGCTATTCATGTTATTTTCTTGTAGAAATTGCAACACGTTATCTTCGAATATTTTGATGATTCTTACATCGACTTTACTCAAATTAACGGCCTCAAAATTGAATTTTAAATCTTTTGAATTTGGTAAAATAGAACCGTTGCTTACTAAACGTACTTGTGGCTTTAATTCCTCAAAGGTTAAGGTTTGGGCAAAGGCGTTTTTAAGTTTGAAACCGTCTGTGTTTTTGATACCTGTAAAGACATCGACTCTAATATCTCCTACTAATTTGGTGTCTGGGTATACTTTCAGCACATTACCATCAACGATATATTTTGGGTTTTTCACATTCTGAATAGTCACTAAACCCGCAAAATTTTGTTGCTTTTTTAAAGGATCTGAAAAGTTAATTGCTAAGTATTGCTCAGGATTTTGAATCACATTAGTCTCAACAATACTAAAGTTGTTTTTCCCAGGAATGTTGATGAAGTTCTCTCCTTTATTTTCGGCTTTTATGGCTTTACCATTCCAAAAGACATCAATTTTACTGTCTTCTATTTCGCGTTTAATACTATCGATTCTAAACTCAAAATATTTGGAAGGTTCTGGCACTTCTAACCAAACTAAGTTGAGGTCTTTTTTGTTCTGTTTTGCTGATACTAATTGTTTAGCATCTTCTAAAGTAATAACGTCCGATGAGCGTAATTGACCTAATACATACTGCCATTCTTTACTATAGGACTGCAAATTATTAGTCATGATACTAAAACTCGGAGTGATGGTTTTAAACTCAAAGGTGTAGTTCTTAAATTCTTGAGGGATCGTTTTATAAATATCACCCAGTTTTACAGTAATTCCATAAGCTGTTGCAGGTTCTAAAGCTTCATCTGGTGTAAACAGTAATGTGTGTTTGTTGAGTGCTTTTAATGTGCCTTGGATATGTGGCTGAGTTTTAATTAAATCTGTATCTAACTCTTGCTCTGCTTCCCAACCTTCAACTTCTTCTGCAAGATTAATTTTAATAGGCGCTGTTACCGAAACCACTCCAGATGTGGTGTAACTGATATAATCTCTATACTTAAAAATATTGTCGGTTTTTACAGGCTTCTTTTTACACGATACTGCGATTACAATTAGAGCTAGGAAGGCAAGGTGCTTTTTGATGTGCATAGTTGATGATGGTATTAAAATAAAACTTCAGTGAAAAAGAAGGGTAGGTGCATTCTTGTTAAAATATGTACGCCAAGTTTTTAACGTTTGGATTTTTGACTGCTGTTAAATTGTTCTTAAAGTTAAGAATTGTCACTTGGAATGGTTTCCACAGGCATCATTTTTTTTTCATCTCATAAAGCAATCTAAGAATCTCTATGGTAGCCGTATTCATTCTTACAAGATGATTTTTAGTATTCCAAGTTATGCCTCTGCTATTATGCAATGCTGCTCTGGCTAATGTTGTGCTCACCATAGCTTTATAATCTTTATGAGATAAAAGGTTTTCTATAGGATTACTGCCAGTTATCAATCCTAAGTCTACAGTTTTTCTAAGCTCCCATGATGAGCCATTAAAATAAGAATAACGTCCTTCATTATTTAAACCCATAAGACCATTATTAGCTTCATTAAACAAAGTAAACTGTTGTAATACCGCTTTACTCTTTAGTAAACTTAAATTGCCCGTAGACTTTGCTTCGTCATAAGCAGTAAGATTAGGAGAGAAGGGTCGACCTCTAAAAAATGAATGTGCAAGCTCTCGTAAAGAATCCACAGAAACTAATACGGTGTCACTTTCTATGAATTCATTAAAAGCATCCATATTAGTGAGTAAAGAGTCTCTAAATTTTAACTCTATTTCTAGTTTATTTTTGTTGTATTCAAAATCTTCAATAAGAGATGCAATGAGTTCTTGACTTTTAGTATTTAGTTTTCTACCCTCATTCCAATTATTAATCTGCAGTGCAATCAAAATCCCAATAACAACAAGGATAATTTCGCCAATGGCGTATTTGAAGTATTTGGTTGTTTTACCTTTTTCCATAAGGTTGTATCTTATTTTTCTAAAGAATTTAATCATTTTCTGTAGTCCTTTTAAAAACGGGTTGGTTAGCATCCATTAAGAAATAAAACTCAGATTTATCGGCATTAAATTCTAAGGTGGTGCCATATAAAATTAAGCTGGATGAATCCTTTATTCTTAAAGGACCTGTATAATTATATTTAGAGTAATAACCTAAAAACTCTTTATTTTTAAAATTTATACTAATCGTGTCAAGGGTATTTGTGTAGTTGCCAATAAAGGATTCTGCTAGTTTTGGTGTAACCTCTTGGACCATCGTTTTTAGTATAGGATTATCACTATTTGGAAAACCTAATGCTACCATTTGGTTATAGACTGTAATGCCAACATATTTTTTATCCACGAGTTCTGATGCTAGGTCATCTAGAGTCCAACTATATCTTGCCAATTTATTTTTATAACCTGTATTAGTTAGCATAAACTGATAAACAGCATCATACTCGTCACGGTACATTGATTCAGAAAACTCTAAAGCAAACTCAAAGTACTTATTTTGTAGCTCATCTAAGCGAGTACTAGAACTTTTAAACCTTGAATGGTTATAAAGATTCTTTAACTCTACTACTAGAGGTTTATATTGATCTGGTAAATTATCGGCATTTTCTGCGAGTTTGTTAAAAGCCTCGTTTTGTATGAGTATAGCTCGGGAAGAGGTCATAATATTCCGTAAGGTTCTGCTTTTTTGGTAATCTTCTATGGTTAGCGTATCTGAAAATACACGTCTTACATCTCTTAATTTTTGAAAATAATAAGTGCCTGTTATATCAAACACTACAATATTGTTAAGGACTTCTTTTTGCACTTCTAACAATTGATTATAGGCTTGTTTTTCATTGGCTTTGTTGGTGTTCCAATTATTAATCTGTAGCGCAATGAGAATGCCAATAACAACAAGGATAATTTCGCCAATGGCGTATTTGAAGTATTTGCCCGTTTTGTTTTCTTGGATTAGAGAGTGACGGATATGACGGAAGAATTTAATCATTTAAATGATTTTTAGACAGTTTTTTAATTTCAGATAGTTTTTGTAGTGCAGCTTCTAAATAGGGTTCTGAACTGGATTTATTCGTTTTGAAAAATTTGAAAAAACTTAAATTAGCCCGGTTCTCAAAAAACGATTTAGAATCTCGAGGCGAAGCATAGGTTTTCCATTCGAACTCTGAAAAATTGTCTTTCATTATAGGAATCCAATCATCTTTAAAAGATTCTTCAACGTCCTTATGAGCAGCATAAACATTAAGTACATGTTCATCATAATAGGTGATTAGTGCTAATTGTAACTCATCACTAGAAATAATATCTATACCCTTTGATTTTAGCATCTCAAATGCACTTGACTGGGATTTAAATCGTTCAAAAGAAATAATCTCTCCTAACCAATAATTTAAACTATCACTATAGTTACCTAAGCTAACCTGTTTTAATAATTTATCTGTTAAATCCTTAGATGATTTTAAGTTGTGTAATTGGTTAGTTAATGCAATAGAATCGTTTTCTAAATTTTGATTGATTAAGGTTAAAATCTTACGCTCATAGTTTTGGTTTTTTCGTTTTTCATTCCAATTATTAATCTGTAGTGCAATCAAAATACCAATAACAACGAGGATAATTTCGCCAATGGCGTATTTGAAGTATTTGCCCGTTTTGTTTTGCTTCATAAGGTTGTAGCGTATTTTTCTGAAGAATTTAATCATTAGTAAGGACGTGGTTTTTCGTTATTTACAGTTTTTACTTTTTAATAGTTTAATGGGTTCTTGTATTTCTTGCTTTAACCTATAAAAATGCTGTTTCTGCCTGATTTGCATCCCTAAAATAAAAACTAGATTGTCTTGAAATTGTATAAAATATGGGTGTTTAGGATTGTTTACCCAATCAATATTGGGCAAAAAAGAAATAAGTTCATCTCCAAGCTCTTTTTTCATATAGTCAACATCCTGATATCCTAATTCAGTTATAAGGTCATAATCAGTATATCTCTTAACAATTTCATTCCTGTTTTCTTCTAGAAGATTCATAGTATTGTTTAAAAATGTACTGTGCTCAATGAGTCTGTTCTTCAATTTAATATCTTTTAACAGTTTTAACTGCCCTGACGAGGTTATATCTTTAAAAGTGATGGTACTGGGTACAAATACATCTTGTCTTAGTGTTACAACAAATTTGTTTAGAATTGTGCTTCTGTCATTTGGTATGGTGTTTAAATCTTTTATCAGCTCTTTGGTGAGATTTATTTTGTTGGTTGTTAGTTCATAATTTTTATTAATTAGCTTCTCATTAAGTGTAAAGTCATCTAAAATTCTACAGTAATAGTCGGCTTCGGTAATTCTATTTTTTCGGTCTTCATTCCAATTATTTATTTGTAATGCAATGAGAATACCAATAACCACCAAAATAATTTCGCCAATGGCGTAAAGTAAATATTTGTTGAAACGATTTTCAACTACCAGTTTTTGACGGATTTTTCTAAAGAATTTAATCATATCAATTACAGTTTTCAATTAATAAATTGTTTAATTCTTCTGCATCTGTTTTAATGGTTTTAAGAAGCTGTTTTTCACGTTCTCCTTGAACCATATTTAAAACCATCATATCCTTAATCTTTATAAATATTTCGTCATCTGGATTTTGTTGCCATTGCGTACTGGATAAAAGACCTTGTAATTCTGTATCAAATATATTTTGATATTTTGGTACTTCTTGAAACCCAAAGTCGGTAAATTTTTCTACGTTAAAAAGTTTATCGACTAGTTTGTAATAATTAATATCAATGATGTTTTGAGCATTATCTTGAGCTGTATAATGGCTTAAAATTCTTTTTTTAAACGTTGGATTTTTGAGCGTTTCTAGTTTTCCAGATGAAGTAATATCTTCAATTGCTACTTTGGTTGGGATGAATTTATAATACCTAATTGTGGGTAAAAAGTCTTTGAAAATAACTTGTTTATCCTTTTGGATTTTTAAAAGGTTTTTTAAAAATCGTTCTGTGCTTTCCAAGCGCTTGTCTATAGTGATTAATGAGCTATCGATATTTTTGATATCCACCTGTAAATCTTCGGCAATTTTGCAGTAATACGTTTGCTCTTGTTGCTTGAGCTTGCGTTGGTCATTCAAATTATTAATCTGTAAGGCAATTAAGATTCCAATGACGACGAGGACGATTTCGCCAATGGCGTATTTGAAGTACTTTGTAGTCTTATTTTGCTCCATAAGCTCGTATCTAATTTTTCTAAAAAACTTAATCATGTCTCGTTATTACTTTAATTCTCGGTCAATTAATGCAATGGTTTCATTAGTACGTCTTAATAAACCATATTTTATCCAAACCTCATCGGCTGCATATATTAGATATATTTTATTTAATGTTAAATAAGTTTCAGGATCTTTGACTAGAGCAGATAGTTCTATATCGCTTAATAAAAATTCAGGATGTGTTGGAATTAACGGATGATTTAAAAATTCATCAGGAATTACAGGAAGCATATATAATCTAGCCATTAAATTAACTGACTCATTATCATTATCAAGATTAAACATATTAGCGCTTCTATCGCTAATCGTATTTCTGGAATTGGTATAATCTTTTAGTATAGAAAGGTTCTGCTTTAAGCTATCACTTAACATTTCAAACTTACCAGAGTTAATGGCTTCTTCCTGAACGGAATTTAAAATTAATAATGTTCTACCGTAAATCATTTCTGATAGATAGTACTTAAGACTATCATTAGGAATGTAATAATCTCCTACAGAGTAAAGAAGTACTTTATTAAATTTGCTATTACTTTTATGTATTCCTAGTTGGTAATTATCTAACTCATTTTTATTACTAACCAATTCGTTTTTTAAGGCTAACATGAGCTTGTGTTTACTGTGTTCTAGTTTTCTATCTTCATTCCAATTATTAATCTGCAGTGCAATGAGAATACCAATAACAACAAGGATAATTTCGCCAATGGCGTATTTAAAGTATTTGCTAGTCTTATTTTGCTTCATAAGGTCGTATCGTATTTTTCTGAAGAATTTAATCATCGTTTAACTCCGTTTTAATAAGCTCTAGAATAAGATTGTTTTCTTTGTCAATTCTCTCTAATACGCTTAAAGCATTTTTTAAATTCCAACGTTTATCTACAGTTGTATTTTGAAAATCACGGTCTCTAAAAACACTTAACATATCTGATTTAAAATTTTCTTGATCAAAATCTTTGTCATTTTCTATTACAGAAACATAATTTTTGAAATGAACGCGTTGTTTTATGGTCAATTTTTTAACTTCTTCTTCAACTTCGAGGTAACTAGTATATATACTAGGAAACTTTGACAATAAAATTTTTAAGTTTTCACTAGTTATAATGTCAAATTGTTGAGAAGAAATATTTAATGAGCTGTTTACTAAATTTACTTTTGGATAAACGAGGCGTTTTAAAGAATCTCTACTTATTTCGTCTTTAGGTAAAGTTACATTTGGTCCAGTATTTTTTAAAATTAAAGTATTGTATATAAAGCTTTTATCGAAATAATTCAGTCCTTTTTTAATGATGCTATCATTGGCTTTAAAATCTAATCTTAATTGATTTAAAACGACTTTTTCTTTTTGGGATTCTAACCTTTTTTGGTTCCAATTATTAATCTGTAGTGCTAATAATATTCCAATAACCACAAGTAATATTTCACCAATGGCGTATTTAAAGTATTTGGATGTTTTGTTTTCACTCATAAGGTTATAGCGTATTTTTCTGAAGAATTTAATCATTAGTTTGGTGTAGTAGATTTAAAACCAATTCGGTTTGTTGCAATACATCGTCTGTTAATTCTAGATACCTTGAGATGGTGTAGCGTTCTTGTTGCAAGTAATTCACTAAATCTCTTGGTAAATCATTTACTTTTACATCTTTCCATAAGAGTTGTTCTGTTATATTTTTATTTAAAGGACTGCCGTACGAATATTTACTGGCAAGGTTTTGCATAAAGTCCATCAAATAATCCCTGTTACCATCTTGTACAGTTTTTTCAAAAGTTTGAAGTCGATTCAGTTCCATAAGTTCTTTTCTTAGGTCTTTATCGAACAAATCTATTTTCCCGCTAGATATGAGTAAATTAAAACTGTTGGTATTGTAAACATTGGTAACTCTAATGCCAACAAATTCTTCATTATAGAGTCTATAATAACTTTCAAGATTATTAAAATGACCATTTCTAAGACTGTCGCCAAGTGAGTTAATCCGTTCAATTCTAAGATTATTTCTCAAAAGCCTATCATTAACCTGTATTGTATCTTTTGTGTAATCATTAATCAAGGCTGTTTTGTATTCGTTTTTCAGCGTTTCTTTTTTTCTGTTTTCATTCCAGTTATTGACTTGCAAAGCCAGTAGAATACCGATCATTACGAGTGCTATTTCGCCAATGGCATAAAGAAGATATTTCGAAAACTTATTTTCGGATAGAAGTTGTTGCCTAAATCGGCTAAAAAATTTAATCATTTACTTTCTTTAGGTTGAAAGTAAATTAGGTCAATGGTTGTAGTTGAGGTTGGTTAATTATATGTGTATGAAGATAGTGAAATGTTACAAATAATGTTTGTCTCCTCGAGCGCAGTCGAGAGGTTTGAGGTCTCGACTGCGCTCGACTAGACATTACTTTTCATAAATCCCAATTTCTAATTCACCTTTATCATTCATGGTTGCTCTGTACATACCAGCAGTATTAAACTCTGCAACCATATTACCATTTTTATCTACGGCAACAATACCACCATCTCCACCTAAATCCTTAACCTTATCCAAAACTATTTTAGAAGCTTGTTTTAGGCTTAATCCTTTGTAATCCATTAATGCAGAAATATCATGAGCCACCTGTGCTCTTATAAAGTATTCTCCCCATCCTGTGCTAGATACAGCACAAGTAGCATTGTTTGCATAAGTACCAGAGCCAATAATTGGCGCATCGCCAACACGACCATAGCGTTTGTTGGTCATACCACCTGTTGAGGTTCCAGCGGCAAGGTTTCCATTTTTATCGAGTGCAGCACAACCAACAGTTCCGAATTTCGCGTTCTTAATGTCAGCATCGTAAAAATCTAAATAAGCAGATTCTGTATCTACTTTACCCGTTTTTTTTGCTTCGCGTTCTTTTACTCGCCTAAGCGATTCTAAGCGACGATCTGAATGAAAATAAGAGGGTTCAACTAAGGTCAGGCCTTGCTCTTCGGCGAATAGTTCAGCGCCTTTGCCAGAAAGCATTACATGTTTAGACTTATCCATTACAGCTCTTGCTAAATCAATTGGGTTCCTAACTGTTGTGGTGCCTGCAGATGCGCCAGCATTTAAAGTTTTACCATCCATAATTGAAGCATCTAATTCGTTAGTTTCGGCATTTGTAAAAACCGCTCCTTTACCAGCATTAAAGAGTGGTGAATCTTCCATAATATTTATGGTTTTGGTTACAGCATCTAAACTGGTACCTCCATTTTTTAAAACATTATATCCAACTCTAATTGCTTCTTCTAGTTTAGCTTCATAGGCAGCCTCTTTTTCAGGAGTCATATTCTTTTTTAGAATGGTACCAGCTCCACCATGAATGATAATTGCAAATTCTGGTTTTTCAATAGGAGTTTCAGATGTGTTTTTAGCTTTTGCGGTTGCTTTGGCAGTGTTTTCATTTTTGCATGCAAAACATAAAGACATAGCAACAAAAAAAGGAATTAATTTTTTCATGATGGGTTAGATTTTATAAGTGCTTTAAAGTTACATTTTTAGACTTCAAGCTTCAAAGAAAACTGACAATTTATTAGTAACTTCGCCAGATAATTTAATAATTCACAAAAAATAACCATATATGGAAGCCATTGCTACCGATTTCGGAATAAAAGAAGCTTTAAATCAGTTAGGTGTTAAAGATTTAAATGAAGGAACTTCAACTGGATCTAATAATTTTTCAAATGGAGATATCATTGAAAGTTATTCACCAGTAGATGGTCAATTAATTGGTAAAGTAAAAACGACAACACGAGCAGATTACGATAAAGTAATGGATACTGCAACTAAAGCTTTTTTATCTTGGAGAGATAAGCCAGCACCTCAACGTGGCGAAATAGTGCGTCAGTTTGGTAACAAATTAAGAGAGTTAAAAGAACCTCTAGGGAAACTAGTCTCATACGAAATGGGTAAGTCTTTACAAGAAGGTTATGGAGAAGTGCAAGAAATGATTGATATCTGTGATTTTGCTGTAGGTCTTTCTAGACAATTAAACGGACAAACAATTCCGTCGGAACGCCCAGGTCACGTAATGAGAGAGCAGTGGCATCCAATTGGTGTAGTTGGAATTATCTCTGCGTTTAATTTCCCAGTAGCCGTTTGGGCTTGGAATACCGCTTTAGCTTGGATTTGTGGTGATGTTTGTGTTTGGAAAGGTTCTGAAAAAGCACCTTTATGTTCTATAGCTTGTCAAAATATTATTGCAGATGTTTTAAAAGTAAATGATTTACCAGAAGGTATTTCTTGTATTATCAATGGTGATTATAAAGTAGGTGAAATGATGACGACAGACCACAGAATTCCTTTAGTTTCTGCTACAGGTTCTACACGTATGGGACGCATCGTTGGCGCTACAGTTGCTGAACGTTTTGGGAAATCCTTATTAGAATTAGGTGGTAATAATGCGATTATAATTACACCATCTGCGGATTTAAAAGTTGTAGTTCCTGGTGCTGTATTTGGTGCTGTTGGTACTTGTGGTCAACGTTGTACATCTACAAGACGATTAATAATTCACGAATCAGTTTACGATAAAGTAAGAGATGCTATTGTTGGTGCCTATGGTCAATTAACAATCGGAAATCCATTAGATGAAAAAAATCATATCGGTCCATTAATTGATAAAGATGCTGTAAACACCTATCTAGCAGCTATAGAATCCGCAAAATCTGAAGGTGGAAACGTATTAGTTGAAGGTGGAGTTTTAGAAGGTGAAGGCTATGAATCTGGATGCTATGTAAAACCAGCTATTATTGAAGCTGAGAATCATTTTAAAATCGTACAGCACGAAACTTTTGCTCCGATTTTATATCTAATGAAATATTCGGGTGAGGTAGAAAATGCAATTGCTAAACAGAATGGCGTTGCGCAAGGCTTATCATCTGCAATTATGACAAATGAAATGAAAGAGGCAGAAAAATTCTTATCTTATGCTGGTTCTGATTGTGGAATTGCAAATGTAAATATTGGAACTTCTGGTGCTGAGATTGGTGGTGCTTTTGGTGGTGAAAAAGAAACAGGAGGTGGACGAGAGTCAGGTTCTGATGCTTGGAAAGTTTACATGCGAAGACAAACTAATACTATTAACTATTCTGATGAATTGCCCTTAGCACAAGGAATTAAGTTTGATTTGTAAAAATTTAGTATAGCGAAATCCTTTAAAAACATATTGATTCTTGGGTTAGTTGCCGAGCTAATTGTTTTTTTAGTCTCCTATATTTTGCATCCCGAAATAGAAAACGCTTTTAGATATGCAGCCAGATATTCTGGGAGGTTGTCATTAGTGATTTTTCTCTACGGATTTTATTTATACACTTTTTTTCATCCCAAACCACTGTCGGAAAATATACAATCACGAAATAGTATTAAACTTTTTGCGATACTGCATATGATTCATTTCGGCTTTTTAGCGACTAATGTGTATTTAAATGCTATAGAACTAGTACCAATTAAACTCCTTGGTGGTTGTGCTGCATACCTTATGATTATTGTTGCACCTTTTAAACTTCATAAACTTAGTTTTATTAAGCAGTTGATTTATTTCTATTATGTGAGTTTAGTAATGATTTTAACTTATGTTGCTAGAGTTAAAGGAGATTTTGAAGGTGCAGAACCGTTTTGGTTTCACTATTTAAGTTTATCAATCTTAATATTTTGTTGCATTTTCTTTGCATGGAAATTGTGCGTGTCAGAAAAGAAAAATCGCAGAAAATTGACCTAATGAATATCTATCTTTAAAAGTCTATCCCAAAATTGACATTTTTCTCTTTGTGACTTTTTTAATCATTGTGTTTCATATTAATAGCTTAAGATTATTAAAAATTTTAATATCTCATAAGTCTACTAACTAAAAACACTAACTAATGAGTAAAAAAACGTCTTACCTTCTAGGTATTTTATTTACTATCATTATCGGTACTTTGTTGTATTGCTATTTCTGTGACGATTGTCACTGTTTTCCTAATGGGGAAGAAGTAGTAACTGAAGACACAAATAATATAGTAGAACCTGAAGTTATTCCTGCAACACGAAATGCGTTTGCTATTTCTGATGCCGATGGAGACTTCAACATTAAAATTAATGACAACTTTAATTTTAAAACATCGAACTTTTCAATCATAGAGCCAATATCAACTGGTGTAACAGCCGAAGTTGTTAAGCTAAAAGATTATTTACAATTAAATCCTTTAAAGGATATTGATATTACAGGATATTATCGTAATGATGAAACTAATACTTCTGCATATCCAAATCTAGGATTAGCAAGGGCTAATACGGTTAAAAATTATTTGATTTCTCAAGGTATACCATCTAAACAAATTGATACGCATGGACAACTTAACGATGATATAAACCCAGATAATTCTGGAACGCTTTATGGCCCGTTAAAATTTGGAATAGTAACTTTTGAAGATGGTAATACAGATGAAGCCCTTGCTACAGCATGTGATGCTATAAGAAAGAATCCTTTAGTCTTATATTTTAAAACAGGTGAAGCACAAATTAGCCTAACAGCAGAACAACGTCAAATGATTGCAGATATGTCGCGTTGTGTTGATAAACTTGGGGTTAAAATACAAGTTGTTGGTCATACAGATAACACTGGTAATGCTGATGCTAATATGAAACTTGGCCAAGGACGTGCAGATTTTGCTAAAACGTATTTGGTAAGAAATGGAATTTTGAATGACAACGTAGAGGCTAGTTCAAAAGGTCAGACTGAACCTATTGCAGACAATACTACAGAAGAAGGGCGTACAAAAAACAGACGTACCGTAATAACAATTAACTAAAACTTTAAAACATTATAAAATTATGAATTTGTGTATATTAATACCATTACTTGTAGGCACAATATGTGCATTACTTGGTTATTTATTAGGTAGACTTCTTGGTGGAGATAGTAATCATGACGATTGCGATGATAGAGTGGCAAAACTTATAGCTGACTTAGAGGCTTGCAGAAGACATAAAATGAGCTTAGAGGGTGATTTAAAGACTGCGAAAGCGTCTTTAGCGTCTTCTTTAGCTGCGACCTCAATTGTCGCTAGTATTCCATTTGATGGTGCCACAGCAAAATCTGTTTTTGGTAAAAAAATTAAAGAAAATGATTTAACGGTTGTAGAAGGTATTGGACCAAAAATACAACAGTTATTTCATAACCATGAAGTTAAAACTTGGAAAGCATTATCAGAATGTAGTATAGAAAAATGCCAAGATGTATTAACAAGTGGTGGAGACCGTTTTAAAATGCATAAACCTGGTTCTTGGCCAAAACAGGCTAAATTGGCTTACGAAGGACGTTGGTCAGATTTATTAAAATGGCAAGATGAGCTTGATGGTGGTAAATAATTTATTGCACAATTAATGAATAAAAAAGCCTCTATTTAAGAGGCTTTTTTTAATTTCTTAGCTACTACTATCTAAAATAAAAAAAGAACATAATTTTTGTATTTTAACGCAATCTGTAGAGAATAACTTTTCAATATTAAACGTTTTCTCTAGATTAGAGTCTAAGAGTTATGAACCAAAAAGAACTACAACATTTATATTGGCGCGCCGGATTTGGAATACATTCAGCACAACAAAGACCTATTAATAAAACTAGAAAAAATGTTGTTAAGGACCTTTTTAAAGCTTCCGAGACGATAGATTCGCTTCGTATTGATGTTTCTTATTTTAGTAGTATTACCTACAAAGATTTAAAGGGTAATCCTATTTTAGCTAAAGAGGTTAGAGAACAGAATTCTAAAAAAATAAAAGAACTTAATTATGCATGGATTGATAGATTAGTAACTTCAAAATCTATATTGCGAGAAAGAATGACACTCTTCTGGGCAAATCATTTTGTTTGTAAAGATAATAGTGTTGTATATATCCAGAATTACAATAATACACTCAGAAAGCATGCGTTAGGAGACTTTAGGGCTTTTGTTAAAGCAATCTCTAAAGAAGCTGCTATGTTAAAGTATTTAAATGCTAAACAAAATAGAAAGCAAAGGCCTAATGAAAATTTTGCCAGAGAGCTGATGGAGTTGTTTACATTAGGAGAAGGACACTATTCTGAAACTGATATTAAAGAAAGTGCGAGAGCTTTTACGGGTTATAACCACGATATTAAAGGTGATTTTAAGTTAAGAGAACGCCAACACGATTCTGGGTTAAAAACATTTTTTGGAAAAACAGGAAATTTTAATGGTGATGATATTATAGATATCATTTTAGAAAAAAAAGAATGTGCAAACTTTATTTCTGAAAAAATCTACTGCTATTTTGTAAATCCCAAACCACATAAAGATCATATAGAAGCTATGACTAATGTGTTTTATAAAGATTATAATATTGAAAATCTAATGCGTTATGTTTTTATGTCTGATTGGTTTTACAATACACAAAATATTGGATCAAAAATTAAATCACCAATTGAATTTTTAGTAGGTATGTCTAATGTAGTACCATTTAAATTTGAACGAAAAAAAGACATTCTCAAAATCCAGAAATTATTAGGACAAACACTATTAGATCCACCAAATGTAGCAGGTTGGAAAGGTGGTAAAGGTTGGATAGACGCTAATACAATTATGATAAGGTTAAAGTTACCTTCTGTAATGCTAAACAATGCTATGATTTCATTAAAAGAACATGGTGATTTTAATGATAGTTTTAGGGCTAATTATTTTAAGCGTAATAAGAGTAAACTGCCATTTAAAATATTACCAGATTGGGAAAGCTTTGCAAAGAATTTTAAATCGATAAAGACTGAAGATTTAGCGGATGTAATTATCCAAGGCGCTATTAACAAAGGTACATCAGACTATTTAAAGACATTACACAAAAAGTCAAAACAAGATTATTGTATTCAGTTAATGTCGTTACCAGAATATCAAATATGTTAATTATGGATAGACGAAAATTTTTAAAAGATTCAGCACTAGCGAGTAGTCTATTTTTTGTGCCTAGTTTTGTAAAAGCGTTTGAATCTATTGCTACCGAAAAATTAGGTTATAAGCGATTAGTTATTATTCAGCTAGCAGGTGGTAATGATGGATTAAATACTATTATTCCTCACAACAACGATTTGTATTATAAAGCAAGACCAAGATTAGCTGTTACAAAAGATATTATTAAACTTAATGATGATTTAGGTTTTCATCCAAGTCTAGCTCCTTTACGAAGTTTGTTTGATAATGGGGAGCTTTCTATCATCAATAACGTAGGTTATCCTAATCCTGTACGATCTCATTTTAGATCTATGGATATTTGGCAAACCGCTAGTGGCTCGGACGAATACCTACAAAGCGGTTGGTTAGGACGCTACTTAGATACGCATGGTAAGAAGCCATATAACGCCATTGAAATGGATGAGCAATTGAGCTTAGCTATGAAAGGTGAGCGTTTTAATGGAATTGCTACAAATGATTATAAGGTATTATATAACACCTCGAAAGATCCGTACTTTAAAAATGTAATAAATCATCATAATGATGCACATTTAAGCGAGCATAATTTGAGGTATTTGTATCAAACAATGATCGAAGCAAAATCTTCTGCAAAATATATTTATGATACAACAAAGGTAAAATTGTCGCAACAAGAATATCCACAGAATAAATTTGCAAAACAACTTAAAAACGTAGCTCAGTTTATCAATTCTGGTTTAGAAACCAAGGTTTTTTACACCTCATTGAATGGTTTTGATACACATGCAAATCAACCAACGAGACAAAAGCGATTATTATCTCAGTACGCAGATAGTGTCTCTGCATTTGTAAAGGATTTAAAGCGAAATGACACATTTGAGGACACACTTATACTAACCTTTTCTGAATTTGGCAGACGTCTAAAACAAAATGCAGCAAATGGTACCGACCATGGTGCAGCAAATAATGTATTTATTATTGGTAAAAACCTAAAGACAGCAGGCTTCTACAATAATTTAGCGAGCTTAAGTAACCTCGATGATAATGGTGATTTAAAATATGAGATAGATTTTAGATCCGTTTATGCGACAGTATTAAAAAACTGGATGGGAGTTTCTACAGAAGGTATAATCGCCTCCAATCCAAAACTATTAAACTTTATATAAAATAAACAAACCTTGTTTCAAATAGGGCTTTTCAGCCTGTCGAAACAAGGTTATGTAATTGATTAATAGCACTTCAAAGATGCATATAAATTCCTTTTACAATTTAATTTTTTGATGAATGGTTAAAAAAAATGTATAATCGGTAGTATCTAAGAGGGTCCTTCGATGAGTTGCTAAAAATACAGATGAAACTCTTAGCAAATCTTACAAACTAACTATACTTCACTTTTCTTAAAATCCTAATAGTCTCTTTATAAGACCTATATAGTTTAGAACTATACTTTTTAAGGTAAGGCTTTACGTACTCTAATTTTGGTAGTGCATCACCAAAACCATTAAGATAGCAAATTAAATAGTTGGCGGCTAAATGCTCTAAATCTTTAATTTCGTAATCGGCTAAGGAAAGCCCTTTTTCAAGTTTTTCAAGAATGGCATTATTACTATTATAGATATGATGTAAATCTCTTTTATTAAATTGTGGAGGTTCAAAAATTAAATTTGTTTCAATAGAATAATTCGCATTATTATCAAAGTGAATGGTCTTTTCTTCTAACTTATAATATTTATAAGATTTTTGCAGCCCAAGCCTAACGTATTCAACAATTTTGAAGGAATTATTATCAAAGAAAATAGAAACTTCATCTAAGGCTGAATAAAATATTCGTACTTGTTCATTAATTAATTCAATATCTACTCTAGAGTAAAAAATTTCATCTTTCACTTGTTTTTTATCACCAGACCAGCACAGTACAAAGTATTCCTTAAATACTTTATATTGCGGATTAAAATCTTTACGCTTATTCATAAAATCAAATACACCATCGAGTGTTAATTGTATATTATTTTGCGCATGATTTTCTATAGCAGATACAATTTTAGAATTGACGTCTTTAATGGCTATATCAAATACTTTAGGCATGCTCATACTTCCATCTCTAAAGAAGACAGAACCGCCATAATACTTCCAGATATTTTTTCTTAAAGAGGTAATATCATCTATAGGTCTAATGGTTACAAGGCCTACCACTTTATCATCTGCTAAGTGTGGAAAAGGTATGTTTTCGTATTGTACAATAGGCGGATTAGTTAAATACGCATTAATAAGGTTTTGAATTTTACTATCATCAAAAAAATCAACACCTATAATTTTATTGTCTTCATCCTCAACACCTATAACGATGTAAGAGTTGTTTTTAGGATTACTATTAGAGAGTGCACAAATGTGTTTTAGAAACTTGGCTTTACCTTCCTTAAAACCGATATCGATTTTTCGTTTTTTGTCATAGAAACTATTCTCATCATTATGAGCTAGTAAGTTTTTAATTAAAAGACGCTTGTTAATCAAGTTATATTTTCTATTACTATTTGTTTATAGTTGTTCAATTTCTTTTTTTAAATTTTCCCTTGCTTGCTTTTCATATTTAGCTTTAAAAGCCTCTGTAAAGAATAAAGTGTCTCTTTTTAAAAAATGATAAAGCACTTTTTTTCTTACAGGATTATACATAAAATTGGGATAGACTTTATACTCTTTTCTAATATCGCTAATGTATTTTTCGTAAATCAACCAATCCGTTCCTAAAATAGATAAATCTAAATCTAAAAGGTAAGCATTATCGTTATTTTCATTTAAAATAAGTTTATGATTTTTTGTAGAAATAATCAATTTTTGAACCTTTTCTAATCTATTTTCATCTAATTTTGACGATTGTAATCGTTTTTTAGCCAAAATAGTACTTTTGTCTTCGTTATCTTTTTTTGTGGATTTGTAAATTATATCGTGGTACCAAATCGCAAATTTCAGAGTGTCTAAATCTAAAATATCATCTTTATAATCGTTTAATTGACTAAACATATTTTGAAGATGATACAGATTATGATAGTGTCTATTTTTACCTGTATATTCAGTTTTTATTTCTTCCCAATAAGATTCGATTTGAGTTTGGTCTTCAAAATACTTTGAAGATAAATTTGTCCATTGAGATTTTAGTTGAGGTACCATTAGGATTTTTTAACAATGGTAGAACTAGCCTGTGCGGTGCAAAACATTAATACATCTGCAATATTTACATGAGCTGGTCTAGAAATTGCAAAATAGATAACATCAGCTACATCTTCGGCTTGTAAAGCTTTATAGCCTTTATATACAGTATTTGCAGCAGGATCACCTTTAAACCGTACTTCGGAAAATTCAGTTTCTACCAAACCAGGATTTATTGCACCAACTTTAATTCCGTAGGGATTGAGGTCAATACGCATACCTTCGGTTATAGCTAAAACAGCATGTTTACTTCCACAATAGACATTGCCATTAGGATAAACTTCTTTACCTGCCGAGGAACCAATGTTAATAATATGACCAGATTTACGCTCCGTCATATTCGGAATTATAGCTTTGCTAACATAAAGTAATCCTTTTACATTGATATCCATCATAGCATCCCAATCGTCTAAATCACCTGTTTGTATAGGATCTAAACCGTGCGCATTACCAGCGTTATTAATGAGAATATCTATATTTTGAAATTCTTTTGGTAATGACGTTATAGCTTCAAACGTTTTTTCTCTATCACGTACGTCAAAATTTAAGGTGTATACATCAGTTTGTTTTGATAATTCTTTTTCTATACTATCCAAACGTTCTTGTCGTCGTCCACAAAGTATTAGATTAATACCATGTTTGGCAAATTCATGAGCAGTTGCTCTGCCAATACCACTTGTTGCGCCTGTTATTAATGCTGTTTTTTTCATATTTTCTTCCTGTGAAGGCAAGATTTTTTTAATTAATAATTTAATTTCAATTGCTAGCAAATACTATAAAAAAGACTATGGTACTTTATGTCCTTGACTAGCAACTAATATTAAAAACCAATCCTCAAGGTCAAGGTCAATTTTAGAAGCTTCCATTGCTAAGCTTAATCTTTTTTTATTCGTTGTGCCAACTACGGGTTGAATGCCAGATGGATGTTTTAAAATCCAAGCCAGTAATAATTGATCTTCAGTCGCATTATATTTATCTGCTAATACACCCAATTGTTTGTGTATGCGTCTAGTTTGCTCATTATCTTCTCTAAAAACAGAACCTAAAGGAGACCAAGCCATTGGTTTTATGCCAGTCGTTGTCATATAATCTAGAGTACCATTATGCATAGCTGAGTGTTCAGTTAGAGAAAACTCTATTTGGTTTACATCAATATCCATACGTAAACCAACCATATCCATTTGAGAAGGTGTGAAATTAGAGACACCAAAATCCTTAATTTTTCCGGCTTTTTTTAGAATAGTGATGGCTTCTGCAATCTCTTCCGCAACCATTAATGGACTGGGTCTGTGCAGCAAGAACAAATCTAAATAGTCTGTATTGAGATTTTTTAATGATTCTTCCGCAGACCAAATGATATAATCTTTTCTGTAATTATAGTGTTTTACAGTATTATCTCGATTTTCGCAAACATATTGAATACCACACTTAGATATTAATTGTATGTCTTCACGTTTAATACTAGAATCTATAAAGGCGTTACCAAAATCACTTTCGGTAGTATAAGCACCATAAATATCAGCATGGTCAAAGGTGGTAATATTGTTGGCAATACAATGGTGCATTAAATCAGCCATTTCTTTTTTTGAGAGCTGTTTGCCCCAACTTCCCCAGGTCATAGTACCTGCAATTAATCGAGAATATGTCACTTTTTTTTCTGTTTATATGGGTTTTATTGCAATTGGTGTATAAAAATACTCAAAACCTGAGTATTACAGTATCATTGACTTGTAATTATTCCATATCCCAAATCATGAAAAATTTACAACCTATAAAATCACTTCTATTCGTTTTGTTATGTTCAGTTTGCATAACAAGTTGTACTAAGGACGATATTAATGTCGATACGACAAGTATTAGCGTCAACTTAAAGAGTACAATAGGTCGGCTCGATAAAGTTTATATGAATATTATAGACGTACAACTCAAAATAAAAGAGACTAGTAATGCCGAAGATTGGTTGAGTTTAAATATGATTAATCAAGGCACACATGACGTTTCAAATCTTAGTGAAGATTCTCCGTTATTGTTAGTAGATAATCTTGAAATAGAGGCCTCTTACATTTATGAAATTAGATTGGTCTTAGGCGAAAATAATTTTATAGACATAAATAATATTTTGCACAGTTTAGAAACTTCAAGTTTAGGCAATGCTACACCTTCTAATATTATAAACACAGAGCTCAGTTCAAAACGACGTTACGATATTGTGATTGATGTAGATATTGACGAATCTGTTAGCTTTAATGAACAAGAAAATATGATGGTTTTAAATCCAAAACTATATACGGCAATACGACAAATTGAGTATTAATTATCCTAATCCACAGTTAATTAAAATTAAAGAGTGATACTAGGGTATTACTCTTTTTTGTTTTTTAAATAAACATCTAAACGTAATGTTGTATCCGTATATTTGTAAATAAACAAGATTTTTACATATGAAGTATTTTAAACAAATTATTATAGTTGCATTCCTAGTTTTTGTCTGCTCTTGTAGTAATTCAGAAAATTCTAATAATGACGGTAAAGCAACACTATCGATAAAATTAGTTGATGAGCCAGGTGATTATGAACACGTCTATGTAGAGGTAATAGATGTAATGGTGAAGTATCAAAATGATACAGATTCTGACGATGATGAGAATGGATGGGAATCAATTGGAATCATCAATCCAGGAGTATACGATCTTTTAGAGTTAACTGGTGGAGTAAGTTTACAGCTTATCGATAACGAGGAGGTGGATACAGGTTTATTAAAGCAAATTAGATTGGTCCTAGGAGATGATAATTCAGTTGTTTTAGAAGGCGAAGATGTTCCTAGATCTTTAAATACACCAAGCGCACAACAATCAGGTTTAAAAATAATGGTTAACCAAGAAATTAATTCTGGATTTAATTACGATTTTATTCTAGACTTTGATGCTGATGAATCAATTGTTATGGCTGGTAATTCTGGAAATATTAATTTGAAGCCTGTTTTAAGAGCCAGTTTAGAGATTAATTCAGGAAGTCTTTCAGGTACAATTTTACCTGCGGATGTTGTCGTTGAAGTAGAGGCAACAAACGGTGAATTTACAGCAGCTACAATTACAGATAATTCAGGAAATTTTCAAATAGAAGGCTTATCGCCAGGTATCTATACGATAACCATTACTCCAGATGATGATTCTATGCTGAATTCTGTTATAATTGAAAACGTTGAAATTGTAGTCGGTGAAATCACAATTCTAGATACAATTACTTTGGAATAAAATTTATATAAGATTTAGACAATAGCGCATAATTATTAAAATTTTGCGCTATTTTTTTAACCAATTGTTAACAGCAAAGAACAAATAATTTTAACATTTTGCAGGTTCGAAATTATTACTAATTAAACTTTCGTTGACAAACCCTTAAACACATGGAAGAAACGAGTACGATTGATATCAAATCAATTAATGAAAAGATAGAAAGAGAAAGTGCATTTGTGGATCTACTAACCTTAGAAATGAACAAGGTTATTGTGGGTCAAAAACACATGATAGAACGCTTGTTAATAGGTCTGCTTGGTCAAGGACATATCCTTTTAGAAGGAGTGCCAGGATTGGCGAAGACTTTAGCCATTAATACATTGTCTAAAGCAATAGATGCCAGTTTTAGTAGAATACAATTTACTCCAGATTTATTACCAGCCGATGTTGTAGGTACTTTAATCTTTAATATCAAGGAAAATGACTTTACAATAAAGAAAGGGCCAATTTTCGCAAATTTTGTTTTAGCAGATGAGATAAATAGAGCACCAGCAAAAGTGCAATCAGCATTGCTTGAAGCTATGCAAGAAAAACAAGTTACCATTGGTGACGAAACTTTTATCTTAGATAAGCCATTTTTAGTAATGGCAACTCAAAATCCTGTAGAGCAAGAAGGAACATATCCATTGCCAGAAGCACAAGTGGATCGTTTTATGCTAAAAACAGTGATCGACTACCCAACAATAGCAGACGAACAGCAAATAGTAAGAGCTAATTTAAAAGGATCTTACGATAAGGTAAATCCTGTGGTATCTGTAGCTCAAATTTTAAGTGCACAAAAGGCGGTTCGTGAAGTATATATGGATGAAAAAATTGAAAAGTATATTCTAGATATTATTTTTGCAACGCGTTATCCAGAGAAATATAAATTGGGTGACCTTAAACCTTTAATTTCATTTGGAGCGTCACCTCGTGGAAGTATTAATTTAGCAACTGCTGCAAAATGTTATGCATTTATAAAGCGAAGAGGTTATGTTATTCCAGAAGATGTGCGTGCAGTAGTGCATGACGTATTGCGTCACAGAATAGGAATTACTTATGAAGCTGAGGCCGAAAATGTCACCTCAGAAGATATTGTTAATAAGATTGTAAACGAAATCGAAGTACCATAAATAGTTGTCAGTAAATCAGTATCAGTTGGCACAAGCTTACTCGAATTCTGATTACTATGAACTGAAGACTGCTCACTGCAAACTGAAAAAATGGATACTAAAGAACTTCTAAAAAAAGTACGAAAAATAGAAATTAAGACACGTCGTTTGTCTGATCATATATTTGGAGGCGAATATCATTCTACCTTCAAAGGCCGTGGTATGACATTTTCTGAAGTTAGACAATACCAGTATGGAGATGATGTAAGAAATATAGATTGGAATGTTACCGCGCGTTTTAGAGAACCTTATATAAAAGTGTTTGAAGAAGAGCGTGAGTTAACCATGATGCTGATGGCAGATGTTTCTGGTAGTAAACTTTTTGGTACGCAAAATCAATTTAAAGACGAAATTGTCACAGAAATCGCAGCTACTTTAGCATTTTCTGCAACTCAAAATAATGATAAAATCGGATTGATTTTATTTTCTGATGAAATTGAACTTTATATTCCACCTAAAAAAGGGCGTTCCCATGTTTTACGCATAATTAGAGAGCTGTTAGAATTTAAACCAAAAAGCAAGAATACTAACATTGCTGAAGCGCTTAAATTTTTGTCTAATGTGATGAAGAAGAAAGCTATAGTTTTTGTGTTATCAGATTTTATTGCGGACGATTATAAACAAAATCTAAAAATTGCGGCAGGACGTCATGATATCACAGGTATAAGAATTTATGATAAACATGAAGAAGCCATTCCTAATATTGGGATGGTACAAATGGAGGATGAGGAGACTAATGAATTAATGTTAGTAAATACGGCATCAAAAAAAGTAAGACAAAATTATAGTAAGTTTTATAATGAAAAGGTAGACTACTTTAAGGATAGTTTTAATAAATCTGGTGCTGGTGCAATAGATTGCAGAGTTGATGAGAGCTATGTAAAAAAGTTACTAGGTTATTTTAAAAGAAGAGGATAAACGAATTATGAATTACAAGTTGCCAATACTAAATAACGAATTGAAAAAACCTTCAGCTTCTAGCTTTAGGTTATTCGTCCTTGGTTTCTTTTCACTATTTTTTTCGATCTCATTTTCCCAAGTCAAAACTGAAATAGATACTACCAAAATTAGAATTGGCGAGCAAATTAACTATAAAATTAAGGTAGAAGTAGATTCTTTGGATTTAGTGGTTTTTCCAGAAGGTCAGACCTTTATGCCATTAGAGGCTGTTGAGGCATTAGAGATTGATACCACTAAGAAAGATGCTAAGTTTTTATTATCAAGAATTTACAAACTCACACAGTTCGATTCGGGCTCATATACCATACCAAGACAAAAAATAATAATTGGGGAAACACCTTTCTTTACAGATTCGCTCCGTGTAGAAGTGAATACAGTTGTTGTTGATACGACCAAACAGAAACTCTACGATATTAAGCCCATAATTGATGTTGAAAAAAGTGGAGGTAATTGGTGGAAATGGTTGTTGGGAATTCTTTTAGCAATTGCACTAATTGCATTTTTACTCTATTGGTTTATCTGGAGAAAAAAACCTTTGACAGAAGAAGAGGAAATAGCGTTATTGCCTCCTTATGATCGTGCAAAACTCGCATTACAAAAATTAGATGAAAGTCAATATTTAATTCGTGCTGAGGTTAAGGAGTACTATTCTGAGTTAACGTTTATTATAAGAAAATATCTAGACGAAAAAGTATATGATCGTGCATTAGAAAGTACGTCCAGCGAACTTATTTCTAGACTTCAACTTTTAAAAGATGGCAATCAAATTGAATTATCAAAAGATACGATTAAAAACCTTGAGTCTATTTTAAAACGTGCTGATTTGGTGAAATTTGCTAAGTCTGCACCAGATACTGCTTTGGCAGAAATGGATAAACTAACAATAGACAAAGAAATTGATCATGTTAAAGAGAGTCTCCCAGAACCATCAGAAGAAGAGAAACTTTTGGATCTTCAATATAAAGAAGAACAAGAACGTAAAAAGAAGCGAAAAAAGGTAATACTGACAGTAGCTATTTCGGTTTTCTTGCTAATAGCTACGTTTGTTGGCTTTGGCATTAAATATGGTTTTAGTTATGTAAAGGATACCATTATTGGGCACGAAAGCAAAGAATTGTTAGAAGGCGAATGGGTGAAAAGTGCGTATGGATATCCACCTGTTTGGATTGAAACGCCAATAGTCTTGAAACGTGTCGAAATTGAGTTGCCAGAGGAGGTGCTCGAGAAAATGACCATTACATCATTTGCTTATGGCACTATGCTCGACATTTTTAGTGTTTCAATAACAACAACTAGCTTAAAAATTCCACCACAGCAATCACAGTCTAAAGATAAAAAAGAACCAACCTTTGATTTGTTAGAAGTTTCAGAAGAAACTATTAAAGGGTTTGAAACAGAAGGAATTACGGATATAACTGTGAAAAGAGAACAGTTTATAACACCAAATGCTGCAGAAGGCCTTAAAACATTTGGAACCTTAACTATTAATATCCCAAACACAGACGTTAAAATAAGTGGTGAGTATGCATTGTTTGTATTTGCTAATGATAATGTACTTCAACAAATTGTAGTGACTTGGCCAGAAGATGATATCTATGCCCAAGAAATGATTCAACGTATTTTGGATTCCATTGAGTTAAATCCTGACGAACCACAAGAAGCCGAAGAATGATGTTTGAGAATATAGAATTTCTAAATAAAGAATTATTTTGGTTTTTATTACTTATACCAATAGCAATAGTATGGTATGCCCTTAAGTATAATAGACAAACAGCGGAGTTAAAAATTTCTAGTGTCAAAGGTTTTAAAACTTCATCCTCTTTTTGGACTAAATTTAGACATATACTTTTTGCTTTGCGGTTAATTGCTTTGGCATTATTAGTTACTGCTCTGGCTAGACCAAGAACTGTAGATGTGTCTACCAAGACTAAAACAACAAGAGGTATTGATATTGTAATGTCCATTGATGTTTCTGCAAGTATGCTTGCAAAGGACTTATTACCAAACCGATTAGAAGCTTTAAAAGAAGTGGCAGCCGATTTTATAAATGGTCGCCCAAATGATAGAATAGGACTTGTTGAATATGCAGGAGAAGCATATACAAAAACGCCAATTACTAGCGATAAGTCTATAGTACAACGCTCTTTAAGAGATATTAAATATAATACAATTATAGAAGGTGGTACAGCAATAGGTATGGGTTTGGCTACTTCTGTAAATAGATTAAAAGATAGTAAAGCAAAAAGTAAAGTCATAATTCTACTAACAGATGGGGTAAATAATTCGGGCTTTATAGATCCTAAAATAGCTAGTGAATTAGCTGTAGAATATGGTGTTAAAGTATATACCATAGGATTAGGTACTAACGGAATGGCTTTATCGCCGATAGCAATTAATCCAAATGGTAGTTTTAGATATGGAAGACAAAAAGTTGAAATTGATGAAGATTTATTAAATGAAATTGCGGATGTAACAGGAGGAAAATATTTTAGAGCAACTAATAATAAGAAGTTAGCTGAAATATATGAAGAAATAAATAAGTTAGAAAAAACAGAAGTAGAAGAAAAGAAGTATTATAATTATGATGAAAAATACAGACCTTTAGTATTACTAGCAGGATTACTTCTTTTATTTGAAATATTATTAAGAAATACAATATTTAGAAGCTTTGTTTAGACTTGATGAAAAAATATGGTTTTGGACTTTACTGGTTATACCAGTAATAATTCTGTTGTTTTTATTACTTCAGATTTGGAGACGTTCAGCTCAGAAAAGGTTTGCAGATTCTAACTTATTAAAGCGTTTAAGCCCTAATCAGTCCCTTTTCAAATCTATTTTAAAGGTATTTATTTTGTGCGGTGCTTTCGCATGTTTATCCTTAGCATTGGTAAATCCTAAAATTGGAACTAAATTAGAAACTGTAAGAAGCCAAGGTGTAGATATTGTTTTTGCTGTAGATGTTTCTAAAAGTATGCTTGCAGAAGACATTGCACCTAATAGATTAGAAAAGTCTAAACAATTGGTAACTCAAATTATAAATAGTTTAGCTAGTGATCGTGTAGGTATTATAGCTTATGCAGGTAAAGCGTTTCCTCAATTACCAATTACAACAGATTATGCATCCGCAAAAATGTTCTTACAAAACATGAATACTGATATGTTGTCCTCACAAGGTACCGCTATACATGAGGCTATTCAGTTAGCCAAGACCTATTATGATGATGAAGAACAGAAAAATAGAATTTTAATAATCATTTCAGATGGCGAAGATCATAGTGGTGAAGCCCTAGATGTTGCAGAAGAGGCTAATGAAGAAGGTATTCGCATTTTAACTATCGGTGTTGGTGATGCTAAAGGTGGTCCAATTCCTATTAAAAGAAATGGTGTAGTTCTTAATTATAAAAAAGATAATAAAGGAGAAACTGTAATTACTCGTTTAGATGAGACTACTCTAAGAGAAATAGCTGAAGAAACTAATGGAGTTTATATTAATGGAAGTAACACTTCTGAGGTTGTCGAGGGTATTAAAGATGTTTTAGACAAAATGGATAAAAAAGAATTTGAGTCTAAGCAAATAGCCGATTTTAAAGATCAATTTCAATGGTTTTTAGCTTTTGGTATCTTATTACTTTTTATTGATATTTTCTTTTTAGAAAGAAAAACAGGTTGGTTAAAGAAGTTGAATTTGTTTAACGAGAATTTTTAATATTTAAATATTCTTTAACGCTATGAGAAAGAAGGGTTTGTTATTTTTAAATAAAGTAAAAAAGGCATGAAATTTCGGATACTAATTCTAATGTTTTTAGTTAGTTTTTTAGGGTTTACTCAAGAAGACAATAAAGAGCAATTAAAGGCAGATAAAAAAGCAACGAATTTAGTTTATAAAGCAAATGAGCTACTTGGTGATGACAATTACATTGAGGCAGAAATGGAATATAGAAAAGCCATTTCGGAAGCACCAAGTAAAGCAGTCGGCGCATATAACTTGGCCCATTCTTATTATAAAAAAGGAAGTTTTGATGAAGCGCTGTTTAGAAACAAAGAAGCTGCTAAAAACGCTACAACTAAAATTGAAAAGCATAGAGCCTTCCATAATATTGGCAATATATTAATGAAGAATGATCTCTGTAAAGAAGCGGTTGAGGCTTTTAAGAATGCTTTAAGGAATAATCCTAATGATGAAGAAACACGCTATAATTTTGCTTTAGCTAAAGACTGTGCAGAACAGCAAAAAGATGGAGGAGGAGAAGATGATAAAGAAGATAAGGATAAAGAGAAAGAAAAGGATAAAGAAAGCGAAGAGAAGAAAGAAGACAATAATAAAAAAGATCAAGATAAAAAAGACGAAGGAGATAAGGATAAAAAAGAAGGAGATAAGGAAGAGGACGAAAATGGAAAACCTAAGGATGACAAAAAAGATGACGGTAAAGGGGATGATAAAAAAGATAAAAAAAATAAAAAATCTAAACCCAAACCAGGTCAAATGTCTCCTCAGCAGATAAAAAATATATTAGATGCTATGCAAAATCAAGAGCAAAAAGTACAGCAAAAAATAAATGCACAAAAACAAAAAGGCGCTAAGATAAAAACAGAGAAAGATTGGTAATATTTAGTACACTTATGCAATTGCAAGCATAATTATAACAATTAAAATTTGTTTTAACATGAAATTGATCAGACACATATTCATCTTATTTTTGGTTTTTGTTACCAATCTTGGCCAATCGCAAGCCACATTAGAGGATAAGTTAATTAGTCAATTTAATGAAGGAGTACACATTGTAGCAGAAGTGTCTAATTCAACAACAAAATTAGATGAATTAATAACAGTTACGTATAAGCTTTATGTATCTCCAAATATTGGTATATCAAATTATGAAGTAATTGAAGATAGTAAATCGGTTGATTATAAAGTAGATAATGTATTACTTCCTAGAATTAAAGTAAAATATGAACAATTTAAAAATGAACAATACAGATTACTTGTTTTCAAAAAGTCAATCTTAAAATCAAAGAGAAAAGGTGCCTATAATTTCACTGGGTTAAAGCTAAACGTTACCGCAGAAATTCCTTCTAAAGAAACAGATCAATTTGGTAGACCATTAATGAAAAAAGTAAACCGAACTATTAAAGCAAACGATTTTGCCATTACAGTTATTTAATTTTTAGATAATTGCATTAAAGCATGAAACTAATAAAGAATATATCAGTACTAATCTTAATACTTGTAACGAGTATAGCCTCGTCGCAGGTAAAATTTGAAGCTAAAGTAAGTAAGAATAAACTCGGTATCAATGAACGGTTGCGTATTGATTTTAAAATGAATCAGGACGGTGATAATTTTGTACCGCCGAGTTTTAATGACTTTACTATTGTAGGTGGTCCTAATACATCGGTAAGTAATTCGTATGCCAATGGTATAAAAACATATAATAAAACCTACAGTTATTTTTTAGCACCTAAAAAGCGAGGGAATTTTACAATTAAGCAAGCTAAAATTGAGATTGATGGTGAAACTTATAAGACGTTTCCGATAAAAATTAGTGTAACGGCTGCAGTAGACAGACCTAATGCTCCACCGACAGCTTCAGATGTTGCATCAGATAAAATTCATTTAATTGCCGAAGTCTCTAAGGGCAATCCCTATTTAAATGAGGCCATAACTGTAGTCTATAAATTATATGTGGCAAGAGAAACTGGTGTAAATAGTTGGGGAGAAAAAGATAGTCCTAGATATAACGATTTTTGGAACCAGAATATAGAAATTAAAGGATATCCAATTCAAAAAACTCAATTTAAAGGTGAAGACTACCGCTATGTAGTCGTTAGGAAAACTGTACTTTATCCTCAAAAAACAGGTAAATTAAAGATAGAACCCTTAGTTATGGATATTATGGTGGAGGTTCCTTCTGGTAGACAAGATATATTTGGCCGTCAACTTATGACAAAAGTTCCACAAACCGTAACTGCAGGTAGTAGAACAATTAATGTAAAGCCATTGCCTCTAGATGGTAGACCTGCTGATTTTACAGGGGCAGTTGGTGATTTTAGTTTTAAGGTTAATACAAATAAAACACAATTAAATGCGACAGAATCTCTTGAAGCCAAGATAGAGGTTTCTGGTAAAGGAAATTTAAAATTATTTGAGCTTCCAAAGTTATCTACTCCAAGTTCTTTAGAGGTTTATGAGCCAGAGCATGCAGAAAATGTGCGCACCAATTTAAGTGGTATGCAAGGTCGTATATCAGATAAATATACTATTGTACCTCAATATAGAGGTAAGTACCCAATACCAGCTGTGTCCTTTTCTTATTTTGATTTAAAAACTGAAAGTTATAAGCGTATTACGTCAGATGAAATTATTGTTGATGTGCTAGAAGGACCAATGGCGGCAACTAAATCTGATGATAATTCTGTAGCTCCTTCTAAGCAAACCGTTAGACCAAATACCAATGCCTTTGCTTTTATAAAAACATCTTCTAATTGGAAGAATATAACAAGTAGACCTTTTTTTAAATCAAGCGCATTTTGGGGATTATTGCTCGTACCATTTTTAATTATTCCTCTAGCTATTTTTGTAAGAAGAAACCGAGATAAACGTAATGCCGACGTAAAAGGAAATAGAATTAGAAAAGCAGATCGTTTAGCTAAAAAATATTTGAGTGAAGCTAAAAAGAACTTAGGAAATAAAGAATCGTTTTATGAATCTTTAGAGCGTGCCTTACATAATTATCTTAAAGCTAAACTCAATATAGAAACAAGTGATTTTAATAAAGAAAAAATTGAAAGTTTACTTTCAGAACGTAAGATAGATCCTTCTAGGATTTCTGATTTTATCTCAATATTAGAAAATTGTGAATTAGCTAGATATACCCCAATAACTAGTGTAACTATCCAGAACGACTATGACAAGGCAGCAAAAACAATTTCGTTAATTGATAAACAATTAAGATGATATGAGAATCTTTTTAAATTTCTTTATATGTTGTTTTAGCTTATTGGCAACTGCTCAGAACGATGACGTCTTTGAGACTGCTAATACGCTTTATAATGATGGAAAGTATATAGAAGCCATTGATCAATATGAGTCTATATTAAAGTCAGGACAACACTCCGCAGAATTATATTTTAATCTTGGTAATGCTAATTACAAGCTAAATAATATTGCACCAACAATTTATTATTACGAAAAAGCACTACAACTTAATCCAAATGACGAGGAGATTCAAAACAATTTATTGTTTGCTAAGAATATGACGATTGACGCAATAGATAAAGTACCGCAAGTCGGTTTTTCAAGAATAATAAATAATATTGTTAATACTTTTGGAACAGAAGTCTGGGCGAAAATAGCAATCGGTGGTGTTATTCTATTTGTTTTGCTCTTTCTTATGTATCATTTCTCTTACACAACGTCAAAAAAGCGAATTGCATTTATAACAAGTATAGTTAGTTTGTTTATCGGATTCTTTGCCCTACTGATGGCATTTCAAAAAGAGAGTTTAAATAAAAAAGATAATCCAGCAATAGTTTTTGTCCAAGAAACAAGAGTAAAGTCTGAAGCTAATAAGACGTCAGAGGAAGTGTTTAGGCTACATGAAGGTACAAAAATACAAGTATTAGAAACTTACCAAGAATGGAGTAAAATAGAATTATCAGATAATTCGATTGGTTGGATTTTATCGAGTGAAATAAAATTGTTAAAAGGTTTTTAGACAAACTTAACAAAATAGTTATAGCTAAATGTTATCTTAGCTATTTATGACCAAAAATATACAACATAATTTAGCCATTTTCTTCACCATATTATTTATGACGGTGATTAGTGCACCTTCAATAATTATGTCAATGGATGATTCTATAGATATATCTTATGTTTTTGGTGAAAATGAAGAAGAGGAAAAAGAAACCTTTAAACTTCTTTTTGAAATTAATGTTCAAGATTTTGACAACTATTTTTCATCAATAAGAAGTACTGATTGCCACAGTTATACATATAAAAATTATCAGAAACCGCACCTTAACTTAATTTCTCCACCTCCTGAGAAGGCTTTAGTTTAATTTAAATACAATAACCATTAGGCATACATAAAGCCTTAAAATTAATTACGTTTTGGAACTTTTTCTAAAGCACATTACAACCATTATAATATGTTTAAAACCTTAAAAAATGACATACCAGCGAGTATTGTCGTATTCTTTGTTGCATTACCTCTATGTTTAGGTATTGCTTTAGCGAGTGGAGCTCCATTATTTTCAGGATTAATTGCCGGAATTATTGGAGGTATCGTTGTTGGGTCATTAAGTGGCTCTAAAATTGGAGTCAGTGGGCCTGCTGCCGGTTTAGCAGCTATTGTACTTACAGCCATAGGTACTTTAGGTGGCTATGAAAATTTTTTAGTAGCCGTAGTTTTAGGTGGTATAATACAACTTGTATTTGGTATACTAAAAGCTGGAATTATAGGATATTATTTTCCATCTTCAGTTATTAAAGGAATGCTTACAGGTATCGGTATTATTATTATTCTTAAACAAATCCCACACTTTTTTGGTTATGACGCTGATCCCGAAGGGGACTTCGCATTTTTTCAAATTGATGGAGAAAATACCTTTTCAGAAATACTTAATACTGTAAACTTTATTCAACCAGGTTCTGCATTAATAGGAATTATAGCGTTAGCAATTTTGTTATTATGGAGTAATGTACTTGTTAAAAAAGGTAAATTTTTCGAGGTTGTACAAGGACCTTTAGTAGCTGTTGTTGTCGGTATTATTTTTTATGTATTAACACAATCAAATGAAACTTTAGGTATTGCAACGTCACACCTTGTAAGTGTACCAGTTCCCGACGGAATAGACTCTTTTATAGGGCAATTTAGCTTTCCTAATTTTGCAGCAATAACAAATCCAGAGATTTGGATTGTAGCTTTCACCATTGCTTTAGTTGCTAGTTTAGAAACACTCTTATGCGTTGAAGCAACAGATAAATTAGATCCTCATAAAAATGTAACACCAACTAATAGAGAGTTGTTAGCACAGGGAACAGGAAATATATTGTCTGGATTAATTGGTGGATTACCAATTACACAGGTAATTGTAAGAAGTTCGGCAAACATCCAATCAGGTGGTAGAAGTAAAATGTCGGCAATAATACACGGATTTTTATTACTGATCTCAGTTATTCTTATTCCTCGATTATTAAATATGATTCCTCTTTCTGTATTAGCAGCAGTCCTATTAATTGTAGGTTATAAGCTAGCTAAGCCAGCACTATTTAAGAAAATGTACAATCTAGGTTGGAAACAGTTTGTTCCATTTGTAGTTACAGTAGCTGGTATTGTATTTACAGATTTATTAGTAGGTATAGGAATGGGTCTTGCTGTAGGGATCGTAGTAATTCTTATAAAGAGTTATCAAAATTCCCATTTTTTACATATCGAAGACAATAGTAATGGCAAGCATAGAATTAAAATGACCTTTGCAGAAGAAGTAACTTTCTTTAATAAAGGGGCTATTTTAAAGGAGTTAGACAGCTTACCAAGAGATACATATTTAGAATTAGATGTAAGAGACACGCGTTATTTAGATAATGATATTATTGAAATTCTAGATGATTTTGCTTTTAAGGCAAAAGAGCGAAATATTGATATAAAGCTAATATCGGAACGTGGTATTGTTGAAAACCCTGAGAGTTTTATAGAATTCTTTAAACTAAGACCAAAAACCACCTAATAGACGATATTATGTTAAATAATAAATATCAAATACTGGTGCTTTCTGATTTAAAGAAAACGACAAATTGTACGCTACAGACTACGGTAGAATTAGCAAAAATGATACAAGGGAATATTGAATTTTTCCATGTTCAAAAGCCAACTGACGTTATCTCGAGTGAAAGTCAATTGTCTGCTGTTAGAAATATTAATCAGGAATATATTAAGACCGATAAAAAAATAAAAAATTTATTAGAGCCAATTTCTAAAAATCACGATTTTAATGTAAGTTATAGATATGCTTTCGGAAATGTGAAGGATGAAATAGAAGGTCATATCACTAAAATGCAACCAGATGTTATTGTTTTAGGAAGACGTAAGGGAAAAGCAATTAGTTTTATTGGTGACAACATTACAGAGTTTATACTTAAAAAGTTTAGTGGTGCTATTATTATTGCGTCAGAAGAAAATGCATTCGAATCAAATTCTAATTTATCATTAGGTATACTAAATGATATTGAAGATTCATTGAATATTAATTTTGCCCAAAACTTAATAGCAAAGACAGAAACACCTTTAAAATCTTTTAGAATTGGTAATAAAAGGGCTAATCAAAGCATGTCAGATTTAATAAAAGATAAGAAGATAGTAGAGTATATATTTGAGGATAATTCAAACGCTATTAACACAATATCTGATTATGTTTCTAAGAATAATGTTAATCTCTTATGCATTGATAGAGGTACTGGTAATTCTAAAAAAGAGAGCTATGCTAAAACTGCAATAAGCAGGATGAATGTTTCTCTTTTAGTAACATAATAAAGACCTACTAATTTATATTTAAACTTAATACTTCTATTTTTAATAGCATAAAAATTCACTTATCTTATAAAAGTTTAATACTCATAAATGAAGAACTTATTTTCAAATATTAAAGGTGATGCTTTTGGTGGAATTACAGCAGGAATTGTTGCTTTGCCTCTAGCGCTTGCGTTTGGTGTTTCGTCAGGTTTAGGTCCAGAGGCTGGTCTTTATGGGGCTATTTTTATTAGTTTTTTTGCTGCGCTTTTTGGAGGTACAGCAACTCAAATTTCTGGCCCAACAGCTCCAATGACAGCTGTTAGTATGGTTATTATTGCAGGTATTATTGCCGCAAATGATGGCAGTGTAGAGAAAGCTTTACCGGCAATCCTAACTGTATTTTTATTGGCCGGTCTAATACAGATTGGATTAGGGCTAATGGGATTAGGAAAATATATTAGATATATTCCTTACCCAGTTGTTTCTGGTTTCATGACAGCTATTGGTTTAATAATTCTTTTAACTCAAATATTGCCTTCAGTTGGTTATTATCCGAAGGAGGATGAAGCATTTGTTCAAAAATTTAAACCACAAGCCGAGGAAGTTATTCTCGAAAATATATTAAAGGATGAAGTGAATGAAGGTATTTTAGTGCTTGAAAATTATGAAGAAACTATAAAACGTGGAACTAAAATATCATCTACTGAAATTTTAAAGGAATCCCAAACATTAGCAGCAAAAGAGGCATCTGGTACAATTGGAGCTTTAAGGGTATTACCTAGAGCTTTAAAGAATATCAACTGGTTAGAATTGATTTTGGCGCTCGGAACTATTTTTATAATTTATGGATTTAAGCGAATTACAAAAGCGGTGCCCAGTACTTTGGTTGCATTAATTGTTATGTCCGGTATTGCTTATGGCTTTAATTTAGGATATCGACCAATTTCTGAGATACCTGGTGGTATTCCAGTTCCAAAGTTAGAAATGTTTACTAGTTTTAATTTAGCTAATATTTCACCATACATATTTACAGCATTAGCCCTATCTTTATTAGGCGCTATAGATTCTCTTCTAACGAGTGTAGTTGCTGATAATATGACCAAAACAAAACATAAACCTAACAGAGAGTTAATAGGCCAAGGAATTGGTAACAGTATTGCTTCTATATTTGGAGGTATTCCAGGTGCTGGTGCAACTATAAGGACTGTGGTTAACATAAATTCTGGCGGAAAAACGAAGCTCTCAGGAATGATTGCGGGTGTAGTACTTTTGATTATTATGTTGGCTTTGGCTCCGGTAGCCTCTAAAATTCCGGCTGCAGTTTTGGCAGGTATATTAATAACGGTTGGTATTGGTGTTATGGATTATAAAGGGCTTCGCGCAATACCAAGTTTACCAAAAGATATATCGATATCCATTTTTAAATTCTTTAAAATTAAATTAAGCTCAGAGGTTTTAATAATGCTCGTTGTATTAATTCTTTCTACTTTTTGGGATTTAATTTACGCTGTGGGAATCGGTTTAGTAATTGCATCTCTTATGTTTATGAAAAAAATTGGTGATTTAACAGCGGAGCGTTCGGATGTAAAGTCATTAAAAGAAGAAGCATGGCCAGATGAGGGAAATTTTCCAACGAATTTAAAAGAAGAAGTTTTTATTAAGCATCTTAAAGGGCCACTGTTTTTTGGTTCAACTAGTGAGTTCCAGGCTTTAACAGAACAAATACCTAAAACCGCTAAAACGGTTATTTTAAGACTAGGTAGAATGCAATATATGGATCAAACGGGTTTGTACGCTATGGAAGATATGCTTCAAGATCTTAAAAAGAATGATGTAGAAGTATTATTTGTAGGCTTGCTTAAACAACCACGTTATATGATGGAACGTATTGATATTATTCCAGACTTTATACCTAACGAGCATATTTTCAACGATTTTAAATCATGTCTACAATGGATAAAAACCAATGTAGAAGATAAATATTAACAAATTAATAATTAGAAAAATGAAAAATACAGCAATAACTAAAGATGTACAAAGTGCAATGACACCAAAGAGTGTATTAGAAGATTTATTAGATGGAAATAATCGTTTCGTAGGAGGTAATACGCAATCTACTGATAATTCTGCCTTGGTAAATCTAACTACAGGAGGGCAATATCCTAAAGCAGTAGTTCTATCGTGTATAGATTCTAGAGTTCCTGTTGAAACTGTTTTAGACCAAGCTATTGGAGACATATTTGTAGCTAGAGTTGCTGGTAATTTTGAAAATGTAGATATTCTTGGAAGTTTAGAATACTCTTGTAATGTTGCCGGAAGTAAGTTAATACTTGTTTTGGGTCATGAGAGTTGTGGTGCAGTAAAAGCAGCTTGTGATGGTGTAGAATTAGGAAATATTACTGCAATGTTAGACAATATTATGCCAGCTGTTAGAAAATCTGCAGACGAAGTTGAAGGCGAAGCAAATTCTACAAATAAAGCCTTTGTCGCTAAAACCGTAGAAAATAATGTAAAATTGACTATTGATCGAATTAGAGAGAAAAGTCAAATTTTAGCTGAGATGGAAGATAATGGAGAAATATCTATTGTTGGTGGTGTTTATAGTTTGCACACTGGTAAAGTAGAGATGATATAATAATCACGAATTATATATCTAAAAGCCATTCAACATTGAGTGGCTTTTTTATGCTTCAGATTCGGGTTTTTCTTCTACTTCGCTTTTTATTAAATTAGGGAAAATCATAGGTGCTAATGATTTTACAGGTTCATAAAGTATGCTTTCCTCTAGATCTTCTTTTTCCATAAAAGGAAGCGTATTATTCAATTTATTGAAAACAATTAAAAGTACACTTAAAATTAAACCGATTTTTAGTGCTCCAAATACACCACCAGCGAGCTTGTTGAGAATGCCTAATGCGGCAAAATCGGCGAGTTTCGTTAGGGCTTTTCCTGCTAAACTGATAGCTAAAACAATAATTATAAATGTTATTGCGAATGCGACAATATTAATTGTTTTTTCATTCCAGTCGACGTTAGATTCTAGAAGTCCTGTAGCGAAATAGCTAAAATGTATTGCTCCGTACACTCCTAAAACTAAAGCGACTAAAGATGCAACTTCTACAAAAAGACCTTTCATGGCTCCTCTAATAAGCCCAAATAATAATAGTGCTCCTAAAACAATGTCAATGATACTCATAATACTAGCGGTTTAGACAAATATAAATTAACTTTGCCAATTCTATAACGCAGTTAGTGTTAGATAAATTATGGCAAGAGACGAACAATTAAAAGAGCGATGGGATTTAGTGGTAGAAAAACTGTCTAATCAGTTCGCAGACGGTGATCGATTAGATTTGGATTCTATTATATATCTCATTGGTGTTCAAGAGCTTGGGCAGTTACATCGTGAGTATAAAAAAGATCATAAGCTCGATTTAATGCATATTGCTATTTGTAAGGTATTAGAGCCTTATGGGTTTTATGAGTTTGATTATGTAGATGAAGAAGGTTGGCCACATTACAAAGTATTAGCGCAATTACCTCATCTTAAGGCTGGTGAGCAGAGTGTATTGATGAAAGAAGCCATTGTTAACTATTTTATAGAAACTGATTATATCAGTTAAGATTTTATAAATTTGTAGACTAAATCAACGAAGAGATTCTGAAATAAATTCAGCATATAATGATAGATAAGATTAAAGAACTCATTGCAGAAACAGAAGCCTTTACGGCACAATCTAAGGAGGAAGTAGAAGCATTTAGAATAAAATATTTAGGTTCTAAAGGTTTATTAAAAGACTATTTTGCTGAGTTTAAAAATGTAGCAAATGATCAAAAAAAGGAATTTGGACAAACGATAAATCAGCTAAAGAAAACAGCTGAAGATAAAGTGAATACACTTAAAGAAGTCTTTGAAAATCAAGAAGAAGATAAAGGTATTTATGGTGATTTATCACGACCTGGTGAGCCAATTGGTTTGGGAGCACGCCATCCTATTTCTATAGTTAAAAATGAAATTATTGATATCTTTTCTCGTATTGGTTTTAACGTAAGTGAAGGCCCAGAAATTGAAGATGACTGGCATAATTTTACAGCATTAAACCTGCCAGAATATCATCCAGCAAGAGACATGCAGGATACATTCTTTATTCAAACAAATCCAGACATTTTATTACGTACACATACGAGTTCTGTACAAGTACGTTATATGGAAAATAATAAACCTCCAATCCGTACCATTTCTCCAGGTCGTGTATACAGAAATGAAGCTATTTCAGCGCGTTCGCATTGCTTCTTTCACCAAGTAGAAGGTTTGTATATAGATAAAGATGTAAGCTTTGCAGATTTAAAGCAAACGTTGCAATACTTTACAACAGAAATGTTTGGTAAATCTAAGATTAGATTGCGTCCTTCATACTTTCCTTTTACGGAGCCTAGCGCTGAAGTCGATGTATATTGGGGACTGGAAACCGAAACCGATTACAAAATTACTAAAGGTACAGGTTGGTTAGAAATCATGGGTTGTGGTATGGTAGATCCAAATGTATTAGAAAATTGCGGAATTGATTCTAAAGAATACTCTGGTTTTGCCTTTGGTATGGGAATCGATCGTATTGCTATGCTGCTTAATCAAATTAGTGATATTCGTTTGTTGAGTGAGAATGATGTTAGGTTTTTAGAGCAGTTTAAAAGCGCACTTTAATTTGTGATTTTTAACAAAGAAACCTAGGCAAATTCTAATCAAACACCCTCGATTTTATGGGAGCTGTCTTTGAGAACTCATTTACATCAATTACATATAGATTTGGTGAAGCAGTAGATGAATAATCAGTAAACGTATAACCTCCTAATAAATATAGTTTATTTTGGTGGTAGTGTATTTTAGGACTTTTGATACTTAAATTAATGTAGTACGATTCTAAAGCTTTGGTAATAGTATTGTAAAGCAGTAACTTGTCTTTATCAAATATATATACCATATGTTTATGGATAGTTAATGCAGGACTTTGCATTTTAGTAAATAAATTACCTTCATTTTTCCAGACACCAGTTTTAAGATCATAAGATTCAATTGTATTTAAGAGTGAGCCATCATGTCCTCCAAAAAGATATATTTTATTTTCTATAATTACTCCTTGAGTTTCTTTAGCAGTTTTCATTTTTGGTAATTCATACCAATTTCCAGAAGTAATATTAAAAATATGTGAAGCATCAGAATATACTTTTTTTCCATTCTTTCTTTGTTTAATAGAGCCTCCCATAACAACTATATTATCCTTATAAGTCATAGATGCAAAATTTGCTGCTTGATGAGGATTGGTATGATCTAAAGTAATTTCATTTGAGCCCATTTTTAAAACCTCAATTTTTTCATCTAAGTATTCATATCTCCCTATGTTTGATAAGCGTTTCCCACCTAAAACATAAAGTTCATTTCCATAAGAATTAACATTATGATTTGTGCGTTTTCTAAATTTAGTTTCAGAAATAGACCATACGTTTTTTTCGATATCATAAATCTGTAATAGATCACTATAGGACTCTCTGCTAAAGTCTCTACTCCCTTGTCTGATAAACCATGCAAATGATGGCATTTGCATTCTACCAACTTCTATAAGTGCTTTTTTAGAAGGGTCCTCTTCATAGGAAGAATTACCAGCAATTACATAAATCTGATTGCCAACTAATTGAGAGTCAAAAGCAAAAACACCAGACTTTAGAGAAGCTAGTTTTTTATATCCTATTTCATCCTTTAACGCTTCGGATGCATTAACAATAACTTCATTAAGTTGTTCAAGTTTTTTTGAAAGTTTAATTGTATTCTTTTTTCTTCTGAATTTGGCAATCGTCATCTTTTTTGTGTGATACCCTATTCTTGAAAATTGAATGATCTCGTTTTTACCCACTTTAATCCTAGGTGTAAACTTAAATTTTCCGTTACTATCTGAAGCTGTTCCACTCTTATTTTTCTCAAAAAAAACAGAAACATTTTCAATAGGTTCTTTTGTTTTAGAATCTATTACTTTTCCAGATATACTCTGAGAAATCACAAATTGCGAAACAAGAAGAAATAATAAAATTGTGGTTCTCATAGAGTAAAGCTATGTTAATAACAAATAGCTTTACTAAGTTCGACTTTTTTAGTGAGACAATAAAAATCTTAACTTAATGTTTTAGTTTTGTTAACATGAAAAAAGATATTGTAATTCCAGAGGTTAAAGACGTTTATATCGCAGTGGTACAAGAAGAACACCCTGAATATAAAACTCAAGATTGGAATGCTTATATTATAAACAACAGTGATTTAGATTTAGAAACGGTTCTTATCGTTTCTCAAGGTTATAACGACAAAAAAATGACACCTCCGATGCGGCATACCATTTCCATGTTACCAGCTAGAAGTTATGCTAAGATTGAGTATTTGCAAGAGAAGGTTTTAGCGTTAAATAATGAGTTTAAAGTAATCTTTTTTGGAGGCAATAAAATGTTTGATAAGTCCTATGTATTTAGAAAAAATACGATTAACATAAATGCTTTACAAAGCATACCTTTAATGCAGTTAATGGGAATTTTAGTTAAGTAATTACTTTATGGACGATTTAAAAAAAGAATTAGACAAACTAACCGAGAGCCCAATATTTTCTAAAACTTTTAGAAAGAAAAAATTTGTAATTTACCTTATACGTACGGCAATAGCTGCGATAATAATATATTATTTATGGGATTATGAATGGATAAAATGGGTGTTATACTTTTATATACCTTTAAATCTACTTTCCCTAGTATCTATCTTTGGCTGGAATATTTTTTTAAATAAAAGAATACAAAAGTCTCAAGAAAAACTAGATGAGCTTATGAATTCATTTGATGAGGAAGAGTAAATATTAGTCTAATTTATCCGTTAATTTTTTAAAAACTTTTTTAGCGTCTTTTCCTTCATACAAAATAGAATAAACAGCATTGATTATTGGTAATTGGGTTTTCTTTTTATTCTTTTCATTGAGTAAATGTGCACTTTTTGTTGCATAATAACCTTCTGCTATCATATTCATTTCCATTTGTGCAGATTTTACGGTATACCCTTTACCAATCATATTACCAAACATTCTGTTTCTAGAAAATACGGAGTAACCAGTAACCAATAAGTCTCCTAAATAGGCTGAATTATTAATGTTTCGTTTCATTTTATGCATCTTTTTAATAAAACGTTTCATTTCTCTAATCGCATTGCTCATCAGTACACTTTGAAAGTTATCTCCATAACCTAAGCCATGAGCTATACCTGCTGCAATAGCGTAAATATTTTTTAACATAACTGCATATTCAACTCCAATGATATCATCACTTATTTTTGTTTTTATATAATCGCTAGACAAATTCTTTGCAATTGCTTTCGCTTTTTCTGCATCAGCACAAGAAATTGTTAAATAAGATAATCGCTCTAAAGCTACTTCTTCTGCATGGCAGGGACCAGCAATAACCGCAATATTTTCAAATGGTATATTATATCTATCGTGGAAGTGTTCACCAACTAATAATCCTGTCTCTGGTATGATACCTTTAACAGCAGAAACTATAGTCTTAGTATTGATGGCTATATTCAGTTTTTCTAATTCAGAATGCATAAAGGCAGACGGAATTACAAAAATGAGTACATCAGCCCAACTAGCCATTTCATTAATATCATTGCTGAGTTTTAATTGCTCGGTATGAAATTCAACCGAACTCAAATAACTTGGGTTATGCTTTTCATTAAGTATATGGTCTTTTGCAGCAACACTTCGCATATACCAGCCCACTTCATCTAAATTTTCACAAAGCATTTTCACAATGGCAGTAGCCCAGCTTCCGGCTCCAAACACGGCATATTTTGTGGTATCACTCATAGATTTGATGTCAATTTTATATTCAAAAATAAGGAAAGTTTAATTGAATGACTAATGTCTTACAGCGCTTGTCTAAGTGTCTTAATAACTAATAAAATAAGGCTTCTACAGTCTAAACCTGATACTGAAGAAATAGTTTAAAACAACTTTGGCACGCGTTTTGAAATTAACATACTAATAACCCTAAAACTGTTAGATTATGAGGACATTAAAATTACTATTCGTATTTGCACTAAGTGCAACGTTGTTAACTTCTTGTTATGTAGAGGAGCAAAACTTAATTGATAATGGACAGCCAATTTCTTTAAATCAGTTATTAAATAGCTACGACTTATGGTATGTAGATATAAATAGCACTCAGGGCTTTGGTGAAACGCCGTTTATGCAAATTGCATTTACGCTCACTTTTGATAATGGACGCTTATACGCTAATAACAATTTAGTAGGCTTTGGTAACCAAGGAAATGGTTATGGAGTGCAAATAGGTACTTACGATGCTTATGATATGGTCTTGGATGTAGATCACGTTATTGATGGGTTTGATAGTTTTGATGTCTATCAAATAGATAGTAACACCATCGAATTATATAATCCATTTAATGATACATCTTACTTTTTAGATGGATACCAAAGAGCAACGTTCGATTACGATTTTATTTTCTATGATAACATTCATTATTTCTTACAAGAGTATGATGCATGGGAAAAAGTATATACAAGTGACTTTGGAGCTTTAAATGAGTTTGATGAAGAAAATTATTTACAGTTTTTATCTGGTGGAAACGACTCAACGTTTAGAAGTTCTCAAGATATAAACCCAAGTAATACAAATAACATTTTTTGGGATTATACAGGTGTTTATGGAGTAGGAGATGTAACAGGAAATACCTTTCTAAAAACATTAACATTAGATTATGATTTCTTTGACAATGAATTCTTTGAACTCAGCGTTATTAATGACGGAACTATAGAGTTGTTCCATGCAAGTTCTGGTACAGTTTATGAATTTGAAGGACGTGGTTACATCGCTTATTTAAGAAGTTCTGATACACAAGGTAAGATTGAAGTAAATGAGGACAAACCTAAAAAGCGAAAGCAAAAATCTCCAAGGGTAGATAATCCTAGAGAGAATAAAAGAAACATACGAAGCTAAATTTTGGTTGGTTATTTAGTTTCAAAACGCTCAGCTAAAGCACTTGCTTTACTGAGCGTTTTTCTAATTTACAACCCTTTTAACACAACCTTTAAATCTTCATAGTCATAGGGTTTAGCCATAATAATTTTAGAGCTACTTAATAAAAAATACATAGGTGTTGCAGCAACACCATAAGTTTTTACAATGGCATTATCCCATTTGCCTAAACCAATAACATGCGTAAAATTGGGATAGTTTTTTATTTCTTTTGTCCAGTTTATAGCATCATCTTCTAAGCCATAAGCAACAACCTTAAGATTAGGTTTATTAGCTATTAATTCTTTTACTTTTGGCAATTCATTGAGGCAATGTCCGCAACCACTACTCCAAAAAATGAGCAAGTAATGCTCTGCACCCTCTAATCCATAAAGGTTTGTTTTTTTGTCCTTAAGAGGAATATCAAAATTGGGTGCTTTTGTGCCAACAGACGTATTTTTGTAAGATGTAATAGTTTCTGCTAAAACTTTATTTTCGGTTTTATTTGCCAATTCTAGTAAGTATTTTTCTGTAATATAGTTTGCTAAATCATGATTTTCTATACTTACAAAGCGTTGCCATAAAATTTCTAAAAGACTTGTTTTAATACCTAAGTTGTTGTTATTAATTGTTGCAGCAACATCATCTACATGCTGTTTATAGACTAAATTACTTGGGTTTTCTACAATATTAAATACATAAGCCGTAACACGATCTACCAAAAATGAAGAGCTTTGTAGTAAGTAATTGCTAAAATCTATCTGACTTAGGTATTGCTTTTTTAAGTTTTTAGAATACATGCCAATATCTTCATATTTTAAAGGGACATGAGGTCTATTCGCTGTAATAAATGCGGATACTAATTTGCCATTTGCAGACTCTTCATAAGCCAATTGTGTATCTTTTAATACTTTAAAGATAGAATTAAAACCTTCTTTATCAACAGTTTCTTTAGAGTAGTAATTACTGATGGTTTGGTTAACCATATCCATGCTTTTCAGATAAGAATTCCAAAGTTTATTTTCTTCGGATTCTGTAAATTCGACACCTTTCTCATAGCTAAAATTAAAAGCTACAGTCTCTTTACCATCGTATATAAAATCGAAGTTGTTTTCTTCGGGAGGAACAGCATATACAATTTTATAAATACCAGGTGTTACAGTTGAGTCTAGTTTAATCTCAAAATTACCGTCTTTATCCAATTCACCTCTATTTACATAATCTGCACCTTGTGGAGACGCTTTGTATAAAAATGCGTAGGAGAATTCTTCAGCAGGCGAAAATGTACCTTTTACACTTTGTCCAATTGTTAATAATGGTAGTAAGAAAAATATAAAAATGAGTTTTTTCATAGTAGTTGTTTTACAAGCAGTAACGCTTCAATAATTAAGCCATTATTTAGTTTTTGATCGTATGCTTTCAATAACGACAGTTGCTAAAATTAAAGCACCTCCAACAAATGTATGTATTGTTGGTATTTCATTCAAGAAAAAGTATGCAATAATAATTCCGAAAACAGGTTGTGCACTACCAATGATACTGGCTGTACTTGCTTTAAAGTATTTTAAACTATTTACAAACATCGTATGACCAATAGCTGTTGTTAATAACGCTAGTAAGATTACATATGGATATTGTGTTGTAATGTTAGAAGAATCCATAAAATATAATACAGGTGCTAAAATAATAGCAACGATGAGTACTTGATAAAACATAAGCATTGTTCCATTATAATTGGCGGCATGTCCTTTTAAAATCAGAATTCTTAGCGCATAGCATAATGCAGAAAGTAACCCGAATAAAACACCTTGTAGCTGGCTGCTTTCTAAATTAAAGTTTGGTGCTAAAATATAAATACCAATGAGTACCATTATACCCAGAAGAATATGGACTGGGTCGAGTTTTGTTTTAGAAAATAAAGGTTCTAAAAGGGCTATCATAACAGGAAAGGTAAATACAGAAAGCATACCAATAGCGACGTTAGATAACTTTAAAGCGTAAAAATAAGAGACCCAGTGTCCTCCCATAAATAGAGCAGCTACAAAAAACGTCCAACGATCTTTCTTATTTATTTTTAGATTAATGCCTTTATAGATACAAAATAGTAAAAGAAAAAGACCGGCTAAAGCAGCACGCCACCAGATAATAACAGGAGGTGCCATATCTATGAATTTGCCTAAAGCACCAGAAGTACTAATAAACAAGGTCGCTACAGTGAGCAGAAATATATTATTTAGATGACTCTTTTCACTCATTTCATGTCGGATAATGCTATAAGTGCCTGTTGTGTAGATGTTATATTTTCGAATGTAATAAGGAGTCGTAGCCCATTTCTGGTCTTCTTCTCTTTCATTTTACATTTATGTGCATTTTGCTGAACAAATTGTAACACCTTAGAGAAGTTATCAGTTTGGTAAAATGCGCTTTGCTGATCTTGAATAAAATATCCAATGAGCTTGCCTTGCTTCATAATGAGTTTTTCAATACCCATTTTTGTAGCAATCCACTTTAGTTTTACACTATCCAATAAATCTGAAACTTGAGATGGAAGTTCACCAAAACGATCAATAATTTCAGTTTCAAACTTGGCTAGTTCTTCTTCAGTTTTTATAGCGTTGAGCTTGGTGTAAAGATTTAAACGCTCTGTAATATTATTTACAAAATCATCTGGGAATAATAATTCGAAATCGGTGTCTATCGTAACATCTTTTACATAGGTCCTTGGCTTGCCATCATCTTTGTATAAATCAGAGAATTCAGTTTCTTTGAGCTCCTCAATTGCTTCATTTAATATTTTTTGATACGTATCGAAACCAATGTCATTAATGAACCCACTTTGTTCTCCGCCTAGAAGGTCGCCTGCGCCACGAATTTCTAAATCCTTCATCGCAATATTAAAACCACTGCCTAATTCTGTAAATTGCTCTAAGGCTGTAATACGTTTACGCGCATCAGTGGTCATTGCAGAGTACTCTGGTGTAATAAAATAACAGAATGCTTTTTTGTTACTTCGCCCAACACGACCACGCATTTGGTGTAAGTCACTTAAACCAAAATTGTTAGCGTTGTTAATAAAAATAGTATTGGCATTAGGTACATCCAATCCACTTTCTACTATGGTGGTACTAACTAAAACATCAAATTCACCATCCATAAAAGATAGCATTAAGTCTTCGAGTTTTTTTCCATCTAATCTACCATGACCAATACCAATTTTGGCATCTGGCACTAAACGTTGTATCATGCCAGCAACTTCCTTAATATTCTCAATGCGGTTATGAATAAAGAACACTTGTCCACCACGCTGAATTTCATAACTCACGGCATCTCTAATCGTTTCTTCTGCAAAACGTATGACACGACTTTCAATAGGATAACGGTTTGGTGGAGCTGTAGTGATAACTGATAGATCTCTTGCAGCCATTAAACTAAACTGAAGTGTTCTTGGTATCGGAGTTGCTGTTAAGGTTAATACATCAACGTTTTCTTTTATAGTTTTAAGGCGTTCTTTTACAGCAACACCAAATTTTTGTTCTTCATCAACAATGAGAAGGCCTAAATCTTTAAATTTTACATTTTTATTTGCAAGTTGGTGTGTACCTATAATAATATCTACACTCCCTTTTTCAAGACCTTCTAGAGTTAGGCGTTTTTCTTTTGCAGTCCTAAATCGGTTCACATAATCTACAGTTACCGGGAAATCTTTGAGGCGTTCTTTAAACGTCCTAGAATGTTGGTATGCTAAAATAGTAGTTGGTACTAAAACAGCAACTTGCTTTCCATTATCTACAGCTTTAAAGGCAGCTCTGATAGCAACCTCAGTTTTGCCAAAACCTACATCACCACAAATTAAACGATCCATTGGGCGTTCACTTTCCATATCTGTTTTAATATCTGCTGTAGAGCTTATTTGATCTGGTGTGTCTTCATATACAAATGAGGCTTCTAACTCATGTTGCATATGACTGTCTGGCGCATATTGAAATCCTTTTTTTAGTTTACGTTTTGCGTAAAGCTTAATTAGGTTAAATGCAATTTCTTTAACACGAGATTTGGTCTTTTGTTTTAGTGTTTTCCATGCCTTACTACCAAGTTTGTATATCGTTGGTGGTTTGCCATCTTTACCATTAAACTTAGTAATTTTATGTAATGAGTGAATGCTTAGATATAAAATATCACGTTCTCCATAGACTAATTTTATGGCTTCTTGTTTTTTGCCTTCAACATCTATTTTTTGCAGGCCACCAAACTTTCCAATACCATGATCTATGTGTGTAACATAATCGCCAATTTCTAAATTAGTAAGCTCTTTTAGAGTAATGGCTTGTTTTTTTGCATAGCCATTTTTAAGATGAAATTTATGATAACGGTCAAAAATCTGATGATCGGTGTAAACAGCAATATTATGGGCTGCATCTATAAAGCCTTGGTATAATGAGAGCACTACGGTTTTGTAATGTACATTTTGCTCAGCATCATCGAAAATATCATGAAATCGTTTAGCTTGTTGTTCGCTTACACAGGCTATATAATTAGTAATACCTTGAGTATGGTTGTCGTTTAGATTTTCAATAAGTAAATTAAACTGCTTGTTAAAAGTTGGCTGAGGTTTGGTAGAAAAACTAATCTTCTCTTTACTCATTAAAATATTAGTACCAAACTCAACTAAACTATAGTCTAAAAATTGACGTTTTAATAATTCGGAGTTACAGAATAATTGATCTGGAGATGCATGTTTTATCTCGTTAGATAGTTTACTAAACGCCTCTTCTGCTTTGCCATAAAAATCATCGATTCTAGAAAATATGAGCGATGTATTTTTAGCAAATACAACTGTTTTTGATGAAATGTATTTTAGGAAACTTTCGCGTTGTTCTGCTATTAATTTATTCGCAACATTTGGTATTATACTTACTTTTTTAATACGTTCGGTAGAGAGTTGTGTTTCTACATCAAAAGTTCGAATACTATCCACTTCGTCTCCAAAAAATTCAATTCTATAAGGTTCATCATACGAAAATGAAAACACATCAATAATGCCTCCTCTTACTGAAAATTCTCCAGGTTCGGTTACAAAATCGACACGCTTAAATTTATATTCAAATAATACTTCGTTTACAAAGTCGATGCTCAATTCATTGCCAACAGAAATTTTAAGTGTATTTTTTTCGAGTTCCTTTTTTGTGACCACTTTTTCAAAAAGAGCGTCAGGATAGGTAACGATAATACAAGGTTTTTTTCTTGAATTGATTCGATTTAAAACTTCAGCCCTTAGAAGTACATTTGCATTGTTAGTTTCCTCTATTTGGTATGGTCGTCTATAACTTCCAGGGTAAAATAAAACATCTTTATCATTTATAAGTTGTTCTAAATCATTGAGGTAATAAGCAGCCTCTTCTTTGTCATCAAAAACTACTAAAAATGGTTTTTCAGCAGTTTTAAAAACCTCAGCAACCACTATAGAAAAGGCTGATCCAACAAGACCTTTTAATTGGGTTTTTATTTGAGGTTGGGCAATAGATTTTTTCAGATTTTGCAATGGCAAAGTCTGTAAATAGGTTTGTGCGATGAAGGCTTTACTCAAGTTCCTTTATTTGAAGGTGCAAATATAAAATTTTTGAAGCTTTGTTTATGATAAATACTACGAATAGAATTATATTTGCTAACCTATTAAATAATGGACAATTAAAATAAACAATATGTCAATTTCAGATTTATTCGAAAGCGGATTTAAAAAGCGTAATGAAGATCATTTTGCTGCTATAGTTAGAGTAGCAATGAGTGATGGTATTATTAATGATGCCGAAAAGCAATTTTTAGATCGTTTAGCTACGCGCCTTGATATTACAGAAAGCGAATACAAAGAGATATTAAAAGATTATAAAACACACCCAATTAATCCACCAACATCTTACGATATACGTTTAGAGCGTCTATATGATTTAGCACGTATGGTTTGGGCAGATCATATTGAGGGTCCTAACCAATTTGGTTTATTAGAAAAACTAGCAGTAGGTTTAGGTTTTAATCAAGATAATGTAAAGTACATTGCAGATAAAGCGTTAACCTTAGTGCATTACGAAGTAGATTTAGATGAATTTACTGAGAAAATGAAAAAAATGAATCAGTAATAGATTCTTAGAGATATAAAAAAAGCGAACATCAATGTTCGCTTTTTTTATAAAACTTTTTATACATTCCGCATAAATTCTTCAGCCTTTTCAACCATGTTTTTGCTGCCACAAATAAAAGGTACACGTTGATGGAGCTCTGTTGGTTCTACATCCATAATTCTTATAAATCCGTCACTTGCCTTGCCATTGGCTTGTTCAGCTAAAAAGGCCATTGGATTACATTCATACAATAAACGAAGTTTTCCATTATTTGCTTTAGAGCTTTTAGGGTACATGTAGATACCGCCCTTTATCATATTTCTATGAAAATCTGAAACTAAAGACCCAATATATCGCGATGTATATGGTCTGTCTCCTTCTTCCATCTGACAATATTTTATATAATTTTTTATACCCCTTGGAAAGTGAATATAATTACCTTCATTAACTGAGTATATATTGCCATCCTCAGGAAACTGCATATTTGGATGCGATAAGTAAAATGTACCTATTGCAGGATTTAATGTAAATCCGTTAACACCATCACCAGTTGTATAAACCAACATAGTAGATGTTCCATAAACCACATAACCAGCTGCGACTTGTTGATTTCCTTTTTGCAAAAAATCATCAATGGTTACAGGTGTTCCTACCGGAGTTACCCGTCTAAAGACCGAAAAAATTGTTCCCACAGAAACATTAACATCAATATTGGAAGACCCATCTAAAGGATCTATTAATACAACATATTTATTCTGATTATTTTCATCTTGGCTATTAATGGCTATAAAATCATCTTCTTCTTCACTCGCAATACCACATACGATATTACGCTTAGTCATAGTTTGTATAAACTTATCATTGGCGTAAACATCTAGTTTTTGCTGATCTTCACCTTGTATATTAGTATCGCCAGCTGTACCAGTAATATCAACTAAACCAGCCTTATTAACCTCATGATTTACAACTTTAGCAGCTAAACGAATAGAATTTATTAGCCGAGAAAGCTCTCCCGAAGTATATTTAAACGAAGATTGATTTTCAATGATAAACTCACCTAGAGTTTGATTGAGATTAGAATTAGCCATGAACTATTAAAATTGATTGTTTGCCACAAATATCGCATTTTTTAACAAACTAAAACGTTTTCGTAAATTAAATAAATTGTTTAGTAAAGTGAGTTTAGATTATATTTGAGTTCTTATTTAAAATTAAAATGAATCAACCAAGACTTGCAGTAATAGAAGACATGCCAAGAGTATTAGAATTGATAAATGAATTGGCTGTTTTTGAGAAAGAACCAGAGGCGGTAGAAGTTTCACTCTCTGATCTGCAGACTGATGGATTTGGTGCAAATCCGAAATTCACCTGTTTTGTTATAGAAGTAAATGCTAAAGTTGAAGGTATAGCTTTAGTATATCCTAGATATTCTACTTGGAAAGGTGAGGTTTTACATTTAGAAGACTTAATCGTAAGTGAGGCAAGTAGAGGTATGAAATTAGGAACAAAACTTCTAGATACTGTAGTTAAGTATGCCAAAGAAAAAGACGTAAAACGTGTGAGTTGGGAGGTGATAGATTGGAATGAACCTGCAATAAAATTTTATCAGAGTAAAGGGGCAAATGTAATGCGAGACTGGGATGTAGTGCAGTTAGATGAAAAAGGTATTGAAAACTACTTAGCGAATATTAATCAATAAGATTCCCAATTATATGGGAAATAAATATGAGGGTTTACAAATTTGGTGGTGCATCTGTTAAAGATGCTAATGGAGTAAAAAACTTGGCAAGCGTTTTAAAGACAACTGGTTATAAAAGTACTTTAGTTGTTGTATCTGCAATGGGTAAAACGACTAATGCCATGGAATTAGTAATTAAAAATTATTTTGAGAATAAGGCTGAGTTACAAAGTTCCATTCTCGAGGTTATTAAATATCACAATGAAATTTTACTAGATTTATTTGATAATGAGCAGCATCAAGTATTTAGGTCAGTAAAATCTCTTTTTGATGAATTGGCATTATTTTTTAAAAGTAATAAATCCCCAGATTATAATTTTGTTTATGACCAGACTATTGGTTTTGGGGAACTAATTTCAACAACTATTATAAGCTATTACCTAAATGAAATAGGGTTAGCTAACAATTGGATAGATGTTAGAGACTTTATTAAAACGGATAACTATTATAGGAGAGCCAATATTAATTGGGAAAAAACACAAGGAAATATCACTTCTAATTTTGACACAACTAAACTAAATATTACCCAAGGTTTTTTAGGAAGCGATGCTAATAATTTTACTACCACTTTGGGAAGAGAAGGAAGTGATTATACAGCAGCGATATTTGCTTATTGCTTAAATGCTAACGACGTAACTATTTGGAAAGATGTGCCAGGAGTACTTAATGCAGATCCTCGATATTTTGAAAACCCACAGTTATTACACCAAATATCTTACCGAGAAGCCATTGAATTGGCTTTTTACGGAGCTTCAGTGATTCATCCAAAAACACTTCAACCTCTGCAACAAAAAGAAATTCCTTTATATGTAAAATCTTTTTTAGACCCAAAAAGTGATGGTACGTGTGTGAGTAAAGGGAAGGCACTAAAACCAGAGATTCCATGCTTTATAGTTAAGAAGAATCAGATTTTAATTTCGTTATCTTCTCTAGACTTTTCATACATAGTTGAGGAAAATATTAGTGAAATATTTAGCTTATTACATTATTACAAAATGAAGGTAGATGTCATTCAGAATTCTGCCATAAGTTTTTCAGTTTGTGTAGATAATATCTACAACAATCGCGATAAATTAATACAACATCTAAAAGCTAAATTTAATGTAACATGTTATGATAATGTTAGTCTGTACACTATAAGGCATTATAACGACGTTGCAATAAAGGAACTTGAGAAAGATAAAACGGTATTGCTTAAGCAATTAACGCAAGGCACAGTTCAGATAGTAACTAAATAAACTTTACTACATTTGTTTTATGGGGAAATCATCTAATACAGGATTAGTTACGGCAAAAGAAGTTGCCAAGGCAATTCATGTAGATAAATATGGTTTCTTAGGTACTTTTTTTGGTTGGATATTGATGAAAGTACTTAAAATTTCTTCGCTTAATAAGGTTTATAATAGAAATAAACACCTAAGCGAACTCGATTTTTTAGATGGTATAATAGATGACTTTCAGATTAAGTTTGAAATTCCTGAAGAAGATTTAAAACGTCTTCCTAAAGAAGGACCATACATCACTATATCTAATCATCCATTGGGTGGTATTGATGGTATTTTGCTGCTTAAGTTAATGATAGAGCAAAGAAGTGATTTTAAGATAATTGCTAATTTTTTATTACATCGTATAGAGCCTTTAAAGCCATACATAATGCCAGTAAATCCTTTTGAGGATAGAAAGGATGTTGCGAGTAGTATAACAGGATTTAAAAATTCAATAAAACATTTAAGAGACGGTCACCCGCTTGGTGTTTTTCCGGCTGGTGAAGTTTCTACTTACAGGGATGGTAAATTGGTTGTTGACAAACCATGGGAAGAAGCTGCAATGAAGCTTATAAAGAAGGCAGAAGTCCCTGTTGTACCTATCTACTTTCATGCAAAAAACAGTCGTTTATTTTACAGACTTTCTAAAATTAGTGATACGTTAAGAACAGCAAAATTGCCTTCTGAATTATTAACACAGAAACGTAGAACAATTAAAGTTAGAATTGGGCGCCCTATTTCAGTAAAAGATCAAAAAGAGCATCAAACACTTCCAGATTTTTCAGATTTCTTGAGACGAAAAACGTACATGCTTTCTAAAAGTTTTGAGGATAAACCGAAGATTTTAGATAATATACAGTCACAATTAAAAGTTCCAAAGCCACCACCTAAGCGCATTGTAACACCAATTGATTCGGAATTTATGATAGCTGAAGTCAACAATCTTAAAGATAACGATTGTAAGCTTTTAACTAGTAAGAATTATGAGGTCTATTTAGCCGCTGCAAAGGATATTCCAAATATATTAAGAGAAGTCGGTAGACTTAGAGAAATTACCTTTAGAGAGGTTGGAGAAGGTACCAACGAGGCAATTGATTTAGATACTTTTGATTCTTATTACCATCATATGTTTTTGTGGGATAATGAGAAAAATCTTATTGCAGGAGCTTATAGAATGGGATTAGGATCAAAGATTTTTGAACAACATGGTATCGATGGATTTTACCTTCAAGATTTATTTAGATTTGAACCCGAACTTTACACTATGATGAGCCAGTCCATAGAAATGGGTCGTGCTTTTATTATTAAAGAATACCAGCAAAAACCAATGCCCTTGTTCTTGCTTTGGAAAGGTATTGTGCATACAACGTTACGCTACCCAGAACACAAATATTTAATAGGTGGTGTAAGTATTAGTAATCAATTTTCGAACTTTTCTAAGAGTTTAATGATTGAGTTTATGAAGTCTCATTATTATGATCCTTATGTGGCGCAATATGTACATCCAAAGAAAGAGTTTAAAGTAAAATTAAAAGACGCAGATAAAGAGTTTGTGTTTGATGAAACTGAGGCAGATTTAAATAAATTTGATAAGATTATAGATGAAGTAGAACCAGGAGCACTTAGACTTCCTGTACTTCTAAAAAAATATATTAAACAAAATGCAAGACTCGTTGGGTTTAACGTAGATCCATTATTTAATAATGCAGTTGATGGTTTAATGTATATAAAAATTGCAGATTTACCAGAGAGTACAGTTAGACCTGTTATGGAAGAATTTCAAGCGGAACTAGAGCGAAAATTCATGGATAGTAATGATAAGTAAACTACATTTAGTCAGCTTATTTTTTTTAGTAATTAGTTTAAATTATGCACAGACGCTTTCTGGTAAAGTTATAGACGCAAACACTAAACAACCTCTAGAGGTTGTGACTGTTTATTTTGATAATACTACTATCGGTACTACCACAAACGAAGAAGGGAAATTTTCAATTGAATATTCTGCTGCCATACAATCTACATTGGTCATTTCATATTTGGGTTATGAAAAAGTCTTTATCTCAGATTATAGAAACATAAATAATATAACTATTGAGTTAAAGGAATCTATAAATGCCCTAGATGAGGTCGTTATAGATGCAGATGATGGCATGTCACGTGCTGAAAAGCTAAGGTGGTTTAGAAAAGAATTTTTAGGTAAATCTGAAAATGGAAAATCATGTAAAATCCGTAACGAAAAGGATATAAGAATAAGATACAATAAGCAAAAGAGAACTTTGATAGCTTGGTCAAAAGCTCCGATAATCGTAAAAAACAGAAGCTTACAATATGAAATAAGCTTTGATATTATTGATTTTGAAATCGTAATAGGTAAGTGGAATGCAACTTCTGTTATATATTCAGGGACTACTTTTTTTAAGGATTTAGATGAATCAAAAAAGAAACGAGTTTTAAAGAAAAGAGAAGACACCTATAATGGGTCTGTTCAGCATTTTATTAGAGCTTTGTACAATAAAAATTTAGAAGAAGAAGGTTATATATTTGGAAAAAAGGGCTTAAAGGTTAATCCATATGAGTTCTTTAATATTTACGACACTGATAAATTTGGTTATAAAACGGTGACTCTAAAAGAAAAGTTAGACATCTTTTATAAAGATGTAATAGAGTCTTTAATACAGACGACGGGTATCGAATTTAAAATAGATAAATACGGTAACTTTAGCCCAGTAACAGATGTGCTTTTTGGAGGTAATATGGGAAGTCAGCGTATTGGAGATACTCTACCTTCGGATTATGGATTAAATGAATAAAAAAACCCAGAACTAGAGTTCTGGGGTTAGTCTTATTATATAAAATAATTGTTTATAATCCTTTAAACCAATCTTGAAATTGATTTCCTAATAGCCAAGTAGGTGTCATTTTGCCACCTAGAGCGCTTATTAAACTCATAATCCACGCTACTAATAAAGGTATCCACGCTACAAAATTTACAATAGGAATAAAAGAAGTTACGATACTAACAAGAATAAGACCTAACATTTGTCTTATATAAAAAGAGCCAAATTCAGTTTTGTTACTACTATTCATAACTAAAGCAATCACCCATCCAATTAATGTAATATGAGCAATAATACCTACATTTTTTCCATCACTTAATACCTGTTTTGCATCATCAGCAAATTCGTTCGCAGCTTTTTTTGCGTCATCAGCAAATTCACTCGCTTTTTCTTTCGCGTCTCCTGCAAACTCTTTAGCATCATCAGCTAATTCGCTAGCTTTTTGACTTATTTTGTCACCTGCTTTTTTTGCACCTTCTTTAGCATCTCCTAACATATCGTTAAGATCATCTCCTAAATCTTTATTGTCATCTGACATAGTTCTATTTTTTTAGTTAGACTATAAAGTTAATAAAATTAGACATATAAAATATCTATTAACCGTTTCTTCAATTATAGGTAGGTAAAATGATATAATTGTTACAACAGTTAGATTATCTAAATAGCATTATTACACCACCAATAGCCGTAACTATAATTATAAAACGTCGATAATTTACATTTGAAATTAGCTTAACAACGGAAACACCTAAGAAAAAACCGAGAAAAACAGCAGGCACTAATATTGAGTTCAGTGTTAAAGTTTCTATTGTTACTGTTTTCCAAATAAAAATATGAAACGGGAGTTTAAATAAATTTATGATAAAAAAGAGCCACGCTGCTGTTCCAATAAATTCGTTTTTTGAAAACCGCATGGTTAAAAAATAAATATTAGAAATAGGGCCTGCTAAATTTCCAATCATTGTTGTAAAGCCTGTTAAAAATCCTGCCGTAGTTGAAAATAATTTGTTGGTGGGAATGTTCTTAGTTTTTCGGTTTTCCATTATAAGCATAATAATTACAGATAAAATTATTATTGTAGCCATTAAGCGTTTAAAAATAGTTTCGGAAATGTCGTTACCAACCCATACTCCAATAAGAATACCAAAAATTATCCATGGTATGAGCTTTTTTATTATTGTCCATTGTGCATGGCGGTTATAATATATAACTGCCAAAATATCAGCACAGATTAGCATCGGAAGTAAAATACCCGTTGATGTTTTTTCGCCAAAAACAAAAGCAAGTATTACTACGATGATAATACCAACTCCTTTAATACCAGATTTGGATAAACCTAATAAAAAAACCGCAAAACAAATGGCTACCCATTGTATTGCAGTTAAATTAAAAGATTGAAGAATTTCTATGTATGACAACTCTTATTTTTGTAAAATTTATTTACTGAAAAGCACTATCTACAGGCTCCCATAGTTCTATTTTATTGCCATCATTATCTAGTATCCACCCAAATTTACCGTAATCATATTCTTCTATTTTCCCAACTATGGTTATTCCCTCTTCTTTTAAGATCTCTAATAATTCCTTTAAATTTTCAACACGGTAATTAAACATAAAGTCTTTCTTAGAAGGTTCGTAATATTTGGTGTCTTCTGTAAAGGGACTCCATTGCGTAGAACAATCGTTACCTTCTTTATCTTTCCACCAAAAGGTACAACCATAATCATCGGTGTTAAACCCAAGGTGTTTTTTATACCAATCTTTAGAGGCTTTTGGGTCTTTGGTTTTAAAAAATAAACCACCTATTCCTGTTACTCGCTTTTTCATAATGTGTTATTTTTTAATTGTATTTTCATAAATCTCAACCCATTCTTCAACAGACATTTTACTTAAAAGCTGTTCTATTAAATCATAAGGTATATCTTCTATTTTCTTAAAACGCACACAACTTTTTCCCATATCTAATTTGTATTTAGAATGTTTTGGGTATTCTGCTACAAACCAATCGTGTAGTTCTTTTTTCGCATACATTCCCATATGATAGAATGCAATAAAGTTTTTTTGAGATGCTAAACTTATAAATGGTAAAGGTGGAAATGGTTTACAATGATAACCAGCGGGATAAATTGATTTTGGAACAAAATACGCTGGCATACCATAACCCATTCCTGCTTCTAAACCTTCAGGCATATGTTTTTTAATCAGATTATGTAATTTAGTTATTGGTCCTTTTCGTTCTTCTGGTAGCTGACTAATGTAGTCTTCTGGTGAATCGGCTTTGTATTGCATAATAAGTTTAGTTTTTGCGTTGTAAAATTAATCCCGAAATTAAAGATATAATAAATCCAAGAATTACAACTGTTACAAACATCATTAATGCCATTATCCATGGGCTACCATAGTCTTTCATTTGTTGTGTTAATTCTGCGCTTTTTACTTTTAGTTCGGCAGGTGATAAAGTAGCTTCCATTTTTTTAATAGAATACTCTAAATATTCGCTCGCAAAGTCAGGGTTTATTTGAGTGGTATAGATATAATCGAAAATAGCGACACCAACCGCAGAGAATAATGCGATTAGTATACCAATTGCTATAGATTTACCTAAAGAAATTTTCCCGTCATTTACTTTATCACGATAATGTTTGATTCCGAAATAGACAAATAATAAAGACAATATCATTGAGGTATACCCAATGAGTTCTCCGTAATCGAAGTCTACTCCCATTCCTAAAAGGAAAGGTAATCCGAATAAAATAAAGCCACTTAACAATGCGTAAAGACCGTATTTAATTACTGTGTTTTTCATTTTAGATTATGTATTGATTAGTTTGTTAAAAGTAGGAAGATCGTAAGATGGGAGGCTCATACTAAAGTACCAAATCAATAATACTTTAGTTGTAAAGCTAATAAATTAAATAATATTCAGGTTTTTTGAAATCTGAATAGCTTGTGTTCTTCGTTTGGCATTTAACTTAATAAACAAGTTAGAAACGTGTGTTTTTATGGTGCTTTCTGAAACAAATAATTTCTCTGCAATCTCTAGATTAGATAATCCGAGAGCCACTTCTTTTAATACTTCGTATTCGCGTTTGCTCAATCCTAATTCTTCGATTTTGTTTAAGTCGATTTCTGAACTAGGAAGTGCTGTTTTTTTTTGAATTTTTTTATTTATGAATAATCCTATACCTAAAAAGGCAAGAGCAATAAATGCCATTGTGTATTCAATTTGTAAATCACCACTAATTAAAGTGTACTTACTAAACTGAAATAATAGCAGTAAGGCTAGAATTAACAATCCAAAAACAAGAATGGTTTTCTTCATGTCCTAAAATTAGCAAAATTTTACTTTAATCTTATCTACTATGGTTTGTGCTAGTTTAATATTACTCTCTACTGTCCACCCAGCAACATGTGGCGAAAGAATAACATTATCTGCATTTATAAGATATTGAAATGCTTCTGGCAAATTTGATTTTTTGCCTTTTCGCATCCATCTAAACTTAGGTTCTTCTACTTTAAATAAATTTTCGAATGACGATTTTTCATATTCTAAAACATCTAATCCAGCTCCTAAAATTTTCCCAGAGTCTAATGCAGAAACCAAATCTTTTGTCACGACACTTTTACCACGAGCAGTATTTATGAGCCAAAATGATTTTTTAAAACCATTAATGAATTCTGAATTAACCATATTTAAAGTCAATGGTGTTTGTGGTGTATGCAAACTCAATACATCAACTTTTTCTTGAAGATCTTCTAACGATACTTGCTTGCAATTGTCATCTCCAACATTGCCCTTAATATCATAACAAAGCACTTCAACATCAAAACCTCTTAGCTTTTTTGCAAAGGCTTTTCCCATGTTGCCATAGCCAATAAGTCCAACTGTTTTTCCATCTAGCTCTAATCCACGATTAGCTTCGCGTAACCATTTGCCTCGGCTTACTTCTTTGTCTGCTTTATTGAGTTTGTTGAATAGAGATAGTAACATTCCTAATGTATGTTCTCCAACCGCATTTCTGTTGCCTTCAGGTGCGTTAAATAGTACAATGCCTTTTTCTTCAGCAAAATCGCAATCTATATTTTCTAAACCAGCACCAACACGACCTATAAATTTTAGGTTTTTGGCTGCGTCTAGGAATTGTTTATCAATGGTGAATCGACTTCTTATAATTATACCTTCATAGTTTGATATTTTAGCTTCAATAGCTGACTTTGAAGCTGTATAATCTTCATGATTAGTGAAGCCTAAATCATTGAGTTGGTTTAGGAGTAAGTCGTGATTTTTATCTAGGTGTATTATTTTCATATGAAAGAGGTCTCGACTGCGCTCGACCAGACATTAAATTAGTTCTTATTCTTTTAATTCATTTTCAATCTTCTCAATAACTTTAGAGGTAGCTTTAGATACTCTAACACATTGTCTAAAGTAAAGTTGTGCCAAATAATTACTTTCATAAAGTATATTCAGAAATTCTGCATTTTCTAAAATGTTATTATAGTTATTTGGTTTGTATGTTGGACCATTTAATAACTTAAAGTGCTTACGTGTAAAAGGTAGTGTTGCGTTGGTAAATGCATTTGCCACTTTTGTTTCTTGATCTTTTAAAAGCCAATAGTCTTCTTCATATAACTTAACTAGATTAAGCCGTAAATCTTTATTACTAATTATATCTAACCCTTGACTTTTTAGATTTTCGAAGGTAGCATAAGATATACCAAAAGAATAATTACCAGTTGGCACATAAAAATACTGATCTAAAGAATCATGATAGCTGCGTTTGGCTTCTAAATGATCGATTAGTTTTTTGCTTTTGGTTTGAAACTCTTTGAATTGTAGTTTTCGTTTTTCTAGAATAGTTCTATTAGATTCTAGACCTTGTTTTAATTCTGCAAGAACAGAAGCTTCTCTTAAGCCTTGTTTACGATTTTCATTCCAGTTATTAATCTGTAATGCTATGAGGATTCCTATGACAACAAGAATAATTTCACCAATAGCATATTTGAAGTATTTGCCTGTTTTTCCTGTCTCCATGAGGTTGTAGCGTATTTTTCGGAAGAACTTTATCATAGTAATTTGTCTCCTCGAGCGCAGTCGAGAGGTGTTTAAATAGGTCTTGACTGCGCTCGACCAGACATTGGGCTAAATATTAGGATATTCAGTCTGCGTCATTTCATCTTGCACATTGCCTGTGTGGGCTGTATCCAACTTTTCAAATAAAAGAAGATGCACTTCTTCTCCATTTTTTGTTGATGGATTGTGTTCTATTCCTTTTGGTACAACAATGAGCTCTCCTTCTTTAACCACTTCGGTTCGGTCTCTAAATTGCATATACAAAGTGCCTTTTACAACTTGAAATAATTCATCTTCATTATCATGGCTATGCCAAACAAATTCCCCTTTAATTTTAGCAAGTATCACTTGCATATTGTCCACAGTGGCAATACGATGTGGATGCCACTGTTTTGAGAATAGAGAATGTTTTGCTTTAATGTTTATTGCTTTCATACTTCTAATATTGATTAGTTATTTTAACATTCAAATGTTAATAGTTGTAAACAATTATGATGATTATTACGCCGTTTCGCAAGCGTATTTTTTTAATCTAAAATCCTATAATTAATCCAGAAATAACGAAGAACAAATAAATGCCCAAAATATCATTACTAGTGGTTATAAAAGGACCAGTTGCAATTGCTGGGTCTATACCTCGTTTGTCTAAAATTATAGGAACGAATGTGCCTACTAATGCAGCAACGATAATAACACTCATCATAGAAACCGCTATGGCTAGACTTTCTGTAGAAGGTTGGCCAATTAAAAATCCAAAGAGTATAACTAATAGTGCTAGTGCTAACCCATTGATTAACGCCAAGCCAACTTCTTTCATAAGACGATTAAACAAACTACCTTTTACATTGTCATTTGCTAAACCTTGTACAATTATTGCACTAGATTGTACGCCAACATTACCTGCCATCGCGGCAATTAAAGGTGTGTAAAAAAAGAGTGAAGGGACGGTATCCATAATATTTTCATAGCCCTTCATTATAAAAACACTACCCAATCCACCGAACAGGCCTAATACTAGCCATGGTAAACGTGCTCTGGTTAATTCCCAGACATTATCATCTGCTTCAACTTCTTGTGTAATACCTGCTGCTAATTGATAATCTTTTTCTGCTTCCTCTTTTAATACATCTACAATATCATCAATAGTAATTCTACCAAGTAATACTTGATTATCGTCCACAACAGGAATGGCTTCTAAATCGTATTTTGCCATTACTTTGGCAACATCTTCTTCATCATCATTTACATTAACCCAATCCACATTATCTTTTGCGATATCAGCAATTTTTTGATCACTTTTCGCAACAATTAAATCTTTTAAGGATAAACGTCCAATGAGTTTTTCTTCTTTATTTACTACATATATAGAGTGCACACGAGACACTTCCTTAGCTTGTCCTCTAATGCGACGCAGACAGCCAGCAACTGTCCAAGTTTCGTAAACTTTAACGAGTTCTTTTGCCATTAGGCCACCAGCGGTATCTTCATCGTAGGCTAAAAGTTCTTGTATTTCTGCTTTGTGTTCCTCATCCTCAATTTGAGAAATTACAGCTTCTTGTCGTGCCTCTGAAAGCTCGGATATAATATCTGCAGCGTCATCGGTGTCTAGTTCTTCAACTTCTTCTGCAATTTCTTTTGCAGATAGATTTTTTAGAATGTCTTCTCGATCATCCTCATCTAATTCCATTAAGATGTCTGAAGTTAACTCAGAATCGAGAAGTTTTATAACGTAAACTGCATCATCGAGATCTAATTCATCAATAATTTCAGCAATATCGGCATGGTGAAATTCATTTAGAAGTAGTTTTAATTCTTTGTCGTTTTCGTCTTCGACAAGAATTTCTACTTTTTCGATGAGTTCATCGGTGAGCTGAAATTGTATGTTTTCTTGAATCTCTTCCACTTGATTTAGTTCTGTCATTGCGAGGACGAAGGACGCAGCAATCTCTTTAATGACCAGATTGCTTCACTGCGTTCGCAATGATGATACATTTTTAGATATCGTTTTCAATCAACGACGTTAGCTCAATAAATTGTGAAACACTTAATTGCTCTGGTCGCTGCCCAAATATAGTATTTGCTTTTAAATTATCCGATAGATTAAATGTTTTTAAACTATTACGTAATGTTTTTCTGCGTTGTTGAAAGCCTGTCTTTACAACTCTAAAGAACAGTTTTTCATCACATGGTAATTTAAAATCTACTTTTCGTTTGAGTAATAAAACGCCAGAATCTACTTTAGGTGGTGGATTAAAAACCGTTGGTGGTACAGTAAAGAGATATTCAGCATCATAAAAGGCCTGAGTTAAAACGGATAAAATCCCATAGACTTTAGAACCTTCTTTAGAGCAAATACGTTTAGCAACCTCTTTTTGAAACATACCAGAAAACTCAGGAATTTGATCGCGCAACTCTAAAGTTTTAAATAGAATTTGAGACGATATATTATATGGGAAGTTACCTATAATTGCAAATGGTTTATTCTCAAAGACTAGATTTAAATCGTACTTTAAAAAGTCTTTTTCTATGATGCGATTAGCAAGATTGAGATAGTTGTTTTTTAAGTACTCTACAGACTCTGTATCAATTTCTATAACATGAGTTGTAGTATCTTTTTTCAGTAAGTACTTTGTGAGCACTCCCATTCCTGGACCAATTTCTAGGACATTGTTATAGCCTTCTAATGACAAACTATCGGCAATATCTTGCGCAATAGATTCGTCTTCTAAGAAATGTTGACCTAAATGTTTTTTTGCTTTTACTTGGTTATGATTTGCCACGAATAAGAGATATTAATTTATAGATATTCTTCGCTCAAGTCCTAAATGACAAGATTAGTTAAAGTTAACGGAATATTCGTCAATAACTTCTAATTCTGTTCTAAAGGCTAATGACTTATCAGCCCAACGTTTAAGCCCATCTGCTCTAAGGTGTTCTGCATCTTCTGCATAATATGCATTTAAGGCTTCTCTATTGTGTGCTCTATACTGTATAGAATAGGTGTCCGTTTCATCATCTGCAACTAGGACTTTGGTGAGTTTAGCTTCTATAAATTTACCTGTTGCCAAAACTTCTGGGATATGTTCTTTTATCCAAGTTAACCATTCTGCAGTTATGGTTTTATCGACGTTTACAGTAACGTTGTATATGATCATTTGCTAGGATTTAGTAATATGCGTAAAAGTAGGGATAAGAGGCTAATTAATACTATCTCCTCTAAGCATACGAAACTTCTTCCGTGCTTCGATAAAATAGATACTGTCTTCAAACTCAAAAATAATTTTTTCATAGAGTTGTTTTGCATCTTCAGGTTTTGCCAGATACGAGTTATAAAGTTCTGCTAAATAATAGTGTGCATCGTCAGCTAAAATATCTTCTCTCCAATCTTTAATTATTAGCAAGTAATTAGCCTCTGCTTTGTTGTATTGTTTCTTCTTTTCGTAGAGCTTGGCTTGTTGGTATAACGCTTGATCTGTAATACTTTCTCCTGCATGCTCCTTTAGTATTTTATCTAGAAGAAAAATCGCATCATCTATTCTATGTTGAAAATTAAATAAATCAGCTTTGGCGTAATATTTTAGCGCTGTTTGCAAGCTATCCTCATACTTATTATCAGAGATAAGAAGTTTTAGATCTAAAGCATCGTTGGCAATTAACTGTGATGTTGAAGATTTTAGAATCTTCAACTGAGATTCTGCCCAATCAAAGTCACCTTTATAGTAACTGGTCTTTGCAACTTTAAATCTTGCTTCTTGGGAAATAGTGCTGTTTTTTAAACTTAACTGTATTTGAGAATAGAAAATTAAAGCTTCATTAAATTTTTCTTTAAGGACTAAGATATCTGCAAGTAGCAGTTTTACTTTTGCTTCTTGAAATTCCGAAATATTTAACTTTAAACTTTTTCGGAGAAAGGCTGTTGCTCCGTTTGTGTCTTTTTTGTTAAAAGCTAAAAATTGTCCATAAGCTAATTGTAAAGCTAAGGTTAATTCAGATTTACCAAATTGTCTAAATAAATTTCGATAAGTTTCATCAATCCGTTTTAGTTCGTTCACAGAAGCATTTTCGGTATCAATTTCTAATATATATTGGTGTGCTGTTAAAGCAGTACTCGGATCTTGAGTCGTTTCTAAAATATAATCAAAAATATCCCTCGAGGTTTCTTTGTCATTATCGTTAAGTGCTGTTACCGCTAATTCAATGATACGATCTAAACTTTCGGGATTACGCTTATAAAGTGCCTTTTCTTGAATAAACGATTTGTTATATGCTTTTTCTTGAACATATAACCAACTTAATAACTGATACCAGTAAGGGTTGGGTGCTTTTTGAATTTTTTTTAAAAGAAGCCTCCTTAAATACGTATTATTTTCATTTTCTTTATTTTCTGATATAAAATCACTGATATTACGTTTAATGTTGTTGAGATAATTAGGTCTATATTCGATATAATCAATATAATTTCCGAACATTTTTTCAATATTGCCTTGGTCTCCATAAATACGAGCTAATTGCAGGCTGTAATTTCTATCAGGTGTTAATAGTTTTGCTTTGTCATAAACGCGTATTGCTTGTTCTAAAAGAGAATGATCTTCAAACTTTTTTGCAACACTATAAATATAACTGGGCTTTTCATCTACAGTTAATATTGCCTCATCATATAGTTTATTTGCTCTATTTAAGCTGTCTTTAAGCTGAAAATTATAACCTAATTCTATAATTAAAGAAGGGTTTTGCCTTTTTGCTAGGCGCTGAACAATAATATCTTCAGCCTTATCAAAGTCTTCTAATTGTTGATGTGTTTCAATTAGTTTGTATATGTACTTATAACTATAAGGTTTTTCTTTTAATAAATTCTCATAGATTACTAAGGCTTTTTTAAACTCACCTTTTTTGAAATAGCTATCTGCAAGCACTTCACTGTTTTGTGAAAAACTAAAGTTTAGTCCTACGACTACTAAAATTATAAATAAAGTCTTTTGCATTTAAAAAAGTAATCAAGATATGTTATGTAAATATAACAAATGCGAGTTGTAGATATTGTAAATGTTAGTTAAATCCATGTATAAAAAAATGCCTAAACTAAAAGTTTAGGCATTTTGACCAGCAAAATAAATGTGCTATTAACCATTATTCGTTATAAATATGATTCAATTACTTTGTCTTGGTTTTTTTAATCTGTAACCATTGTTATAGTTAAAATAAAACCTTGCTTACCATAACAACTAATGCAACGATCAATACGATGCGTTTAATGTTTTTCATATTAAGTTAGTCCTAAGATTTGGACTACTAACATCACTAAATTAATTAAAATAAGCGAAGAAATACGGTAAAATTCGATAAAAAGTCAATTTTTTTAACAAAAACGAGTAAATAACTGCAAAATAAGGTGTTAAGAAATGAAGTCAAAACCTGTATAAGGGACTAAAACCTCAGGAATTTTAATACCATCTTCGGTTTGGTAATTTTCTAAAATACCAGCCAAAACTCTTGGTAAGGCTAATGAACTTCCATTTAAGGTATGGCATAATTCATTTTTACCTTCCTTATTTTTGAAACGTAATTTTAAACGATTAGCTTGGAAAGTTTCAAAATTAGAGACAGATGAGATTTCTAACCAACGGTCTTGAGCTGTAGAGAATACCTCAAAATCATAAGTTAATGCTGAAGCAAATGTAGTATCGCCACCACATAATTTTAATATTCTAAATGGTAATTTAAGCTCTCGCAAAATATTTTTCACATGTTCTATCATACTATCAAAGGCAGTATATGAATTGTCAGGATGTTCAACACGGATAATCTCTACCTTATCAAATTGGTGTAATCTATTTAATCCTCTAACATGTGCACCATAACTTCCAGCTTCACGTCTAAAGCAAGGTGTATAACCTGTTATGCTTTGTGGTAAATCTGTTTCATTTAATAAAACGTCTCTAAAAACATTTGTACCTGGTACTTCCGCTGTAGGTATTAAATACAAATCGTCACGAGAGTCGTGATACATTTGTCCTTCTTTGTCTGGTAATTGTCCAGTACCATAGCATGAAGCTTCATTCACTAAATGAGGTAATTGATATTCTGTATAACCAGCATCTGTATTTTTATCTAAAAAATAAGCGATTAATCCACGTTGTAGTCTTGCACCTTTTCCTTTGTAAACGGGGAAACCAGAGCCAGAAATTTTATTACCTAGTTCAAAATCAATGATATCGTATTTTTTGGCAAGTTCCCAATGTGGCACCGCATTCTCGTGTAAGGTTGGTACCTCTCCTTCGTTAAATATTTCTTCATTGTCTTTATCGGAGTTTCCATTTGGTACAGTCTCATGAGGCACGTTAGGAATTTGATATAGCAATGTAATTAGTGCTTCAGCTGTCCCATTAAGTTGTTGATCTAAACCTTTTGTTTTCTCTTTTAATTGCGTCGTTTTTTCTTTTAGTAAATTGGCTTTTTGGGCTTCTCCAGATTTGAAAAGATTACCAATTTCTTTAGATAAACTGTTAGATTCTGCTTTTGTATTATCCAATTCTGTCTGAATACGTTTTCTATCTTCGTCTAAACTAATGGCTTCATTGACCATTTCAGTAGCGTCAATATTGCGCTTCGCTAAACGCTTAATTATGTCTTCTTTATTTTCTCTAATAAAAGCAACTTGTAGCATATCTATATTTTTAAATTTACGCCATATAGCGCAAGAAAAACAGGATGTAAAGGTAAAAAGATTTTAACCAGCGAAAAACAATAATGATCTCTATTTTGAAGCTAAAATCCAATCGTGATGTTTAAAGTGAAACCATTTTTCATTGGCAATATCAACTTTTGGATTTATTAGTTGTTTTGATGGTTTACCATTGACACTTACATATGATGTTACATATACTTTTACTGATTTCCCTTTTTTTGCAAAATCTTTTTTTAAATATTGTGCAAATTGCCATATAACATCTGGTTTAGTGCTTACACTACGCTGCTGTTTTTTTGATAAATAGTCGTCTAGTTTAATGGGTATTGCATTATTTGTATCTTGGTCAATTACAGAAAATTTAGTGTTACCGTTTTTGGCACGAAGCATCATTCTCCAAGATAATCTGTGACCTTCTTCTGTCCATAGTACATTATCTTTAAAGAAATGATGTCGCAATGGAAGCATTAATTGAATAATAAAATAGATAGACAATAAGCTTACAATGAAAGGCTTATACTTAGGTGTGATAATTTCGTTTGAGTTGTAAAAAGGTTTCTTTTTTAAAAAGAGGTCTCTTATAGTTTTGGGACTAAAAAAGAAAAGACTGAATGCTAAAGATAAATAAGGGAAAATTCCTATTTGAAAAACTAGTGAATTAAATAAGTGAAAGAAGATTGATACAAAAAAAGCATACTTCCTAGTGGGTTTAAAAAGCAATAATGGTATTATTAAGCCATCAAATAGAATGCCACCATAAGCTATTAAATAATGCACAGTTTTTTGTTGCAGTAAATCACCAATTAATATATAGTTTGCCTTACCTCTCATTAATATAGCAATTACAGATGTATCCAACCAATCTGGATATAATTTAGCAATTGAAGCGTAACTGTAAAGAATAAATAATTGAATAACAAAAACCCATTTACACCAACTCGGCATTGACAGTCGTTTTATTGAAGGGTTAAATTTCATATCTACAGATGCATAACTATTCGCTGGCAAAAACACCATAAAAAAGCTTAATATAGATAAGAGATAATAATGATTATTATAAGAGGATTTTTGCATTAAATATGTAGCCGTCCACATTAATGCAAACAAAAACATACTAAGTCTATATTTAAAACCCACCATTATAAACAAACCCAACAATGCCATTATTAGATAATAAAGATACATGCCGTCACCAGGAAGTGGTTGTAGCCATTCAAAACCAATGAAAGAAAATGTAAATTGAGGTTGAACAAAAGTGCGGCTAACCCATCCTGTTACTAAAGCTCCTGCGGACTCCAAAAAACATAATAAGCCAAAGATTATTCTGAAAACAATAAGACCTGAGTTGTCAATATGTTTAAATAGAATATTATACATTAATTAATTTTATGTGAGATAATGCATTTATCTTGTCTTTTTTTAATTGTTTTTTTAGGGCATCTAAATCTCCAAATTTTTGCTCACTACGCAGACGTTTAATAAATTCAATTTTTAATTTCACATTATAAATATCTTGATTAAAATCAAAGAAATGCACCTCGATTGAGCGTGTTTTGCCATTGACTGTCGGGTTTGTGCCAATGTTCATCATTCCATAAACAATAAAACCTTCAATATTAGATTTTACAATATAAACGCCGTTCGATGGTACTAATTTGTAAGATTCTTTGATTTTAATATTAGCAGTGGGGAAAGTTAAAGTTCTACCTAACCCTTTTCCCCTAACCACATTTCCTGTAATAAAATAATTATAACCCAAATAAGAATGAGCTAAATCTACTTCACCTAATTCTAATGCGCTTCTAATTTTAGTCGAACTTACAGTAACATCTTTAATGTCTTGTGCTGAGATTTCTTCAACTTCAAAATCATAAATTTTAGCAAAACGTCGCAAGTCGTTTATGTTAGCACTTCTGTTTTTTCCAAAATGGTGATCATAGCCAATAATAATCTTTTTGGTATTTAATTCATCTACTAAAATATTTTTTACATACGCTTGTGCTGATAGATTTGCAAATTCTATATTAAACTCTTTTACAATAACTTCTTTAATACCAAAAGACTTCAAGATATCGACACGTTCATCAATAGAATTTAATAAACGAATTTTATCGTTTTTTTGAAGTACCATTCTTGGGTGCGGAAATAAAGTTAAAACTGTGGACGTATATCCTTGTTTTTCAGCAAGTTTTACAATGCGTTTTAGGATTTTTTGATGCCCAATATGGATGCCGTCAAAGGTTCCAATGGTTATTATTTTTGCTGATTTCGCAATCAAAACTTTGTTTTTATTAGATTCTTATATTTTTTTAATAATACTATTAGTGTTTGTTAAAAATATCTTAAATTCGGGAAAAATTAATTTCTACACAAAAACTTATGAAAACAAAGCTACATTTTGTTTTGTCATTATTGATGTTTTTAACGGTATTTTCTACTTCAGCTCAACAGAGTTATTGGCAAAATACCAACGAAAAAAGTCTAGATAGTAATGACTCTAAAACAACCTTAAATGAAAAATTTTATCAGACGTATCAATTAGACTTAGATGCTCTGAAATTGCAACTTGCAGATGCACCTTTACGTTCTGCAAACCCTTCTATCTCAACTTCAAAGATTTACCTTCCAAATGTGGATGGTAAATTAGAACAATTTATGGTTGTTGAAGCACCTGTATTATCAGCAGAATTATCAGAGTTACATCCTGATATTAAAACCTATATAGGTTATAGTACCGAAAATGCAGGTACTAGAGCAAGATTTAGTATCACTCCACAGGGTTTACAAACTTTGATTACTTATCCAGACGCACCAATGAATTTTACGGTGCCTCTCAGTAAAACAGATAACACGTCTTATATTGTTTATAGCAGAGAAGTTAGGGCTAACAATTTAAAAGAGTTTGAATGTTTAACTGAAGATGAGTTTATTCCTATCGATACTAATGCATTCGCGAGTAGAGATGCTAATGATCAGACGTTAAGAACTTTTAGGATTGCTATTGCAACGAATGGAGAATATACTAATTTTTGGGATGATGGTGATGATAGCAATGGTGATGCTCAAGCAGATGCCCTTGCTCAAGTTGTTTCTACATTAAATAGAAGTAATGAGGTGTTTGAAGTAGACATGGCGGTAACATTTACTTTAGTTTCTGGTACTGAAATTATTTATCCAGATCCAGCAAGTGATCCTTATGGTGGAAATTTTAATGGCGAACTTCAAGGAGACTTAACTGCTAATGTAGGTGAAGCTAATTATGATATAGGCCATTTATTCGCCTTTGGCGGTAATAATGGAAACGCAGGTTGTATAGGTTGTGTTTGTGTTGATGGGCAAAAAGGAAGCGGTTTTTCTTCGCATTCATTCTTAGATAATGATGGTGGTCCTTATATGGCAGATTTTTTCGATATCGATTACGTGCCGCATGAAATTGGTCACCAAATGGGTGGAAATCATACATGGTCTTTTAATAGTGAGGGTACCGGAGTAAATGCAGAGCCAGGTAGTGGAACTACTATAATGGGTTATGCAGGTATTACAGGTGGAAATGATGTACAAGATCACTCAGATCCGTATTTTCATTACTACAGTATTCTTCAAATATTAAATAATTTAGATAATAGAACATGTTGGGTTGGAACAGCAATTACAAATAGTGCTCCAGTAGCAGATGCAGGTTCAGATCAAACCATTCCATTTGGTACAGCTTTTGTACTTAAAGGCGCAGCTACAGACGCAGATGGTGGTGATGTCCTAACTTATACATGGGAACAAATTGATGACGGTGTTACAACCTCTGGCAATTTTGGACCAGATAAAACTACAGGTGCTGTATGGAGATCTAGACCTCCAAGTACTAATCCAGATAGATTCATGCCTTTTGTAGAGCGTGTAATTGCAGGTCAGTTAACAGAATCTAATCCTGTAGAAACAGTAGATAATACTTCTTGGGAAACAGTGTCTAACGTTGCAAGAACATTAAATTTCGCATTAATCGTTAGAGATAGAAGTGAAGCAAATGGTGTTGGGCAAACACCACAAAGTGATTTTGACACTATGACCGTTAATGTAGATGGAGCTGCTGGTCCGTTTATGGTAACTTCGCAATCTACTAACGAAACATGGGACGCTGGTTCTACCGAAACTGTGACTTGGGATGTTGCTGGCACTGATGCAGGTGCGGTTAACACACCTACAGTGAATATACTATTGTCAGTAGATGGGGGTTTTACTTTTCCTTTTGTTATGGCAACGGATGTTCCTAACGATGGAAGTCACGATGTTACAGTTCCTGTGACAGGAAGTGATTCTTCAATGCTAAGAGTTAAAGTAGAAGGGAATAATAATATTTTCTATGCAATAAACCCGGTTAATTTTACTTTACAAGAATCAGAATTTGTATTAAATTTAGATGATACATCTGTAGATGTTTGTACACCCGATGATGCAGTATACACGTTTACTTATAATACTTTTTTAGGTTTTACGGATACAACAACATTTAATGCTACCGGTTTACCTGCTGGAGCAACAGCTGTATTTTCGCCAGCAACTGCTTCTGCCGATGGTACAATAGTAACAGTAACTGTTTCGGGTACTGCTAGTTTGGCTGTTGGAAATTATCCTTTTACTATTGAGGGTACATCTGGTGCAATAACTAAGTCTGCAAATGCAGATCTTAACGTCTTTGATACCAACTTGGCTACCTTAAATATTTTGACTCCTACTGATGGAGCTGTTGATATTCCTGCAGATGCAGCAGTTTTTACTTGGGATGCAGATCCTAATGCTTCTGCATATGAGATTGATGTGGCAACTGATGCTGCTTTTACAACAATTGTATCAGGTGGTGTTGCAAATGACGCTACATTTACGGTAACTACTCTCAATATTGTAACACAGTATTTTTGGCGTGTACGAAGTGTGAACGACTGTGGTACGGGTAATTACTCAGAAGCTAGTTTCACGACTGCCAATATAACTTGTGGATTAAATAATTCTGTGGATACGCCTTTAGCTATACCGGATAATAATCCATTAGGAGCTAATTCAATTATTAATATCCCTACAACATCTTTAATTACAGATGTTAATGTAACCGTTAATATAACACATACTTGGGCAAATGATTTAATATTGACTTTAGTAGCACCAGATGGCACAGAAGTAATATTATCTAATAGAAATGGATCAAATGCAGCTCAAAATTATGTTGACACAGTTTTTGATCAAGAAGCTACTGATGCTATTGGAACAAGTGATGCACCTTTTACAGGTACATTTGTTCCCGACGGCGATTTAAGTACGTTTTATGGTGGCTTTTCAGGTGGTGATTGGACATTAAATGTATCAGACAATGCTGGTTTTGATACTGGTGCAATTGATAGCTGGATCCTAGAAATTTGTGGGAGTCCTTTAGCGGATGACGATAGTGATGGTATACCAAACGATAATGATAATTGCCCTGTAACTGCAAATGCTGATCAAGCAGATTTAGATGGCGATGGTGTTGGTGACGTATGTGATGATGATATAGATGGTGATACCATTTTAAATGATAATGATAACTGTCCTGAAACAGCTAATACAGATCAAGCTGATGGAAATGGAAATGGTATAGGCGATGTTTGTGATATCTTATGTGGAATTGCAGATTCTGCAGATACACCAATTGCAATTCCTGATGCTTCTGATGCAGGAATTAATTCTGCAATTGATTTCTCCGATGCTTTTGAAATAACAGATGTTAATGTAACATTAAATATAACACATACATTTACTGGTGATTTAACATTAACCTTAACGAGTCCTTCCGGAACTTCTGTTATTCTTTCAGAACAGAATGGTGGTGGCGGAAATGACTATACTGCAACGTTATTTGATGATGACGCAGCTACACCTATTCAAGCAGGTGCTCCTCCTTTTACAGGATCATTTATACCAGAAGGTGCTTTAGCAACATTTAATGGTGAAAATTCTGGCGGTACGTGGACCTTAAATGTGGCTGATGCTTTTGGTTTTGATACTGGTAATATAGAAAGTTGGTCGATTGAAGTATGTGGTTTCGAACAAGATGATAGTGACGGTGATGGAGTACCAAATGATGCTGATAACTGTCCCGATTTAGCAAATACAGATCAAGCAGATTTAGATAATGATGGTATTGGAGATCTTTGTGATGATGATATAGATGGGGATGGTATCTTAAATGACGAAGACAACTGTCCTACAAACGCAAATCCAGACCAAACAGATTTTGATGGCGATGGTATTGGTGATGAGTGTGATGTGGAGTGTACAATAGGTAATTCTTTAGATACACCGATAGAAATTGCATCTACAGGTCCAACGGCAGAGTACTTAGCTACCATAGATATTACAGAGAGTTTAATAATTACCGACGTTAATGTAACCGTTAACATAAACCATACTTGGGATTCTGATTTAAATATTTCTTTAACTAGTCCAGATGGAGTAGTTGTTGATTTATCTTCAGGTAATGGAGGACAAGGTGATGATTACATAGATACTGTATTTGATCAAGATGCAGATACATCTATTCAAGCTGGTGCACCACCATTTACTGGTGTATTCCAACCTGAAGGAGATTTATCTTCTTACAATGGTGATTTATCTGATGGGACTTGGATTATAACTGTAGTTGATACTTTTGGAGCAGAAGACGGAGGTATGATTAATTCAATATCTATCGAAGTTTGTGGAACAAGAGATCCTAATGATTACGATGGTGACACCATATTAAATGATGATGATAATTGTGTATTAACTGCTAATACAGATCAATCTGATATCGATGGTGATGGCCAAGGTGATGTTTGTGATGATGATATTGATGGAGATGGAGTGTTAAATGTTAATGATAATTGTGTTGTTGTAGCAAACTCTGATCAGGCTGATAACGATATGGATGGTTTAGGAGATTTATGCGATGATGATGATGATAACGACGGAGTACTTGATGAAGATGATAATTGTCAATTTGATGCTAATCCGGATCAAACAGATGTTGATGGTAACGGAATAGGAGATTTATGTGATGGTATGATTGTTAATGATGTATTAACACCAAATGGTGATGGTATTAATGATACTTGGACAATACTAAATGCCGAGAGATTTACAAGTGCTACTATTAATGTCTATAACAGATGGGGTAATGAAGTTTATAGTACTAAAGGCTATAACAATGATTGGAACGGTTCATTTAAAGGTGATACCTTACCAACTGGATCTTATTATTATAGTATTGATCAAAATGGTGACGGTTCTGTCGTTCTTACAGGATGGATTTACTTAACATTATAGAGAAAGCATATAATTTAAATAAAAAGAAAACAATGAAATTTTATAAAAACACTTTAACAATAGTTGCCATTCTTTTGTTTGGGTCTATATATGCTCAACAAGAACCTAACTATTCGTTATACAGATACACAATGAATGTTATCAATCCTGCTTTTGCGGGAGCTGATGGGAATACAAGTTTTACATCTAATTTAAGAAGTCAATGGATTAATGTGCCAGGAGCACCAGAAACGCAGAGTTTCTTTTACTCCCAACCTTTAGGTGATAAAATAGGTATTGGAGCCTCGATAGTAGGAGATCAAGTATTTATTGAAAGGCAAACGAGTCTAAATATAGATTTTTCTTATCGTTTGCAAATTTCTGAAGCTACAAACCTTTTCTTAGGATTAAAAGCAGGCGGAAGTACTTACAATATTGAAAGAGGTAATTTGGCAAATTTAGGTTTTCAAGATGATCCAGCCTTAAATGATTTAGATACCGGTTTTAGGCCAAATGTTGGTGCTGGCGCATATTTAATGAATGATAAGTATTTCCTTTCTCTTTCAGTTCCTAGTATTCTTTCTAGTGAGAGAATTGATGAGTCAGAAGGACGAGTAACGCAAGCTACTGAAGAAGCACATGTGTATCTTTCTGGTGGTTACAACTTTAGAATAAGCGAAAATACTGAATTTAGACCATCTACTATGATAAGATATGTAAGTGGTTCGCCAATATCTGCTGATATTACTGCCGCATTTAGATTTAATAACAAATTTGAATTAGGAGCAGCATATAGAACAGATGAAGCTTTTTCTGGTTTAATGATGATTAATATTGCTGATTGGATGGATTTAGGTTATGCGTACGAAAGCTCAACTAGAGATGATATATCTAATCTAAGTAATGGAACACATGAGGTTTTAGTTAGATTTAATTTTAAGAAAAAGTCAGATTAATATCTGTATAGATATCTCAAATAAAAAAGACCGCTTTTGCGGTCTTTTTTATTTACCATTAAATTTATTCATTGTGTTATTTACACCAGCTAATGGAAAGGATTTCACTAAGTCTGTTGCAACTTTTAAACGCTCTTTTAGCTTTAAGTTTTCTTCATCGCTCCATTTACCAAGGACATAATCTATTTGTCTACCTTTACTGAAAGTATCACTAATACCAAATCTAAAGCGATTGTATTTAGTGGTTTGTAATTTGTCTTGAATATCTTTTAGTCCATTATGTCCTCCGTCACTACCTTTTGTCTTTAAGCGTAACGATCCGAAAGGTAAATTGAGATCATCGGTAATTACTAATAAATTTTCTAGGGGGATTTTTTCTTTTTCTAACCAGTATTTTATGGACTTCCCACTCAGATTCATGTAAGTACTAGGTTTTAGAAGTATTAAAGAACGTCCTTTGATTTTTATTTTCGCAATATCACCTAGTTTTAAAGTTTCAAATGAAGCATTTTCTGTTTCTGCTAGAGAATCTAAAATCTTAAAACCAATATTATGTCTAGTATGAGTGTACTTTTCACCTATATTTCCTAGACCAACGATTAAGAATTTTTTCATGCTATCGAATTTTACTTTTTCAACATTACTTTCAAAATTAAACCATCTTTTTAAAAATTTCCACATCAAATTATACTTTGCGTAAAAATAAAAAAAGCATTCTTTTACAGAATGCTTTTTAAATATTAGAAAATTTAATTTATCTATTCTTGTGCTGCATCTGCTGCTGGTGCTTCAGATCCTTCTGCTGCTCCTTCAGTTCCTTCAGCTCCTTCTTCTTCACCTTCTTCTTCTTCATCTACAACAGCTAATCTACTTCGTCTTACTTGGCAAACAACCGTATTCTCTGGGTGTAAGAATTTGTAATCTTCGTTTTCTAGCTCTGTGATATAAAATTTACTTCCAATTTTTAAAGGAGTAATGTCTATTTCAATAAAATCTGGTAATTTAGATGGTATTGCTTTTACTCTTAATTTACGGTATGGCATTCTTAAGTTACCACCATTCATTACACCTTTGGAAGACCCTATGGTTTTCACAGGTATTTCCATAGTAATTTCTTTATTTTCAAAAATTTGATAGAAATCTACATGTATAATTCTATCTGTTACAGGGTGAAATTGAATGTCCTGCATTACTGCATTGTATGATTCACCGTTATCTAGAGCAATCACAACTGTGTGTGCGTTAGGTGTGTATACAAGTTTTGAAAAAGCCAGTTCTGGTGCTGAGAAATGTAATGACTTGTCTCCTCCGTATATAACGCAAGGAACCTGACCAGCATTACGTAAGGCTTTTGTTGCTTTTTTGCCTACGCTTTCTCTTTGAGATCCATTGATTGTAATTGATTTCATTTTAGAAATTTTATTTTTTTATTATTAATTCCCTCTTTTTGAAGGCTGCAAATGTATAAATATTATATGAAAAAACTAGTGTTTGAGCTTGTTTTTTGAAGAAATAAAAACTTATAATTTACATTATAAATTTGTTACTTATAGATTCGTTATGATGTACGTTGTACATTACATCAGCAAATAAATTTGCACAACTTAAAACTTTCAATTTTTTACTCCCTTTTTTAACGGGTATTGAATTGGTAACTATCAACTCTTCAAGCTGAGAGTTTTCTAGTTTTTCATAGGCACTACCAGATAATATTGGGTGCGTACATATAGCACGAACGCTAATTGCTCCGCGTTCCATCATTAAGTCAGCCGCTTTTGTTAAAGTGCCAGCAGTATCTACCATATCGTCAACTAATACAACATTTTTTCCTGTGACATCACCTATGAGTTCCATATGAGAAATCACATTAGCTTTCGCACGTTGTTTGTAACAGATTACAACATCACTTTTTAGTGCTTTAGAATAAGCATATGCTCTTTTAGAACCTCCCATGTCTGGAGAAGCAATAGTCAAATTATCTAAATTTAGGTTTTGTAAATACGGCAAGAAGATTGTGGATGCAAATAAATGATCCACTGGTTTTTCAAAGAAACCCTGTATTTGGTCTGCGTGCAAATCCATCGTAATAATACGAGTTGCACCAGCTGTTTCTAACATCTTTGCAACTAATTTGGCAGCAATAGGTACTCTTGGTTTGTCTTTTCTGTCTTGTCTAGCCCAACCAAAATATGGCATAACAGCTGTAATATGCCTTGCAGAAGCACGTTTGGCTGCATCAATCATCAATAGCATTTCCATTAAATTCTGAGGGCCAGGATTTGTAGATCCAATTATAAATATTCGCGTCCCTCTTATAGATTCTTCATAAGAAGGCTGAAATTCACCATCGCTATAAGTCGATGTAATAACTTTTCCAAGTTTAACACCATAAGCTTTGGCAATATGTTCTGCTAATTCTTGACTTTGAGAACATGTAAAAATTTTAGCTTCAGTAATATTTTTAGACATCAGTAATAAGGGATTAAAAGAGTTGTTAGTTGAGTTTTTTGCAATAGTCAAATTTAGGAAAATTATTTGCTCATTAAAGTATAAAACCTATCTAATTTTAGTTGGTTGTGGGTAATTATTTTATATTTTTGCTCACCGGAATTGCTCAAGTGGCGGAATTGGTAGACGCGCTGGATTCAAAATCCAGTTTCTTCGGAAGTGTGGGTTCGATTCCCACCTTGAGTACTAAAAAGTCCTTTAATTGTAACAAATTTGAGGGCTTTTCTTTTTTGTAAAACTCCTCGTAAAATTTCCAAGGATATTAATCTACGTAGTTTTAATAAGTAATATTTCTTCTGAGAATAAATAACCAGAAATTATCAATTGGAGAGAATGTTATATATTCATTTTTAGTTACGGAAAATTAACATTACTTTTGGTTAACCAATCTGGTTAACCAATTATTGAAATTATCTCAAATGAAATTTAAATCAGCTATTTTTTTCTTTGTCTTTAGCATTGTAAGTTTAGGCTGTTCAAGTAGTGAAAATGTTGAAGAGGAGTTAGGGCCAACAACTATTGAGAATCCAGATGATGATGCTCCTGTGGAATATGCAGAAATTGATTTCTCTAATTGGAAAGTAACTTTGCCAATTGATGAAAACAATAATGGGAGTCCAGATGAGTATCAACCAAATACTCTTGTTAATGGTGGCTACAGAACTATTGCGTCTATTCAACCTTATATGTACGATGATATTAATGATTCATCAATTGAGTTTTATACACTGCCAGGAGTATCTACAACGAATAGCTCATATTCTAGAACAGAGCTTCGAGAATTAAAAAATCCGTCCGATGCTAGAGATAATTGGACTTTGCAAGAGGGTGGTGTAATATCAGGACGACTCAGAGTTGTTGATGTTTCAGAAGATACGAATACAAGTAGAGATTTCCATACGGTTATTGTAATGCAAATTCATGGTATTATTTCTCAAGAAGATATGGATACTTTTGGTTTTTCATCTAATAACGGACCTCCTTTAATTAAAATGCGCTGGATAGACGGTAACTTATGGTCTTATAAAAAGTCTTTAGTTAATGAAAACACTTCTGGGGATGATCTTTTAGAAACTTCTAATATGACTTGGGTTGATGAATCCATTAATATGGGTTACGTTGGTTATGAGGAATTTGAATTTAAAATTACAGCGACAAATGCAAGATTAGAACTACAACTCAATAATAATGAACCTTTAGTTTATGAAGATATAAGTCTTAATAAATGGCCTTTTGAAAATTATTTTAAGGCTGGAAATTATTTGGGTTCTACGGACGAAGGCGCATATTCTTATGTAAAATATTACGAACTTAACGTCACACATTAATCCTATATTTTTTATGAAAAATCACTTTATTATCTTAAGCTTCATTTTTATACTTTTTTCTTGTAATGAGAATGTGGTATCAGAAATTTTAGTGACTGATGCCAAAGAATTACAGAATGCAATATCAGATGCAAAACCAGGTGATAAAATTGTGTTAGCTAATGGAGTCTATGAAAATTTAGAAATTAAGTTTAGAGGAAAAGGAACAAAAAGTAGTCCGATAACCTTAAAAGCTGAAACTGCTGGTAAAGTGATTATAGAAGGACAATCGTATTTAAAATTTGGTGGGGAATATTTAATCGTAGAAGGGCTACATTTTAAAAACGGATTTTCACCCTCTAATGCAGTTATTGATTTTAAAATAAGCAACAAAGATACTCTTGATATAATATCTAATAACTGTAAAGTTACTAACTGCGTTATTGAAGATTTTAATAAGCCAAAACGAGATAATAGTGATTTATGGGTACAGTTTTGGGGACGTCACAATGAGTTAAGTAATTCTTATATTGCTGGTAAAACAAATCGAGGACCAACAGTAAGAGTTAGTATTGCAGGTATAGAGAGTATAAATAACTATCATCAAATTATAAATAATCATTTTGGTCCAAGACCGGTAAAAGGTGGTCCTAGTGGTGAGACAATTCAGTTAGGCGATAGTTATACATCTATGTCACCAAGCCATACCTACGTTGCTAATAATTTATTTGAAGAATGTAATGGCGAAGTAGAAGTTATTTCAAGTAAAACAAATTTCAATGTCTTTAAAAACAACGTATTTTACAAAAGTGAAGGTTCTTTAGTAACGCGTCATGGCAATTATGTAACCGTTGATGGCAATTACTTTATAGGTGATGGTGTTAATGAAAATTATGGAGGTATTAGAATTATTAATACAGGACACTGGGTCGTTAATAATTACTTTTATGGTTTAAAAGGAAAGAGCTTTAGAAGTCCGTTGGCTGTAATGAATGGCATTCCAAAATCACCATTAAATCGTTACAATCAAGTTACAGATGTTGTTGTGGCTTACAATACCTATGTAAATTGCAGTGCTCCATGGCAATTTGGTGTAGGCACAAATATTTCGCAATCAGACGTACTGCCAAAATCCGAAATCCGTTCGGCAAGAGCAATTAGAACTACAGTTGCAAATAATATTATTTACAATGAAAAAGGCTTAGAAAGTATTGTAGTTGAAAATGATAAAGCAGACGGAGTAACTTTTAAAAACAACGTCATTAATAATCAAGGTGTAGACTTTAATAATTTTGAAGGAGGTATTGTTGAAGCATCACTTGAGCTTAGAGAATTATCAGATAATATTTTTATCCCTGTTGGTATATCAGATGATTTTGAAGCTTATAATGGCTTCGATTTCAATACGATAGAAAATGATTTATTAGGTATCTCTAGAAAAGATAGTAAAAGTATTGGAGCTATTACAGGTAAAGACGTTTTTAACCCAAATATTTTAGATAAATCTAAATATGGGACAACTTGGTTTTCTAACGAAGTTGAAACAAAAGAACAACAAACTTTTAATGTAAAAGTAAATGAGAGTATTCAATCAAAAATTGATGAAGCAAACAGTGGGGATATTATAATTTTAGATCAAGGGAAACATATAGTTACAACATCTTTAAAGATTAATAAAAAAATCAATATTAGTGCAAAAGATAAGTCTAAAACAGTTTTATATTATTCTGGTGAAGCAAACACTCCTTTATTCTCCCTAGAACCTTACGGAAAAATCTCTGTAGAAAATTTAATGATAAACGGAAATGGCTCTAACTATGCGTTTGCTAGTTTAAAACAAAACATGTTTAACCATTTTGGTTTAACAGTGTCTAATTCTACTATTAGTAATTTTAACTATGTTTTAAAAGCATACAAAGAATCATTTGCAGAACGTATCACTTTTGAAAATACATCAATTTCTAATTGTGAAAATGGTATAGAATTATCAGAAGAAACTAACGATAAAGGAGATTATAACACAGAATACTTAACCATAAACAATTGTAATTTCAATAATGTTAAAGCAAATGTTGTTGATTATTATAGGGGTGGATATGACGAATCTACCATTGGTGGCAATCTTTTAGTGTCTAATAGTACATTTACAAATTGCGGTGCTAAAGAGAAAAACAAAAGACTTTTAAATCATAATGGAATCGTAAACGTAAATATTAGCAAAAACACGTTTAAAAATAATAATGTACAGTTTGTTTCTATTCTTTGGGGCGCAAAAAATAATAGAGAATCTAATAATACTTTAATTAATTCAGGGCAGATAAAATCTGAAGAGAATTTAGTAATGACATTGATGTATTAAAAAAATAAAATGAGAAAAACAGCATTAATAATAGTTACAATTTTAGTATTTTTTTCATGCAAAAATGAACCTAGAACGTCTTTAGAGACCACGTCCGAGACTGAATTAATAACAAAATATCCTAGTGACGTCATTTCTTTCATGGACAAATGGAAAATCCTTTTAGGTGATGGAACTCACGTTGACAACTTAGTCAACTACCAAAAGGATGATTTTTTCTATGTTTTAAATGATGGAAAAACAGATTGGGTAGTTTATAAAACACCAAATGCTGGCATTACCTCAAAAACGTCTAGTAACACAAGGACTGAATTAGGTGAAAAACGACATTGGATTCCAGAAAAAGGAGGTAAATTAACAGGAACCTTAAAAGTACAGCACGTATCAACTACGGGAGATGCTACTGCAGCTTCATCCTATTCAGTCGTGGTAGGTCAAATTCATAGTGATGAAGGTCACGAAAACGAACCACTAAAAATCTATTATAAAAAATTCCCAGGTCATACAAAAGGTTCTGTATTTTGGAATTATGAAATAAATACTAAAGGAGATAATATAGGAAGATTTGATTATTCTACAGCAGTTTGGGGTTATGATTTTTCTGTGGTTGGGTCAGACGTTTCGGTTTATCCAGAAGAGCCTAAAGAAGGTATTGCACTAGGGGAGGAATTTAGTTACGAGGTTAACGTTCATAAAGGTATAATGTATTTAACCTTTTCAAGTAATGGACATAAAACAGTAACATTTACTAAAAGCTTGATTGCATCTGAGTTTGCAACAATATCAGACATTCCTCAGCAAGTTTTAAAAGTATATGCAAATAGAGAGAAAGGCGGTGGCGTTGAGCGCGAGATTGCATATGCGGGTGAAATAAATTATTTTAAACAAGGTGCTTATAACCAAGCAAATCCTAAATCTACGAAGTCAGAAGTTTATGGTGGTGATATAATCAAACAATATGAAAATGGTAGCTATGCAGAAGTTTGGTTTAGGGAAGCTACCGTCGGAAATTCTACTATACCAGAGTAATTGTAATTACTACAAAAAGGAAAAATGAAAATAAATAATAATACAATATTCAGCTTTATAATTTCACTATTACTGTTTGTAATATTTTCTTGTAAAGAAGATGGTGATATAACTAAAGAGTCGATTACCGAAACTACAATTTCGCAAGAGCATCCTAAGTTAATTTTAACGGCACAAGGCGTAAAAGATATTAGAGCACAGTTAGGAACTATTCCAATTTTTGATAAAACTTTAGAACTAGTTAAACAAGAGGTAGATACAGAAATTGCAGAAGGAATAGAAGTGCCAATCCCTAAAGATTATTCTGGTGGGTATACACATTCTAGACACAAGCAAAATTGGTTTATATTACAAAAAGCTGGCCTGTTATATCAAATATTAGATGATGAAAAATACGCGAAGTATGTAAAAGATATGCTAATGGAATATGAAGCATTGTATAAAACTTTGCCACTACATCCAAAAACAAGATCGTATGCAAGAGGAAAATTATTCTGGCAATGTTTAAACGATTCTAATTGGTTGGTATATGTAAGTCAGGCATACGATTGTATCTACAATTATTTAACTGAAGAAGAGCGCAACAGACTAGAAACAAATTTATTTAGACCATTTGCAGACCATATTTCGGTTGATAGTCCGCAGTTTTATCAAAGAGTTCATAATCACAGTACTTGGGGAAATGCAGCAGTTGGAATGATTGGTTTGGTAATGGACGATGAAGAATTAATCGATCGTGCCTTGTATGGGATTAAAGATTTAAAATTAGATGCTAGAGAGAAAGATGATGATGGTGGTTTTTTAAATAAAGATGGAAAAGCCGGTTTTTTAGCAAATATTGAAGATCCTTTTTCGCCAGATGGTTATTATAATGAAGGACCATATTATCAACGATATGCTATGTATCCATTTTTAGTTTTTGCACAAGGATTGCATAACGTAAAACCAGAACTTAAGATCTTTGAGTATAAAGAAGGCGTACTTTTAAAGTCTATAAACGCATTATTAAATTTATCTGATGCTAATGGAGATTTCTTTCCATTAAACGATGGTCAAAAAGGAATGTCTTATTATAACAGTGCATTAGTTACAGCTGTAGACGTTTCCTATTATTATGGAAATCAAAACTCTGGTTTGTTGAGTATAGCAAAAGAGCAAGATCGTGTATTGTTAGATGACTCTGGTTTGGCCGTAGCTTTGGGTATTAAAAACGGGAAAGAACAGCCCTTTGACAAAAAATCAATTAATTTATCTGATGGTTCTGATGGTTCAGAGGGAGGTGTTGGAATTTTGAGAAATGAAAATATAGAACTTGTTTTTAAATATGCATCACAAGGTTCTAGCCATGGGCATTATGATAAGTTATCTTATTCTTTATATGAAGAAGGTGAAGAAGTAATTCAAGATTATGGTTTATCGCGTTTTGTGAATATCGAACAAAAAGGTGGTGGTAATTATCTAAAAGAAAATAAAACTTGGGCTAAACAAACCATTGCTCACAATACATTAACACAAAATGAAACCTCACACTTTACAGGTAAATATGATATAGGAAGTTTGCATCATTCAGATTTGCATTATTTTTCTTCAGAAAATGAAAATGTACAAGTTGTTAGTGCTATCGAAAAAAATGCTTATCCTGGAACCACAATGCTTCGTACTATGGCTATTATAAAAGATGAAGATTTTGAAAAGCCTTACGTATTAGATATAATGAAGGTGACTTCCGGATCAGAGAATCAATATGACTTTCCGTTTTATTATTTAGGACAAGTATTACAAACAAATTTTGAGTACAATTCACCTCAAACTTTAAAACCATTAGGAGTTAAAAATGGCTATCAACATTTATTTTTAGAAGGATCAGGTAAAGCGTCAGATCAAAACTCCAAGTTTTCATGGTTTAATAATAACAAGTTTTACACCTTAACAACTATGACTAATAATAAGGATGATTTGTTATTTACTCGAATTGGTGCAAACGATCCAGAATTTAATTTACGTCGAGATCCAGCTTTAATTTTAAGAACGAAAAATTCAAAAAATAGAACATTTATTTCGGTTATAGAAGCTCATGGAAGTTATAGTCCAGTGTCGGAGTCTGCTGTCAACTCTAATAGTAGTATAAAGGAAATTAGAACAGTTTTAGATACTGATAATTATTCAGCCATTGAAATAACTGGTATAAATGAAAGTGTTAAACTATTTATAACGGCAAATAAAGATGCTTCAGATGAGGCACAACATAATATAGAAATTAAGAATAAGACTTATAAGTGGTCAGGCCCTTATTATTTTAAAAAAAAATAAAACAATTAAAATTATGAAAAGATTTAGTGAGAAATATATCGTCGCAAAAGATATAGAATGGGAAGTTCTTGGAGGAGGAGTATCGAGAAAATTCCTAGGTTACGACAACCAAATAATGATGGTAAGAGTAAAATTTGATAAAGGAGCATTAGGTGCACCACATCAACATTTTCATACACAAGCGACGTTTTGTGTGTCAGGTAAGTTTGAATTTGAAATTGATGGAGAAAAGAAAATTGTAGAAGCAGGAGATGGTGTATACATTGAACCTAATTTATTGCATAGTGCAGTATGTTTGGAAGAAGGTGAGTTAATCGATACATTTAGTCCCGTAAGAGAAGATTTCTTAGGAGGTGGCGAAGTGTCTTATTTTGGGGATAAAAAGTCTTAAAAAATTCCTTAGAGTAAAATTCGTGAAGACTTTATGAAATAAGTTTGAACAAGACATAGTTTTCTTTTATAAAACTTGTTTTTAACAAAAATTTATATATATTTGGTTGACCAGATTGGTTAACCAATTTTTTTTGATATAGTTTTAGAGTAGCTAAATTTCTTGAACAACAATTTAACTTTTCTACCTAATTTTTTATATCAAACGGCGTTAAATAGGTTTTCAATCTAATCTCAAAAATAAAAACTAATTAATCATTATGAATTTTAAAATTAAATCAGCCTTAGTCTTTTTTCTTTTTATGTGTTTCTCTTTAAGTGGACAAGAAGTAAGGACTATTACAGGAAAAGTGGTTTCTAAAGCAGATGGTTTACCCGTTCCAGGTGTAAACGTAATTATTGTAAACACTACGACAGGATCTAGTACAGATTTTGATGGAAAGTATCAAATTCAGGCCAAAGCAGGAGATATTCTTCAGTTTTCTTACCTTGGTTTTGGAACAGAGTTAGTAACTGTTGCCGCAAACAATGTTATTAATGTGACTCTAGAAGAAAATGCAAATGCGTTGGACGAAATAGTCGTTATTGGTTATGGTACTCAGAAGAAGAGTAATTTAACAGGTGCAATTTCAAAAGTAAAAAACGATGACCTGGACCAAATAGCAGTAGCACGTGTTGATGATGCGCTTGTAGGGCAAGTAGCTGGTGTTAATATTCAAGCTACAGAAGGTGAAGCGGGTTCTGCACCAACAATTCAGGTAAGAGGTGTTGGTTCTATTACAGGAAGTTCTTCACCAACTATTGTTGTAGATGGATTAGTCGTTGATAGTGACTTTCTTTCAAATTTAGATATGAATGATATTGAATCTTTCGAAGTTTTGAAAGATGCAGCTTCTGCAGCCATATATGGTGCTAGAGGTGCAAACGGTGTAATTCTTATTTCTACTAAAAATGGAAAAGAAGGTAAAACAAGGTTCTCTTATAATACATTTACAGGTTTTAAGGAGGGCATACAGAATGAGGATATGTATTTTTCTGTCAGAGAATGGGCAGATAGAGAGTTAGCAGCAACAGGCGTTTTATCTGATAAAACACAATATAAATTGTTGATAGGTGTAGATCAAGATTGGCAAGACATAATTTTAGATGGAGGCAAAATAGAAAGTCATTCATTCGCTGCTAGAGGAGGTAGTCAAAGAACAAAATTTAGTACAGCTTTTAGTTATTTACACGATGAAGGAGTCCTATTAACTGACGATTTTAAGAGATATTCTTTTAAATTAAAAGTAGATACAAGATTAGGTGAAAAATTTAGATTTGGTGCAAATGTATCTCCTTCTTACAGTAATAGAAGACGTTTTGATGGGTCTACTCACGATATTTTAAGACAGCCACCATGGTTGCCTTTATTCCATGATGCAAATACAATCAGATTTGTAGATAGAGATGTTTATCCAGATGTAGCGATTGGCGATTATGCTGTTCAAGGTCATTTTGATAATTATGACTTGTTTAATGACGGTGGAGAAACAGATATTAGTACAACTAGTAATACTAATCCAGGGGCTAAGGTTTTAGAGAGAGATAGAAACGATTACAAGTTCAAGGTGTATGGTAATATATTTGCTGAATATAAAATAGCTAAAGGACTAAAATTTAGAACAACATTTGCAGGTGATTTTCAAAATACAAGGAGAGATCGTTGGCAAGGTGTTAAGGCTAGTAGATTAGGAGCAGGTGGTACCCAACTTGATATTTCTAATTCTAACAGAATCCACTTTGTAACGGACAATATCTTTTCATATGATAGATTATTTGGAAAGCATGATGTTAATGCTATAGCTGGTTTTTCTGCAGAGACTTACGAAACATCATTTGAAAGCGCTACAGGAACAGGTTATACATCAGATGTTTTTCAGACCTTAGATGCAGCTACTTTAGTTTCAGGTGCTTTTTCAGAGAAATACGAAAATAGAATTATGTCATTTTTTGGAAGATTAAATTATGCTTATGATGATAAGTATTTATTATCTCTAAGTTTAAGACGTGATGGGAACTCTGCTTTTGGTCCAGAAAATAAGTATGGTACCTTTCCAGCTGTTTCTGCCGGTTGGGTTGTAACTAAAGAGAAATTCCTTAGCGATAGTAGATTCTTAAATTTCTTAAAGTTTAGAGTAAGTTACGGTGTTACAGGAAATCCTACCTTAGATGGAGATAGTAATCAAATTGAAAGTTATCCTTACTTATCATTATTACAGGCATCTTCTGCAGTTATAGATAATTCTATTATAACGGCATTTAATCCACTTAATATTGCGAATGCAAATTTAAAATGGGAACGATCTGTAGAAATTAATCCAGCAGTAGATTTTGGATTCTTCAATAATAGAATCACAGGTTCTTTTGATTATTATAAAAGAACAAGTGAAGACTTACTATTAAACGTACCAGTTTCTGTAACAACTGGGTTTAGTAATGCACTTACCAATAGAGGTAAAGTTGAAAATAAAGGTATAGAATTTGAACTTAGATCTAAGAATATTTCAAGACCTAACTTTAAATGGAGTACCACTTTAATTGCATCGCAGAATAAAAATACACTTTTAGATTTTGCTGATGCTAACGGACAAATATCTAATGTTGATACAAAGCGTGCTGCGGAATGGATTAATTTAGTAGGTAATCCAATATCTTCATATTATGGTTGGGTTGTAGATACTGATATACCAACAGACTATATCGCAAGACCATGGGAGCGTATAGGGCAAACAAACAGAGAAGTCATTGTAAAGGATTTAAATGGTGATGGTGTGATTGATGATGATGATAAAACTATCTTAGGTGATCCATATCCAAATTTAGTATGGAGTGTTTCTAACGATTTTAAATTAGGAAACGTTGATTTTAGTTTTATTTTTCAGGGAAGCCACGGAGCTGAAGTGAGAAACATCGGTGATCAATATATATTCCGTCATTTTGGTTCTTCTTCTGCTGCTGATGTAGATGCTCTTGTACAAGATGATGTAATAGGTAATACAGGTTTCGTAAAAGAAAAGATATTTACAGATGCAATTATACAAGATGCGTCCTACATAGCTTTAAGAACTGTAAATATAGGCTATAGTTTACCTCAAGATTTACTTTCAGATTTATTTATAACTAAAGCGAGATTTTATGTAACTGGTCAAAATTTATTATATTTCTGGGCTGATGGTTATACTGGTTTAAACCCAGAATCAATCAATAACACGAGTCCAACGACTTATGGTTATCAAAGAGTTGGATCTCCAATTAATCGTACTATATCACTAGGGTTAAATGTTGATTTTTAAAATCATTAATACGCAAACAATAAAGATTATGAAAAATTATAGATATACAGTTTTATTCATATTAATGCTAATTTCTTTCTCATGTGGTGAGGATTTCTTAAGCCCAGATCCTGTTTCAACAGCAAGTTCTGATGGATTTTTTCAGAACGATCAAGAAATAGAAGGTGGTATTTTTAACATATATGACGGTTTACAAGGTGTCAACGACACAAGTTCAGGCTCTAACCACGCTACACAGATGGAGTTTTACGTAACCGAAATGCGTAGCGATAATACACGATCTAAAAGTGGAGAGGGAGAAGCGGCTCAGTCAGATAATTTTGCAGTGCAATCTACAAATGGATTAGTTGCAGATCATTACAGAAGTTTTTTCAATGTTATTTTTAGAGCAAATACGGTATTAGCTAATATTGGTAATGCTTCCGAAGAAAATGCAGCATTATTTGAAGGCGAAGCCAAATTTTTAAGAGCTTATGTTTATTTCAATATGGTTAGACTTTACGGAGATTTACCTTTAGTAGATAGAGTTATCGGAATTGACGAAACAGAGATTTCTTTCACAAGAAGGCCTGTTGCAGATATATATGATTTAATTATTAGCGACTTAGAATTTGCTAGTAACAACTTAAACAATGGATCTGTAAATAGAGCTTCTAGGGCTGCAGCTCAAGCACTGTTAGCAAAAGTATATTTAACACAAGGAACTAATTATATTGGTGCACAACTATTGTTAGAAGAGGTTATGGCTAGTGGTTTTATGTTAGAGCCTAATTTTAACGATGTGTTTTACAACGAAGGAAATTCAGAAGTGATTTTTGCAATAGGTTATACAACAGGTATAACTGCTGATAGTCAAAATTTTTCAGCTGAATTCCTTAATGGGGTTGGACGAACAGTTGGTGTAAATTATGTTACAGAAGACGCTAAACAAGCAATACTAGACGGTGGCGGAAATAGAATAGATACTTCTATGCGAACCGATTTAATACAACCTACGCAAACTCAGGTTGCTAAATACTTACCAAATGGCGCAGATGGTGGAGATGATGGTAAGACTTTTGACTTTGATGCAAGATTGGCTGGAAATGATTGGATTGTATTAAGATATGCAGACGTACTTTTGATGCATGTTGAATCAATAATGGCAGGTGGCCAAGAAACTAGTGTTGGTGCCGCTTTAGACTCTTACCAATTGGTTAGAGATAGAGCTGGTTTAACAGACGTTGTGACTAGCGTTACAAAAGATGAACTATTAAATGAGAGGCGGGTTGAATTAGCTTTTGAAAATCATAGATTATACGATTTGATTAGATTTGGTGAAGCAAATCAAATTTTAGGAGCTTTTGCTGCAACTATTGGTGCTAATTTTAGTTCTAATGATTTATTATTACCAATACCTCAAGGAGAAATTGGTCTTAGTAATGGTTTACTGCAACAAAATCCTGGATATTAAAAATTATAAAATATTAATTAAATAAATAAGAAATTATGAAAAACATAATTTACAAAATGATGGCAGTATTATTAATCTTCGCAGTATCCTGTGAAAATATTGATCAGTACGAATTGCCAGATGCTAATTCTATTGAAGATTTAACACCACCTACTGCGAGTTTTTCAGCAATACAAGGTGAGGGCTTTACAATTGAAGAGTGGACTGCTTATCAATTTACCAATGGATCAACCAGTGCTACAACGTATAGCTGGAATTTTGGTGATGGAAACACATCAACAGACTTTGAACCAATGAATAGTTTCCCGGGAGAAGGAACCTATACAGTATCATTAACAGCTACAGATAATTTAGGTGTTTCAAATACTTCTACTCAAGATATCGTAGTCGTAGAACCAGAACTTCCTGCTGTAACAGATCCAGTTTTAGTTAACGGTGATTTTACTAAATTACCAAAATCATCAGGTTCTGATTGTTCTTGTGCTGGTTGGATTAATAGAGATGTAGGTGATCAAGGAGAGTCAAGTTCAGGAAACGGTGGTTCTGATAATGTTATGAAATGGGATAACAATGAACCGGATCACGCTTATCAAGAATTTGAGGTACAAGCAAACGCAGATTATCTAATTACTATAGTTACATCTTTTAAAAGCCCACTGGCAGGTTCTTTCCCTAGTCAATTAGAATTAAGAGTTTTAAAAGGTTCTGGCTATACTGCCGGATATTCACCAGTGTACTATACTGATACTGCAGTTATGCCTCAAGGTAATAGTAGTACGGGTTTATGGGGTTATAACTCAGTTGCTCAGGTCGAAGATGCTGATAATAATCTTTTAGTAACAACACAAAGTAATCCTAACGATGAAGGTTATCTTACATATCAATATGCCTTTAATTCAGGTGCTAATGATAGTGTAGCCATTTTTATAAGAGGTATTGGAGGACCTGCTACTGGTGGTGGTGGTGGTGACTACGGATATAATAGTGGAGATGAAGAAATCAGAGCGGATTCTATCACTGTAGAAGCTAATAATTAATACAAAAAGAGATTAAGTTTTTATTAAAGAATGTATTAGATGAAATTAGAAACACTAACCAAATCAGATAATTTAGAAATTCAGAATAGAGTAATTTCAGATATTAAGGAATTAATAAATTTTAAGAACCTTGAGCCTGGAGATAAATTGCCATCTGAAAGAATGTTATCTGAAAAGTTTGAAGTGTCAAGAGGTATTGTGAGAGAAGCGATTCAAAAGCTAGAATTCTATGGTTTGTTGCAATCTAAACCACAAAGTGGAACTTTTATTGCCAATATAGGCGTCATAGCAATGAATGGAATGATAGACGATATTCTAAATTTAGAAGATCAAGATTTCAAATCTTTAGTAGAAACTAGAATTTTATTAGAACTTAAGACTGTCCGTTTAGCTGCCCTTAGAAGGTCAGACGAAGATTTAAAGACTATAAAGAAGGCTTTAGATGCATATGCAAAAAAAGTTTTAGATGGGGAAGATGCTGTGCAAGAGGATCTGTTATTTCATCTAGCTATAGCCAAAGCTTGCGGTAACAGCACTATGAATACGTATATGTTAATGATTACTCCTGAAATTATAACAAATTTTGAGACTTATCATGTTTGTGATAAAGGGTTGTCAAAACAAGGTATACAAGAACATCAGGCCATATATGAAGCTATAGAGCAACGAAACCCGAAATTGGCAAAGCAAAAAATGAAAGAACACTTTAGTGTGTTATATCAATATTGTTACAATGTTTAATTAACTAATTTAAGAAACACACTAAATATGAAAATAAAAGGCTTAAGATGGTGGGTCATAGGCTTAATTGCCCTTGCTACCGTTATTAATTATATAGATAGACAATCATTAAATGTACTATGGCCTCAAATATCTGAAGAATTATATCCAGATAAAAATATGGACGAAAGAAAAGAAATTTTCGGTTGGATATCATCGATATTCTTATTTTCATATGCTTTTGGTCAAGCAATATTTGGAAAAATATTTGATAAAATAGGAACAAGACTAGGATTCGCATTTTCAATAGGTTTTTGGTCTATAGCCACAGCATTGCATGCATTGTCAAGAGGTTTCACGAGTTTTGCTATTTTTAGATCGATTTTGGGTGTAGCCGAAGCTGGAAATTGGCCTGGAGCAGCTAAAGGGAATGCAGAATGGTTTCCTACAAAAGAACGTGCTTTAGCCCAAGGTATTTTTAATTCAGGAGCAGCATTAGGTGGTATAATTTCAATTCCAGCAATTGCAACTATGAGTTTATACTTTTCATGGCAAACTATTTTTATTGTAGTAGGTCTAGTTGGGCTATTATGGTTAGTACCATGGTTATTAATAGTAAAAGCTCCACCAGAAAAACACCCATGGCTTACGGATAAGGAAAGAAATTATATACTTGAAATTTCTGCTAAAACTGATTCTGAAGATGAAGAAGTCATCAATATAGAAGAATATAATCCTACCACAACAAAAATGTTATCTCACAAAGAAAGTTGGGGTGTAATATTAGCTTCAGCTGCTATAGATCCAATTTGGTGGCTATTTGTATTTTGGATACCTACATACTTAGTTGAAGTATATAATATGGATGTTGCAGGCATTGCAATTTACGGTTGGGTGCCTTATGTTGGTGCTATGCTAGGTGCATGGTTTGGTGGACTGTTGGCTCAGAACCGTTTGAAATCAGGTTGGACGACAAATAAAACAAGAAAATTTGTAATTACTTTAGGTTGTATTATAATGCTGCCTTGTTTTTATTTATTATCAGATCCTGGAAGCCCAATCAATGCAGTAATAATAATGGCAGTTATACTTTTTGGTTTCCAAACAGCTATAGGTAACGTGCAAACATTACCAAGTGATTTATTTGGTAAAAAAACAGTTGGTACACTAGCAGGTTTGGCAGGCATGTCAGCGAAATTTGCAGGTGTAGGTCTTACGGCTTTAGTTGCTACATTAACACTTGGGGGAAATTATACTCCTGCTTTTATTGTTGGTGCCGCACTAACATTGATCGTTTTAGCTAGTGTATGGTTTTTGTGTCCAAAAATTGAACCATTAAAGCCTTAAGCATAAATTATATTCGAATAAAACATAAACAAGAATAATTTTAAGAATTAAATATAAATTAAATGAGTAATAATAACGGAAAAGTTGCAATCGTAACAGGAGCAACAGGAGGAATAGGTTTTGAAGTTGCAAAACGATTAGGTCAAGACGGATATACTGTAGTTCTAAATGGTATTGATGATGAAGCTGGTGCAGATAGAGTAAAAGAGCTTACAGAGGCTGGAATTACCGCAGAATACTATGGTTTCGATGTAACGAAAGAAGATTTAGTGACTTCTAACATAAAAAAAATAGGTGAAAAATATGGAAAAATAGATGTACTAGTCAATAATGCTGGTGGTCTAGGTGGGCGATCACGTTTTGAAGAAATGACAACTGATTTTTATAGATTCGTAATGGCACTTAATCTTGATTCAGTATTTTTTGCTTCAAGAGCTGCAATTCCTTTTCTTAAAAAAGGTGAGCATCCTTCTATAATAAATTATACTTCTAACGCAGGTTGGACTGCAGGAGGTCCTGGTGCTGGAGTTTATGGTACATCAAAAGCTGGAGTTCATGCAATAACTAGAGCACTAGCAAAAGATTTGGCAGAATATGGTATAAGAGCTAACGCGGTATCACCAGGTACAATAGATACACCATTTCATGCACAGATTAAATCAACTAAGCCAGAAGTATTTGCTTCGTGGGCTAATAATATAATGTTAGGTAGACTTGGTCAACCAGAAGATGTCGCTGGTGTAATTTCATTTTTAGCAAGTAAAGACGCGTCATTTATAACAGCTGAAACTATCCAAATAGGTGGTGGACAAGCTTTAGGAATATAATTACACAATTAGTAATAAGCTAATTTAATTTGAGTTTTAGCAAGAAGAGTGGTTGAGCATAAGTTTAATCACTCTTTTCTTATTTTGAAGAATCTCTAATAATCAATTCGGCGTCTAAAATTATTTTATTTAAATTCTGTTTTAATTCGGGTTGGGCAACTCGTTTTAAAAATGTTTCAGCTGCGATACGACCAATATCCTTGCTATGCTGATCTACACTTGTTATGGTAGGTGATACTAAAGATGTGAATGGTTCATTACCAAAACCAATTAATCGTATTTCGTTAGGAACAGAAATAAGTTCTTCATTCAGCACCTGTAAAGCTCCTAAGGCAGCATAATCACCAGCTACATACACTGCGTCTGGTCTGTTTTTAAGCTTTAAAAGATTTTTCATTTTTAATCTTCCATCTTCGAGAGTTAGAGCACTCTCAATAATAAGACTGTCGTCAATAGGAAGATTATTCTTTTGTATAGCGTCAATATAACCTCTTATCCTATTATTAAAAATTCTTGTGCGTCTATAACCACCTATATGAGCAATTCGTTTACAGCCTTTTGAAATAAGATGCTCTACAATCATATGGCTACTATCGTAATCGTTTATCCCAATATAATCAACGTTTAAATCATTTTCACCTCTGTCAAATAATATGAGAGGAATTCCTTTAGATTTTATTTTTTCATAGTAAGATAAATCAACTGTTTCATTAGCCATTGAAGCTATAATTCCGTCTACTTGCGTAAATAATAAAGTGTCAATATTTTTACATTCTTTTTCAAAAGATTCATTAGACTGCGTTATAATAATATTATATCCAGCCTTATTTAGGACTGCCTCCATGTGTTCTACTACAGAAGAAAAGAAATTACTATTAGTTCGAGGTACTATAACACCAACAAGATTACTTTTTCCTTTTCTTAGAGCACTCGCCAAATGATTAGGTTGATAATTTAATTCTTTAGCAACACGTTTAACAGCGTCCTTGGTTTTGCTACTAATTCTTGAGTCATTATGCATAGCCTTAGAAACTGCAGCAGCAGAAATGTTCAGTACTTTAGCAATATCTTTTATTGTTGTTCTTTTGTTATTTGCCAAGTTTTTTTATATTTGCTTAATCGTTTAAGCAAAAATACTGTTTTAGATATAAAAATCAAAACAACTGCGTTTTGATTTATTTTTAGAATAGTTGCTTAATCGTTTAAGCAAGAAGCAATTTATAACAAATAAAACTAATATTTAGAATGAAAAAAGTAGTGACTTTTGGAGAAATTATGTTGAGGTTGGCACCACAACAATTCCTAAGATTTTCACAAGCATCAAGCTTTGATGTTGTGTATGGTGGTGGTGAATCTAATGTAGCAGTATCCTTAGCAAATTATGGAGTTCCTGTTGATTTTGTAACACGCCTCCCAAAAAATGACATAGGCGCATGTGCTATGATGGAGATGCGCAAAAGAGGTGTTGGAGTAGATAAAATTATTTATGGTGGTGATCGTTTAGGAATTTACTTTTTAGAGACTGGTGCAGTTAGTAGAGGAAGTAAAGTTGTTTATGATAGAGCGCATTCTGCAATTTCAGAAATTAAACCAGGTATGGTAGATTGGAAAGCTGTTTTTAAGGATGTGGCTTGGTTTCATTGGACAGGAATTACACCTGCTATTTCACAAGGAGCTGCTGATGCGTGTTTAGAGGCAGTAAAAGTTGCTAGTGAAATGGGTGTTACTATTTCGACAGATTTAAATTACAGAGCTAAACTTTGGACGTTCTGTGATGAAAAGCATAGAGAAAAAATAATGACTGAAATAACATCATATTGCGATATAATTCTTGGTAATGAAGAAGATGCAGAAAAGCATTTTGGTATTCATCCTGAAGGTTTAGATGTTCATAAGCATGGTCATGATGTAAAAGCGGAAGCATTCTTATCAGTTTGTAAACAAATGATGGAAAAATTTCCAAGAGCTAAAAAAGTAATTACAACCTTGAGAGGTTCAATATCTGCATCACATAACACTTGGGCAGGTGTATTGTATGACGGTTCTAAAATGTATGAAACACGCCAATATCAAATCACTGATATAGTTGATCGTGTTGGAGGTGGTGATTCGTTTATGGGTGGATTAATTTATGGATTATTAAAATACCCAGAAGATGATCAAAACGCATTAGATTTTGCAGTTGCGGCTTCATGCTTAAAGCATACAATTAAAGGTGATGCGAATTTAGTAACTGTAGCTGAGGTAGAAAAATTAATGGGAGGTGACGCCTCTGGACGTGTAGCAAGATAAATTTTGTTTACACGTTTAACAAATAAACAGTTTTAAAATGGCAAATTTCACAAGAATAGAGGTAGCAAATGTTATGAAACAAACGGGTTTAGTCCCATTGTTTTATAACGCAGATTTAGAGGTAGGTAAAAAAGTGATAAAAGCCACTTATGATGGTGGTGCAAGATTACTCGAATTTACAGCAAGAGGAGATTTTGCTCATGAAGTTTTTGGTGAGCTTAATAAATGGGTACTTAAAGAATTACCTGGTATGATAATGGGTGTTGGTTCTGTTACAGATGCTGCTTCAGCTTCTCGTTTTATGGCTTTAGGAGCTAATTTTATTGTAACACCAGTATTAAGAGAGGATATTGCTATAGTTTGTAATAGACGTAAGGTAATGTGGTCACCAGGTTGCGGATCTTTAACCGAGATTTGCAGAGCAGAAGAGCTTGGTTGTGAAGTTGTAAAATTATTCCCAGGTGGTATTTATGGACCAGATTTTGTTAAAGCTATTCGAGGTCCTCAACCTTGGACTAGTATTATGCCAACAGGTGGTGTTTCTCCAACTAGAGATAATTTAGAAGGTTGGTTTAAAGCAGGTGTAACTTGCGTAGGAATGGGCTCAAAACTTATAGCAAAAAACGCTGATGGCAATTATGATCTAGCGAGGATTGAGTCAGATACTAAAAATGCTTTAAGTATTATAAGTGAATTAAAATAGAAAAAGTGAAATCTGCAGTAGTAACAATAAAAGAGCTCTCTTTTTTGTCGGGATATTCTATATCGACAGTGTCTAAGGCACTTAATAATAAAAAAGATATTAGCTCGGAAACTCGCAGCACTATTCAAAATATAGCAAAACAGCATAATTATATACCTAATAATTATGCTGTTGCCCTTAGAAATAAGGTTTCTAAATCTATAGCTGTAATTATTCCTAAGTTAACAGAAGGGTTTTACAGTAAAGCTTTATGTGTTCTTCAAAAAGAGGCAGATATAAAAAATTACAGAATGTTATTTTACCAATCCTTTGGTTGTGAAAAAAAGGAAAGAACGTATTTAAATAGTTTAAATGACGGTTCTATTTATGGTATTATTGTGATATCTGATGATGACTCAAAGATTAATGATTATGCAAATTATACAATGCCAATTGAGGTACTAAATATCAAAAGTTTTTATACTGATGATCAAATTCAGTTAGGTTCCGTACAAAGTTTATCTAAGTTATTGGGTGCGTAATTTTAAAATTATCCTTTAGAAGATAGTACAAATCAGTTGGCAAAAACGATTATTCACAATCTTAAACCGTCGGATAATTAGGTGTTTGCTTCAATCTTAGGTAATTTTAATGACGGAACAATTAGAGGTAAAGTTCAATTTGGTTCAGCATGGTTTTTTTATATCAAAAAGATGGTATGGAAAAGCAGTTTAATACGCTTTCTAATCAAGGTTTATTGAGTTATTTTGCAGGTATGCTCACAGACGCTCACGTAGCTTTCTGTCTTTTCCTTGCCACGACTATTTTAGAAGAATCCTGCGTAACCTCGTAGTTAGAGATGTTGCTAATGGAGAGCTGCCAAATAATAAGAATCGCTTAGGGAAAATGATAAGTAATATTTCTTATTTTAATGCAAAAAATTATTTTGATTTTAATTAGTATAAAATGGAAGACGTTGTTTGGGGAATTATAGGATGCGGTAATGTAACTGAAATTAAGAGTGGCCCTGCTTTTAATTTAGCTGAAAAATCATCATTATTAGCAGTGATGCGAAGAGATAAAACAAAAGCAAAAGATTATGCGCAAAGACATAATGTACCTTTGTATTTCGATGATGCAAATGCCATTATAAATCACCCAAAGATTAACGCAATCTATATAGCAACTCCTCCATCTACCCACTTAGAGTATGCGTTAAAAGTATTAGATGTTGGTAAGAATCTTTATATTGAAAAACCAATGACCTTAAATTCAGAGGAGGCAATTCTGTTAAGTGCCGCTGAGAAGAATAGCCCATCTAAATTAACTGTAGCGCATTACAGACGAAAATTACCCATGTTTTTAGAAGTGAAACGTATTATAGATGACAATATACTAGGTGAAATAAAGGGAATTGAATTAAAAATGTATCAGTCTAGAAAAGATATTATTGCAGAAAACAATCCTACTAATTGGCGCATAAATCCTCAAATTTCTGGTGGTGGTTATTTTAATGACTTAGCGCCACATCAGTTAGACTTACTGTTATATTGGTTTGGGGATGTAAATGAATGTTCTGGAAGTTCGTCAACAGAGTTTTCTATTCCTACTGTTGCTTCGAAAATTAATGGAACTTTAAATTTTAATAACAATATTAAGTGCAAAGCTGAATGGAATTTTGTAGCACCTAAAGCAGAGCAAATAGATGAATGTTATATTTATGGAAGTAACGGAAGCATTCGTTTTCCTTTTTTTGGAAATCAAATTAATATGGACATTGAAGGGAGAAAGGAAATTATTAATTTTAAGCATCCAAACCATATTCAACAACCAATTATTCAGGCAACAGTGAACTTTTTTTTAGGTAAAGAGAAAAACTCCTGTACTGTTAATGACGCTTTAAAGGGTCTACAAATTATAGATGAATTCATAAAATAATCTAGATTTCACCACAGTTTTCTAAAATCTAAATATTTGGCTAGTTAATAAATAAAACTATATTTGAGAAGTGTAAATTGGTGCACCAATTTGAGTTTTGACTAATATAACTGAACAATTATTTTAAATTAAAGTGTATTTATTATATGAACTTAAATAGTGTAATCTTTATAATGGGAGTTTCTGGCAGTGGAAAAAGTACCATTGGTAAACTATTATCTGAGAAAACTAATATGCCATTTTTTGATGGAGATGATTTTCATCCCCAATCTAATATCGATAAGATGACAAATGGCCTACCACTTAATGATGAAGATCGCAAGGAGTGGTTACTTACCCTAAACGAACTCGCCAAAAAACAATTACAATTAAACAGTTGTATAATTGTTTGTTCTGCTCTCAAGGATTCCTACAGGGAAATTTTAAATGCAGATATTCAAAACTGTGTTAAATGGGTTCACCTAAAAGGGAGTTTTGATTTGATTTCTCAGAGAATGAAAAAAAGGGAAGATCATTTTATGGGAGCTAATATGCTGGAGTCTCAATTTAATACATTAGAACATCCTCTTAATGCTTTGGATATAAATATTAGTTTTAAGCCAAGTGAAATTGTTAAAAGCATAATGAAATTTATTGAAGTAAAATCTGAGTTTGGATTATTTGGATTAGGCGTTATGGGTAAAAGTTTGAGTAGAAACTTAGCCCAAAGAGGTTTCCGATTATCAATATTTAACCGAGAAGTAAAAGGAGTTGAAGAAGATGTAGCAATTAATTTTAAAAGTAAATATAACGAGCTTCATAACGCTCAACCATTTTCAGATATAAAAGCCTTCGTAAATTCACTACAAATTCCAAGAAGGATTATGTTAATGGTTAATGCAGGCGAAACTACAGATATAGTTATAGAGGACTTAATACCATTGCTTTCTGAAGGTGATATACTCATTGATGGTGGTAACTCCAATTATTTAAAAACGAAAGAACGTTATGATTATTTAAACTCTAAGAATATTCATTTTATAGGTGTAGGAGTATCTGGAGGAGAAGAAGGAGCCCTTAATGGGCCTTCGATTATGCCTGGTGGAAATAAGGAAATCTATAATTTGGTAAAGCCATATTTAGAAAATATTGCTGCTAAAGATGCTAATAATCTACCTTGTTGTAGCTATATAGGAGAAGAGGGCAGCGGGCATTTTGTTAAAATGGTCCATAATGGAATTGAGTACGTTGAAATGCAACTATTGGCAGAAGTGTATACAATTTTTAAAACCATGGGTAAGAACCCAGATGAAATAGCTGATATATTAGAGTCTTGGCGAGTTAAAGCAGATAGTTATTTGTTAGGTATTACTATAGATATACTAAGAAAAAAAGATGGTGATGAATGGTTAGTAGATAAAATAGTAGATAAAGCAGGTAATAAAGGAACAGGTAATTGGACAACCATTGCAACCGCTAAGTTAGGAGCTCCAAGTACTTTAATAGCTTCAGCCTTATTTGCACGTTATATATCTTTTTACAAGGAAGAAAGACTTTTAGCAAGTAAAAACTTTAATATAAAACCATCTGTGTTTAATATAGATAGCGATGATGTTTTAAAGGCCTATCAATTTGCAAGAATTATCAATCATTATCAAGGTCTTAAGTTGATTTCTGAAGCTGGAAAAGCATATAAATGGAATTTAAATCTAAGTGAGATTGCAAGAATTTGGACTAACGGATGTATTATAAAATCAGATTTTATGATTGAGTTAATATCAGTTTTAAAAGAAGACGATAATATTTTGAAACATAATTCTATCATTGATCAGATTAAATTTTTAAAACCTTCAGTAAATAAAGTTGTTTCACAGTGTATACTGAATGAGTTAACAGTTCCATGCTTAAGTGAATCTGTTAACTTTTTAAATAATTATATAACAGGAAGATCGTCAGCAAATATTATACAAGCACAGCGTGATTATTTTGGCGCACATACATATCAACGTACCGATGATGCTTCAGGTAAGTTTTATCATACCAATTGGTAAAATTTAAATAAAAACTAAAATATAAAATAGTATGTCAGAATCAGAAAAGAGTAAATCTTTAATTAAAAAGATAATAGCAATTGTCTTAGGTTTTGGTCCAGGTATTTTTGCCATTGGTTACACCATAGGAACAGGTAGTGTAACGTCAATGGTTAAGGCAGGAAGCGCTTATGGCATGCAATTAACTTGGGTACTTTTATTAAGTTGCTTGTTTTCGGGTATCCTAATGTTCGTTTACGGAAATTATACTTTAATTACTGGGGAGACTGCACTTTATAGTTTTAAAAAATATTTAAAAGGTGGTAAAATAATAGCGATCTTAATTATTATAGGAATTTCTGTTGGGCAATGGGGATCACTTATGGGAATTTTAACAATCTCGTCTAACATGCTTTACGAAATATTCGCTTTAAATTTTGAAGGACTTAAAGCTTATCAGTACGAAACAGTCTTAGCTATTGCTATTTTAATTGTAGGTGTTTTTTATGCTTTAATGCTCGTAGGGAAATATTCATTTTTCGAAAAAATATTAGTCATTTTCGTTACGTTTATGGGATTGTCTTTTGTTGTTTCCTTGTTTTTTGTTCACCCCTTACCAGCAGAAATTTTAGAAGGATTAATTCCTTCTATTCCAGACTCACAAGATCCATTAGTCTCTGGTAGGATGATGGTTGCAGCATTTGTTGGGACTACTATGGCAGCAGCTACATTTCTATCTAGACCTTTGTTTGTAAAGGGAAAAGAATGGAATATAAAAGACTTAGGTAGACAACGAAAAGATGCAATTACCGCAGCAATATTGGTGTTTGTTATTAGTGGCGCTATTATGGCAGTAGCAAGTGGTGCTTTATTTCATCAAGGAACTCCAGTAAACAACGTTTTAGATATGGCAAAACCTTTAGAGCCTATTGCAGGAAGTTTTGCAGTAGCTGTTTTCTTTTTTGGAACATTAAGTGCTGGTTTGTCGTCTATTTTTCCATGTTTATTAATTGCACCACTTTTAGTTGCAGATTATCAATCGGGTACTTTAGACACAAGTTCTAAACAATTTAGAGTAATTACTGCAATTGCATGTTTGGTCGCTTTAATTGGTCCAGCATTTTTTGGAGGTAAACCTATTTTAGTTCAAATTTTATCCCAAGTCTTTAATGTCTTTATTTTACCGCTCGTGGTTTTGGGTATTATATTATTAGTAAACAATAAAAAAATAATGAAAGGTTATAAAACCAGTCTTATGGTAAATATTGGGTTATATGCTGCATTATTTTTCTCTTGTATAATTTCTTATACAGGTGTTGTAGGGTTAATGACAAAATATTTATAGTGTATCTATAATTAGATAGTGAAAATTTAAAAAGAAAAAGATGGAACTTATTAAAAATAAAATGTATAAAAAAGTTATAACTTCTGCAGTTGTGCTAATATTTGTTAGTCTTGCTCTTGTTTTAAATAGTTGTAAAAATGATACTAAAACGCCAAGCGAAAAAGAAGTATTAAAGACTGTTTACGCAAGTGACGTAATTCCATTTTTCGATCAGTGGAAATTGATTTTAGGTGACGGATCAAATGCTGGTGTTGCCACTAATTTTGAAAACAAAGATTTCTTTTATGCCGAAAATGAACAAAGTAGAGATTGGGTGGTTTTTAAGGCTCCAAATGGAGGAGATACACACGGAACCTCAAATAATACGAGAACAGAGCTAGCACAAGCAAAAAAATGGTATCCAAAAACAGCTAATGATAAATTATCTGCGACACTCAAAGTAATGAATGTTTCTGCAACTGGTGATGCTCGCGTAGCCGCATCTTATTCTGTAGTTATAGGTCAAATTCATAGTGCTGATGGCCATGAAAACGAACCATTAAAAATATTTTATAAAAAGTTCCCTGGCCATACTAAAGGCTCCGTTTTTTGGCATTATGAAATAAACACAGCAGGTGATGATAATTCTGGAAGATGGGATTATTCAACAGCTGTTTGGGGTGATGATTTTTCTGTTGTTGGGACTGAAGAAAATACCTATCCAAAAGAACCTACAGATGGTATTGCTTTAGGCGAAGAATTTAGTTATAAAATAGAGGTTAAAGATGGTATTATGAATTTGACATTTACCAGTCAAGAACACGAAACAAAAACATTTAGTAAAAACTTAATTGAATCAGAATATACAACTACCGCAGATATACCTAATCAAACACAAAAGTTATTTGTTCCAATTGGTCAAGATGGATTAGAACGTAAAATTGCATACGCTGGTGAAGGTTGTTTTTTTAAACTCGGCTGCTATAACCAGACTAACGGTAAATCTCCAGAGATAAATAAAAACTGGTGTTCGGGTGCAGAGACTCATGGTGGTAATATTCCAAAACAATACGCAGATGGCAACTACGCTGAGGTATGGTTTAAAACTGCAAATATATCTGTAAGTGCGGATGCTGTTTCTAATGATGGTTATTTTGCTAAAAACGATTAAATTAATCGAGTTTATATTTTTAAGTTTTGCAATTAAGTAACTTACAAAAAGTGCTAGTTTAGCAATTAACTATGCAGTGATTATTATATAAACACTTAATGTTCAAATAAAAATAATTATTTAAACTTATTATTTCTTTCATTTCCAGAAAAGGAGAAAACTTTTAAACTTTAAATAGGAGTTCGGGTGCTCTCTATAATGTTCATATCTCCGTTAATTATTGAGAGATTTTGATATAAACTTAACCTTTTGATTTCTAAATAATTCTATACTATTAAGAAAAATAGATGTTCACACTTCATTTTTTAGGCTAAAAGTATATGGTTTAAAAGTTTGCAAAATATACACTAACAAACGCATAGCAACTATTTTACCATATTACAATACTATATTGATTTATAAAATTCACGAAAACGTTGTATTTAACAAAATTTTATATATATTTGGTGCACCAAATTGGTTTACCAATCTGGTTTACCAAAAAATTAAAGTTTAAATAACACACAAATTATTAACTAATTTTAATCAAATGAATTTAAAAAGTAAACTAATCTTAATGCTCGTAATGGTATTTAATATATCGTTATTTGCTCAAGAAAGTTATCAATTAACAGGCACCGTCACTGATGAGACAAACATGCCAATTCCTGGCGTCAATGTAATTGTAGCTAACACAACAAATGGAGTTTCAACTGACTTCAATGGGCAGTACCAATTAGAGGTTACAAGTGGTGACGTTGTAGAATTTACCTATGTAGGTTATGCCAAACAATCAATTACAATTACAAATCAAACAACACTCAATGTTACCTTAGCTGAAGATTCTGCTTTGGATGAAGTTGTAATTGTAGGATATGGTACGCGCAAAAAATCACATCTTACAGGTGCAGTTGCACAAGTAAAGGGTAAAGAAATTGCAGCTATACAAGCTACTCGTGTCGATGAGGCTTTGGCTGGAAAGTTATCTGGTGTTTTAATTCAAAATGCAAGTGGTGAACCCGGTGCAGACTTAAAGATTCAGGTAAGGGCAGCTTCATCAATATCTGGTGATTCTAGTCCATTAATAGTTGTTGATGGTTTTCCAATTTCAGGTAATCTAGCAACAGTTAATCCAAATGATATTGAAAGTTTAGAGGTTTTAAAAGATGCAGCTTCTGCTTCTATTTATGGTTCTCGTGGAGCTAATGGTGTTATACTCGTTACAACTAAAAAAGGAAGAACGGGTAAAGCAACTTTTAGTTATAACTCATTCTTTAGTACATCAAGTAAATATCAAAGAGATAATTTAAATTTGAATGCAGGTGAATGGGCAGACACAATCGAGAGAAATATAGCTAATGGGTCTTTTGATGTTTCTGAAGTTGATCCTACGTTATTAAATTATCGAATAAATGCTTATAGAAATTCTCCAGGCGCAATTAGTCCAGAAGAATGGCTATTTCAAAACGGTAATAGTATGAGCCACGATTTTAGTATGAGTGGTGGAAATGACGATGTTAATTATTTTGCTTCAATTGGGTACCAAGATACCGAGGGTATTGCAATTACTCAGGAGTTCGAAAGAGTAAATGCACGTTTAAATATTGATGCTAAATTAGGAGAGAAGTTTAGAACTGGAGTAAGTTTCAATGGATTTAAATCTGATAGAGCTATCCTTGCTCATGATCAAAGAGATCTTTTAAGAGCATATGGGGTTCATCCAATTTATCATACAGAAGAATCAATTGCATTTGTGCAACAGTTAGATATGCAAGCTCAGTCTTTAGGATACGATCCATTTGACGATGGTTATAGAGGTGGTGATTTAGGAGTTTCCTTAGGTGTTAATAGTAGTATTTATACTTTACAACCCGGAGATACGGCACAAGATTGGCATTACGGAAGATCAGGTAATGGTATTGGTGGATCTGGTGATGCAGGACCAGCAACAAAACTAGATAATGCAGAACGCACGCAAAGAACATATTTTGCTAATATTAATACATATTTACAATACGAAATCTTAGAAGGATTAAATGTAAAAACTGTTTTAGGGGCGGATCTTAACGATACCCAAGATTATTACTACCAAGGATTAGAAGCGGATTCTAGATTACGTACTAATCAATCTGACTTAGATCAAACTGATGTAAAAAGAAGCTCTATATTAAGTGTAACTACTTTAGACTATTCTAAAGTTATTGGTAAACATGATATATCTGCATTATTAGGTGTAGAATTTCAAAATTTCTATATAAACGGAACTTCTTTAAATGCTACGAACGTACCATTTGGAGATATTGTTAACTATAACTTATTAGATCCTGCTGATATTACAGTAAGAGAGAGAGACGAAGAGATTAACAGACAAAGTGTATTTGGAAGAATCAATTATGCATATGATAACCGTTATTTAGCATCAGTTTCAGTGAGACGTGACGGTGATTCTCGCTTTGGCTCTAATGAGCGTTTCGCAACATTTCCATCACTTTCTTTAGGATGGAATGTGCACAATGAAGCATTTTATAAGTCCGATCTTTTATCATTGTTAAAATTAAGATTCAGTGTTGGATCTTTAGGAACGACTTCTTTTTTAGGCTCTTATGACGCATTAAGTCTACTTAATCCGGCAGCAACAATTTTTGGAAATGGATTTTTAATTCCAGATAATATAGCTAATCCTGATTTAACATGGCAGACTAATACGGAAACTAACTTTGGTACTGATTTAGGATTCTTAAATAGCCGTTTTAGACTAAGCGTAGATTATTATACATCTAACATAGAAAATATACTATTAAGTAGAAGTGTATCTGAAGTGTTAGGTACAACAGAAGTTGTTATTAATTCAGGTGATATTCAAAGTTCAGGTTTAGAATTTGAGATAAATGCAAATATATTAAGTACTGAAGATTTAACGTGGAATGTTAGCGGTAACTTATCTACCGTAAATACTGAAATTAAAGAATTAGATGGCTTAACAGAATTACCACCTACAGTATATGGTCAAAGTGGTAGAGGTCCAGAGTTTAGAAATTATGTAGGAGGAGAAATTGGTGAAATGTGGGGATTAGAAACTACAGGTTTAGTAGAGTCTGTTCACATAGCAGATCCTACAAGAACACTTGGCGCTGATAGTGGTGAGGTTTATGTTGTAGATCAAAATAATGATGGTGTAATTGATAGAGATGATTATGTTAAAATAGGACAAAATACACCAGATTTTTATTGGGGTTTTAATAGTCAATTGAGATATAAAGATTGGGATTTTTCTATGCAATGGCAAGGATCGCATGGTGCAGAAGTTTTCAATATAGATCCATTATACTGGCAATCACAATTTGGAGGAAGACTACGCGATAGCTTCGATGCTAATGATGATGGTATAGCTGATGCTAGTGGACGTCATTATACACGAGCGAGAGATCAAACGGACTCGGCAATACAAGATGCGTCTTACGTGGCATTACGTAACTTAACAATAGGATATACATTAAATAATGACTTAACTAGTAAATTTGGAATAAGTTCTCTAAGAGTATATGCTGCAGCAACTAATTTATTATACTTATGGTCTTCTGATTATACATCTTTTAATCCAGAAGGGATAGAGACTACCAATGGAGGTTATTTAGGTCCAACTACATCTGGTGTTCAAGTTGGTGCTAGTCCAGTTGCTAGAAGTTTTACATTCGGTTTAAATGTTAATTTTTAAATAAAGAAAAATGAAAAATATATATTTATTATTGGGATTGTCGCTATTGATAACGGCATGCTCATCAGACTTAGAACAAGCACCGCCAAATATTGCAAGTTCAGGTTCTTTAAACGATTTTACAGGGGTTTTAAATGCGGCTTATTTCTATCAGCATGCTTCTGTTACGCCTATGGCAGTAATGGGTGATTTTAGATCAGATAACGCTTTAATGGAAGAAGAGCCATATCCTGCATTTGACAGATACAATGCTGATTTATTTGACGGAACGTTAAATAATCAATTTTTCCGCCCTTTATATTCGGCATTATACAAGTCAATATTAAGTTCTAATAATGTAATTGAAAACTCTTCAAATTCTACAGATGTGGGTGAAGCGAAGTTTCTAAGAGCCTTATCATATTTCAAATTAGTGAAAATGTTTGGTGATGTAACTGTTAATTTAGCAGCCGAGCCAAGTACAACAGATACATCTATTTTAGTAAGACAACCAGCAATGGATGTTTACAATAACGTAATAATTCCTGATTTACAAGATGCAATAGCTGCACTAGATAATTCTGGATTAGATAGTGGACGGGCAAGTTCAATAGGTGCTCAAGCCATGTTAGGTAAAGTTTACATGCAGATGGGAGATTTTGTTAGTGCAGAACCACAACTTGCAGCTGTCGTTAATAGCGCAGGAGCGGCAGGTGTAATGTTACAAACTAATTTTGCTGATATCTTCGGAGAGATTAATGATTTAAATTCAGAAATTTTATTTGCAACTCAAATTTCAGCTTCTGTGCCAGATGAATACGGTTTTTCCGAATTTTGGGAATGGTCTTTTGGGCTTGATACAAAAGCTTTAAACCCTTTAGATGCATCCTTAATAGCTGCGTTCGACGCAAGTGAAGCTGGTGGTGAAACTGATTTAAGAAGAGCTGTAACAATCGATGAAGCAACATCTTCATCGCCAAAATTTCCTCAAACAGGAGGTCCTGATCATGATTTTATAGAAATGAGATTAGGCGATATTATTTTATTATATGCAGAAGCATTAAATGAAAATAACAGTACAGGTCCTGCGTTAATTGAATTAAATAAGATTAGAACAAGAGCAGGTTTATCCAATTCGACAGCATCTGGTCAGGCAGCAATAAGAACTGCTATTGCTGATGAAAGAAGATTAGAATTGGCTTTTGAAGGCCATAGATGGTTTGACTTGGTAAGAACAGGTACGGCTACGACAGTATTAGGTTTTACTGATACTAATTATTTCCTAGCACCTATACCAATCTCTGAAATAACATCTAGTTTTGGTGTAATCACACAAAACCCAGGATATTAAAATATTAGTAATTGATTTGCTGAGATTAGTTTGGTTTACCGGTTTAGATTGTTCAGTCTAACCGGTAAACTTTTTTATGAATTTAGGTAAAATAGATATTTATACACTTTCCATATAATTTTAATAAATTTGATAATCCAATATGATTTGGTTTAAAGAAGGTTTATGAATATAGAAGTCCTTGCAAAGAATGAAAATCAGGAAAGAGCAAACCGTATAAATAATTTAATAATTGATCTACGTGATTTAATTAATCATAAAAAGTTAGAACCTGGAGATAAATTACCCTCTGAACGCGTTTTATCAGAAAAATTTAATGTAAGCAGAAGAACTGTAAGAGCCGCAATTTTAAAACTAGAATCTTACGGAATATTAAAGTCGATGCCTCAAAGTGGCACGTTTATAGCCAATATCGGACCGATTGCTATGAATGGTATGATAAAAGATATTTTAGATTTAGGTATACCAGATTTTAAAGCATTAATTGAGGTTAGAATTTTACTAGAATTAAAAGCTGTAAGCTTGGCAGCGGAAAGGCGGACTGAGAAAGATCTTATTAATATAAAGGAGGCAATACTTGCTCATAATAGTAAAATAGACGCAGGTGATGTGGCAGTTCAAGAAGATTTATTGTTTCATTTAGCAATTGCCAAAGCAAGTGGTAATGTAGCCTTAAATATGTTTATGATTACCATAACGCCCCAAATAATTATGGATTTTAAAAAGTATCATTTAGATTATAATTATTTAGATGATCTAAGGGTTAAGGAACATACGGAAATTTTTGAAGCTATTAAAAATCAAGATGCAAAAATGGCTAGAGCAAAGATGAAAGAACATTTTAAAAAGCTATACGAATATTGTAGTGCTAGCTAGCTGTGAATAATAAAACATAAACCAATAACTAGTTACCATAAGATCATCAATAACGATTAATACTGTTTTATTTTGAAAATTGAAAATAAATTGAAAGGTAAAAATGTCCTAATAACGGCAGGTGCTCAGGGAATAGGTGAATCAATAACTAAACATTTTATTGATCATGGTGCTAACGTATCTATTCACTATTTTTCTAGTGCTGATAAAGCTAATCAATTAACGAAATATGCCATAGATAAAGGGCAGAAAGCAATAGCTATAAGTGGTGATCTAACTAAAGAAGAAGATGCGAACGAATTAATTGAGAAAACAGTTGAAGCTTTTGGAGGCTTGGATATCTTAATTAATAATGCTGGTTCTCTCGTAGCTCGCAACTTGTTAAGCGATATGGAGACTGACTTTTGGAATAAAGTTATGGACATAAACCTTACTTCTATGATGTTTGTCACGAGAGCTGCAGGACCTCACTTAGGGAGAAATACTAATAGCAGTATTGTCAATTTAGCCTCTCTCGCTGGTCGTAAGGGTGGTCATCCAGGATCCCTTGCTTATGCTACCAGTAAAGGAGCAATCTTAACTTTTACTAGAGCCTTAGCTACAGAATTTGGACCAGCAGGAACTAGAGTTAATGCAGTTGCACCAGGTCTCATTCTTGGAACTTCATTTCATAATACGCATACAACTAAAGAGTCGGCTGCCGCAACAACTTCTAGTATACCGATACAACGCGCAGGTAATGCAGATGATGTAGCACGAGCTGTTTTATATTTAGCCTCAGAATACGACGGCTTTATTACTGGTGCTACTTTAGATATAAACGGTGGTGTTTACAATATGTAACAGGACAATCATTATAAATTATATTTAAGAACTTTAACTACACGCTTAGATTTTAGAAAAGCAATGTAATATAGTCCGGTGTTTAATTCTGAAATATCTAGTTTATACTTCTTAAGTCTTTTTTTAATTACAATTTCTTCACCATTATTATCAAATAGTTTAACACTATCGTAATCTTTGGCTTTTAAGTTTTTAAAATTTACGACGGCTTTTTTATTATCTACTTTTAATAGTTTTTTATGAGCTTTTATTGATAGTTCTTCAATTGTGATATCAGCAATTTCATCAATACTAAAACTATTAAATAAAACCATTTCGTCTTTTAAGTCTTCTTTACGTTTTAAACTTCTATAGATGCCCCATTTAGGACGTGAAAAATCAGAACCATCTTGCCACATATCCATATAATCATTAGAGTATTCAAATATTTTAGAATCATTAGAGATTTTCTTAATTTCTATGGAATAGCTGCCTTTATTTGAATAATGAATAACTTCAGTAACTTCAACCCAATGTCCTTTAAGTAAATCTAATTCTACTGATTTTATGGTGCTTTGCTCATAAGTAGGTGCATATCTCAGTTCTAAACGGTCAGGTGTTCCTTTTCTAGCAGTTAACGAAATAATTGGGCGAGAAGAATATTCGCTTCCTACAGATTTTATTTGGTGCAAATGTGTAAAGTTTTTTGAAACCTTGAAGTTACTTGGTAGTTTAAATTTCCATTTATATTCAACCGTTTCACCCTCGGAACCTTTTGTGTTTTCTGGTGATTTACCATAACTCTTTATTTCTATACGTTGTCTGTCAAACTTCTTGCAACGATCATTATCATAAGCAGTATGTGCGATAAATCGAAATACATAGGTATTTAATTCTTCATCAAATATTTCATCTATATGGCGACCAAAACCACTATGAGCACAATCAGGCACTTCAACCACATCATAGTTAGGTGCTAAAACAGCATTAATATCTTCATAGGTGTTACCTTCTCCGTTAGCATTTAATGTGACTTGCGCGTTTGTTATTTCAGTCATAAAATAAATCGCAAGTAAACTGTAAATAGCCTTTTTCATAATTTAATTTTAAATTGGTTAACCAATTTAGAGGTTATTTTCTATATTTAAAAGAATTAAGGCTAAAACTATACCAAATTAAATAGTTGAGGTAACATGAGTATTAAGTCAGGTAAATGGTTTATTTATAATATAAAAGCATAAGAATGAATTTTAAAAAAAAAATCCTTTTTATTTTTTCAGTCTTATTTTTTAGTACTGTTTTGTGCGCGCAAGAAATTCCAAGAATTATAGTCGACAAAACAATTATTAAAGAAAATTACTTACCAGATTTTAGTTTTGCTGGTTATCATAATGGAGAATTTGAAATTCCGTCATCATTAGGTAAAACTATAAATGCTGTAGATTTTGGAGTCATTAGTAATGATGGACGTGATGACTCTAAAGCCTTAAAATTAGCTGTAAGCGAAGCTTCTAAAGTAGAAGGAAAAGTAACCTTACAGTTACCTGCTGGTAGATTGATTTTAAGTGACATTTTGTATTTAGAGCGCAGTAATTTTGTACTAAGAGGTACAGGATCAGGTGATGATGGTACAGAGATTTATTTACCTAGACCACTAATGTACTGCGAAGATCCAGAAGAATTAAAAGAGCTTCGCGAATATCTAATAGAGTTTGATAAGCGTCAACGAGAAAAAGAAAATAATATTGATTTACCATTTTCTCAATATGCTTGGTCAGGAGGATTTATCTGGACTAAAGTCCCTGAAACTCGAGTGAAACCTTATCTACAAAAATACGAGAAGCCTTATGGTGTTGTTGCAAAAGTATCACATGGTAAACGTGGTGAGTTTACGTTTAAAGTCACAGATAGAAATAATTTAAATGTCGGTGATATTGTAGAGCTTCAACTTTTTAATAAGGATGGAAAAGAAGGTGAAATTATTGAAGATTTATATAAAAACGAAGTCGAAAAAATTGGTTCACACCATTGGAATTTTCCTGATTTACCAATAGTAAAACAACAAATTGAGATTACTAAAATCTCAGGTAATTCAATTACAATAAATAGTCCATTAACGATTAATATTAAACCAAATTATAAGTCACAATTAGTGGTTTGGAAGCATCTCAAAGAAGTGGGTATAGAACATTTGAAAATCACATTTCCAGATGCTCCAAGAGTTGCGCATCATGTAGAGCCTGGTAATAACGGTATTTATTTGACGCGTGTTTATAATAGTTGGGTGAACGACGTTGTTATTGAAAATGCTGATAGTGGTATCTTAACTGAAGAAATAGCCAATGTTACTATTAATAATATTATTACAAAAGGCGAGCATTTAGCGCATTATACAGTAGCTATGTCTGGTACCTATAACGTCTTGGCTAAAGACATTAAAGTATACAATAAAGCAGTACATCCTCTTAGTTTTAATACACTTTCCACCAAGAGTGTATATTTAGATTGCGAAGTTTTTGTAGATCCAATATTAGATCAGCATTCTGGTGCTAATCATCAGAATTTGTTTGATGGAATCAAGGTGCATTTAACTCCAAAAGAAGATATGAGTTATCCTTTATTTGCTGGCGGAGGGGCTGGTTATTGGAAACCGTCACATGGTGCTTTTAGTACATTTTGGAATATACATGTCAATATTTTAAATGGCACTGACTCAAAAAGCCCTATACTTTTAAATGGTATGAAGGACGGACCATATGCAAGAGTTATTGGAGTTAATGGTAATCATAACTTTACTGTAAATTATAAACCCATGGCATATATAGAATTAGTAAATAAAACTGTTGATACCATTCCGTCACTATATAGATATCAATTAAAAAAGCGATTAAAACTGGACTGAATATGATAAAAAAGAATTTTAATTATACAACTATTTTCTTTTTTCTAGTGATGTTAAGTTGCAAGAATGAGAGTAATTCTATCGTGGAAAACTCTGAGTCAATAAAAGCAAAACTCGAAAATCGGTATTCAAAGTTGTTAGATTATAAAGTTGATTCAATTGCTTTTCCTAGAAGTTATTCTCACAAAAATAAAGCAATTAAAAAAGTACCTTCAAAAGATTGGACGAGCGGTTTCTTTGCAGGTAACCTATGGCAAATTTATGAGTTAACAGGTGATGAAGATTTTAAAGAAAAAGCAAAGGAATGGACTGCTTTTATTGAGAAAGAAAAGTTTAATGATAGAACTCACGATATGGGTTTTAAGGTCTTCTGTAGTTTTGGCAATGGTTTGAAGTTTGAAGATAATGAAGTCTATAAATCTATAATTGTAAAAAGTGCGCAAACGTTGAGCACAAGATTCAATGAGAATATTGGAAGTATTCGCTCATGGGATTTCAATAAAAAACGATGGCAATTTCCTGTAATTATTGATAATATGATGAATTTAGAATTGCTCTTTGAGGCCACTAAAATATCTGGAGATAGTACTTATCATAAGTTAGCAGTTACGCATGCAAATACAACTTTAAAAAATCATTTTAGATCAGATCATAGTTCGTATCATGTTTTAGATTATGATACCATAACAACTATTATTAGAATGAAAGTAACGCATCAAGGATTTAGCGATGAGTCGTCATGGGCACGAGGACAAGGTTGGGCTATTTATGGATTTACAATGGCTTATAGATACACCAAAAATCCTAAGTATATAGAGCGTGCCAAGGCAACAGCAAACTTTTACTTAGGTCATAAAAATTTGCCAGAGGATGGCATTCCATATTGGGATTTCGATGATTCTGCAATACCAAATGCTCCAAGAGACGTATCGGCCGGGACAGTCGTTTCTTCGGCATTGGTAGAACTTTATGGCTACACAAAGAATGAAGCTTATTTAAATTATAGTAAGAAAGTAATTAATAGTTTAAAGTCTAATAAGTATGTTTTAGACACGACAATTCAAGCTCCATTTATATTAGATCACAGCACTGGTAATTGGCCTAAAAAAGATGAAATGGACGAACCAATAGTTTATGGTGATTATTATTTTTTAGAAACCTTATTAAGATTAAAAGCATTAGAATAGATGATATTAAAATCAAAATTAGTACGATTGTTTTGCCTGAGTATAGTATTATTTTCTTGTGGAAGTTCTACTGAAAATAGTAATCAAGAACGAAGTAAAATAAATATTAACGATAATTGGTCTTATCTAGAAAATGATACAAATAGTATCGATGAGGCCTTAAGTCAAAATAATTGGGAGCCTATAAATGTACCACATACATGGAATGCATTAGATGCTACTGATTTAGAGCCTGGTTATAGACGAACAGGGAGTTGGTATAAAAAGGATTTGGATATATATTCAATAGTTTCAGGTCAAATCTATCAACTTTATTTTGAAGGTGTTAATATTACAAGTGAAGTCTACGTAAACGGAAAAAAAGTGGGTGGTCATATTGGTGGATATATCGGTTTTACGATTGATATTACGGACGCTATTTCACAAGGAACAAATGAAATTTTAGTTCGAGCTGATAATGGATATGACCCAGAGGTTATTCCATCACAAAAGAGCGACTTCTTCATTTTTGGAGGTATTACAAGAGATGTTTGGTTAGTGACTTTGCCAAAACAACATTTATCTAACTTAAAGATTACGACACCAAATGTCTCAGATAAAAGTGCAGACTTACTCGCAACTTTTAATATTAGTAATTCAAATAATGATTCAAGAATTAAAGCAACATTAATGGATTTAGATGGCAAAGAAGTGCAGACTCAAACATTTGGTGCCACTGATTCTGAATTAGAAATAAGCTTTAATGAATTAAAAGATATTAAACTTTGGCATACAGACCATCCTAATCTATATACTTTAAAAGTTCAACTTTTAGAAAATGATAAAGTTATAGATGAGGTTTCAGAACGCGTCGGTTTTAGATGGTTTGAGTTTAAAGATTATGGAGCTTTTTACCTTAACGGAAAACGATTATTACTAAGAGGAACACATAGACACGAAGAACATGCAGGTGTTGGCGCAGCTATGACTAATGAAATGCACAGAGCAGATATGGAACTCATTAAAGAGATGGGAACCAATTTTGTGCGTTTAGCACATTACCCTCAAGATCCAGAAGTTTATAAAGCTTGTGATGAATTAGGTTTGTTAGTTTGGGATGAGTTGCCATGGTGTCGAGGTGGTCTTGGAAATGATACATGGAAAACTAATACTAAAGGTATGCTCAAAGAAATTATTGAGCAAAACTATAATCATCCAAGTATTATTTTTTGGTCATTAGGAAACGAAATTTATTGGTTACCAGATTTTGAAGGAGGTGACAATAGAGAAAATATAAATGTCTATTTAAAAGAATTGAATGACTACGCATATAGATTAGATCCTACACGTAAAACCGCGATCAGAAAATACTATGAAGGTGCAGATATCGTAGATGTGTTTTCTCCTTCAATTTGGTCGGGTTGGTATTCTGGGAGTTATAAAAGCTATCAAAAAGCTATCGATCAGTATAAAGAAGAATACAAGCATTTTATACACACTGAATATGGCGGTTCTAGTCATGTAGGCAGACATACAGAAAATCCAATTACTGGAGAGGGAAAAATTAAGGCAGATGGTTGGGAGGAAGCCATTGTACAAACCAATGTTGCCAATATTGCGCAAATAGGAGATTGGAGCGAGAATTATATTGTAGATTTATTTGATTGGCATTTACGTATTTCTGAAAATGATTCAACATTCATAGGTAATGCGCAATGGGCTTTTAAAGATTTTGGAACACCATTACGACCAGAAAATGCGATTCCTTATATGAATCAAAAAGGTTTGGTGGACAGAGAGAATAATCCAAAAGACGCATTTTATGTATTTAAAAGTTATTGGAATACATCAGATCCTTTTACGTACATAGAATCTCATACTTGGACAGAGCGTCAAGGCCCAAAGGGTTTAGCTCGAGATATCAGTGTATATAGCAACTGTCCTGAGGTTGAATTATTTCTAAATGGAAAGAGCATAGGAACTAAAAAACGAGATACAAAAGCATTTCCGGCAGCAGGTCTAAACTGGACACTTAATTTTAGAGAAGGAAAAAATGAATTGATTTCAATCGGAAAGACTACAGACGGAGACGAAGTTAAAGATGAATTAAAAGTTAATTATCGTTTTACTAAAAATGGAAAAGCAAAAGCACTTAAACTAAGCTATGAAGTTTTAGAAAATGGGAACTATCTTGTTACGGCAGTTGCGCATGATAGCAAAGGTTTAAGATGTTTAGACTATGAAAATAGAGTTTATTTTCAATGTTTATCTGGTGGTGAGACATATAAAAACCTGGGCACTCCAAGAGGAAGCGAGTCTATAGAAATGTCAAATGGTAAGGCTTCAATTGAAGTGAAAAGAGAATCAAAAGATAAACCTTTGAAGATTATGGTGTTAAATCAGAACTTCAAAGGCACCTATTTAACAATCGAATAAAATAATTTTATGTATATTTGGTTGACCAGATTGGTTTACCAATTAACCAATAGTATTTTAAATTAAATAATATAACTAAAAAAACGATTATGAAAACAAAATTACTTTTTGCATTTTTAATAGTCACTCAATTTATGAGTGCACAATATTATATTAGTGAGATTGTCGTCAGTCCGCCAAATAATTCAGGTGTATTTAACGATTACACAGACACTCCTTTAGTTCAGGACTTTGAATATGCTGTAGATGATACTTTAGAATATTTTGAGTTTAGAGGTACTCCTGGTGCAACAATTCCAGACGATGTATACTTTATTGCCATTGATGGTGATGATGAAAATCCGGGAAGAATTCAAGATGCAGTAGAATTAGGTGGATTAACATTTGGAAGTAACGGGATTTTAGTCATTGTCTCTAATATGACTTTTGATACTGGTTCATTAGATTCTGACGGAACGACTGATATCAGTGGTGTAACTATTACCAATCCTTATGCTTCGGCTTTGGCTGCCTCATCAGCCTCTGTTTTGACTATAGAGTTTACAGGCGTACCAGCGTGGGTCTTAGAAGGTGACGGTGATTATGAATTAGATAGATTTAATGGTGTATCGAGTGTAAGAGGGTATGACGGAACTATGATCGATCAAAGTGCTACTTATATGATTATACAAACGCCTGCAATGGAAGGTAATCCAGATGGAGAAGAAATTGATTCAAATGCGGATGGAATTTTAGATGGTTTAGCAACAGGTTGGACTATTTATGATTCTGTAGCTATTTTAGATGATGATGATATTGGAGGAACGGGAGAATATGCATATAGTCCAGTGGTTTTTGTTGAAGATCCTATGGCAATGTTACCAACAGCTGTTACTGTAACTGTTGATCCTGCATTATCTGCTACTATAATTCCTCTTAATCAATATCCTCAATATTTTGCTAGACAAGGAGTGAAAACAGGTAACTCCGTTTCTGTTGATGGAATCAACAACGATGATTGGATGGCAGGACGCATAAATTCACGTTCGGGCCCAGATTGGACTTTTAGTGGTACAGCAGAGAGAAACTTTCCAACTTCTGAATTAACAGGCAATTCATTAAGTGGTTTAGGTTCAATGAGCGATATTGACGGTTTAACAATAGGTGAAATTAATGTTGATTTTTCTACACTTTCTTCAAACGACATAGTACAAACTGAATTTAGTGTATTTCCAAACCCTGCAAAAACAAATATAACAATTAGAACATCAGATGATACTCAAATTGATTCTGTTCAATTATATAATATAGTAGGTGTAAATGTACTTTCAACTACTAACCTTGTTAACGATTCAATTGACGTTTCTAACATGGCGACAGGAGTTTATTTACTGAAAATAAATTCTGGTTCTAACTCAATAACGAGGCGAGTTATTATTGAATAAGTTAATTAAAACTACAGTTATAGAAAAAGGGCAACTTAAATTTAATAAGTTGCCCTTTTTTATATTTAACGTTAAACCTTACTTATTTCTAAGGCCTATCTGCTCTCTACCATTATTCTCTTTTTGCAATGGTGATTTTTTACTCGGTATATAGTTATTCCTATCTTCCCACTTAGGGCTTTTATAAACCATGTTTTGTTCTTTTGCACCTTTAGTCACTTTAGGAAAACCACTATCATCAAACAAACAGTTTTTTATTATGCTATTTACACCTTCTAAATTAAGCGGCTTTAGTGCTTTATAGCTATTTATAAATACTGAATTTTTAATTGTAACTTCATGTATACCATTTGGTCTAATAATTCTCCCTTTCTCTGTATTTGCTACTTTATCAAATACACTATTTGTAATTAAAAGTTTACCGCCTTTTATATTTACGTTTGGCGTAGTTCTGATATAATTAACTGCAAATTCTTCAATATTTTTAAATATACAGTTATCTATCGAAATGGCTTCGGCGTTATATTTTCCTAAGTTGTCTTTATCATATGAAAGATTCAGCCCTCTATAACTATCTAAGAATTTACAATTTTTAAAATTCAGACTACTTGCCATTGTACCATTATATGCTTTAAAAATGCTTCCGCCACTTTGAGTGGTGAAATTTTTAAATGTGCAATTTTCTGCGCTAAGTTCATATAAATCAGATTCCAATTTATCTGGCGAAACAATAGCATATTTTGCTGGTCTGCTGTGTGATGCATCAAAAGTGACATTTTTAATATTAAGAGATGTTCCTTGATTAATTCTTAGAAAATAGGTGAAGGGTTTGTCTATATCATCTATCATTTTTACAATGGTTTCTCCATTTTCAGAGCCAATAATTGAAACTTTACTTTTCACTTTCAAACTTTTACTTAGAATATACAACCCTTCTTTTAGTGTAATAACATCGCCATCTTTTGTTTTGCTAAGAGCTTTAGATAAAGTTCCAATACCTGGTTCGATAATTAAATCTTCTGGTTTTACTACTGGCGCAATAATATTAGGTTTCCAACCGGGACCTGTTCTGGTTAACAAAGCTTTTGGCATTCCGGTATTATTTAAGTTAAAAGCTCCAGCAACGTAAACATCTCTATTAGATTGTGTAATATCTTCAATCGGACTCTTTGGAGTTTTTGTTACGCTTTTTAGAACAGGATTATTTTCAGTTGGCATTGGTAACGATTTTAAAACACTCCAGTCTATAGATGTTTTTATAAAATATCTTGAGTCTGCACTAGCCTCACTATCTACTATGTTTCCGCTAAAAGAAATGCCATCTGTATTATCTACAATATCTAATATTCTTCCACCATTTGTGTTTGTAATTATATTATTTGCAAATACTGTATTTTCTGGTGCTAAACTTAACTCGTCACTTTTGCCAGCACCAAAAGTCATAGGGCCACAATTTATGATAGTGTTATTTTGAATATCTACATTCTTAACTTGATTGTATCTGTTTAATGGTGAATTAGGTACTCCATTCATAATAACAATAGGTCCTCTATAGCCATTGCCTTTTAGACCTACCATTAAATTATTTCTAACGATATGACCCTCGTTAATTACTCTAATACCACCAGTATTAGAAACGTTATTTCCTAAAAAAACATTATTTTCTACTAAAGCGTTATTACCATGTCTTAGGGTTAACGTTCCTTTACTTTCTATAAATAAATTGTTTCTAAAAATGTTATCATTAGACTTATTAGATATAATTTCAATTTCACCATCGCACTGTTTAAAAGTGTTGTTTTCTACGATTGTTTTCGATGATTTCATAGAATTCGCACTCGTACCAATCCTTATGGTTTCGCCTCCATTTTCTCCCAAATCTGGTCTTGGCCCAAAAAAATTATGATCTATTTGATGATTATTTTCAATATGCTCTTCTCCCTTTAGCCAAACTACTAAGGTTGTTCCAGAAGAAGTCTTACCAGTAAAATTGTTATGATCGACCCTGTTGTTTTTACCCCAAATATCTACCCAGTGATCTTTAATACTGTCATCTGCGACACCAACATATGATATTGTTGAATTAGTAAACCTACAATTATTAGCAAATTCTTTCGAGTTTTTTCTGAATTGAACAATAGATTTAGAAGTGATTTTTCCGTCCTTAAACCAAAGACCGCTTACAATAACATGATTTCCATATATGTTAAGACCAGAATCGCCAGATAAAATAACTTTGCCTGGCGTCTCGGATTTAATAATTACAGGATTTTCTTTTGATCCATTACCATGGGCCAATAATTTTGTGTCTTTCCATTCTCCATTTTTTAAAATAATCGTTCCGCCAGAATTCACTTTAGAGAGCGCAATGTTATATTCAGAAATATTTGAAACGATGATGTCTTGTGCGTTAGAAAAACTTATAAATATAAATGAGCTTATAAGTATAAAAAGTTGTGAAGTTTTCATTTGTAAAATTGATTCTATTTTAAGTAATAAATTAAAATAATCAAAAACGGTTCCGTTTTTGATTAGGCCTTTAAAAATAAGCAATAATTGAACTATTTTCTAATTATTTTTCGTGATTTTATGCTTAAATTGCTTCTTTGTAAAATGCAATAAAATTTAACAAATATTAAACTTTGAAGAAGGCAATACAGTACATGATAATTAGCGCACTTGCGTTTACGTTTTTAAATGTATTTGTAAAGTCTTTAAATAATTTTAGTGTTTACCAGATTGTATTTTTTAGATCCATAGGATCTCTGTTTTTTACAATTCCATTTTTGTTAAAAAATAACATTTCAATTTTAGGTAATAAAAAAGCATTACTTATTACTAGATCAGTATTTGGCCTTATTTCTATGACCTTGTTCTTTTTGTCGCTAAAATATATAGCTATGGGAACTGCTGTTTCTATAAGGTATATAGCTCCAATTTTTGCGGCATTTTTTGCTTTAATAATCCTTAAGGAAAAAATTAAACCGATGCAATGGCTGTTTTTTGCAATTGCATTTTCAGGTGTTTTGATTTTAAAGGGGTTCAATTCAGAAGTGCAAGTTGAAGGTGTTATTTTTGCAGTCGTATCTTCGATTTTTGCTGGTTTAGTATATATTACAATTAGAAAAATTGGCAAGGAAGATCATCCCGTTGTTGTAGTAAATTATTTTATGGTTATTTCTGCGGTTATTGGTGGTCTTTTAGCAATCAATAATTGGATCACACCAAAAGGAGAAGAGTGGTTAGTCTTTTTGAGTTTGGGTATTTTTGGGTATTTTGCCCAACTTTATATGACTAAAGCAATGCAAGTAGGTGAAACCAACCAAGTGGCTCCATTAAAGTATTTAGAGGTTATTTTTACAATAATTATTGGTTTTACATGGTTTAAAGAGGTCTACACTCTATGGAGTTTGGGAGGTATTTTACTGATTGTTCTTGGTCTTACCTTAAATGTTATTATAAAGAAAACCAATAATTGAATCAAAAAAAATATTTTAAGCAGCACTGATATTATGAATAGAAAACTCGTCTTTATTGCGTTTGTTGTGTCTTTAGGTGGATTCCTTTTTGGCTTTGATGCAGGTATTATTTCTGGTGTTATGTCTTTTGCTGGTCCTGAATTTGATTTAAATGAAATTCAATCAGGTTGGGTAGTTAGTTCTCCATCTTTTGCAGCAATGTTTGCTATGTTGTTTTCAGGAAGGTTGAGTGATTTTCTGGGAAGAAAAAAGCTGCTCATTTTTGTAGCATTTTTATATGCTATTTCGGCTGTTTTATCGGCTCTTGCATCTACCTATGAAATACTTTATATAGCTAGGATGATTGGTGGTTTAGCATTTGGTGCTGCATTAGTTTTGGCACCGATGTACATTGCTGAAATTTCATCCGCAGAAAATAGAGGAAAGCTAGTTTCGTTGCAGCAATTAAATATCGTCTTTGGTTTTTTCGCAGCGTTTTTAAGTAATTATTTTTTTAATAAATACAATACACCAGAAAACAACTTTCTTAATGATAATAACGTTTGGAGATGGATGCTAGGTGTTGAGTTAATTCCTGCAATATTATACTTTGTGTTTTTGTTTTTTGTTCCAAAGAGTCCACGGTGGTTGTATTTAAAAGGACGTTATGAAGCTACAAGGGATGTTTTAGTTCAAATTCATGGAAGCGCAAAAGGTGAACTAGAAATTGTATCTATCGAAGAACATATTAATGCAGATAAAAATAAAGAACCACTAAAGATTAAAGAGTTATTAAAACGGTCATTACGATTTATTTTAATTGTAGGTTTAATCGTAGGTGTTCTGCAACAAATTACGGGGATAAATGCAGTTTATTTCTATGCAACATCTATATTTAAACAAACAGGTATTGGAACAGATGCTGCTTTTTCTTCGGGTGTTTTATTAAGTACAATTTCAGTAGTTTTTACGTTTGTTGCTATTTATTTAATAGATAGGATGGGTAGAAGGCCTTTGTTGTTAATCGGTACAGCAGGTATTGCAATTAGCTTACTCTTATGTGCTTATGGCTTTAATCAAGCAAAATATCAATTATCAAAAGAAAGTATTAATACCTTTCAATTTTCTAATGCAGAAAAATTATTACCTTTTGCTGAGAAGGAATATAATAGTGATGTCGAATTTAAGAATGAAATAAAAACAGCTTTAGGAAATAAGATTTATAGTAAAAATGATGGTGCAATTTTAGAAGCAGCTACAACAATAAATGCAAGTTTAATTTTGGTAGGAATTTTAGGTTTTATAGCTTGTTTTGCATTTTCTTTGGGCCCTGTAATGTGGGTTTTATTATCAGAATTATATCCATTAAAGTACAGAGGTCTAGCAATTGGAGTAATTGCATTTGTGAACTCACTGATTAGCTCTTTAGTACAATTAATTTTCCCTTGGGAACTTTCCAATTTAGGAAATGCATTAACCTTTTTTATTTTTGGTGTAATCGCACTTATTGGCTTTTTTGTACTTCTAAAAATTTTACCGGAAACAAAAGGAAAATCTTTGGAAGAGTTGGAAAACGAATTAGCTGTCTAAATTTAAAACAACTCCGAAGCAATTGCTTTTATGTTGTCACTTTTGCCCATTGAGTAACAATGTAAAACAGAAATTCCAGCGTTTTGAAGTTCCTTTGATTGTTCTATGCACCACTCTATACCGACTTGTCTTACTTCTTTATTGTCTTTACACTTTAGCATCGAAATAATTAAATTTTCAGGCATATCTACGTGAAAACGATGCGTAATTAATAGTCCTTTCTATTTTTAAACTTTAAAAGCGTTACCAAACGTTTCGACTTTAATATTATCAGGATCTAATATTGAATGTCTTGACCTAACAATTCCTTCTTCAAACTTTACTTCAATTAGTTTACGACTAAAAAGATTGATGATCTTCTCAATACTTTTATCTCTTTTTTTAGATTTGTTATTGAGTTTTATAGGAGAGGTTATATATACTTTATCACTATGACCCTTGTATTTATCTACCATTTCTGGTCTTGGTAGTTTTGAGCCAGAGTTCCATGGAGAAAACTTTGTGATAGCATTGGGTTCTATCAAACCTTCGTAAATGGTTTTTTCATAACCATTACTGGAGCCATGGTGAGGTATTTTATAAATAATAGACTTGTTCTTTATTACTACAGAGTTGTTGTATATATCTTTCCAACCTTCGTCCTCCTTTTTAGAGATTTCCAAATCAGCCCCAAGAAGTGCACTAAAATCACCATATTTAAAATAAATAGCTGCAGATTTATCATTTGGGGACTTTTCAGTAACTAACTTTTTAGAAAGGTTGAAGTCTCTAAAAAGAGTAGAAATTTCTTTGTCGAAATTTAAGATTACAGCTTCTGAAGGTGAAAGAGAAAATAACTCAACTTTAATTTTAGAATGGTTCGACAAAATCATTTCATCAGAATAAATAACTAAATCCGACTTTAATCTTCTTATTGTTTTACTCTTTCTTTGATTAATTAAATCAAGGCAATCTTTAAATTCATTAAATGAGGAAATTGAACCTTTTTCAATTTTAGAATAATCTAGATTAACAAGTTTTAAAAACTTCTTTGTATCACTGACAGAAGGCATACAGAATACAGCATTTTTGCAAACTCTTAATATATTTGAAAGTCCTTTGACGTGATCATTATGCCAATGAGTACAAATTACATATTTCACATCTCTAGACAAGTTTACACCTATCTTTTTTAGATAATTTAAGGCTAAAGGAATTTTTGACTTTGGGTTTATACAACTATCTATAATAACCCATTCATCATTATTAATTTTTATCACTATGGATTCTCCATATCCTCCTCCTGTTCCAAATAGAGTAACTTCAATTTCATCGTTTGAAGGTAAAGTGAAAAATTCATCGTTTAATCCCAATCTAAGCTATCATTAAGTTTGTCTGATTCTTCACAAATAGAATCAAATTCATTTATATCTAGATTAGAAATTCTTTGAAATCGTATTTCTGACATTTTCTTAACCTGACCTCTATCAACATGATAACCGAAATTCCAATAAAATACAGAGCCAACTTCTAATAATTCTATATCACCTTTATCGACATCTGATAAATCAAACTCTCCTATTTCATAAGTATCAGAATTATCAAGTTCCTCTAATTTTGCTACAAAATATTCATCTTTAATTTCTGAGACATATCCTTTTAATTTTGTTATCGCCTTGGCATAATTATTTTTATTATGAAAATTGAAATTAGCTTCTTTAATAGGGTATTTGAAGGACAATAATTTTTCAAAATGTTCATTTTCGTCAAAATTATTATCAAAAATATGAAACCAATAGTCGTTTTTTGCTAATAGGTTATTTCGTTCAGTAACACTAGCGTAATATTTGGTGTATTTTGATAATATTTTTTTATCAACCTCATTTTCTGTAGTTAAGACATCATTTATCCAACTACTTTTTGAAATAGTATTATGCATAGAATTTTTCTATTGTCGAATTTAATATTTGCTTAGCTTTTTCAAAACTTATGTGCCAATGTTTAGATATAACTTCAGCAGGCAACTTATTTTTTACTCTACTCAATTCAATGTGATAATTTAATTGGTAACGTACACCATAAATAGATATTTTATCGGATGTAGTAACTGTAATCATATTTTTTACAGGATTATTATCCTCAAATGGCTCAATAACTTTTAATTCTAAAAGCTTAGGGTTTCTTAAATGATTATTCCAAATATTTAATGGAGCTAACCAGTCTCCAAAACGATTATAGTCATCTTCATTTTCTAAACCAAAATGCATATTGTGGTTAATTCCTATTCCACTAATAGGTGTCTCGTTTAAAAACGAAAAAATACTTATAGATAAATCTCGGATAAGTTCAAAATCTGCTTCATTTTCAGCTGTTATGATGCATTTATCCATAGAGACTTGAAATTCACAAAATGATAAAGAGAAATGACTTATTTCTGGGTGAATAATAGTTATATCTGCATTTTCAGAATCAGACTCTCGTATTAATTTTTTGTAAGCTAGCCATGAGGGAGTAATAATAGAAGGATTGAAATTACCAACTAGTACAATTGATAAATCGTATATAACGCTGTTTTTTAATTTCATCGATAGTTGTTATCAGTTCAAATATATGGAATTGGAGGTTATATTCGAGGCTTTTAAAGTCTATTTTATATTTATTTTAATAAAAAATAATCTTTTTAACAGAAAAAAGTTAATAAGTTGAGATTTAGATTACTAAAACAACTCCGAAGCAATTACTTTTATATTGTCACTTTTGCCCATTGAGTAATAATGTAAAACAGGAATGCCAGCTTTTTGAAGTTCCTTTGATTGTTCTATGCACCATTCTATACCGACTTGTCTTACTTGTTTATTGTTTTTGCATTTTACAATATCTATAATAAGTGCTTCTGGTAAATCTACATGAAAACGATGTGGAATTAAATTCAGTTGCTTTCTTGTTGAAATAGGCTTTAAACCCGGAATTATAGGAACAATAATCCCTTCTTTTCTGCATTTTGTAACGAAGTCAAAATACTTTTGATTGTTAAAAAACATTTGGGTTACAATATAAGTTGCCCCATTTTTAATTTTCTTTTTTAGAAAGTGAATATCGCTTTCTAAACTTGGTGCTTCCATATGTTTTTCAGGGTACGCTGCAGCTCCAATGCAAAAATTAGTAGCAGAACTATTTAATAATTCCTCATCTAAATATTTACCATGATTCATTTCCTCAATTTGAGAGATGAGTTCACTGGCATAAGCATGACCTTCTTTTTCGGGTTTGAAATAGGTTTCACTTTTTACAGCATCACCACGTAATGCCATGACATTATCAATATCTAGAAAATCTAAATCGACCAAAAAGTTTTCGGTGTCTTCTTTTGTAAAACCACCACACAAAATATGAGGTATAGCATCAACTCCATATTTATTCTGAATGGCTGCGCATATCCCAACAGTTCCTGGTCGTTTTTTTACCACTTGTTTTTTTAGAAGTCCATTTTCAACTTCTTTAAAAACATATTCTTCACGATGATAGGTGACATCAATAAACGGAGGTTTAAATTCCATTAAAGGATCAATATTATCGAAAATAGATTGAATATGTTGTCCTTTTAAAGGTGGTAATATTTCAAACGAGAATTGTGTTTTTCCGTTTGCGTTTTTTATATGTTCAGTTACTTTCATCTTAATTAGCAATGTTTGGGTTTAGCCATTTTTCGGCCTCTTCAATTGAAATTTCTCTACGTTTACTATAATCGTTTACTTGATCTTGTGTTATTTTTCCGAGTCCAAAATATCTGGCTTCAGGATTACCAAAGTAATAACCACTAACACTAGCGGCAGGCCACATGGCTAAGCTATCTGTAAGCTGTACTCCAATATTTTCTTCAACATTTAAAAGTTTCCAAATCGTATTTTTTTCTAAGTGATCTGGACAAGCAGGATAACCAGGTGCTGGTCGAATACCTTTATAGTGTTCCTTAATTAATTCTTGGTTAGATAAGTTTTCATCCTTAGCATAATTCCAATGTTTAGTTCGCACTTCTTTATGTAAGCATTCAGCAAAGGCTTCAGCTAATCGGTCTGCTAAGGCTTTTATCATTATGGAATTGTAATCGTCATTATCCGCTTCGAATTGCGTGGCTAATTCTTGAGTGCCAAACCCTGTTGAGACACAGAAGCAACCCATATAATCTTGTCTGTCAGATGTTATTGGTGCAATAAAATCTGCTAAGGCAATATTTGGCTTACCTTCCGATTTTTTGGACTGTTGTCTAAGGGTTAGGAATTTTAATTTGTCTGGTCTAGCGCAGTCGAGACCTTCATTTTTAGCTACAGGATTTGAGACTTCTCGACTGTACTCGAGGTGATAATGTTCTGTGTTTATTTCAATATCGTCGTCATTTACAGTATTCGCTTCAAATAATCCGAAGATAGCTTTAGCCTTTAAAAGTTTTTCATCAAAAATGCGTTTGAGTAATTCTTTAGCATCAGCAAATAATTCTGTGGCTTGTTCTCCTATCACATTATCGGTAAGAATATCTGGATATTTGCCATGTAAATCCCAACTTCTAAAGAATGGAGACCAATCGATATAATCTTCGAGTTTAGTAATGTCAAAATCTTCTAATATTTGAATTCCTAATTGTTGAGGTTTTACAATTTCAGAGGTATTCCAATCAATTTGAAACTTGTTTTTTCGTGCATCTTCAATAGAAAGGTATTCTTTCTTTTTACCACGTTTCATGAATTGTTCACGGAACAAATCATACTCTTCACGAATCTGATTCTTATAAACCTTGTTATCCATTTTAAGTAAATCACCAACTACAGTTACAGCTCTTGAAGCATCATTAATATGTACTACTGTATTGCTATAGTGTGGTGCAATTTTCACGGCAGAATGTGCTCTAGAGGTTGTAGCTCCTCCAATAATAAGTGGAATGTCTAAGTTCTCTTTTTCAAGAGCTTTAGATACATAAACCATTTCATCTAACGAAGGTGTAATTAGACCACTTAAACCAATAATATCTACATTCTCTTTCTTAGCCGTTTCAATAATTTTTTCTGGTGGAACCATAACACCAAGATCAATAATCTCGTAGTTATTACAGCCTAAAACCACACTTACAATATTCTTTCCAATATCATGAACATCTCCTTTTACAGTAGCCATTAAAATCCGACCAGCGAATTCTTGTTTTCCATCTTTTTCGGCTTCAATAAAGGGTTGAAGGTAAGCCACAGCTTTTTTCATAACTCTTGCAGATTTTACGACTTGTGGTAAAAACATTTTTCCACTACCAAATAAATCTCCAACGACATTCATACCTATCATTAAATGACCTTCAATAACTTGAATAGGTTTATCAGAGGCTAATCGAGCTTCTTCGACATCCTCAATAATAAAGGCATCAATACCTTTAACTAAAGCGTGTGTAATTCTATCTTGTAATGGATCACTTCTCCATTCTAAAACCTTATCTTCTTGTTCCTTTTTCTGACCTTTAACAGATTCAGCAAAATCTAATAAACGTTCTGTGGCATCATCACGTCTATCAAACAATACATCTTCGACACGTTCTAATAAGCCTTTATCAATTTCGTCATAAACCTCGAGCATTGTTGGGTTAACGATTCCCATGTTCATTCCGTTTTTTATAGCATGGTATAGAAAAGCGGAATGCATAGCTTCCCTAACTATATTATTTCCTCTAAATGAAAAAGAGACATTACTTACACCACCTGAAACGTTGGCATAAGGCAAATTTTCTCTAATCCATTTTGTAGCTTCAAAAAAGTCCAGTGCATTTCTACGATGCTCATCCATTCCTGTTGCTACAGGAAAAATATTAGGATCGAAAATAATGTCTTGTGGAGCAAAGTTGACCTCGTTAACTAATATGTCGTACGATCGTTTGCAAATTTCTATACGTCTTTTGTAATTATCAGCTTGTCCTGTTTCATCAAAAGCCATAACGATGACCGCTGCTCCATAACGCTTAACCAGTTTGGCTTGACGTTTAAATTCAGCTTCTCCTTCTTTTAGACTTATAGAATTAACTACACATTTCCCTTGTGCAACTTGTAAACCAGCTTCAATAATTTCCCATTTAGAACTGTCTATCATTAATGGAATTCTTGAAATATCGGGTTCTGAAGCAATGAGGTTTAAAAAGGTTGTCATGGCATAAACACCATCTAGCATACCTTCGTCCATGTTTACATCAAGGATTTGTGCGCCACCATCTACTTGATCTCGCGCCACTTCTAATGCTTCGTCATATTTTTCTTCCTTTATAAGACGCAGAAATTTGCGAGATCCAGTTACGTTGGTTCGTTCACCTACGTTGATGAAATTACTTTCTGGTGTAACCACTAAAGGTTCTAATCCAGATAAAGTTAAATATTTATTACAGTCAGATTCTGCCATTATGCGAATTCTTGAGTTAATCTTGGTTTGTACTTCTGAGCGGCTTCTGCTATTGCGTTTATATGCTCTGGACTCGTACCACAGCAACCTCCAATTATATTTACAAGACCATCTTTGAGGTAGTCTTCGATATACAGTTGCATTTGTTGAGGTGATTCATCATATTCTCCAAAGGCATTTGGTAAACCTGCGTTAGGATGTGCTGAGGTGAAAAATTCAGTCTCATTAGAAAGTCTTTGCAAATAAGGTTTCAATTGTTCTGCACCAAGTGCACAATTAAAACCTACGCTTAATAACGGAATATGAGATACTGAGGTTAAAAAGGCCTCAACTGTTTGTCCGGATAATGTTCTCCCTGAAGCATCAGTTATGGTACCTGAAACCATAATGGGAATATCTATATTACGTTCTTCTTTTACTTCTTCAATGGCAAATAAAGCCGCTTTTGCGTTTAAAGTATCAAAAATGGTTTCAACTAAAAGCACATCAACTCCACCGTCGATTAAAGCTTCAACTTGTTGCTTATAGGCAATACGTAATTCATTAAAAGTTATAGCTCTATATTCTGGACGATTTACATCTGGCGATAGACTCGCTGTTTTATTTGTTGGGCCAATACTACCAGCAACAAAACGTGGTTTTTCTGGATTTGCTTTTGTGAATTTATCAGCAACTTCTTTGGCGATTTTGGCAGATTCAAAGTTGAGTTCGTAAACTAAATCTTCCATGTCGTAGTCAGCCATTGCTATAGTTGTCCCAGAGAATGTATTCGTTTCTACAATATCTGCTCCTGCTTCAAAATATTTGGCATGTACTTCTGCAATTGCTTTGGGTTGCGTTAATGAAAGTAAATCATTATTTCCTTGTAAAGGTGAAGGATAATCTGCAAAACGTTTTCCTCTAAAATCGTCTTCTGAGAAATTATATCGCTGAAGCATCGTTCCCATGGCTCCATCGAGAACTAAGATTCGTTTTTTTAATTCTTGCTTAATATTTGCCATTAGTTTAATGCTTGTTTTAAATCGTTTATGATATCTTCTGGATGCTCCAGACCAACAGAAATTCGTATTAATCCTGCAGTAATTCCTGTTTCTAAACGAATATCTTCTGGTATTTTCGCATGTGTTGTAGATGCAGGATGTGTAATAATACTCCTAGTATCTCCTAAATTTGCTGAAAGTGACAACAGTTTTATTGCATTTAGAAATTTTCTACCTGCTTCAATACCACCTTTTATTTCAAAAGCGACAACATTTCCACCTAGTTTCATTTGTTGTTTTGCTAATTCGTATTGCGGATGCGATTTTAGAAATGGATATTTTACAATAGTGACATTATTATGAGATTCTAAAAATGTTGCCACCTTGAGTGCATTATCACAATGTCTATCTACTCTTACAGGCAAGGTCTCTAGGCTTTTAGATAAAACCCATGCATTAAAAGGCGATAATGCAGGACCTGTATTTCTTGAAAACAGATAGATTTTCTGAATTAAATCTGCGTTTCCAACGGTAACTCCGCCCAAAACACGGCCTTGGCCATCCATTAATTTAGTTGCAGAATGAATCACTAAATCTGCACCAAATTTTATAGGTTGTTGTAGATATGGTGTTGCAAAACAATTGTCTATAATAAATATTAGGTTGTGCTTTTTTGCAATATCTCCTATGCGTTGTAAATCTAAAATATCAACAGCCGGATTTGTTGGGCTTTCAGCATAGATAACCTTTGTATTAGGTTGAATGAGATTTTCTATAGTATCTAATTTATCAATTTTAAAATAGCTTGTAGAGACATTCCATTTAGTTAAAATGTTATTAAATAATGTTTGTGTAGAGCCAAAAATACTTCGTGATGACACAATATGATCGTCAGAATTTAATAAAGCTGCAAATGTAGAAAACACAGCAGACATGCCAGATGCAAAAGCATAACCACGTTCAGCTCCTTCCATTAAACAAACCTTTTCTACAAACTCGGAAGTGTTTGGATTAGAATATCGACTGTAAATATTGCGTTGTTTTTCATCCGCAAAAGAGGCACGCATATCTTCGGCATCTTCAAAAACATAACTCGATGTTAGATACAAAGGGCTAGAATGTTCTAAAAATTGCGAACGCTCTATTTGAGTACGTATCGCTTGTGTTTCTAAATGTTTTGAATTCATTTTCTGTTACTTAACTAGCTAAATAAATCAAAATACAAATAGTCCAAAAAAGGACGTTTAAATAGAAAAAAGTTAAAAAGAAGTTTAATTACAACAGTGTAATTATGTTCGGTTATCTATCCAATTAACCGATAAATGAATCGGTAATTACGTAGAATTTAGCACCTTCTTAATAAGTTTAAGGGTTGCTAAGGTTTCAAAGGGTCTAATCCCTCCACCTTTCTTGATAACATTTCAATAAGTTATTTGAACTTTGTGAATTACAATATTCTGAAAGAAATTAAGAATAAGCAAATTATATCCACTTTATTTTAATTGAATTTAATTTGCTTTTTAATTGTAACTTTGAATTACCCAAATGCATCAATTATGTTAGAAAATTTCTGGTTTAATGTTGAGTATGGCTTAAATCATGTTTTAGATATTAATGGTTATGACCATGTTCTTTTTTTAATGGTTTTGGCTGTGCCTTATGTTTTTAAAGATTGGAAACGTGTCTTATTGTTGGTCTCTATGTTTACATTAGGGCACACCCTATCATTAGTTTTAGCGGCTTATGGTGTTGTAAGTGTTAGTGGTAAATTGGTAGAATTCTTAATTCCTATCACCATTTTAATTGCGGCTATTTACAACGTATTTACGGCTGGTAAAAAGGATAGAGGTAGAAAAATTGGTTTATTATTCTTTACTACTTTGTTTTTTGGTCTTATACATGGTTTAGGTTTTGCGCGTGAGTTTAAGATGTTAGCTGGGCTGGCTGATAATAAAATAGAATTACTTATAGAATTTGCTTTAGGTATTGAAATCGCTCAAGTGATTGTCGTATTTGTGGTTCTATTTCTTGGGTTCTTGTTTCAGACTTTATTTAGATTTTCTAGACGTGACTGGGTTATGGTCCTCTCTGCAATAGTAATAGGGCTTGTTATACCAATGATAATACAGAGCGATTTATTAACTTCTTAATTAAGTTTGGTAAAACTTTAACTAGAAGTAGATTGCTTATAAAATACTATCCTATTATATTCGTTACTTATAGATACCATAGTAATTAATGCCACAAAAAAAACAATTACGTTATGATAAGGCTTATTTGCGCATTGCAAAGGAGTGGGGTAAACTCTCACATTGCAAACGGAAACAAGTAGGTGCTCTTATCGTTAAAGACCGAATGATAATTTCAGATGGCTATAATGGTACACCAACAGGTTTTGAAAATTATTGCGAAGATGACGAAGGCTATACAAAATGGTATGTATTGCATGCTGAGGCCAATGCTATTTTAAAAGTAGCGGCATCCACACAATCGTGCAAGGGTTCTACATTATATATTACTTTATCACCATGCAAGGAGTGTAGTAAGTTAATTCATCAAGCAGGTATTATAAGAGTTGTTTACTCTGAAGGATACAAAGACGATTCAGGTTTGCAATTTTTAGAAAAAGCAGGTATTATATTAGAACGCATAGAAGACTTAAATGAAGATTCCCACTTGCATGGGAAATAATATGGCAACAAAAAACAAATACATACCATTTATAATTGGGTTAGCGATAGGTGCCGGTGTACTTATCGGCGGAAAGTTAAATTTTACTGACACTTCAGATAATCTATTTTCAACTAATAGTAAAAAAGATAAGTTAAATCGCCTAATAGATTATATAGATTATGAGTATGTGGATGATATAGATACGGATAGTATTGTAGATGTTACTGTAAATGGAATTTTAGATAATCTCGATCCTCATTCTACCTATATTCCAAAGGAAGATCTTAAGCGTATTACGGAAAATATGAAAGGTGATTTTGTTGGTATAGGAATTAATTATTATCCATATAAAGATAGTATTGCGGTAATAAAACCGACAGAAGGAGGTCCTAGTGAACGTGCTGGAATTATGAGTGGTGATAGGATTTTATTTGCAGATGGTGATACCATTTATGGAAAACAAATTACAAACGATTTAATAACTAAAAAGTTAAAAGGAGACAAAAACACTAAGGTTAAATTAACTGTTTTTAGGAAAGGAGAAGATGAGTTATTAGAGTTTGAAGTAAAACGAAAAAGTATACCGATTAAAAGTATAGAGGCCTCTTACATGCTAACGGATGAGTTAGGTTACATAAAGATGAATCGTTTTGCTGAATCTAGTTTTAAAGAATTTAAAGAAGCTTTAGATGAGTTACAAGAGCAAGGAGCTACAAAACTAGCACTTGATTTACGCGATAACCCTGGAGGTTTCCTGGGCATTGCTGAGCAAATTGCAGATGAGTTTTTAGAGGACGATAAGCTTATTTTATTTACCAGAGATAAAAAAGGACGTGAGGAACATACTTATGCAACAGGTCGCGGTGATTTTGAGGAAGGTGAAATCTTCATTTTAATTAATGAAAATTCGGCTTCAGCAAGTGAAGTGATTGCAGGAGCACTGCAAGATAATGATAAAGGTGTAATTGTTGGAAGACGTTCTTATGGAAAGGGGTTAGTACAGCGCGAAATGGCTTTAGGTGACGGTAGTGCAGTAAGATTAACAGTTTCGAGATATTATACACCAACAGGTCGATCCATACAAAAACCCTACACTAATGGTGATAATCGCTCCTATTATAATGATTATTATAAACGTAAGAGAACAGGTGAGTTGGCAGATGAACAAAGTATAGAAGTAGATGACTCACTAAAATTTACAACACCAAAGGGTAAAGTTGTTTATGGAGGTGGAGGTATAATACCAGATATATTTGTACCAGTTGATCGTTCTTACGATAATGAGACTATAAATTATTTAAGACGAAGAGGGCATTTTGGATATTTCGTTTTTGAGGAGCTAGATAAAGATAGAGATGTGTACCAACATATATCGAAATATGATTTTATTAATAATTTCGAAGTTAGTGATGATATTGTAATTCGTTTTCAAGAGTATGTTAATGCCCTCGAAGGCACTAATGTAACCTTTGTAGCCTATAACGATGAAATAAGACATTTAATAAAAGCTACTTTAGCGCGCCAATTATTTGATGAGAATGCGTTCGAAGAAATCTTGAATAAAGAAGATGTTATGGTGCAAGAGATTATACTATTAAGTACAGAATACTCTAATTTTAAACAATAATTTTATCGTGTACTTTGGTGTGTTTTCCACCATTCCAAAGCGTTAGAATATCAGTTGCTACATGTGCTCCGCTTCCAGATGCTATTGCAAACTGGCTTCTCCAACCAGCTAAAGTACCAGCAACATAAAGGTTCTTTTCTATGAGATGTTCTGTGTTTTTTAACCAAATTCTATTTTTCTCTCTTGCAGCTTTAGGATGTGGTTCAATATAGGATTCAAGACCCTCTATGTTCAATAAATTAGTATAACCAACTGCTACAACCACAATTTTTGATTGATAAGTTTTCTTGGATGTGACCACTGTGTAACTATCTACCTGTTTTTTTATTGTCTTAACTTTTTCATTTTCAATTTGGCTAACATGGGGATATAACGCTTTAAGCTGACTTTTACCATCTCGTAAAATGTCTTTTCCTAAAGTACCTGGCTTTAATGCGAGCACGTTATTAAAAAGTGCGTTTTGAAGATGCGATGTTTTTTGATGTGTAATAATCCCAATTTGTTTACCTTCTGCAAATGCTTTGTCTTTTGCAGAGCCCAATACTAAAGCACAAGATAAACCTGCAGCACCAGCACCTATAATTAAAACATCGTAATTCATTAGCGTTTTTTACTAAGTACCTCAATTTTTTTAGAAATTCTCAGAATTTGTAAAAGGATGATGGCGCAAAACGCGGCAATAATTGTAATAACTGCCGTGTAACTTTCACCTTTAAATAATGCTTCAAAATTTAATTTAGTGGCATTAAAAACAATTAGAATAATGGCAATGATACTAGATGTTATTGTGAATATTTTCATGGTTTGAATTTTTAAACTAGTAATTCTTTAATGTTTTGTGCAAATAGCTTAACTGCAATTGCTAACAAAATTACACCAAAAACTTTTCTTATTATCTTAATTCCGTTTGCGCCTAAAAGTTTTTCAATCCTAGCAGAAGTTTTTAATACGACATAGATAACGATAACATTGCAAATTACAGCAATAATTATGTTTTCAATCGCAAATTCTGCTCGTAGTGAAAGTAATGTTGTTAAACTACCTGGTCCAGCAATAAGTGGAAATGCTAATGGAAAAACGGAAGCAGTAAGTGCATTATGTTCCTCGTCTTTATATAAAGTAATACCTAAAACCATTTCTAGCGCTATAAAAAAGATAACAAACGCACCTGCAACAGCAAATGAGTTTACATCAATACCAATTAGGCTTAATAAACTTTTACCTACAAATAAGAAGATAATCATTATAACACCTGCAATTAATGATGCTTTTTCACTTTGAATGTGCCCTACTTTTTTGCGTAAATCTATTATTATAGGAATGTTGCCAATAATATCTATTACTGCAAAGAGTACCATAAAGGCGGTGAATATTTGTTTAATATCGAGTTGCATAAGGTACGTTTTTCAAATTTTTTGCAAAGGTGCGACATTATTACAGATTTTCAATATTAAATTCAGGTTAAGTTTAGCTACTTTTGTAGCATGTTTCAACTTGGAAAAACTATTGTTTCAGAGGATATTATTAAAAAGGATTTTGTTTGTAATTTATCTGCATGCAAAGGTGCATGCTGCGTGGATGGTGATGCAGGAGCGCCATTAGATGTTAATGAAGTAAAAATATTAGAAGATATCTACCCAAAAGTAAAACCATTCTTAAGAAAAGAGAGTATTGAGGTAATTGAAGCGCAGGGCACTTCTGTAAAAACTGTTTTTGGCGATTTAGAAACTCCGTTAATTAATGGTGCCGAATGTGCATATGTGATTTTTGATGAAAAGAATACCGCACTATGTGCTATTGAAGAGGCTTACAACCAAGGAGATGTGCACTGGAAAAAGCCAGTATCGTGTCATTTATACCCAATTAGAGTTAAAGAGTATTCTGAATTTTCTGGTGTTAATTACGAAAAATGGGAAATTTGCGATGATGCATGTACACTTGGTAAAGAATTACAGGTTCCCGTTTATAAATTTGTAAAAGAAGCTTTAATTAGAAAGTTCGGGGAAGATTGGTATACTGAACTAGAAAAAGTAGCAGAAACTAACTTTAGTAGATAAGTTATTCTATTGGGATTTTTAGTGTAATCTTGGTTCCTGTTGGTAGATTATCTTTGTGCAAATCGTCAATCTCTAATATATAAGAATTTACAAAAGCTTTGGAGAAATTAGCCAATCGTGCTTTGGTAATTTCTATACCAACTGACTTTCGCTTTAGTTTTTTTCCATCACTTATTTTTCTGGCTGCAAATCGTCCAATACCATTGTCAATAATTTCAATAGTTATATACTCAGGTGTATTTTTATAAACGTTTAAATCAATTTTTTTATCATTAGATTTTGATGATAAACCATGCCATAAAGAATTTTCTAAGAATGGTTGTAAGATGAGTGATGGTACTTTAGTAACCTCAGTATTTATCGACTCCTCTACATTAATGTTAAAGTCTATTTGATTATCAAATCGTATATTTTCAATATTCATATAAAGCTTCATCGTATCCAATTCTTCTTGCAAAGGAGTTTCTTTTTCTTTAGAAGCGATGAGAATTTTACGAATTAACTTTGAAAATTTATTGAGATAATAAACCGCGTTTTCCTTTTCATTGTTAATAATATAAAGTTTAATAGAATTAAGAGAGTTAAAAATGAAGTGAGGATTCATTTGACTCCGTAACATATCTTGTTCTAAAGTAAGTATTTGTTTTTCTTGCTTTAATGTCCTATTTCTATTAGAAATAAATAGTGTAATACTTAAGATTAGAAGAGCTAACATTGAGTACCAAAAAATCTTTTTATTGCGTTCTAGTCGGAGTTTTACAGCTTCATTTTCTATAGCCAAAGCTTTTATTTGATTGTTCTTATTCTCATTTTCATATTCATTAACAATATCATTGACATATTGAAGGTTTTTTTCTGTGAGAATGGTGTTTTCTATTTCAACAGATTTTTGGTAATAGTCTAGGGCAACCTTATAATTACCTTTTCTTTTATTAATCTCTGAAAGTAATCTACTAGCTGAGGCAATTGAGGAATTTAAGCTATAAATTTTTGCAACTTCGAGACCTATTTTTAAATTATTTTCTGCTTCAGAAAATTGACTTAATTCAATCTCTAATTGTCCAAGGTTAATGTAAGATGATGCGATATAGAATTGATCTTTTAAAGATAAAGCACGTGCTAGTGCATCTCTAATAATGGGTTCAGCATCTATGTACTTTTCTTGTTTGAGATAGATACCTCCAATACTACTATAGCAAATCATTCTTCCAATATCAGAGTCTATAGCTTCATTGTATTCTAGTGATTTTTGATAATTTTCTAAGGCGACTTTTAAGTTTCCTTTCCCATCTTCAGCATATCCTATATTATGGTAATTAATTGCTAAGCCTAATTTATTATTGGCTTCTTTTTCAATTTTGAGCGATTTTTTAAATTGTGTTATAGCAATGTCATATTGTTGCAAGGCTAAATATATATTACCAATACTATTTTGTGACACTGCAATATTATAGGTCACTTCTGGCGATGGGTCCTTAATTTTATAAGCTATTTTTAGAGCTTGTGTATGGTAATCTAAGGCAGGTTTAATAATATCCATTCTCCTGTAGGCTACACCAATCATATTTAGACTTACAATTCTAAACTCATCGCTTTCTGCCTTATCTGCAAATGATTTTGCTTCTTTATGCAACGCTATAGATTTATCGTAATCAGAAATATTTCGATTAATTTCTCCGAGGGCGTTTAAAGCGTAACTCGAGCCTTCATTATACGTGTTTAGTTTAGAAGTCTTTAAAACACGTTTCATCATTAAACTGTCCTTCTCAAAAGGCTTAAGAATACTGTCAATACCATTATAGTTGGCTGGTTTTGTATCAACAAGTTGGTCTAAAGCAGCCTCAAAATCTGCGTTTTGTGCACAAATAGGCACAGTGCAGTAACATAGCGTTAAAAACACTAATAAAAATTTATATGTAAAAGAATTATTCAAATTATAATGGTCTATAATTTTTCAAGAAAATCAGATTTTCGTTGTCTTGCTACTGGTATTTTATGATTACTATCTGTAATAACATAACCTTCATTTTTTATAAACGCTTTTATTTTACCCATATTTACGATGTAAGAATTATGTATTCTAAAAAAGTGATGATCTGGTAATAAGGCATCCACTTCTTTAAGCTTTTTTGTAATTACAATTTTTTTATTCTCGTTTAAGAAAAGCGTACTGTAGTTACCGTCAGATTCTACATAAATAATATCGTCAATGTCTAAAAAGATAAGTTTACCGTCGGTATTAATAGAAATTCGTTTTTTATCGAATTGAGAATTGAATTTTAATAATAGACTTTCTAGCTTAGAAGCGTTTAGACTGCGATTATTATTCTTTTTAATTTTTGAAATAGTCTCTTCTAAATCATCAGAGTCAATAGGTTTTAATAAATAATCGATAGCCTCGTGCTTAAGTGCTTTAATGGCATACTCGTCATAGGCAGTTGTTATGACTACTGCAAGGTCTGTTTCGCCTAGTTTTTCTAAAAACTGAAAACCACCCATCGTAGGCATTTGTACATCGAGAAAAAGACAGTCAGCTGAGTTTGTTTTTAGATAGGCCAGAGCCTCTTCTGGGCTCGTAAATGTGGCTGATACTTCAATCTCTTTTTTAAAACCGCCTAATTCCCAGGCCAAACCTTGTATGGCTTTTGGTTCGTCATCAACTATTACTGCTTTTAACATGTTGTAAAATTATTACGCTATAAATATAAATAATATTAGTTGTGGTATGACCCATTAGATGTGTACGAAGTCGTGTTTAATGTATATTGGGCAGAATAATATTGAAAAGATATTATTTAAAGTTACAAATTACCAGTTACACATATTTTTAAGCCGATTATACATAAGCATTTAAAGTGTACGAGCATAATTTAGATATTTGATTAACGAAACTGACCGAGTTTTATGCGAATTAGGGGTTCGCTTATGAGGTTAAATGCTATTAATCGTTAGAAATCAAGATTTCATTGTCTTGGTTTTTTTAAAGTGTTAACGAGTTATTTAGTAAATATAATTTTACTAGTAATAGTTTTAGTTAGTTATTAGGGGAAAAGAGCGTTATTAAAAAACGCTCTTTTTTGTTTTATTTTCGTCTCAAAATATTAACCTGCAAAGCTTCAATAAACACGGCTATTAGAGTTGGTTTTAGTACGATAAATACTACAAAAAAAAGTTAAACAAAATATATTTAAAATACTGATAATCAGTTACTTGTTATTGAATATTGTGTTTTTCAGGTTTTACAAGGGTTCACATCGTTTGTTAAAAACTTGTTGACAACGTTTAGAAAATACCCTTTCTTTTTCAACCACAATTGTCAATCTTTGTTCAAGGCATTAGAAAATTAATTTTTAAACACTAAAGTTGAGTTTATACAAAAATTAAGTTTAAGATTCGTGCCGTTTATTTCTTTTAAAGAAAAACTAAGAACACATTTTACAAAATACGCTACGGAAATTTGAATAAAACACAATTATTCTACCGACCGTTTAGCCTCTAGAATTAATAGCAATTATGGAAACCACACAATTAGAGATTACAGAAATTATTAAAAGAGATTACGAAACAAGTCCATTTGTTTTGAATAAAATTTCTAATGCTGTAGAGAAAGCAATGATGTCAGTTGGTAGTGGATCTAAACAAGATGCAAATACAGTTTCTGTAAATGTATTACACGAGTTACTAAACCGAAAAGGACGCGATCATAACTACTTGCCAACTGTAGAAGAGGTGCAAGATCTTGTTGAAATAAAATTAATGGATAGCCAGTTTCTAGATGTAGCGAAAGCTTACATCTTATATAGAGACGAGCAAGCTAGAAATAGAAAGACAAATATTTTTGAAAAACGTATTAATTTAAAACCATACGAGTATCCTGCACTTAATGAATATGTTGATGCAATAAGACACTCATATTGGATTCACTCAGAATTTAATTTTACAAGCGATATTCAAGATTTTAAAACAAGGTTGACTATTGTTGAGCAAAATGCTATAAAAAACACAATGTTAGCTATTTCGCAAATAGAAGTGGCTGTGAAATCTTTTTGGGGAGACATCTATAGTAAAATGCCAAAACCAGAGATTGGATCGGTAGGTGCAACGTTTGCAGAAAGTGAAGTGCGTCACCACGATGCATACTCTCATTTATTAGAGATTCTAGGTCTTAATAACGAATTTAAAAGATTGAAGAAAAATCCTGTAATAATGAGGCGTGTTCATTATTTAGAGACGGCTTTAAAGAATGCCAAAAGTGAAGACAACAAAGAATATGCAGAATCAATTTTATTATTCTCACTTTTTATAGAGCATGTGTCTTTATTTTCTCAATTTTTAATCATTATGGCTTTTAATAAACATAAGAATATGCTTAAAGGTATATCTAATGTTGTTGAGGCAACTTCTAAAGAAGAGCAAATTCATGGTGATTTTGGTATTGATATAATTAAGATTATTAAAAGTGAAAATCCAACTTGGTTTGGCGAAGAGCACAATACGATTGTAAAAGTAATGTGTGAAGAAGCTTTTGATTCTGAAAGTAGAATTATTGATTGGATTTTTGAAGCAGGTGAATTAGACTTCCTTCCAAAAAATGTGATTAATGAATTTATAAAAAACAGATTCAACAACTCATTACAGAGCATTGGTATTGATAAAGTATTTGATGTTAATGAAACATTATTAGAGCAAACCGAATGGTTTGACGACGAAATAATAGGAACAAAGCATGGAGATTTCTTTGTAAAAAGATCTATAAACTATGCAAAAAGACAAAAAAGTGTAACCGGAGACGACTTATTTTAAACTATGAACAACCACATTAATCCAAACCTAGACCAAGAAGTAGATAACCCTCAAACTACCAAAGCGTCCGCTCATGATGATTTAATCAAAGCAAGAAAAGAAGCAATAAAAGAAGCTAATGCTGAACCAGAAATAAAATGGTTAACAGATCATAGCCGTCAGTTTTTAGCATCTGGTTACCTTACAGATGATACAACACCAGAACAGCGTATTAGAGAAATAGCTAATAATGCCGAAAAAATATTAGGTATTCCTGGTTTTGCCGATAAATTTTACGGTTATATGGCAGAAGGCTATTATTCTTTAGCTTCTCCTGTTTGGTCTAACTTTGGTAAAAAACGTGGCTTACCAATTAGTTGTTTTGGGTCGCATATCTCTGATGATATGGGAGACATTCTCTACACACAGTCAGAAGTTGGTATGATGTCTAAATTAGGAGGTGGTACCTCTGGTTATTTTGGTAAACTTCGTCATAGAGGTGCACCAGTAAAAAATAATGGCGAATCTTCGGGAGCTGTTCATATTATGCAATTATTTGAAAAAATGGTTGACGTTGTAAGTCAAGGTTCTGTCCGTAGAGGTCGTTTTTCCCCATATTTACCTATAGAACACAATGATATAAATGAGTTTTTAGAAATAGGAACTGAAGGTAATCCAATACAAGAGTTAACACACGGAGTAACTGTTGGTAATGATTGGATGCAAGAAATGATTGATGGCGATGCTGATAAGCGTGCTATTTGGGCAAAAGTATTACAACGAAGAGGAGAGATAGGTTACCCTTACATCTTCTTTAGAGATAATGCTAACAATAATGCACCAGAAGTATACCAAGAAAACAAGCACGAGATTTACGCAAGTAATTTGTGTTCGGAAATTATGCTACCAACAAATGACAGATGGTCTTTTGTATGTGTATTATCTTCTATAAACTTACTGCATTACGATAAGTGGAAAGATACTGACGCAGTAGAAACGATGGTCTATTTCTTAGATGCAGTTTTAGAAGAGTTTGTAACCAAGTTAGAAGTATATAGAGATTCCCCAGACAGAGACGATAGACAAACGTTTATGTTTATGGAGAAGGCTTATAACTTTGCTAAGGAAAACAGAGCTTTAGGAATGGGAGCTTTAGGATGGCACTCTTTATTACAATCTAAAATGTTAAGCTTTGATAGTGCAGAAGCGTTTAATCTAAATAGCGAGATATTTAAAACTATTGGTGAAAAATCTAAAAAAGCCTCAGAAGAATTAGCAACTTTATTTGGTGAGCCAGAGGTATTAAAAGGTTACGGAAGACGTAATGCCACTTTAAATGCTGTAGCACCAACAACATCTTCAGCTTTTATTTTAGGACAAGTATCTCAAGGTATTGAGCCAATTTGGTCTAACAGTTATGTAAAAGATATTGCTAAAATAAAAACGACGATTAAAAATCCGTTTTTATTAGCACTTCTTAAGGAAAAAGGAATGAACACTAGTGAGGTATGGAAGAGCATAAGAGATTATGATGGTTCTGTGCAACATTTAGAAGGTCTTACAGAGCAAGAAAAAGATGTGTTTAAAACCTATTCTGAAATTGACCAAATGACTATTATCTATCAAGCAGCTAATAGACAAAATCATATAGACCAAGGACAGTCGTTAAATATTATGGTACACCCAGATATGCCAGTTAAGGATATCAATAAAATCTATGTTACCGCTTGGCAACTAGGAGTAAAATCATTGTACTACCAGCACAGTATGAATGCAGCACAGAAATTCAAACAGAAGAAAGAATGTGCTAGTTGCGAAGGGTAAATTCTATTACTCAATAAAAAAGGGAATTTTATTCTAATTATTAAAAAGCATCTCAGAAATGAGATGCTTTTTTTATTCCACCAAAGTATCAGTCCCCAAATACTTATCATCCTTATTATAATACCAAGCTCTTACTTTTGGCATTTTAATACCATTGACTGTGGTTTCTTCAGATAATAAAATATATTCTCCTGTATCTGATTTTTCTTTACCATCCTCATCTGTTTTAAAAAACTGATAAATTTCCATGGCGTAGGTTTTTGGGTTAAAATAAAAATACCAAACATCGCTGCCAACACCTTCGTCATAAGTCGCTTTTAAGACCAAATAGTCTTTGCCTTTAAAGGCTTTCTTTTCAACTATAGGATTTAGATTTGTGCCAGGATCTTTTAGCTTCATTGGTAAGCCATATAAATAACTATAATAGTTTTTGTAAAGTATAGCTCTGTCGCATGTCATTTTCTTTTCTGCAGCCATGGTGCTGTCTAAAACTTGGTCATTATATGACATAACACATTTACCTTTATTTAAAGTATAAGTTGTAGTTACTGTATCTCTTGTGGCCTTTACACTAAAATATTCAGCGGGTAAATTAATGCTAATCTTACTTGTGCGTTTTGGCGAATTTGGTGTTGTCATTACAACTGTAAATTCGCTATTAAATTTCTGCCAATTATTATTGGTGTCATGGTATCCTATTGCTTGCTCTAGTAATTGATGAGCTTTACTATTTTGACTTAAGCTGTTAAACGTGATAGCAAATGCGACTACCGAGACAATGAATTTCATAAGATTTATATTTCTATGCAAATTACAATTTAGAAAATAAAAAAAGCACCCAATGCCGAACTTTACGGGAGGGTGCTTTTTGATTTACCTAAAACAGGTTAAGTTTTATTTTGTTTCCATTAAGGCAAAGAACTTATCAATGTTTGGCATTAAGATAATGCGCGTTCTTCTGTTTTTAGAACGGTTTTCTCTTGTATTATTATCTACTAAAGGTTGGTAACTACTGCGACCAGATGCAATAAGTTGTTCTGGCGCAACTTTAAATTGATTTTGTAGTTTTCTAACGACTGAAGTTGCACGCAATACACTTAAATCCCAGTTGTCCGCAATTTTTTCTGTGTTAATACTTCTAGCATCAGTATGACCTTCTACCATCACATCTAAGCTTGGTTCTGAGTTGATAACGTCTGCTAACTTCTTTAAAATTTTATCCGCTTTATTTCCAACGCGGTAACTCGCTGTATTAAATAACATATCATCAGCGATAGAGATCATTACTACAGTTTCGTTAATATCTACTACGATATCTTCGTCTTCATTAAGATCACTAGTATTCATAGCTTTACTAAGATTGTACTGAACAGCTAAGTTCATAGAATCTTTAAGGGTTTTTGCTTCAGCCAACTTGTTAGAATCTACATTTTTAAGTGTAGCTCTCATCTTTTCTTTACTCACTCCAGAGGCAACTGTGCCATCTTCTGAAACTTCAAATTTTGCTTTATTCTCAATAGTTAAGCCTTCTACATCGTCGTTTAAAGACTGTATCTTAGAATTATAGACATTAACACGTTGCTCTATAATAGCAAACTTGTTTTCTAAATCTTCTTTTTCGACTCTTGTTTTGGTTAGTTGACTTTTAATTTCACCATTTTCTTGTTCTAAGGCAACGTACTTCTTTTTAGATACACACGCGCTTAATAAAATTGTTGTTACTAAAAGGATTGAAATTTTTTTCATGTTTTATTTTTAGGTTAATTGAATCAATACAGTACATATACGACCAAAGTTTTATTTTAGACGTTCAAATACACAAAAGTTGTGTTTAATGCAAAAAAATGCCTTAGAAAACTCTAAGGCATTTTTTTTCATGTAATTGTTTTTATTCTTCCTCTTCTTGCGGTTCTGCTAGAGGTTGCGCTGGTGCAACCGTATCATCGTGAGAATTATAATATTCTTCTAAAAGATTCATAGTAGCAGTTAATAAATCTTTTGTCTCAAGAAGAAGACTGAAATAGAGTGTAGTGTTCTTTGGACTAGATTCTTCAGTACGAGTTCGTTCTACTTGTTTTTGAATTTTTTCTTTTACTAAATTAAAAATTACGGCCTTTTCGTTTAATACAGCACCAATTCCTTTGAAAGAACGGGATTCAAATGCTGTTTGTGTTTCAGTAAATAAGGCTTCCATTCTTATATCTAAATCCTTTAATTCCTTAATCTGGCTGAATTTTAATTTTTTATGATTATTGTTAATATGTTTGTGGCTCGCTTTAGATATATAATCTAAAGATTGTGTCATGTCTTGTAAATAACCGAGGATATTGATATAAAAATTACTTGCAGACAAACTTGGCTCTTCTAGGTTTCTTATAAAGTAAAAAATATTATCTCTTAGTTCATCAATTTCATTTGATAGTTTTTCAATTTGCTTTCTGTTCTTTTTTAATAATTTTAAATCCTGAACAGCCAAACCATTAATTGCAGAAGTATAAATGCTATTACCCCTCTTAACAACATTAGCAATGTTTGCAGCACTCTCGTGTATAACTCCTTGTGTAGAACTACTTTCTGCTTTTTCTAATTGATCTTCTTCTCTCATCACTTTAGAATTTTTACGATGAGACATATAACTTCTTAATAATAGTAGAATAGCCAATACAAGCAACCCAACTAGGGCATAACCTTTTCCATAAAAAAGAATACAAGCCATAATTGCTGCAGCAACAAAGGCGCTAAAAGCAGTGAAGAACCAACCACCAATTACATTTAAAACACCAGCAACTCTATACACTGCACTTTCAGTTCCCCAAGCTCTGTCGGCCAAAGATGTTCCCATAGCCACCATAAAGGTCACATAGGTTGTGGATAAAGGAAGTTTCATTGAAGTAGCAATAGAAATAAGTACACTGGCTACCATTAAATTAACAGCTGCTCTAACCAAATCAAATGCTGGTGCATCTTGAGCTTTAACGATAACATTTGGCTCTACAAACTGTCTATTTGACCAGGACTTATAAGCTTCAGGCAAAATACTATTAATACTTTCGTTTATACCAATAGTTAATATCACAATATTTCGAGAGAGAAAGTTTGGTTCAAACCTTTCCTTTACTTCGTCTTGTCGTGATAAGTCTACAGAGGTTTTAACTACAGCCTTTGCTTTGCTAGAAAACCAAAGTGTTAAGACCATTATCAGTCCGGCTATAAGTAATAAGTAAGGTTCAGTCTTTACTGGTTCACTCAACGCAATCATAGCATATTCGGTTGCCTCTATACCTGTGGTCGACCAAACTTCGTAAGAATTATATGCTGCGATTGGCACTCCTATAAAGTTAACGAGATCATTACCGGCAAATGCAACGGCCAAGGCAAATGTTCCTACAATAATTATTAACGTATAAATTTTAGCATTAAACAGTTTAATTGCTAGATAAGATAATATTGTAAACATCAAAAAACTCAGCCCAATAAAAGTGACAGGGTATCCGCTTAAGAAATCCTTAATAGAAGGAGGCATAAATGCGGCATTTTTAAGACCTTTAACTATAATGAAATACAATATAGAGGTAATGGCAAATCCGCTAAAAATAGCGCTATACCAGAGTGGTTTTTCTTCAAACTTAAAAGATAGAAGTAATCGAGAAATATATTGAATTATTGCTCCTATTGTAAATGCTACACCCACAGAAAGTAAAATCCCAAGTATAATCTCAATGGCCTTATCATTATTAATATAATTTGCTAAGTCAGCAATGGATTCTGATTCGTTGCTATAAATTTTAATTAACGCGACCGCTACTGAGGCACCTAACAGCTCAAATACAATAGATACTGTTGTAGATGTTGGCAGACCTAGTGTATTAAAAAAATCTAGTAAGAGTATATCAGTGAGCATTACAGCCATAAAAATCACCATAATCTCATTAAACATAAATTCTCCTGGATTAAAAATACCTTTACGAGCAACTTCCATCATGCCACTTGAGGTCATAGCGCCTACCGCAACACCAATACTAGCAACAATCATTATAGTTTTAAACGAAACAGCTTTAGATCCTATGGCAGAATTTAAAAAGTTAACAGCGTCGTTACTTACACCAACAACTAAATCTGCAACAGCCAAAAAAGCTAGTGCAGCTAGCATATAGATATAAAGATTTTCCATGTAGTTAGTTAGCTAAAATTGAACGCAAAATAATTGATTTATTTTTAATGGTACGTTATCTAAACATTATTTTTTAAGGTTGGTTGTATTGAATGTTGTAAAATTGAATTTGCAGTAAAAATGTTATACTTTAAGAATAAAAGAAGTTAGAATAAATAATTTCTCTTCTATACTAATGTTCAACGATTCAAAGCGATATTCTAAACCTAACTGCAGTTTTAACTTTTCTGAGATAAGCCATCCAAGTTGTGCTGTTGTTCTATGATCTAGTTCTGGTTTTATCAACCTACCATTGCTGAGTAATGTTTCCATGGATATTACAAAATAACGCTCACCTACATCCAATTTTTCGCCATTTAGCGGAATATCTAATGCAAAGCGATAGCGAGACCTGAAAATAGTCAATTGTTCTAAAATGCGCTGCTCAAATCTAACGCGATGCCCAAACCGCATAGCTTCACTTTTTTTAGTATAATTAAATTGTTGTGTTAACCTTAATTCGTTACTGCCTCCATCTATAACTTCTCGAAGTCGGTATTGAATACCTCCACTTATACTATGATTATAATCTAGATTTAAAGTAGAAAAATGAACAAAATCTAATTGTCTAGTTTCAAAACTGAATTTAGGTTCTCGATGTATATAATAGCGCGAACGTAAAGCAAAATTCATTTTATAATTCGATGTTGCTTCGTGGTTTAATGCGATTGCAGTTTCACCGAGACCTTCAAAGTCATTTTGTGAATGAAGGATTACGCCAATAAAACAAACGATTGTTACTAATGTTTGTTTAATATAGTACATGCTCGTAAGACGTTGGTTCTATTAGTCGTATATTTTGAAACTTACCGCTACTGCTAAAAGTAAACTCGGCGATCTCTCTTTTTTTAGCGGAATTCACCTCTGCTATAATTTCAAATTGGTTCGCTACTTTAGAATTTTGAGATAATACGTCTAAAACAAATTGAGTAGCGCTATATGCATTAGAATAAACAAATTGTTTTTGAATTTTTATAAATCTATGTTTAGTAAAGTTAAGTTTAAAATAAGCTTCAATATGTCTTTTTGAAAGGGTTTCAATTTTTTTAAACTTGGTAACAACTTCAATATCTTCTATGTATCCGTCTTTAGAAAACTCCAGACTATATCGCTTTTGGTTATACTTAAACTTAACCTCAAAACTTATTTTATTATTATCGCGTTCTTTGTAAAACTTCAAACGTTTGCATTTATCTGGTAACACATCAATAACCGTTTTGGCAATTGTAGGGAAACTAGAAGGCTCAACACGTTCTTCTTTTTCGTTTTTTACCTGTGCTCCAACAGATGACATAAATAGTGTGACTATTACAGTATAAATAACAGATTTTAGCTTCATTTATTAATATAAAATTTTCTAGTATCTAAATTAAAACATCTTAAGATGGTGTGCAATTTCTGTAAGATACAATCATGATATCTAATGGGTTATTTTAGGATATTCCGTTTATTACTATTGTTAGCTTAATGTTATGTATTCTTAAGTGTGCTAATATTGTAAAACGCATAAAATCAGTGTTTTAAAAGTTTAATGTTAAATTAATGTTACGTAATTGTTGTTTAAATGTAAAAATAATGTTATGTTTGTAATGTAATTATTAATTAAAGCCCAAATAGATATGAAAAAGATAGTTGTACTTCTAATAATGTTAAGTGTTAGTTTTACTTATGCACAAAAAGAACGAAGTCTAAAATTAAATAAAGAAACAAATTTAATAGAAGTAGTATATTATCATGATAGTGGTGAAATTAGCCAAACAGGACAATATACTGTAGATGGTAAATTACATGGTGACTGGTTTAGCTATTGCAAAGAAGGTAATAAACTTATTTCTGCAAAGTACGAGAATGGAGCTAAAGTTGGTAAGTGGTTTTACTGGAACGCTAATACTTTAAAAGAAGTTGATTATTCTAACAATGCTGTTGCTAGTGTAAGTGAATGGAAAAACACAAATACTTCAGTAGTATCCAATAAATAAATTAAACTACACATATAATTAGAAAAGCATCCTAGATTCTAGGATGCTTTTTTTTACTTATAAATTAGGATATATCCCTTAAAAATTAATTTCTTGTCCATCCAGAATTCCAAGAATTGTAATCAGCACCTATTCCATTACCAATTCCACTAAAAAATGAGTCCGCATCAAAAGCACCATTTGTATCATTCTTTAAAGTAAGTGTAACATCATCAAATGTAATATCTGTAACACTAGTTTCATTAGCAAGGAAGCCTGTACCAGTTTCTTCATCATCAAGATCATAACCTTCTTCAAAACCTTCAATAAAAACGTTGGTAAATACAGCTCTTGTTCCTGCTCTTAATCTAATAGCTTCATTTCCATTACTTGAACCTAAACCGTTAATAGTAAGGTTATTTATAATTGGTGCACTCCAAAAAACAGGGTTTGAGTTATTTCCTATATCAGTATTAAAACCATCACCTTCTATTCCTTTGTCATGAGACTGTCTGTGCTCAATATATACATCTGTTAGTGTACCAGTAAAACCTTCAGTCCAATCTACAGAATCATCTTGAGCTCCAACGACAGATACATGAGATGCATTAACTGTGCCGCCAAAAAACTCAACGCCATCATCTGCACCTTCAAAGGCTTGTATGAAATCAATTGTAGTTCCATTTCCTACACCATAAAAAGAGAAGCCGTTATTTTCTGATGCAGCATCTGCAGCACCACCAGAATATTCTATACGAACATATCTGATTATTCCAGAATTATCATTGGCAATGCTTCCTCCATAAGGCAAACCTCCAATCTCAGATGTAGACGTCGCATCTCCACCAACTACAGAGTTTATTGGTGCACGACCCAAAATAATAAGGCCTCCCCAATCACCAGGATTTGGAGTTGCAGAATTAGATGTAAATACTATAGGATTAGAAGATGTGCCTTCTGCATTAATAATACCACCTTGCTGTATAGCAACGTATACATCAGAACCTGTTGTGGCTTTAACAACAACACCTGGCTCAATCGTTAATGTAATACCTTCTGGCACAATAAGCGCATCTGTTAAACCATATTCAGTACCTGTTACAAGTGTTAAATCAGAAGTCAGTGTTCCTCCAATTTCAAGATCTGTTGGGTCGGGATTGTCGCCACCTCCTTGATTAATTGTGACGTCTGCTGTGTCATCTGCTGCGCAACCTACAAAGAGTGATGCAACTGTAAAAAGACCTAAAAGAAATTTGTTTGCTTTCATTTTGTTTTAATTTAATGTTCGTTTTTTGATTGTGTTTTAAAATTTATATTTCAATTGAATGCTGGCATTAATACCTCTTTTGTAGCTAGATAGCGCAAATTCAGTAAGATTTGCATTTATGCCTAAGTCGCTTGCTAATGTAGGGTCAAAAGCCACATTTTCGCGAACACGCTCAATCGTAGGGTTTAATATGTTTTTTATACTTGCGTTAATTTCAAAATTTTTGTTGATGGTATTTTTCCAAACAAAGTCGAGTGTAGGCACTCCTTTTTCTATAATGTTTCCTAATTGACCAGCACCTAAGGCGTCTATTCTGTCAGAGAAATAAGAAAACACAAGATTTGCAACAGGCTTATATTCGCCAAAAGTTGGGCTGTAGCTTACATCTGCATTAATAAGTATTGGAGAGGCACCTTGTAGCTCGTCAGAATCTCTATTAAAGTTGGTATTAAATGTACCAGAAACAGTTTTTAAATCTTGATCTGTAGACGTATATGTAATATTCATTCCGGCAGACAAAAGACTATTTTCATCTTCATCTTTAAGGATTTTCTTTCTAACTTCAAGTTCTACACCAAAAACATCTGCACGATCTCCAGTTCTAAAAAAGCGCTGCGTACCTGTGGCATCATTTGCAGATACTAAGTTTACAGGATCGTTAATGGTTTTATTAAAAACACCAATAGAAAAGATCTCACCACTATTAATAAACCATTCATACTTTACATCTAAGTTTACAATTGTAGAAAAAGCAGGATCATTTAAAAGGTCTGGATTACCACCAATACGATCGGTTACGTTTTCGTATACAAAAGGAGCAACCTCTTTAAATTCTGGGTTAGAAACAGTTCTACTTGCAGAAAAACGAAGATTTTGATCTTCAGTAAGCGCATACTTTACGTTTAAACTTGGCAAAAAGAACGTTTCGTTAGCTTCGTTACTACCAGGATTATTAAAAGAAAGGTTAATTACGTCATAACTAATTTTTTGATTAAAACGTTCTACACGTATACCAGGAACAAAGCTCCATTTGTCTCCAGCCTTATACACGGCATCTGCGTAAAGCGCATTTACATTGAGGTTACCTTTATAGGTGTTTTCTAATTGTCCAGGTAAGTTTTCTCGCTCTAGACCATCTAATGGACGAAATACACTAGTGTTGTATAATACTCCTTGATTTTCTATGGTAAAAAAGTCATTTAGGTTATTGACATCTTCAATCTCTGTAAATGGATTAATAATTTCATAACCATAACGCTGGTTATCAAACGTTCGCTCTTTTGTACGGCCGTTATAACCAAAGTTGAATTTTAAGTTTTCGGATGATGCGTAACTTAAATTTATACGTGTATTAAATTCACTATCTTCAATATTCTGAAAATAACGTTGGTTGTCAAAGTCAACATTTCTGTAAAAAATTGCGTTTGTAGAAGGATCATTATCAAGGCTGTTTTCAAAACGTTCAAGTGCAATACGCTTACGGTCTGGTTGACGCGCTAATACATTATTGTAGCCTAAACCATAGTCTAATTTTAATGTTTCGCTAAGTGTACTTGTTCCAAGTATCTGATTTACAAAAATCATATCTTGTTCAAACTGTACGTTTTGTGTAAAGAAACCAAAGTCATCATTATCTGCAATGGTATTACGATTAAAACCGCGTCCATCAATACCATAACGTCCTACTACGTCTGTAGCATCATTTATAAATAATGAATTAAATTTTATTTTGTGATTATTATTTATACGGTAAACTACATTAGCCATTGCCGTTGTATTACGCGAAAAATCAAACTCTTCAGAATCTTGAAATATTTGATTTGCAGCAGCAGTAACATTAGCAAACTGGCCTCTTCTGTATTCAAAACTACTTCCAAATGAAGCTGTAGCAAAAACACTTAATCGCGATTCTTCACCTATATTCCAAGATTTACCACCAGCAATACTACCTTCGACACCAACATTACCATCAATATTTTGAGCATCTACACCATGAGATAAAATAACAGCGTATGGGTTGTTACGATACCTGTTATAAAACCCAAAATAGCCTGTACCTTCACTCTTTACAAAATTTTCACCTATAGCATTTGAATTAAAGTTAGACCCTAAGTTAATGTCCAAGAAAAAGTCTCCTGTATATTCTTTAGAAACAACATCTACATTACCAGCGGCAAAATCACCATAAAAATTAGCTGCATATGTTTTACTAACTCCGACATTTTGAATCACGTCTGAAGAAAATAAATTAAGATCCATGTTCTTCTTTTCAATATTATTAGCAGGAAGTGTTAAGCCGTTATAAGTTGTATTTAAATAACGGTCGCCTAAACCACGAACATAAACATTGCCACCACCTTCTTGTTTCGAGATACCAGAGATTTTAGTAACGGCTCCCGCTGCATCACTTACTCCTTTGCGAGAAAGTTCAACAGCTCCAATACTTTGTTTGATAGTAACGGCTTTCTTTTGATCCATTAGAAGTGCGCTTTCACTTTCTTTTCTTGCTGTAATTGGTGTTAATACTACTTCATCTAAAGTTGCTGCAGAAGCACCCATTACAACATTTACTATTTTAGATTCACCAGCAACAACGTCAACTTTAATTTCTTGAGTTTCGTAACCAACAAAACTAAAAACCAAAGTGTAAGAACCTACTTCTAAGTCTTCAAACTTGTATAATCCATCAATATCAGATGTTGTTCCTGTAGATGTTCCTTTAATCACAACATTTGCAAAAGGAAGCGGTTCGTTATTGTATTCTTTATCTGTTAATTTACCATTAATTGAACCTGTACTTTGTGCAAAGGAAATTGCGGTAATAAACAACGTAAATAACAAGAGTAATTTTTTCATTAGTTTTTAAATCTTTCAAGTGCAAAGAAACATCGATATAGCTTGTTGTAGGTTATAGAAAAATTAAAGATTTGTAATCAAAAGGTTAGTTAACTGTTAGCTTAGTATTAAGTGGTATGTGCATTTGGATACAATTTCTTAACATTAGGAATTAATTGTATAAGATTACTTTTTTACAATCAGTTCTTTATCAATTTATCTATCTTGCATTATATAAATTTTAGATCATGAATTGGGAGCAGTTATTATCCTTAAAACGCTTTGGCGATACTAATAAAAGATTGAGAAAAGAACAGGATGAAACACGTCTTGGATTTGATGCGGATTATGATCGAATTGTATTTTCTTCTGAGTTTAGAGGGCTTCAAGATAAAACACAAGTGGTGCCTCTGTCTAAAACAGATTTTGTACATACACGTTTAACACATAGCTTAGAAGTGAGTGTGGTTGGGCGTTCACTAGGACGTAAGGTTGGTAAATTACTTCTAGAAAAGCATCCGCATTTAGAAAACGTACATGGTTATAAAATGAATGATTTTGGAACTATTGTTGCCGCAGCATCTTTAGCTCATGATATTGGAAATCCACCTTTTGGTCATTCTGGCGAAAAAGCTATTGGAGCTTATTTTAAATATGGTAAAGGATCTAAATTTAAAGATGTTTTAAATGCTAAAGAATATCAAGATTTATGCGATTTTGAAGGCAATGCAAATGGGTTTAAAATTTTAACCGAAAGCAGAGAGGGTAGAGCTGGTGGTTTAAGATTAAGCTATGCAACCCTTGGAGCGTTTATGAAATATCCGAAAGAATCGTTGCCTAAAAAACCATCTAATGATATAGTAGATAAAAAATATGGGTTTTTTCAATCTGAAAAAGAAATGTTTTCTGATGTTGCCTCAGAACTAGGTCTGTTGAGACGCAGTGAAGATTACTTAAGTTTTGAAAGACATCCTCTAGCATTCTTAGTAGAAGCTGCAGATGATATTTGTTACACGATTATTGATTTTGAAGATGGAATTAATCTTGGGTTAATTGAAGAAGAGTACGCCTTAGAATACTTAATTACTTTAGTAAAGAATATAAATAAAGCAAAATATTCTGAATTGAAAACTACTGAGGATCGTGTTAGCTACCTACGTGCATTGGCTATAGGTACCTTAATCGATGAAGCGGCTTCAATTTTTATGAAACATGAAGACGCCATATTAGAAGGTAAATTTAAAACGGCATTATTAGACGTAAGCCAGTACAAAGCTCAGATAAAAGATATTATTAATTTAAGTATTAAAAATGTATACCAGTCCGAGGACGTTATACACAAAGAAATTGCTGGTTATGAAATATTAAATCATTTATTGAAAGCCTATGGTAAAGTAGCTTATAATTATTTTGAAAACAACTTAAATAATTATGATGATTTATTATTAAATCTGTTGCCAGATACTGTTAAACTTAGCACAGATTCCTTATATCAGAATCTCATAGCAATATGTCTTTATATTTCAAAACTATCTGATACTAATGCTATGCTATTACATAAAAAGTTAAAAGGGGATATACTTTAACATGTATTTCATCGAATAAATTTGTTTTTTAGCGATATATTGTTGTTATTTAGCTTATAATCAGCCCTCATAAAAACCTACTTATGAAAAATAATATACTCGGAGGTCTAGTCATCTTCATGGTTGTTCTGACTTGCCTATTAATGATTGATGATATTTCTAATCCACAAGAGAAGCAAATTGTACAAGATTCTGTTAAGACAGAACAAATTGAAAACCAGACAGATTTAGCTATTGTTGAGAATGAGGAGTAAATCCTCTATTGACTTTTTAATAGAATCGGCATCTAACTTTTGAAGTTTTTTTAAGTCTTCAGTAGTACCGTGTTGTATAAAATTGTCTTCTATACCTAGTGTTAAAATCTTATTGTTGTAGTTATGCTGGTTCGCAAAAGCAAGAATAGTACTGCCAAACCCACCTACTTTAGTGCCATCTTCAATAGTTATAATGGCTTTATACACATCAAAGATATGATGCAATAGTTTCTCATCTAGAGGCTTTATAAATTGCATGTCATAGTGCCCTAAATTTGTTTTTACTGTATTAACTACGTTTTGTACAATTGACGCCATGGGACCAATAGATAAAATTGCAAGGTCCTCACCTTTTTGGAGTGTAACACCTTTACCTATTTCTAGTATTTTAAAAGGTTTTTTCCAATCTAAAATATGGCATCTCCCTCTTGGATAACGAATGGCTAAGGGAAAATCAACACCTTTTTGAGCTGTATACATTATATTTCTAAGAGCAATTGCATCCCTTGGTGCAAAAATCACCAAATTAGGAATACAGTTTAGATAAGCTAAATCAAAAACTCCGTGATGCGTTGCACCATCTTCGCCAACTAAACCAGCACGATCTAAACAAAAAATGACCGGTAAATTTTGTAAAGCCACATCATGAATAACCTGATCATAAGCCCGTTGTAAAAAGGTAGAATAAATGTTACAAAATGGAATTAGACCTTGAGTTGCCATTCCTGCTGCTAAGGTAACGGCATGTTGTTCTGCAATACCAACATCGAATGCGCGATCTGGAATTTCTTTCATCATATATTTTAAAGAACTACCAGTTGGCATTGCAGGTGTAATACCAATTATTTTATTGTTTTTGATTGCTAACTCTACAATAGTTTCTCCAAAGACATCTTGAAATTTAGGCGCCAGTATTTGGTTCGACTTTATTGGACGTTCTCCCGTTTTAGCATTAAACTTTCCTGGCGCATGGTAGGTGACTTGGTTTTCTTCTGCTTGCTTTAAACCTTTTCCTTTAGTTGTAATTATATGCAAGAATTTAGGACCTTTTACTCCCTTTAAACGTTTTAATTCAGAAATCAATAACGGCATATTATGACCATCAATTGGTCCAGAATAATCAAAGTTTAAGGCTTCAAAAATATTATCTTGTTTTTCGGTTCCTTTTTTTACATTGGTTAAATATTGTTTTAATGCGCCAACACTTGGATCGATTCCGATAGCATTATCATTTAAAACAACTAATAAGTTTGCTTCTGTTACTCCTGCATGATTTAAACCTTCAAATGCCATTCCACTAGCAATCGACGCATCACCTATTATAGCAATATGGTGTTTTTCTTCTCCTTTGAGCTGCGACGCAATTGCCATTCCTAAAGCTGCAGATATTGAGGTTGAGGAGTGACCAACACCAAAAGTATCGTACTCACTTTCACTACGTTTAGGAAAACCGCTAATACCGTTGAGCTGTCTGTTAGTATCAAAAACAGCTTTACGACCAGTTAAGATTTTATGACCATACGCTTGGTGACCAACATCCCATATTAACAAGTCTTGAGGGGTGTTAAAGACATAATGCAAAGCAATAGTGAGTTCTATAACACCAAGACTTGCACCTAAATGACCTTCTTTAGTAGCAACAATATTGATAATAAAATCGCGCAGTTCTTTAGCAAGATGAGGTAGGTCATCTGCTTTAAGTTGACGTAAATCTTTAGGAAAGTTAATATGGTCTAAAAGTGATTTTTGCACTGAACAAAAATACAAGTTTTTATTAGTCTTCGATTAGAAAAACTATTGGTAAGCTATATATTGTAGCAATATTTTTGCCGCTCTGTTTTCCGGGTTTAAATTGAGGTAGAAGTTTCATTACACGCTTCGCTTCTTTTTCTAATGCAGGATGAGTTGACCTTACTTTAATATCTTCAATATATCCTTCCTCATTAATCTTGAATTGGGTTAAAATTCTTTGTTTCCCTTTTAGACTTAAATCTGAAGCTACTTCAATATTAAAATTATCTGTAACTATTTTTGATACGTTTTTAGATAAGTAGTCTTTTTTTTCTAAACGTGTTAAGTTATTAGGAGTATTTATAAACTCAGGTGGATTTTCTATAATCAATAAACCAAATACGATGTCGTCTTCAGAAGGTGAAGGACAATGTGGTATGGCTTCTATTAAGATAGAATCAGTTTCAACGGATTCAATAGGTTTTATTTCAACCTCTTCTATTTCGATTTCACCAACAGTCTCAATCATCATCATACCATCTATAAATGGCTGTTCTGTAATTTGAGGTTTACTGCTCTTTGTAGTTTTTTTTATAATTGAATCTTGATTATATTCTATTTCTATCTCGTCTTTCAAAATTGTATCAATAGAGTTTTGAGTGGTTTCGATAATTTCAATACTATCTATCTTTTTTGTATTGCCTTGGATATCAGAACAAGTAAACAATGTAGTTCCCATCGCAATTAATAAGACTAATAAAAAACAGTTATTAAATGTTCTATACTCTCTAAATATCGCTTCAGGAATTTTTAAGTTTATCGCGTTTAATTGGCTTTGTTTAATATGACCGCAAATGAGTTGATCTTCATTGTTACGAATATAATCTTCAATTTTATTAGTAGTCATTTTTGTAAAATCGACAACGGTCTTTGAGCAAGATTTACAGAATCTACCCTTTTCATTCTCAGTCATTTTAGACCAATCTTCGTGACAAGGTTTAGGAATTGAAATTGAATAATTTCTTTTCATAATTTCTTTCTTTCTATAAAATCATCAAATTTCTTGCCGTTTATTATTGAATCCTTAGTAAATTTTAGAATTCCTTTATGATTACTTATTTTTGATAAAAAGAAAAATTGTAAGTCAAAACCCTTTTTTAAGACTTATATCCTAACCATCACCTAAATGCTATGATTAAATTTTTTACACGCTACGCAGTATTAATAACTTTGATAGCTGCATCATCTTTCGGTTTTAGTCAAAATAGTCTTCAGTCATCACCAAATGGAACGTTGATTATCAATTACATAGAGGATGTAAAAGAAGATTTTAATTTTCAAGAAAAAGATATTGAACAATTAATTGTTAATAATGAAGTCTATGCTGAAAATGATGATATAACGTATGTTTATATAAATCAAGCCTACGAGGGAGTTAAAATTTTTAATGCGATATCTACTATTGCAATTAAGGATGATAGAGTGTTTCATTTTGCGAATAGATTTTTAATAAACACCTCTGATAAAGTAAATATTGCAAATCCTTCGGTAACACCAGATTCTGCAATTATCAGTATATCAAATCATTTTCAATTAGGGACTCCACAAAATTTAGAGGAATTAGAGAGAACAGGTAATTCATTTATGTTTTCAAATGGTTCAATTTCGAGGCGAGATATATCAGTCGAACTTGTTTATGTAAATATCGAAAACGAATTAAAATTAGCTTGGAATGTCTTAATTTTCGCAGATGATAATACACATTGGTATAGTGCAAGGGTAGATGCTACTACTAGTAATATAATTGAATTTAATAATTTGGTTGTGAGCTGCGCTTTTGAAAGAGAGCATACTCACAATAACGTTGCAGAGCCGATTGATTTTTATAAAAGTACTAATGCACCAGCTTCTATTTTAGTTGATGGTTCTAGCTATAATGTATTTGCACTACCAACAGAGAGCCCAATTCATGGTGGTAGAGAAATAGTAACAAATCCAGCAAGTGTATTAGCATCTCCTTTTGGTTGGCATGATGTAGATGGTATCGTTGGGGCAGAATTTACAACAACTAGAGGAAATAATGTTTTAGCTGTTGAAGATAGAGATGGTAATAACTCTGGTGGATTTTCTCCAGAAGGAACTTCGGCTTTAAATTTTAATTTTCCACTGAATACAGATCAACCTCAAGAAGGGTATCAATCCGCATCGATTACCAATTTATTTTATGTCAATAATATGATGCACGATATTTGGTACAATCAAGGATTTGATGAAAGATCAGGTAACTTTCAGGCAAAAAATTATTCACCGGCAGGTTTAGGTAATGACTTTGTATTTGCAGATGCTCAGGATGGCAGCGGATTAAATAACGCTACTTTTGGGACTCCGCCAGATGGTCAGAGTCCAGGTATGACAATGTTTATGTGGTCACCACCAGGCCCTTTAAATGCGCCACTCACAATTAATATTGGTTCTATTTCTGGTGAGTATGATGGTACCGAAGGAGGATTTGGTAGTTCTATACCAAATACGCCAATAACAGCTAATTTAATTTTAACTAATGATGATACAACGCCAGATCCTAATGATGCCTGCGAATCTTTATCTAATCTAACGCAGATAAATGGGAACATTGCAGTGATTAGAAGAGGGAATTGTGAATTTGGATTAAAAGTATTAGCGGCTGAAAATGCAGGTGCATTGGCAGCTATTGTGGTTAATAATGAGCCTGGTGCAACAATAGTAATGGGTGGAGGTGTATTTGGTGACCAAGTAACTATACCTTCTATTATGGTGAGCCAAGCAGATGGTGAAGCTATAATTACAGCATTAACTAATGGTGAAACTTTAGGCGCGACATTAGTTAACAATGGCCCATATTTAATCGATGGCGATTTTGATAATGGGATAATAGCTCATGAATATGGACACGGTATTTCTAATAGATTAACAGGTGGGGCATCTGCAGCTAATTGCCTTTTTAATGCAGAGCAAATGGGTGAAGGTTGGTCAGATTGGTTCGGGTTAATGGTAACTATGAAAGCAAGTGATGTTGAAGATGATGCTAGAGGTATTGGAACTTTTGCTGTAAGTCAAGCAACAACTGGTCCTGGAATTAGGCCAAGACGCTACAGTCCAAATTTTGCCGTGAATGAACTTACATATGATGTTACAAATAATTTAAGCTTAAGTCAACCACATGGTATTGGTTTTATGTGGGCTACAATGTTATGGGATTTGACATGGGCTTATATTGATAAGTATGGCTTTGATCCCGATTTGTATAATGGTGATGGAGGAAATAATAAAATAATGAAGTTAGTTATTAGAGGATTAAAATTACAACCATGTAGTCCTGGCTTTATAGATGGCAGAGATGCTTTACTTGCAGCTGATATGGCAACTACTGGTGGAGTAGATCAATGTATTATTTGGGACGTTTTTGCTAGACGTGGCTTAGGGTTTGCGGCTTCACAAGGACTGTCAACATCACGTGAAGATCAAGTAGAAGATTTTTCAACACCACCAAGTAATGATGCTTCCTTGGCTAATTGTTCTAGTTTTCTAAATGTAGAAGAATTCAAAAATGAATCATTGAGTGTTTATCCGAATCCTACGCAAACGCAACTATCAATTTCGACAGATAAGAGTTTAGGTAATGTTTTTATATCGTTAATTGATATAAATGGTAGAGTCGTTTTAAAATTGGAGCATAATTTATTAGACACAGTTAAAATAAATACATCGCAGTTACAAACAGGATTATATATATTAAACATTAAAGGAGATAATTTTAACTATAACGAGAAAGTTATAAAGAACTAATTGATAGTTTACTTTATACTTATAAATTTATGATAAACCCTTTTGATGATACCTATTTTATGAAAAAAGCACTTCAGGAAGCTGAAGCTGCTTTTGAGAAAGGTGAAATCCCGGTTGGTGCAGTAATAGTTGTAGAGGATAGAATTATTGCGAGAACTCATAACCTCACCGAGCTGTTAAATGATGTAACTGCTCATGCAGAAATGCAAGCTATTACGTCTGCTGCTAATTTTTTAGGGGGAAAATATCTAACGAAATGCACAATTTATGTAACTCTAGAGCCTTGCCAAATGTGCGCTGGAGCTTTGTATTGGAGTCAAATTTCTAAAATAGTTTATGCAGCTTCAGACGAGCAACGTGGATTTAATACTTTAGGAACGAAACTTCATCCTAAAACAAAAGTGATAAGTGGAGTTCTTGCCGATGAAGCTTCAGAATTAATGAAACGTTTTTTTATTCAAAAGCGAAACTTAAATTAAAATTTAATGAATAAGGTTTTACTACTACTAATTGCAATACTTGCTATAAATTGTAAGACTAGCGAAAAGCATTTAAAAATGGAAAATGAAGAACCGCTTTTAATATCGAAAGGCAATCTCTTTGGCGCTGGGGCAGAGGATATAAAAAAACAGAATTTAATTATTCTAAATCAAAATGATTGGAACGCTTTATTAACTAAAATGAATTCAATCAATAAGGTTACTGATGATTTTACAGAAACGGAAATAGACTTTAAGATTTATAGAATTATAGCAGTTTTTGATGAGTTAAAAACGACTGGTGGTCACAGTATTGAATTAGACTTCAAAACTAATTCCCAAAATGTTCTTGTAAAAGTAAACTATAAATCACCTAATGGAATGGCTGTTTCCGCTATGACTCAACCTTATTATATTGCTAAAATTCCTAATAATAATTTACCTATACAATTCAATTAGGTACAAAAAAAACGCCCAACCTTTAGTTGAGCGTTGAAACTTTTAAGATATATACTTACAGTACCTGCACATTTGCAGCTACCATTCCTTTTCTTCCTTCTTCTTCATCGTACTCTACATTATCACCTTCGCGTAATTCTACGCCATTAAGGTTTGATACGTGTACAAAGATGTCTTTTCCTGTTTCTTCGTTGGTAATGAATCCAAATCCTTTTGAATCATTAAAAAATTTAACTGTTCCAGTCATTATAAATATAAATAAAAATTAAAGTGCAAAGATACTATATAAATTAATGTTAATGTTAATAAATTGTTTTATTTTAAAATATTGAAAGTTAATGAGTTAAAATAAATTTATCAGATTTTGTGAAAAACACTGTTAATAAAGGGCTTAATAAGAAACTTACGAGTGGTTGATTCTAAAATTAAATCTTGTTTCTTTTTTGGTTTTCCCTCATTTTATCAAGATTTTCTTTGGTTAGCATATAGTCTTTAGGGTCTTTTCCTTTCCATCGATAATATGAAAACAGTGGGAAAACAACTAAAAATAAACCAACCACGCCAAATCCGATAAGCTTTTGAGAGTACTCTACAGTTAGAGTTAGTCCACAGATAATACTTATTATCGAAGCTATAAATGCAATTAGAGTTATAAGGTGTATAGGTTTCATTTTTTTATTTTTCTAAAAATTAACTTTAAAATCGTTAAGATGTAAAATTAATTAATTCGCGACGATATGCGGTTAATAGTTTTGATTTTGAGACAAATCCATAATACTTATTATCTTTTATTACAGGTAAATTCCAAGCTTTAGATGATTGAAATTTTCTCATAACATCTTGCATTGTGTCTTTTTTATAAATTATGTAAGATGGTGCTTGACGCATAAATGTTTCAACACTGGTTGACTTATAAAGTGTTTGATCAAACATTACAGTTCTAATATCATCTAGTAATATTATACCAACAAAAGTTCCATCTCGATCTGTAACAGGGAATAAATTCCTATTAGATTTAGAAACACCATTTTTAAGCATATCTCCAAGGGACATTTCAGGATGTAATTGAACAAAATCTTGTTCAATAACAGTATCTAGTTTCATTAAGGTTAAAATATTTTTGTCTTTATCTTGAGTAAGAAGCGCCCCTTTCTCAAGCAGTTCTTTAGTGTAAATTGTGTGATCTAATCCATTTTTATTGATAATAAAAGACATTGAAGCTGTAATCATTAGTGGTACAAACAGCTCATAACCACCAGTTATTTCAGCAATTAAAAAAATGGCTGTTAATGGAGCATGAAGAACACCTGCAATTAAACCAGCCATTCCAATTAAGGTAAAATTGGCTTCGGATACTGAAAACCCTAAACCGCAATTATTAATCACTTTAGCAACTACATTACCTAATGCGCTGCCCATTACTAAAGTCGGAATTATAATTCCACCTGAACCACCAGCAGCAAAAGTTGTAGTCATTGCAATGGCTTTAAACAATGTTATTCCAAAGAGTAAACCTATAACGATCCAAATATTATCTAAATGCGCATCAAAAGGGGTATTACCCAAGGCTTTAATATCATTGCCAGTCATTAAATCATTTATAAAACTAAAACCTTCACCATAAAGAGGTGGAATAAAAAAAAGCATTATTCCTATAGCTAAACCACCAATAATTAACTTTTGTCGTGCTGATTTAAAGCGATTAAAGAATGCTGTAATACCAAAGTATATTTTAGAAAAATATATTGATGCAACGCCAGTCCCTGTGCCCAATAACAGATAAAATAACGTATCTTTTATGGCGAATTTGTCAGTGACATTAAAATCGAATAGAACACTATCACCTAAGAAAAAATAAGACGTAATCACGGAAGAAACCGATGCTATTAACAATGGTAATAAGGCTGCGAAAGTTAAATCTAAACTAAAGATTTCAACAGCAAAAATAACGGCAGCAATTGGAGATTTAAAGATTGAAGCAATTGCGCCAGCTGCAGCACAGGCTATTAAAAGACTGCGTGTCTTTTTATCAATGTGAAGTAGCCGACTTAGATTTGAGCTTAATGCTGAGGCAGAAAGTATTGCTGGTCCTAATAACCCAACAGAACCTCCAAAGCCTACTGTTAATGGAGCTGTAATTAATGGTAAATAAATGTTCTTTTTATCAATCAAACCATTTCGTTTTGACAACGAATATAATATGGATGGAATGGCGTGACTAATTGGTTTTTTAGAAACATATTTTACAAATAAATAAACAAGCAATAAACCAACGATTGGTAGAATAAAATAGATACTATTTTTAGATAGTACAATACCTCTTTCCAGTATTACTTGTATGGTAAAAGTTATGTTTTTAATGGTAACAGAAACGATTCCGGCTAATAATCCAATTATTAGACTCAATAAAAACACAAAATTCTTTTCAGAAATATGTTTATACCTCCAAATAAGTAAGCGTTTAAAAAATCTAGATTTAGCTCGCATTCCTTAAAGCTAACAAAAAATCCTACAAGAAGCAGGATTTCAGAATTTAAGAATTTAAATCTAGTTTTAAACTCAACTCTTTAAGTTGTTCATCATCAATAGGTGCAGGTGCGTCAATCATAACATCACGACCTGAGTTATTTTTTGGGAAGGCTATGAAATCTCTAATAGTTTCTTGGCCTCCCAAAATTGCAACTAATCTATCTAGACCAAAAGCTAAACCTCCATGCGGTGGTGCTCCATACTCAAAAGCATCCATTAGGAAACCAAATTGTGCTTTAGCATCCTCATCAGAAAATCCGAGGTGTTTCAACATAATCGCTTGAGTTGCTTTATCGTGAATACGTATTGATCCTCCACCAATTTCGTTTCCATTTAAAACTAAATCGTAAGCATTGGCTTTAACTTCACCTGGTTTTGTGTCTAATAATTCTATTTGTCCAGGTTTTGGAGATGTGAATGGGTGATGCATCGCATGATAATGACCCGTTTCTTCATCTAACTCTAATAATGGGAAATCTACAACCCACAATGGTGCAAATACTTTAGGATCTCTAAGACCTAAACGTTCTGCTAGTTCCATACGCAAAGCACTTAATTGTGCTCTTACTTTGTTAGTGTCACCGGATAATACACAAACTAAATCACCAGCCTTTGCGCCAGTCACTTCGGCCCATTTTGCTAAATCCTCTTGATCGTAAAATTTATCTACAGAAGATTTGAAGCTTCCGTCGTCATTACAACGAGAATAGATCATACCTAAAGCACCAACTTGTGGACGTTTTATCCAATCAATTAGTTTATCAATTTCTTTTCTTGTATACGAGTTACCTCCTGGTACTGCAATACCTACTACTAATTCTGCATTGTTAAATATTCCGAAATCTTTGTGTTGTGCTACTTCGTTAAGCTCACCGAATTCCATACCAAAGCGAATATCTGGTTTATCATTTCCATACAAACGCATTGCATCGTCATAGAGCATTCTTGGGAATTTTTCAACTTCAACACCATTAACTTCTTTTAATAAATGACGTGTAAGACCTTCAAAGACATTTAGAATATCTTCTTGCTCTACAAATGCCATTTCACAATCTATCTGTGTGAATTCGGGTTGTCTATCTGCACGTAAATCTTCATCTCTAAAGCACTTTACAATCTGAAAGTATTTATCCATACCACCAACCATGAGCAATTGCTTAAAGGTTTGTGGAGATTGAGGAAGTGCATAAAATTCTCCTTCATTCATACGAGAAGGTACCACAAAATCTCTAGCGCCTTCTGGTGTAGATTTAATTAAATATGGTGTTTCTACTTCTATAAAACCATCTCCAGAAAGATAGTTTCTAACTTCTTGAGTTACTTTAGCTCTAAAGATTAAACTTTCTTTTACAGGATTACGACGAATATCTAAGTAGCGAAATTTCATACGAAGATCATCACCACCATCAGTTTTATCTTCAATAGTAAAAGGTGGTACTAAAGAGGCATTTAAAATATTTAGTTCTGAAACTAAAACTTCAATATCTCCTGTGGGAATATTAGGATTTTTAGAAGCACGCTCAATTACAATTCCTTTAACCTGAATCACAAATTCACGACCTAATTTAGATGCTCGATCCATTAAGGTTTTGGCGGAACGTTCTTCATCGAAGTAGAGTTGCGTGATGCCATAACGATCTCTTAAGTCTACATAAATCATAAATCCTTTATCCCTTATCCCTTGCACCCAACCAGAAAGCGTGACTTCTGTATTGTTATGAGTGGCTCTTAATTCACCACAGCTATGACTTCTATACATAATGAAAATTTAATCGTGCAAATTTAATCAACTTATAGTATAAACACATAAAAAGCCTCAACAATTGTTGAGGCTTTTCTCGCTATTAATCAAACCTTTTATGTTTTCAAAGGCTTTTACTTTATTATAAAACAAGTGATTTTTAAATTGCGCTTTCGTCCAAGCGCTTATCCATATTAAATACTTCTTGGGTAACCAATTCCTCAGAATCAGATATTTTAGATTTGTTAAACCACATTTTTAGTCTCATACTTAGAAAGAATAATATAGGTACAACTATTAATGTTAAGAATGTTGCTATAAGTAATCCGTAAATAACAGTCCATGCTAGAGGTCCCCAAAACACAACATTGTCGCCACCCATGTATATATTAGGATTAAATTCTGAAAATAGTGTAAAGAAATTAATGTTTAAACCAATTGCTAAAGGAATCAATCCAAGTATGGTCGTTATTGCTGTTAATAATACAGGCCTTAAACGTGCTTTACCAGCCATTACGATACTATCAAACAAATCTTCTTTAGAAAGGTAATCTTCTTTTTCTAGACCTAAGTCATTCTTTTTTCTATCGATTAATAACTGCGCGTAATCTAAAAGTACAACTCCATTATTTACAACGATACCGGCTAATGATATAATCCCAACCATAGTCATCATAATTACAAAAGCGCTTCCTGTAATTACAATACCGCCAAATACACCAATTAAACTTAAAAATATAGCCAACATTATAATGGTTGGTTTGGATACTGAGTTAAACTGGAATATAAGAATAAAGAAAATCAGTCCTAACCCTGTAAAAAAGGCTCCCATTAAAAAAGCCATTTGCTTATTTTGCTCTTCAATCTGTCCAGTGTAATCAATTTTAATATCTGCAGGTAAACCTTCGTAACTTTTCATTTCATTCTGAATTTGAGTTACAATGGCACCAGCATCTGTATAACCTGGTGCTAGTGCAGAATAAACAGTTACAACACGTTTAGAATCTTTGTGCTTTATTGCACTAAAACCAGAATTATTTTTCTGTTTTGCAACGGCAGATAAAGGGATTTCTTTTATCTGACCAGTGTTATCTCTAAAGGTTATATTTTGATTGAATAAAGCACTTGTGTTATACCTAAGATTCTCATTAAATCTTACGTAGATATCGTAATCATCACCATCTTGTTTATATATACCTGCTTTTGAACCAAAGATAGAATTACGTAGTTGGTCACCGATTTGTTTTGCACTGATACCTAACTCCCCAGATTTCTCCCTATCAATCTCAACTTGCATTGTAGGTTTATCTTTGTTTACATCAATTTTAAGCTCGTCAATTCCAGGAATATTTCTACCATTAATAAACTCGCGCATTTGTTCTGCTGTAGCAATTAAATCATTGTAGTCGTTACCTTCAATTTCAATATTAATAGGTGCACCAGCTGGTGGTCCATTAGCATCCTTTTCAACTGAGATTAAAACACCTGGATAGATACCAACCAATGCTTCTTGTACTTTTTGTCTTAGTAGTTCGCTATCTTCACCACGACGATATTTATACTCTCGCATTGAAGCTGTGATTTTAGCTTTATGGGGCATTCCAGCAGAAGAGCCACCATCTGTTTGAGGATTTCCAGCACCTTCACCCACTTGAGATACTGCACTTTCTACTAGGAAATTTCTACCATCTTCTATGAATTGACTTTCATTAACTACATCATAAACTCTAGATTCGATTTGCTTAGTGATGGCGTTTGTTTTTTCTATAGCTGTACCTTCAGGATATTCAATGTAGACTATAATTTGGTTAGGCTTATTATCTGGAAAAAATTCCACCTTTGTGCGCTGTGTTGCCAACGAACCACCAAATGCCATAAAGGATGCAATTAATAATAAAAATGTACCGATACTCAAAATGTAAGGACGCTTTTTAGATAAGGCTCCACTCAACATACGTTCGTACCAATTTTCTAATTTTACTAATGATTTGGTTTGAAAATTATTAGCCCATTTTCTTAAGAAGAAACGATAAGCCCAAAGCATAAGAGCTGTAAAAATCATAACAGTCCCTAGACCGCGATAAGTGCCACCAAAAATTAAGATAAGAATTCCAATACCAGCGACAATACTGGTAGTTTTTATAATTTGATTAAGAGGCATTTCTTTATCGTCAATTTTCATGAATTGAGATACTAAAACTGAATTAAAGAATATGGCAACAAACAATGACGATCCTAATACTGTTGCTAATGTGATAGGTAATATCTTCATAAATTCACCCATAATACCTGGCCATAATGCTAATGGTACAAATGCTGCTACTGTAGTCGCGGTAGAAATAATTATAGGGAAGGCGATTTCACCAATACCCTTTTTTGCGGCTTCAATTCTGCTCATGCCTTCTTTCTCCATCAAACGGTAAACATTCTCTACCACCACAATTCCATTATCTACTAACATACCAAGCCCCATAATTAGTCCAAAAAGAACCATTGTATTAAGACTATAGCCAATAATATTTAAAATCATTAAAGACATAAACATGGACATAGGTATAGCGAAACCTACAAATAGGGCATTTTTAAATCCTAGGAAGAACATTAATACAGTAACTACTAGAATAACTCCGAAAATGATATTATTAACTAAATCATCGACCTGTCCAATAGTTTTTTCTGATTGATCATTCGTAATTGTTACTTCTAAATCTTTAGGGAAAATATTCTCATTTGCGTTTTTTACAATGACCTGAATTTGTTCGGCTGCCGCAACCATATTTTTGCCAGCACGTTTTTTAACATCTAGCATTACAACAGGGTTACCAGATTTTCTAGCAAACGTCGTTTTGTCTTCTTCTTTAAAATCTATTGTTGCGACATCTTTAAGGTAAATAGCATTTCCTTTTTCCGCTTTAACGACAAAATTTTCTAATTCAGAAGGGTTGTCAATTTCTCCAATAATTCTTATCGTACGACGTTGGCCACTGGCTTTTAAATTCCCTGCAGATTGAGTTACGTTTCCATTTGCAATAGCGCCAAGAATATCATTAAAGGTTACTTTTGCAGCCATCATTTTATAAATATCTACAGCAACTTCAACCTCTTTTTCTTGTGCTCCTCGTATGTCAGCTTTTTTAATTTCAGGAAGATCTTCAATTTCATCTTGAAGGTATTCTGCATAATCTTTTAATTTTTCAATAGGATAGTCACCAGAAATATTAATATTTAAGATAGGCATCTCTTCAGATAAACTCAATTCAAATACATCTGGTTCTACTTTAGCACCATTAAATGTTGGCCAATCTTCACCAGCTGTTTCAGAATCAATCTCGTCTTTTACCTTTTGCTTTGCTTTATCTACAGAAATATTTTCATCAAATTCTACGATCAGCATTGCGTAATCTTCTTGAGAGGTAGATGTGATTTCTACAACATTACTTACTGTTTTTAGTTTATCCTCAAGTGGATCTGTTATTAACTTTTCGATATCCTCAGCAGTATTACCAGGGTATACCGTACTCACATAAATTTTAGTCTCATTAACCTCAGGAAAGTTTTCTCTTGGCATACTAAAAAAGGCTGTAATTCCTAGATAGAAAAAGACAGCAATGAGCACATACATTGTTGTTTTGTTGTTTATAGCCCAAGACGATAGACCAAACTCCTTATCGATACTTTTTTTCTTCTTGCTATCCATTGTCTTCTTCTTTATAATTTATAACTTCTACAGATTGACCATCTCTAACGCTTCTGGCTCCTTCCTTTATAATTTCAGCACCATCTACCAAACCTTTTAAAATCTCAATATTGTCTCCTTGAGTTCTGCCTGTTTTTACAATAACGCGTTTTGCAGTACCGATGCCGTCATTACCTTTGTTATTAACTACATATACATATTGTTCTCCATTTGCATTTTCAGATAAAACACTTTGCGGAATTAAAATTGCATTGTTATTTGTGTAGTCATTAATCTTTAATCGGGCAGTTAGATTTGGTTTAATCGTTTTGTCTTTATTAGGTACTTCAATTTCAACCTTAAATGTTCGATTAGCTGGATTTATAAAATCACTTGCTTGTCGAATTTCTGTTTCTATTGTTTTACCTAAAACGGGTATACTTACTTCTACATTTTTACCAGCAATAACATTAGAAACATAGCTCTCTGGCACTTCAGTTTCTATATACATTTCATTAAGGTTAACAATTCTCATTAATGCAGTTTGACCTGCACCTACAACACTACCTTTTTCGGTAATAACATCATCTATAGTGCCAGAAAACGGTGCTCTTACAACTGTTTTTGCAATTTGTTGCTGTAGTCGATTTACAGCTTCTTTTTGAGATTCGTAAGTTGATTTTGCTTGTAGATATTGTATTTCACTACCTATACTTTGATCCCAAAGTCGTTTTTGGCGCTCAAAAGTAGTCTTTGCTAAATCGGTTTGAATTTTTAATTGGGCCACTTGCTGACTCAAACCACCATCATCAATACGGGCAAGAGTCTGTCCTTTGCTTACTTTTTGACCTTCTTTAACATAGACATTGGTTAAAATACCATTGAATTCTGGTGTAATAGTTAAAAGGTTTTTTGTTGTTACATTTCCTTGAAGCTCTAAGACGTGATTAAAAATTTCAGGTTTTGTTTTAAATGTTGTTATTAGAGGTATATTCTTAGTTGTATCTAATTTTTTTATCTTTTCGTCTAAGCGTTTTATTTGGTCGTTAAGAGCTTGCTGCTCATTAACTAATGCACCTCTTTTTTCTCTTATAGTTTTAAGATCACCATTTTCTAGAATATTTTCGACTGAGTTTTTTTTACCTTCTGAGCAAGAAGAAATAATTAAAGTGATTAAGAGTATTTTATATATGTGTTTCATGATTGTGTGATTTAATTATTGGTTGGTGAGTTTAAAACGGTTTCTAATTCAGCTTTAGAATTAATAACATCTAACATAGACTGCAGTAATTCTTGTTGAGCGCTATAAAGTTGGGTTTGTGCTTGTCTCAGATCAAAACTAGAACCTATACCTTCAAAAAATTTAGTTTGGTTTTTGGATTCGATACGTTCTGCTAGTTCTAAATTTTCTTTTTTATTTTCATAATCCTCAATAGCAAATTGATAGTTGCTTTTTGCAGATGCTATTTGAAGTTTAATTCTTTGTTCGGTTTCTAATAAATCCGTTTGCGATTTTTCAAGATCTATTTTTGCACGTTGCGTAGCAGAATTTCTCATTCCAGAACTAAATATAGGAATACTAAGATTAAGACCAAGTAATGAAGACCCAAACCAATCTTGGTTGCTATTGGTAAATGTAAATTCATCGCTAAAAGCTGAGTAGCCACCATTGATAAATGCGTTTAATGTAGGAAGAGCTTTGCTTTTTTCTAACTTAACTAAAAGTTCTTTTGATTTTGTGTCATTCTGAGCAATTAAATAATCTATTGTATTTCCCGGATTCTCATCCGCTTCTAAAAGAGATAAAGAAATGTTTTGTTCCGTTAAAGTTTCTAATGTATCAGAAAGATTTGTTGTATCATAAATATCTAATCCTAAGGTAATATTTAGCATTTGATAAGCTAAGGTTTCTAAACGCTTCACATTATTTAGATTACTTTTAACGCCTGATAATGTAATCTGAAGTTGTTCTACACTCTCTTCTTCCTCTAAACCGTTTTCATAAATTTTTCTTGTTTCGTAGAGATTTTTTTCAAGCACCTCTATATTTCTCTCAAAAATTGATACACTCTCTTTTGCTAATAATACATTGCCATAGGCATCTATTACAGCTTTTCTAACCTCTAAGTCTGTTTTGATTTTGGCGTTTTCAGAAATTTCTAAAAATACTTTTGCAGATTGAAGACCGACGAGATAAGAGCCATCAAATATTTTTTGATTTAAAGTTGCAAAGGCGTTTACACTTTGTTTTGTCCCAAATACTACCTCTGCAAATTCACCTTGATTACCACCAAAAAACTCAGCGGGAATAACCGACACTTGTTGTTTTAAGAAATTTTGATAATCTACATTGGCGCTCAATTGAGGTAAACCTGATGCTGTGGTTTCCCATTTTTGCTGTTTTGCTGCATCGATATCTCGCGCTGCGTTAATAGCTTGTCTATTATTTTCTAATGCAAAGTCAATGGCCTCTTGCAGGCTAAGACTAGTCGTAGCGTTTTGACCAAAGCCAAAACTAAAGCACATTAGAAAAATGAAAATTGATAGGTTTTTCATTATGTTTTATGATTGATTTTTTGTTATAAATTGATTTAATATTTCTACCCCTTTATTGGTACATATCCCCCTTAAATGGTATTCTAAATAATTTTCTAATAACATATTCATTGAGAATATTTTTAAAGGAAATAAGTCTGTGTCTTTTATTGCTAGCATCGAATTAAAATATATGCGAGTGATAAATTCTACGTTTATTGTTGTTCTATATAATTTTTGATCGATTCCGCGCTTTAAGTTTTCATTTACACATTCGTGCATAACTTCAAATTGTTTTTGCTTTAATGTGGCATATATTTTTGGATAATACTTTTTAAGCTGAAATTGAGGTGAAGATTTCTCATCTTTTAAGTGCTCCATTACAAAACGCTTAATATCAAATAATTCCTCTATCGGATTCTTATTAAGTTGGCAGATACAATCGATTCCATGAGATATCAACTCAAATAAATGCATAGTAGTACCTTCTACTAATTTTGTTTTATTGGGAAAATGCACATAAATGGTTTTCTTAGATATGCCCATTTCGCTAGCAATGTCATCCATTGTTACACTCTTAAACCCAAGATTTAAAAAAAGCTCTGTTGACTTATATATAATTTCCTGTCTCATAATTAGTTTGCAAATTTAATCACGGAAACTTTAAAAACAAAAAAAGTTTCCAAAGTTTTAATAATTTTTTAACATACTTAACATTAGTTTAAAATAGGACGAAAACGTTATTTTTGTAGTATGCAAAACATTGAAGCGTATCAAAAGTCTTTTATCCAATACTTAGAAGATTTTGCAGTAAATAGAGAACCTAAAAATTTATATGAGCCTATAAATTATATTTTAAAGTTGGGCGGGAAGCGGTTGAGACCTGTCCTTACTTTAATGACATGTGAAATCTTTGGCAGCGATGCAATAAAAGCTATGGATGCAAGTCTATCGGTTGAGGTTTTTCACAATTTTTCTTTAGTTCATGATGATATTATGGATGAAGCGCCATTGCGCAGAGGTAAAGCAACAGTTCATAAAAAATGGGATTTAAATACAGGAATTCTCTCAGGCGATGCCATGTTGATTTTGGCTTATCAATTATTTGAGAACTATGATTCTGAAACCTTTCGAGCTTTGGCAAAATTGTTCAGTAAAACTGCATTAGAGGTATGCGAAGGTCAACAATATGATATTGATTTTGAGTCAAGAGATGACGTTGCCATCGACGAATACCTTACTATGATTGAGTATAAAACTGCCGTTTTAGTTGGTGCCGCCATGAAAATGGGTGCAATTGTGGCTAAGGCTTCTGAAAAAGATCAGAGTGCAATTTATGATTTTGGTCGCTACTTAGGTATTGCATTTCAATTACAAGATGATTATTTAGATGCTTTTGGCAATCCTGAAACTTTTGGTAAGCAAGTCGGTGGTGATATTTTAGAAAATAAAAAGACCTATTTGTATTTAAAAACTCTAGAGTTGGGTTCCTCTGAAATTCAATCAAGTTTGGTAAGTTTTATAAACGACAATTCTATTGAGTCTGATAAGAAAGTGGAGTCTGTTAAATTACTTTTTAATAAATCGGGAGCATCAGAAGCCACGAAAAATGCTGTAAAACAGTATACAGATAAAGCATTCAAAGTTTTAGAGCAATTACATATTTCTGATGAGAAGAAACATGTATTAAAACTATTTGGGGAGCAATTAATGACCAGACGAGTATAATGTCGTTACCTCTCAATTTTGAAAGTTTAATAGTTGAGGCAGAGACTTTAAATCTTTATGAGAAGCTAATTATTCAGTTGAATAAAGACCTATTACTCGCTAATATAGACTTGGAATTCGATGTTGAGACGCCTCCAACAAGTTTAAAATTTATGCTTAGAGAAACTGTTTTCAACCTTATTCAAAATAAATTTACTGAGTATTTAAATTTCTTGTATCTCGTTGATGTTTCTGAATTAAAATTAAGCATGTTAAATGAAAATAATACGAATCAATTTTCTGAAGAAGTTACTTTTTTAATCTTACAACGCGAGTGGCAAAAGGTGTGGTACAAAGCAAAATATTCTTAAAACCAAAAGCGAACAAAAGGCATCCATGCTTGGTTCTGTATACTTTTAGTCTCATCATAAAGCACATCATATCGGATTCCAAAAGTTACATTTCCACTGCGATAACCGGCGCCTAAAAATAAGGCAGGATACCAATAACTATCATCAACATTAGCTACAAATTGATCATCAAAATCTCTGATAACATAAAGTTGCTCAAACTCAGTAGATATTTGTAATTGTTGGTAAGGATTAAATAACCCAATAATACTACCTCCTAATACGGTAGATTTAAAAACATCTTTTTGGGAGCTATACTGGAAGTTAAGTCCAACACCTGTTGACACATATGTGTTATGTCTATATAAAGCAGCGGGAGCAAGTGCACCACTAAAAAACCCATCACCAAAATTTAAGCCAACACCACCTCCAAATTGCACCCTATTCCAAAAGCTATTATTTGTGTCTTGTGAAAATACAGAGAGTGCAAAAAAACTAACGAAACCGAGAGTTATTATCATTTTTTTAAAACAAAATGTCATTAAATTTATCATCTTAATAATTCTTAATTTTCTAATTGTTATAAATATAACAAAACTGTTACTATATCTCGCAAAAGTTGTATTTTTGAATAAATTTTGTTGAAACGCCAACGTCTCATAAAAAATAATGGATAAATATTCCTTTCTCAACGCAGCACATACAGCATATTTTGCTGATTTATACGATCAATACTTAAAAAATCCGGATTCTGTAGAGCCAAGTTGGCGTGCCTTTTTTCAAGGTTACGATTTTGGTTCTGAAAACTACGGAATGGATGGCGAAATTATTGATGGTGTTTCGAGTCAAATTCCCGAGCAATTAGAAAAAGAATTCCGTGTTCTCAATCTTATAGATGGTTATAGAAGCAGAGGACATTTATTTACAAAAACAAATCCTGTAAGAGCTAGGAGAAAGTATGCGCCAACTTTAGAAATAGAGAACTTTGGATTATCTCAAAGTGATTTAACCACCAAATTTTCTGCAGGAGAAGTATTAGGGTTAAAGTCTGCTACGCTTCAAAATATAATAGACCATTTAGAACATATTTATTGCGATTCTATTGGTGTTGAGTATATGTATATCCGTAAACCTGAGGAAATTCAATGGATTCAGAATAAATTAAACAGTAATGATAATCATACAATTTTTACTGCCGACGAGAAAAAATATATTCTAAAAAAATTAAATCAGGCTGTCTCTTTTGAATCATTTTTGCACACAAAATATGTTGGTCAAAAACGTTTTTCTTTAGAAGGGAATGAATCTTTAATACCTGCTGTAGATGCTATAATTGAAAGAGCGGCAGATGAAGGAGTCAAGGAATTTGTAATGGGAATGGCTCACAGAGGACGTCTAAGTACCTTGACCAATATTTTTGGTAAATCTGCAAAAGATATTTTTAGTGAGTTTGATGGTAAGGATTATGAAGAAAAAGTGTTCGATGGCGATGTAAAATATCACTTAGGTTGGACAAGTAATCGTGAAACATATAACAATAAAAAAATAAATTTAAATATTGCACCTAATCCTTCTCACTTAGAAACTGTTGGCGCAGTAGTACAAGGTATTACAAGAGCAAAACAAGATAAGGCTGAGATTACAGATGCGTCTCAAGTACTGCCTATAGTAGTTCACGGGGATGCTGCCATAGCCGGCCAAGGTTTAGTCTATGAAATTGTGCAGATGGCACAGTTAGATGGTTATAAAACAAATGGTACAATTCACATTGTTGTAAATAATCAGATTGGCTTTACAACAAATTATTTAGATGGTCGCTCTAGTACTTATTGTACTGATGTTGCTAAGGTAACGTTATCACCAGTGTTACATGTTAATGCAGATGACGCTGAAGCAGTGGTACATGCAGCGCTTTTTGCTTTGCATTTTAGAATGAAATTTAAACGCGATGTGTTTATAGATTTGTTAGGCTATCGAAAATATGGGCATAATGAAGGTGATGAACCTAAGTTTACACAGCCACTATTATATAAGGCTATTTCGAAACAGAAAAATCCTAGAGATATATATGCTCAGCGTTTACTAGATGAAGGGGTAATTGAGGAAGGGTACGTAAAGCATATAGAATCAAAGTATAAGGAGCAATTAGAAGAAAAGCTCGAAGACTCGCGTAAAGAAGATAAAACAGAGATTACTGCATTTATGCAAGAGGAGTGGAAAGGTCTTCCTCGTGCCACTGAAAAGGGAATGATGGAACAGGTAGATACAACGGTTTCAAAAGATGTTCTTAAAAGTATAACGAAAATCATATCTAATTTACCTGCAGATAAAAAATTCATTAGAAAAATACAAAGGCTGATAGAATCGCGCCAAACTATGTTTGATGAAAATCGATTAGATTGGGCAATGGCAGAGCATTTAGCATATGGCTCTCTCTTAACGGAAGGTTTTAATGTTAGAATTTCTGGACAAGATGTTGAGCGTGGTACATTTTCACACAGACATGCTGTAGTCAAGGTAGAGGACAGTGAAGAAGAAATTATTTTACTTAAAAAGTTATCTAAAGATCAAGGACAATTTAATATATATAATTCATTATTATCAGAATATGGCGTAGTAGGATTTGACTACGGTTATGCCATGGCAAGTCCGAATACTTTAACTATTTGGGAAGCTCAATTTGGTGATTTTAGTAATGGAGCTCAAATAATGATTGACCAATATATATCTTCTGGTGAGGATAAGTGGAAAACACAGAACGGACTAGTTATGCTATTACCACATGGTTATGAAGGACAAGGTGCAGAGCACTCTTCTGGTCGTATGGAGCGTTATTTGCAAATGTGTGCCAAAGACAATATGTTTATTGCAGATTGTACAACACCATCAAATATGTTTCATTTGTTGCGTAAACAAATGAAAGCGAATTTTAGAAAACCATTAATTGTGTTTACGCCAAAAAGTTTGTTACGTCATCCAAAAGTAATATCAACCGTAGAGGAATTTACAACCGGAAGTTTTAAAATGTTAATAGATGACGAAACTGCTAAGGTTAACAAAGTAAAAACTCTAGTTTTTGTAACAGGTAAATTTTATTATGATTTACTTGAAGAACAAGAAAATTTAGGGAGGGACGATATAGCACTTGTTAGAGTAGAGCAGCTATTTCCACTTCCTGCAGAAGCTATGCGTGAGGTTATAAAAAAGTATAAAAATGCAGACGATATTGTTTGGGCACAAGAAGAGCCAAGGAATATGGGAGCCTACAGTCATATGCTAATGCATTTAGATGAATCGAGAGGATGGAGGGCAGCAAGTAGAAGACCTTATGGTGCACCTGCAGCCGGTAGTTCTGTACGTTCAAAAATTAGGCATAAAGAAATTATAGATTATGTTTTTGATAAAAGCAAAAACAACCAGAGATAAAAGAATTAATACAACTCAAATTAGAGCTTAAATAAACAAAGCCCATGATTTTAGAAATGAAAGTGCCTTCACCAGGCGAATCGATTACTGAGGTAGAAATAGCAGAATGGTTAGTAGAAGATGGAGATTATGTTGAGAAAGACCAGGCTATTGCAGAAGTAGATAGTGATAAAGCAACATTAGAATTACCTGCGGAAGCTAGTGGAATAATTACCTTAGCTGATGCTGACGGAAATAGATATGAAGAAGGCGATCCTGTAGTTGTTGGAGCAGTAGTCTGTTTAATTGATACAAGTGCAGAAAAACCTGAGGGTAGTTCTGATTCTTCACCAAAGGAAGAAAAGAAGGACACAGCTCCTAAAAAAGAGGCAGAAAAACCAGCATCATCTGAATCAAAAACATATGCAACAGGCACTCCAAGTCCAGCAGCAAAGAAAATTTTAGATGAGAAAGGAATAGATTCAAACTCAGTAACTGGTTCTGGAAAAGACGGAAGAATTACAAAGAATGACGCAACAAATGCTGTGCCTTCAATGGGAACTCCGACTGGAGGAAATAGAGGAACATCTCGCAGTAAAATGTCTATGTTACGTCGTAAAGTTGCAGAACGTTTAGTTGAAGCAAAGAATACAACCGCTATGTTAACTACATTTAATGAAGTTAATATGACACCGATTTTTGAATTGCGTAAGCAATATAAGGAAGACTTTAAAGCTAAGCATGGCGTAAGTCTTGGTTTTATGAGTTTCTTCTCATTGGCTGTTGTAAGAGCATTAAAAATGTATCCTGCTGTTAATTCTATGATAGATGGTAAAGAAATGCTAACATACGATTTTGTAGATATTAGCATAGCCGTATCAGGACCAAAAGGTTTGATGGTTCCTGTAATTAGAAATGCTGAAAACTTATCTTTTAGAGGTATTGAATCTGAAGTGAAACGTCTAGCAATTAGAGCTAGAGAAGGCGAAATTACTGTAGATGAAATGACAGGAGGTACCTTTACTATTACAAATGGAGGTGTATTTGGTAGTATGTTATCAACACCAATTATTAACCCACCACAAAGCGGAATTTTGGGAATGCATAACATAATTCAGCGTCCAATTGCGGTAGATGGCAAAGTTGAAATTCATCCAATGATGTACGTGGCATTGTCTTACGATCACAGGATTATTGATGGTAAAGAGTCTGTAGGTTTCTTAGTAGCAATTAAAGAAGCTTTAGAAAACCCTGAAGAATTATTAATGAATAATGAAGTTAAAAAGGCTTTAGAAATGTAATTAAAGTCATTATAATAATAATCAAAAAAGCGCAATCTTAAGTAATTGCGCTTTTTTTCTCCTTAGAATTAAGAGGGTAACTAACTAAAATTAACTAAAAAAATTTACTGCTATATTAGCTGATATAACAACTATCGAGCTAACAACTAAGAGTACCATAAAGAGTTTATCTTTTTTTTCTGAATTATCTTTTATCGTTTGCATTTGAACTATTTTTTAAAAGTTAAAACTCTGAATCATAAGTTAATTCAGAGTTTATAAGAATTTAACTTGAGGCATTGATTAATAGCAATGTAAAGTTCTTAATAATTATAAAGACATACTATACGTAACATTACGTATTTTTTATTTTTTTTCAATGAAAAAGCCTCGGACACAAGTCCGAGGCTTTAATAATCCCCTAAGAACTAATTAATAGCTCGTTATTAACCCTTAATTAATAACAGTGTAAATATCTGAAATAAATCGATTGAATATATACGTAACTTTACGTATATTTCATTTATTATCATAAGTTAATAAAATTAGAATTCTCTTTTACCCATATTAATAGGCTATTTTGCTTTCGTTCTAGCTGAAGTTTTTTAATAATATTACTTTTATGTTTTTCCACTGTTCGCGGTGATATAGAGAGTATTTCAGCTATTTCTACACCAGTTTTATTATCTGCAATGAGGTTAACAATTTTCATTTCGTGCTTGGTAAGTAACTCTATGTATTTTGGTTTTTCTTTAACTTCTATAAAATTTAATAATTCGGGACTAAAATAAGATTTACCTTCTAAAACGTATCCTAAGCAGTTTTCTATTTCATCTAAAGCAAATTCCTTTAAGACATAACCATAAACACCGATAGCCTTAGCTTGCCTATATATTTCTTCATCTTTTTCAAAAGTTATAAGAACTATTTTGGTTTTTAGATGAGCCTCTTTGCATTTTTCTGCAATTTGCAAACCAGTATAGAATGGCATTTTAATATCTAAAATTGCAACGTCTGGTACATGTGCCTTTATTAAAGCTAATGCCTCTTTTCCATTTTTAGCACTGGCGATAACGTTATAGTTTTTTTCGTTTAAAAACTCTTGGAGACCTCTAAGTACTAAGGGATGGTCATCCGCAATTATTAAGGTAGGATTCATTTTGCTATTAATTCTAGTATTGTGAATATACTAAGAATATAGATTTTATTATATTTCTTTAGACTTTAAGTAGATATATTTTTTTTCATAATCAATTACAGCCTTACCTTTTTTTAATATATCTGCACCAATGATGCCATCAACTGGTTCTGCATTATGATTTTTTAATCCATTATTAACGTGAGAAAGATTAAATAAGATTAAAGCAACACGACTTTTTTTCCATTTTCCAATTTTCAATTCATTTGAGCGCGAAATCTGTGTTAACATGTTTGAAGCACCAGCGCCAACCGCTTTAATTTCAGAGTCTTTAACTTTTAAATTAAACCTTTCAATAGCTTCAAATCCAACACAACTGCTAGATGCCCCTGTGTCTAAAATAAAACTCCCTTTGATATTATTAATAGTAGCCTTAATTTCAAAGTGATTGGTTTTTGTTAGTTTTAGCTTTATCTTAGAATATCCTCTTTTAATGAGAAAGTCCTTTAGTGTTTCCATAAACATATTTTGTGTAAATATAGTAAACAGATACTGTGCTAAACAATTACTTTTGTGAGATGATAATTACTGATACACATACACATTTATATAGTGAGGCGTTTGATGGAGATAGATCAGAAATGATACAAAGAGCTATTGACGCAAAGGTTGAGCGTTTTTTTATTCCTGCAATAGATTCTACCTACACAGAATCTATGTTAAAACTTGAAAATGATTTCCCAGAAAACATCTACTTAATGATGGGTCTACATCCAACACATGTTAAAGCTAATTATAAAGATGAATTAGCACATGTTGAAGAGATGTTAGCAAAACGAAACTTTTACGCTGTTGGTGAAATAGGTATCGATTTGTATTGGGACAAAAGTACTTTAGATATTCAGATAAAGGCATTTAGACATCAAATCAAATTGGCCAAGAATTATAAATTACCAATAGTTATTCATTGTAGAGAAGCTTTTGACGAAATTTTTGAAGTTTTAGAAGAAGAAAAATCAGATGATTTATATGGAATTTTTCATTGCTTTACAGGGAATTTAGAGCAAGCAAATAAAGCAATATCATATAATATGAAATTAGGAATTGGTGGTGTTGTTACCTTTAAGAATGGGAAGATAGATCAATTTATACATCAAATAGATTTAAAACACATAGTTTTAGAAACAGATTCACCTTATTTAGCGCCAAAACCACACAGAGGTAAACGTAATGAAAGTTCGTATATTAATAAGGTGTTAGAAAAATTAGCTGAACTTTATAAAATGAGCGAAGAAGAAGTTGCTCTTATAACAACTGAAAACTCAAAATCAATTTTCGGAATTTAGATATGTATAAAGCGAATATTTTACTTATTTATTCAGGTGGTACTATTGGTATGACCAAAGATCCTCATACAGGTATTTTAAGAGCTTTCGATTTTGATAGTCTTTTAGATAAAATTCCTGAACTTCGATTATTAGATTGTAATATAGAGACAGTTTCATTTGACATACCTATAGACTCATCAAATATAAACCCTAAATATTGGGAGTTAATAGCAAACCTCATTGAAGTTAATTATAACAAGTTTGATGGTTTCGTAGTTTTACACGGAAGTGATACCATGAGTTATTCTGCTTCAGCACTTAGCTTTATGTTAGAGAATTTAGATAAACCAGTCATTTTTACTGGATCTCAATTACCAATAGGAGATTTACGTACAGATGCAAAAGAAAATTTAATTACGTCTATACAAGTGGCTTCTTTGCATGAGAATGGAATACCGATAATAAGAGAGGTTGGTTTATATTTTGAATATAAGTTATATCGTGGCAATAGGACTACAAAGATAAATGCAGAACATTTTGAAGCTTTTGATTCTCCAAATTATCCCAATTTAGCAGAATCTGGAGTACATTTAAAAGTGAATAAGGAGTATTTAAAAAAGGAAACTATAAAAGAAAAGCTCATAGTAAGAACAGCTATGGACACTAATATTGGTATTTTAAAATTATTCCCAGGTATTTCTAAGCCTTTAATTGAAGCTGTAATAAACACCAATAATTTAAAAGGTCTGATTATTGAAACTTATGGTTCGGGTAATGCAACAACAGAAAACTGGTTTGTAGAATTATTAAAAGAGGCTATTAATAAAGGTTTGTACATTATTAATGTAACACAGTGTTCTGGTGGAAGTGTGATTATGGGGCAGTATGAAACAAGTTCTCAGTTAAAAAACATCGGTGTGATTTCTGGTAAGGATATTACAACTGAAGCAGCAGTTGCTAAATTGATGTACTTATTAGGTTATAAAATAGCAAGAGATAAGTTCCCATTTTATTATGAAAAGCCATTAAGAGGCGAATTGACTTAAAATTAACGGCTCAAATTTTAGTGTTTGAAGTTTTTTTCGTTATTTGGTCATCTGTAATTTTGAAATAAAATTTACAGAGAGGTGGCCGAGTGGTCGAAGGCGCACGCCTGGAAAGTGTGTATACTCCAAAAGGGTATCGAGGGTTCGAATCCCTTCCTCTCTGCTTAGATTTTACGTGATAGTTACATTATTTTTTTTATCTTTAACACTTTAACTAATAAAATTAAGATTCAGAACAATGAAAAGATTATTTTCTATCCTTGCCATAACATGTTTAATGGCTATCGGAACTGTTAACGCTAACGCAACAACTTTAGCAACTACAACAGCAACTGTAACAACCTTAACTCAAGATGATGCACCTGCAGAAGATTTGGGTTTCCATCAAGAACTAAAAAAGCGTTTTATTGAAGGTGGTCCAGGCTTTATGGGTATTGTATTATTATGTTTAATTCTTGGGTTAGCAATTGCTATTGAGAGAATTATCTTTTTAAACCTTTCAACAACAAATTCAAAAAAATTAACACAAAACGTTGAGGATGCATTAAATTCAGGTGGTATTGAAGCTGCTAAGGAAGTTTGTAGAAATACAAAAGGTCCTGTTGCTTCTATATTCTACCAAGGATTAGACCGTGCAAATGAAGATCTTGATGCAGCAGAAAAAGCAGTTGTGGCATATGGTGGAGTACAAATGGGTCAGTTAGAAAAGAATGTATCTTGGATCTCTTTATTTATAGCTTTAGCACCAATGCTTGGTTTCATGGGGACGGTAATAGGTATGATTCAGGCCTTTGATAAAATTGAAGCAGCTGGTGATATGCAACCTTCTTTAGTAGCAGGTGGTATTAAAGTGGCACTTTTAACAACAGTATTTGGTCTTATCGTAGCAATTATTTTACAGATTTTTTACAATTATATTATTGCTAAAATCGATAGTATTGTAAACGATATGGAAGATGCATCAATTACATTGATGGATATGTTAGTAAAACACAAAAAATAAAAAAAGACCACATAAATTATGTTACACAAAATTTTAAAAATAGTAGCTTTAGTTCTTAGCGTACTTGGTATTGTTTTTCTTGGAAGAATAATAGCAGAGGGCGATGAAGAAATTAAGGCAGCGGCACTAGCAGGTGATACTGCTATTGTTGATCCAATAGCGATTATCGCCTATGTAATATTGGGACTGGTTTTATTATTTGTGGTGGTTTTTGTTTTAAAAAATCTATTCACAAATACATCTGGTCTTAAAAATACCTTGATAGGTATCGGCGCATTTGCAGCAGTATTAATTATTTCTTACATAGCTTCTGGTGGTGATACACGAGAGTACAAACTACAAGACGGAATAGCTACTGAAGCACAGTCGCATATGGTAGGTGCAGGTTTAACTGCATTTTATATTTTAATTATTGTTGCGGCAGTCGCAATGATATTCTCAGGAGTTAAAAAAATAATTAGTAAATAATTAAATATGGCAAAAAGATCGGCACCAGAAGTAAATGCAGGTTCAATGGCTGACATTGCCTTCTTATTACTTATTTTCTTCTTAGTAACTACTACTATAGAAAAGGATAAAGGATTATTAAGGAGTTTGCCACCTATCGACGATACAGAAGTTGAGCCGCCAATTATTAAGCAAAAGAATTTATTTACTGTACTAATAAATCGTAACAACCAATTACTCGTGGAAGATGAGCAAATGGAAGTTAAAGATTTAAGGCAAGCAGCGATAGATTTTTTAGATAATGGTGGTGGTACTAATGCAGCTGGTGAGAGTTGTGATTATTGTAAGGGTAATAGAGACGAAGCATCTTCAGATCACCCAGACAAAGCAATTATCTCAATGAAGCACGATAGGGAGACCTCGTATGAGCAATATATGGATGTTCAGAACGAACTAGTTGCAGCCTATAACATTTTAAGGGAGCGGGAGGCAAAACGTTTATATAAAAAGTTTTACCCGAATTCTGAAAAAGTGTATACTGCAATGTTAGAAGAAAAGGAAAAGAATCAATTTAGTAAGGATACAATTCTTAATGGTCGTATAACGACTATAAAAGAACTTTTCCCTATGATATTGTCTGAAGCAGAACCAGATAAAAACTAAAAGTAATAATTATGTCAAAGTTTAAAAAAGGAGGAAAAAGTGAATTGCCAGCGATTTCAACGGCATCCTTACCTGATATTGTATTTATGTTACTTTTCTTTTTTATGGTAGCAACTGTAATGCGCGATAGTAGTTTAATGATAGAGAATATCTTACCAAGCGCAGATCAAGTAGAAAAGCTTAAGAAAGATAGAACTGCTTTTATTTATGCAGGGAAACCTAGTAGTCAATTTTTACATTTAGGTACTGAGCCAAGAATTCAGTTTAATGATGCCTTAATTACGGTTGACGATGTGCAGCTTAGTGTACTTTCAGCTCAAGGAGAATTAGTTGAAGAATTACAGAAAAAGTTTGTAGTAGGTCTTAAAGTAGATAAAAATACACATGCAGGTTTAGTATCGGATATTAAGCAAGAGCTTAGAAAAGCAAATACATTAAAAGTAATGTATATAGCTAATGCGAAAACTGAATAAGTTAAAACCTTATTAATTTATATTGAAACGCCCTGAGAAATCAGGGCGTTTTTTATTTAAAAACATTTAAAGATTTTGTAGCTTTATCTTATGAAGAATTGGATTTTGGTTTTAATACTATTTATTGGTTTTATAGGATATGCTCAAAGTAATGATAACGTAGACCTTTATGCAAGTTATAGAGAAGATCAGTTTTATGCTTCAGTAACATATAACTTGCTAAATGATAAATTAGAAGGAGTCTCTCAAAATGGATTTTCATCAGGAATTCATTTCGGGTTTATTAGAGATATGCCAGTTAATGATAGAAGAAATTTAGCGATTGGTATAGGAGTAGGTATATCTTCAAATTCATACAATCAAAATGTTTCAATTTTAGAGACAAATAATAATATTACTTATAATATTATTGATGAAGATGAAGTTAATGTGAGTAAGAATAAGTTTACGACTTATCTTGTTGAAGTACCTTTTGAATTTAGATGGAGAACATCCACTTCTACAGATTATAATTTTTGGCGTATTTATACTGGATTTAAACTTGGTTATTTATTATACAATTCATCAAAATATAAAAGTGATAACGGTAATCAGAATTTATCTAATATAGATAATTTTAATAATATACAGTATGGCATAACGTTAAGTGCAGGTTATGGCACATGGAATTTTCATGCGTATTATGGACTTAATCCAATCTTTAATAATGTAAAACTGAGTGAAAGAACACTAGATATAAGTTCATTCAAAATTGGTTTAATGTTCTACATTTTATAGCCAATAGTTTAAAAATGCTATTTGCGGAAATAAACCAGTGAAAAGACCAATAATTAATTCTTGATTAGTATGTGCTTTAAGGTGCAGCCTAGATGTTGCTATAGCACCTAAAACAACCATCATTAAAGAAATTGTTCCATTAATATTTATCTGATAGTGAATGCCCAATGCTACTGCAAACATAAAGAAGCCAGAAGCAGCAATCATGTGTATACTCGCCTTTATTTTAAAAACTGCAAGTATAAAGCACGCAAGAGTTGAGCATAAAATTCCAAGGAAGAAATAATAGAGTTCTACAATTTCATTAGATGTTAATACTCGCATTAGAATTAGTGAAATAATGACGCAGTTAATAAACAATGGGATTAGCCTCTCTTTTGTGCTCTTTAAATATATACTATTAACCTTGTTTACAGTTTTAAGTAGAAAAAAAAGTAAAATAGGTAATATAATTGTTAATATTACTATCGAGAATATTTTAGCATTCTGCAGAGGTTGGGGTATAAAACGCGGTGTTTTATGAAAATAAAACATTACACCCAATATTGGCATTATTAGTGGGTGAAAAATAAACGAGACGCTTTTTAAAATAAAATCCTTCATATTGCAGCGTAAAAATACCTTTTTATTTTCATGTAGTTGGATTATTTTTTTGATCTCATTCTGTTATATGCTAAGCATTTTATATCGCCTTAAATTGGCTTTAACTTTTTTTAATTAAATTGCTATTAATCACATTGATTCTCTTAAAGATGAAAAAAGTAAAATTAATTTTTAGTCTAATACTTCTAATCAGTGCTAACTCGCTTTCGGCTCAAGGTAATTATGGGATAGTTTTACCTACTACTGCAAATAAAAACGAGATTAATAAAAACTGTCAAAATTGTAGGTCTACTTTTAAGCTAAAAGTTAAGGAAGTACAATTTTCTATTAAAAGGGATAAACAGAACTTGTTTTTTCATACTAATGATAAAAAGTGGTTTAATCAATTATTTAAAAACTCTAATGACGGTATTGCAATAGATGTGGTTTCTAAAACTATTTATGATTGTACTTTAGAAGATGTAGATTCAGAACAGATAAGAGGTACACTGCTTAGACCAGTTTATGCATCGAGACTTAAAAGTGGGCTTAAACCTTTTGGAAAAAATATGTTTAGGGTTCTAGTGGGTAGGATCCCAGACAATCTAAAAAATGAAGACTTAGAATACAATATGCTATTTTTAGGTAATAAATCACTGTGCAGATATCAAGTTATATTTGATTTGCAAGCCTATAAATGGGACTTATTAGATATGGGTATGTATTTAGATTCTTTGAGTCTTACTAATGAGAAATTAATTAAAGAAGATGATGATAAGTTTGAAATTAAATATAAAACGCTTCGATTTAAAATACCTTTTGAAAAAAATAAATCTCAGTATTCTCCAGAAGATATAAAGCCATTATATGACTCCTTAAGATTAACAAATTTTAATATTAAGACAATAAATATTAACGCTTATTCCTCCGTAGAAGGTAGTTTAGAGCGGAATATTGAGTTACAGGAAGAACGTGCGAACAGTATAGCTGAAGCAATTCAGACTTACCAAAAGCCAACAATTAAAACCTCGATAACTTCTTCCGAAAATTGGGTTGAATTCTTAAATGATATAGAAGGTACAGATTACATGAATTTAAAAAGTCTCAGTAAATCTGAAATAAAATTGAAATTAGTTGGTGCGTTCTCTAAAGAAATGGAAACCTATTTAAAGCATCATAGAAAAGCAGTAATTACTTTAGAGTTAGAACGAAAAGATATTTATAAAAACAAATCAGAAAATGAATTGATTGGTTTGTTTAATCAATCGATTTCTTCTGGTGCATTAGATAAAGCCTCTCAAATACAAAATTCGATTTTTGATAAGCTTAAAAACAGAGAGGTTTCCCCAGACATTTTAACGAAAATGGAAATTCCTAATCAACTAAAATATCTAAATTTTTTAAATAGTAATAGCTCTATTAAGTATCAATTAGATGAGAAACAAATTATAATAGTTAGAAATGAGTTAGAAGCTTTAAAAAAATTAGATCCTAAAAATCCTAAAATTAGATATAATTTGGCCGCATTAAAATTTAGAATTTGGCGCTACGACTTTGAACCTGTTAACGATGCAAAATTTAAAACTGAAGTATATAATTTAAAAAATTATGGTATAGATCAAACTCTTATTGATAGAATGATGATAAACTATCATATTATTAAAAGTGAAAAATATATGCGAAAACGCGATTATGCCAATAAAGACAAATCTGTGAATTATATAAATAAGTTCTATAAGAAAATTACATTATCGGATTTTGATTACTTCAGTTTAGCACAGTTTTTAGCGTATTATGCTAATATTGAAAAAGCAGCAGAATTATTAACCGTTAAAGCAAAGCGTATTGATGTAGATGAAGATTTATTATTTTACTACTTAAACCTTACTCTAGTTAATAAAGAACTAACACAGACAGACGATTATAGAGCTATTATGTTAAATGCTTATAATCTAAATAGCAAAAGGTATTGTAAATTGTTTAATGCTATTGAAAAAGGAGGAGTAACCTTTCAATTGTTAGAAAATGATTATTTACGAAAAGGTTATTGCGAGAGTTGTAATTAAATTTTCTTTCTAAGTCGAGCTACAGGTATATCTAATTGTTCTCTATATTTTGCAACAGTCCGTCTAGCAATTGGGTAACCTTTTTCTTTTAAAATTTTAGAAAGTGCTTCATCAGTAAGAGGTTTCTTTTTGCTTTCTTCTTCAATGACTGTTTCAAGGATTTTTTTGATTTCTCTAGTAGAGACTTCCTCACCTTGATCATTAGTCATAGATTCTGAGAAGAATTCTTTTATAAGTTTAGTGCCATAAGGAGTATCTACATATTTACTATTGGCAACACGAGAAATAGTTGAGACATCCATTTCTATTTCATCGGCAATATCTTTTAGTATCATTGGACGGAGATTTCGCTCATCACCACTTAAAAAATATGCTTTTTGATAATGCATAATAGAGCTCATAGTAACAAATAGCGTCTGTTGACGTTGCCTAACAGCTTCTATAAACCATTTAGCTGCGTCTAGCTTTTGTTTTATAAACATAACGGCGTCTTTCTGAGCTTTAGATTTCTGCTTTGTATCCTTGTAACCTTTAAGCATATTATTATACTCTCTAGAGACATGTAGCTCAGGAGCATTACGTCCATTTAAGGTTAATTCTAATTCTCCTTCAACAATCTTAATGGCAAAGTCAGGTACTATATGTTCAACAATTTTATTATTACCAGCGTAGGATCCTCCTGGTTTTGGGTTGAGACGTTCTACTTCTTCTATGGCATCTCTTAACTGTTCTTCATTAATATTAAACTTTTGTAATAATTTTTTATAATGTTTTTTAGTAAAAGGCTCAAAAGCTTTGTCAATCATTAATGTAGCTAATTCCACATCAGGATTCTGCTCTTTTCGATGTAGTTGAATACTTAAACATTCTTGCAAATTACGAGCTCCTACACCAGCAGGATCTAATTGATGTACAATCTGAAGCACCTTTTCAATCTCTTCTTCTGTTGTAAATACATTTTGAGTAAAAGCTAAATCATCTGTAATATCAGATAAGGAACGTCGTATGTAACCACTTTCATCTACACTACCTACTAGAAAATAAGCAATCTCTTGCTCGTTATCTGAAAGTCTAAATGTATTAAGTTGGTTTATTAAATGTTGCGTAAATGAAGTTCCAGCGGCATATGGTACACTTTTATCTTCATCATCTGCACTATAATTGTTGGCTTGCGTGCGATATTCTGGTATTTCGTCATCACTTAGGTACTCATCGATATTAATATCATCGGCTTCTATAGTTTCATTATCATCATAGTCATCAGTGGAGTTATCAAAATCGTCCATATTATCCTCAGTGGCTTCAGATTCTTTACCAGTATCCAATGCAGGGTTTTCCTCCAGTTCTTGCTTTAAACGTTGCTCAAAAGCTTGGGTTGGCAGTTGTATCAACTTCATAAGTTGAATTTGCTGCGGAGAAAGTTTCTGCGAAAGTTTAAATTGTAAAAACTGCTTTAGGGACATAAAATGTTCTATTGACTATAAAAATAACAAAAACCAATCAGGTTATTAAAGCCTAACAGATTTAAATTTTATTTAAAATTCTGCGTTTTGAGGTGTTCTTGGATAAGGAATTACATCTCTAATATTTCCCATTCCTGTAGCAAACATTACTAATCGCTCAAATCCTAATCCGAAACCAGAATGAACAGCTGTTCCGTATTTACGTAAATCTAAATACCACCATAATTCTTCTTCAGAAATATCTAAGGCTGCCATTTTTTCTTTCAATACATCTAATCGTTCCTCTCTTTGAGAACCACCAACCATTTCTCCAATACCTGGAAAAAGAATATCCATAGCTCTGACAGTTTCTCTTCCTTGATCATCAGGTTCGTTCAAACGCATATAGAATGCCTTAATGTTAGCTGGGTAATCAAATAAAATTACAGGGCATTTAAAATGTTTTTCTACAAGAAAACGTTCATGCTCAGATTGCAAATCTGCTCCCCATTGTTCAATTAAATAATTGAATTTCTTCTTTTTATTAGGCTTACTATTTCTTAAGATATCAATAGCCTCTGTATAACTTACGCGCTTAAAATTATTATCAACCACAAATTTAATTTTCTCAATTAGACCCATATCACTTCTTTGAGCTTGCGGTAATCTTTTTTCTTCGTCTTCTAATCGTTTATTTAAGAAGTCTAAATCGTCTTTATTATGTTCTAATATATAACCTAAAACGGATTTCATAAAGTCTTCAGCTAAATCCATATTGCCTGCTAAATCCATAAAAGCAACCTCTGGTTCTATCATCCAAAACTCTGCTAAGTGACGCGTTGTATTTGAGTTTTCTGCTCTAAATGTTGGTCCAAAGGTGTAAACCTTTCCTAAGGACATCGCATAAGTTTCGGCCTCTAACTGACCAGAAACGGTTAGGTTTGTTTCTTTGCCGAAGAAGTCTTTCTTATAGTTAATTGTACCGTCTTCATTTAGAGGAGGGTTTTTAGGATCTAGCCCAGTTACACGGAACATTTCACCTGCACCTTCTGCATCACTACCAGTAACAATAGGTGTGTGCATATAATAGAAGCCATTTTCATTAAAATATTTATGAACAGCAAATGATAATGAAGAACGCAAACGCATTACAGCGCTAAAAGTATTCGTTCTTGTGCGCAAATGTGCATTTTCTCTCAAGAATTCGAAGGAGTGCTTCTTTGGTTGTATTGGGTATGTTTCAGCATCTGAATCTCCTAAAATCTCTAGTGTTTTTACAACAATCTCAACAGATTGTCCCTTGCCTTGGCTTTCTACTAATTCGCCAGTAACGTGTAGTGCAGCTCCAGTAGTTATTCGTTTTAAAAGTGTCTCGTCAAAATTTTCAAAATCTACAACACATTGTATATTATTTATCGTAGAACCATCATTTAAGGCTATAAAGCGATTAGCTCTAAAAGTTCTTACCCATCCTTTTACGGTAACATCTTGCAAGGTAACGTCTTGCGACAGTAATTCTGCTACGGTTTTTGTTGTCATTTTTTATTTATTTTGAAATGCTAAGATAAATGTTCTTCTTTATTTTTTATATCGTCTTCGGTATCATCTTCCGAAGGAATTATATTTATTGATGGCTTTCGTAATACTTCTTTATTTGCAATGTTACGCTCTAGTGATAATAGTAAAGACGGCAATAATAGTAAATTAGAAAGCATTGCAAAAAGTAATGTTATAGATACTAAAGCACCTAAAGCTACAGTACCACCAAAACTAGAAATGGTAAATACGGAAAAACCAAAGAATAAAACAATAGACGTATAGAACATACTAACCCCAGTTTCTCTAAGTGCTGCGTATACAGATTTTCTTATTTTCCAATGGTTAGCAAGTAATTCTTGTCTGTATTTGGCTAAAAAATGAATGGTGTCATCTACAGAAATACCAAACGCAATACTAAATACCAAAATCGTTGATGGCTTTATAGGCACGCCAATATAACCCATTAAACCTGCAGTAACAAGGAGTGGCAGAAGGTTTGGGATTAATGAAACAATAATCATTCTAAAAGAACGGAATAAATAGGCCATAAATAACGAGATAAGAAAAATCGCTAGGGATAATGAAATAACTAAATTTCTGACTAAATATTTAGTGCCTTTTTGAAAAACTAAAGCCTTACCAGTCATAGTAACTTCATAACGTTCCTTTGGAAATACTTTATCAATTTTGGTTTGAAGGTTTTCTTGAATACGCTCCATTTTCTCAGTGCCAATGTCTTTCATAAATGTAGTAATACGTGCATATTGGCCTGTGCTATCTACAAAATTATTTAAGAGCTCTACATCAGAAGAAGAATTTTTTGCATAGGACAATATAAAACTATTCTCTTGGCTGGTTGGTAATTGATAATACTTGGGATTACCATTGTAATAGGCTTGCTTACTGTACTTTACTAAACTTACTACTGATATTGGGCGTGATAATTCTGGAGTTTCTTCTATTAACTCTTCGAGTTGGTTTATCCGTTTTAAAGTAGCTAATTTCATAACTCCTTTCTTACGTTTTGTATCTACCATAATTTCTAATGGCATAATGCCATTAAATTCATCTTCAAAAAATCGAATATCTTTAAAAAACTGTTTGTTTTGTGGCATGTCTTCAATGAGACTTCCAGATATTTTAATCTGGTTTATACCAATCATGCTGGCAATTATTAGAATAAGCGCAGTTACGTAAATGGTGATTTTTTTGTGTTTTACCATACGCTCCATCCAATCAACAAAACCACCAATCCATCTTTTATTTAAGTGCTCTAAGTGCCGATCTTTAGGGTAAGGTAAGAATGTATACATAATCGGAATGATTAGTAGACACAAGATGAAAATTGCCAAAATACTTAATGAAGCAACAATACCAAATTCCTTTAAGAGTGTACTTTCGGTTAAAATAAATGTTGCAAAACCAGATGCAGTTGTAACATTGGTCATTAAAGTTGCATTACCAACTTTAGTAATAACGCGTTGTAAGGATTTTACTTTATTTCCGTGAGATTTTACTTCATGTTGATATTTATTAATTAGAAAAATACAATTTGGAATACCAATGACAATAATTAACGGGGGTATTAAAGCTGTAAGCACTGTTATTTCATAACCTAACAATCCGAGAATTCCGAAGGTCCACATAACACCAATACAAACAACTATTAAAGAAATAAAAGTTGCTCTAAACGATCTAAAAAACAGGAAGAAAATTAAGGAAGTTATTAATAGTGCAGCACCGATAAAAATTGGTATCTCATCAACAATATTTTGTGCATTAAGGGTTCTGATATAGGGCATACCAGAAATTCGAACATTTAATTTAGTTTGTGTTGCGAATGCATCTACTTGAGGTTGAAGGACGTTAAGCGTAAAATCCTTCCTTGCCGATGTATTTACAATATCTTTCTTGAGGTAAATTGCAGTTCTAATGGTTTTAGTCTCTGCGTTAAATAAGAAGTTATCGTAAAATGGGTATTGATTAAATAATTCATCTTGAAGCTTATCAATCTCTTTTAAAGACTTAATAGAATCTTTAATGAAAGGTTCTAAATCAAATTGTTCTTTTTTAGAATTCTTTACTAATTTCTGAAGATCTTTTATTGATAAAACAGTTTCAACTTCATTATAAGATTTAAAGGACTCTGCGAGTGTGTTCCAAGCATTAAGATTTTCTACTGAAAATAGACTAGAATCTTTAACGCCAAGAACGATTAAATTACCTTCTTCTCCAAAAACTTTAAGGAATTCATTATAGGTAATATTTACTTCATGTTCATCTGGTAACATATTGGCCTCTGTATAGGTAAAGCGCATATGTTTCCACTGCATACTAAAAAACACAGTAGCAGATATAATAGCTATTAAGATAAAGATTTTGTTACGTAAAATTAATCGCGCGACAACTTCCCAAAATCCTGTGGTAAATAGTTTAAACATTTATTGTTAGAAATGAGCGGCAAAGGTAGAAAAATCCTTGTGACTTATAGAAAAAATGAGAATTAATAGTATCTAATTTTTAGAAAAAGAGGATGCTATTATTTAACGTTTTTGTTCTTGCAAATTATAAAGACAAAAAGTATCTTTTAAAAAATGAGTTTATGCACTTTTTAAAAGTATGTTTTTCAATTATTGTATTAAGTATAACTAGCTTTCTTTATTCGCAAAGTATAAAGAGATATAGCCATAATTCCTTAGCTGAAAAAATCTATTTGCAATTAGACAATGACGTATATACAACAAATAAAACGATTTGGTTTAAAGCTGTAATTGCTAATGCTGTAGCACATGAAACACTTTTATCTAGTGGTGTTTTATATGTAGATTTAATAAGTGCAGAAGAAAAAGTAATTGAATCCAAAATAATTAAAATTAGCGAAGGTATAGGGCGAGGGTATTTTGATTTAAATACTGGTTTTAAAGAGGGACTATATCAAATAAGAGCATATACAGAGTGGAACAGAAATTTTGAAGCTGATTTTGTTTTTAAAAAATATATTCAAATTTTTTCTGCAGAAGAGCCTAAGAATTCTAATGTTATTTTAGAAAATTTACGTCTCATAGATACATTAGAAGGTAGTACAAGATTTAAAATAGATATCTATCCAAAAAGGTTTGATAATAATGACAAAAATGATTTAAAAGTAACGGTAAGCTTTGATAAAGAACAAGAAACTGTACAATTAAAAAAAGGCAAGAATAATAAATATCTTTTAGATTATACATTACCTGCCATTAATAGTCTTATAAATTTGAAATTACAAACACAGAACGGACTGTCTTATACTACTTCTTTTTCTGTCAACCCAAATTATTTAGAAGTACAATTTTTTCCAGAAGGTGGTGATCTTATAGATCAACTCTCTTGCAAAGTTGGACTTAAGGCAACAGGTTTTAATGGCTTTGGTAAATATGTTGAAGGCGACATAGTTGATGAAAATAATAATTTAGTTTCTACATTTAAAAGTAATAGATTAGGAATGGGAAATTTCATATTAAATGAGATTGATATTTCAAAAACTTACCATGCTATTGTTAGAGACAGTCTAAAAACTATTCTTAAGAAAATACCTCTCCCCAAAGTAATAAAAAGTGGTTATAGCCTAGAAGTTAATAGCGATGATAAAAATATATTTGTAGGTGTTCGTTTAAATAAGCAAAATCCGAAAACAGTCATTTTAAAAGGAGCAACTAGAGGTTATGAGTACTTCGTAGAAAATAAAAATCTAATAAACGGAGAATGTAGTTACATAATTGCCAAGGATAAATTTCCTGAAGGAGTGATTGCATTTACGGTGTTAGACGATTTTAATAAACCTGTTTCAGAAAGACTATTTTTTAATACCAGAGAAGAGAATCGTATAGATCTTTCGATTAATTTAGATAAGCTAAGTTACAAGCAGCGCGATCAGGTAAATCTAACTATTGAAAATAATCATAATTCAGATGCTAATAACTTAAGTACATCAATATTAGTTTTAGATAAAGATAGTTCTGGGGAATTGCAATATTCTAGGGAAAATTTATTGTCTTATTTCTTGCTAAGTTCAGACTTAAAAGGGCATATAGAATCTCCTGGATCTTATTTTAGAGATAATATAGATTTAGATATTGATGATTTGATGTTGACCCAAGGTTGGCGTAAATATAAATATAGAAAACCATTAGATAAGCTTAACTATACTTTAGAAAAGAGCTTAGAAGTTAAAGGAGTTGTTAGTGTTAATAATTCAAAATTAGAAAAAGAAGAGGTAGATATTTTACTTATGGTTTTTGATAGAAAACCAATTACATATGCCAAGACTATTGTATCTCCGGGTAGTTTTCGCTTTCGATTAGAAGATATGTACGGAGATTATAAAGAGTTTTTAACGAAAAGCTTAACTGACTTTAAGAAGAAAAATAAAAAAGTGAAAATAGCTATTTCCAAAAAACAACAATTACCAATTAGTTTTGATTTTAAGAATAGAGATATTGGTATTAAGGATAGTTTAATTGAGAAAGTAGTTAAAGCCAACCAATTTCAGAAATACAGGCAAGATAAATATTATAAAGATTACTATGGAGTTACGAAGTTAGATGAAGTTGTTGTTGATGCTTATAAGTTAACACCAGAAAGGGAAAAGGTTAATAAGAAGTATGGTAAACCCAATATTGTAATTGATGGTAAAGATATTCAAGAAAAAGAGCCTAAATGGTCAAATGGTTTATACAGTGCTTTACGTCACGGTTTTCAAGATAAAATAATTATAAGACGGAGTCCTAATGGTAACTTTTACGCAGAGGATCCCAGTCAAAGAACTCTTGTTGTTGTAGACGGAATTCCTGTGAAAGAGCAAGATCTAGATTTGGTGCAATATATAAGAAGTGATGAAATTACTAGTTTTGAAATAATAAATAATGCAAGAAATTTTAAAGCACTAATAGCCGAAGTATACTCTACTTTTCCACCTTATGGAATAACTGATGGTTGTGTACTAGCTATTTACACTAATTCTAAAAAAGGATTGTTTGGTGCTTTAAAATCAACAAAAAAAGTAGAGATACAAAGTATTCCTGTTTTTGCAACAAATAAAGAGTTTTATGCGCCAATACATAATGTAATTAATAAAATAGATTGGTCAAATCCAGATCTTAGAAGCCCTTTATTTTGGAAACCAGAAATTAAGTTTAACCAAAAAGGAATTGCGACTTTAAGTTTTTATAACTCAGATAAAACTGGAGATTTTTTAATCATTTTAGAAACAATTTCTAATACGGGAAAGATTGGCTATAAAGAAATAACATATAATGTTATTACAAATGATTTTAATGATTAGTCAATGACTAAAATTTATAGAGAAATATTAAAGGTAAACTTAAAGGCAATATTATCTTCTAAATTGGGTAAGTGGTAACCACCATAGCGATATGCAAAACTGAGTCCAAAGCCAAAAAGTAGTTTGTTTATTTCAAAACCAGATTCAGAATATAAGTGTTTTAGTGTATTAAAGGTTATGCCTTGATGTCTATCTATACTATTCATATCTCCAATGGCAAATCTCGAAATTAAGACCAGTTGAGGTTTAAACCAATCTGAAATTTTAAAAGGTTTAAAAAAATGCTTGAATTGTAATGTTGAAAATTTATCACTAAAGAACTCATTAAAATACATGGTCTCAAAGCTATTGAGTCCAGCTACAGAAAAACGTTGTAGGATTGTTTCTTTTGTAATGTTATTTGGATAAGCATGATAGAGGTGGGTAAGTGGTGTTTCACCTCCTGCAATTCCTGCAACTAATGTGATATTGGTAATTGCGTCATTCTTGTGTTTAAATTCTTGGATAGTCCTAAAATCTAATTTTGAAAAGTTAAAGTCACTACCGAAAACAGACTCAAACCCTTTAGTAACTTGAAGTGTAAATTTAGGAAAACCATCTTTAGTTTCTTTTATGGTATTATCTTCTAACTTAAAAATACTGAAAGGACTCCATTGTAGACTAATTTTAGCCGTACTTATATCAAAAGTATTAAAAGATCTTGCTCCCAAAACAAAATTATAGTTGTAAGTAGGATTGATTTTGCTAATTGCCAATTGCGTCTCAGAAAGTAAATGATTAGAGATTTTATGCTCTAATGCAATAGACTTTGTAATATGTCTATGAAATAAATCTATATTTAAAAGCCGAGGTTCAAAAAAAGTAAAAAAGCGCTTATCTGTTAAAAAAGAAGAGCTACCAGTTTCTTGTAAATCATCTATATAAGATAAATTTATCCAAGAATTTGAAGCCTCGTTAATTCTAAAGCCGCCACCAATTTTATATTTATAACGTTTGTCTTTAAATCCATAAACTAAATACGAATTTATTCGGTAACGCTCAGAAAAACGGTCGTTTGTAACTCCGCCAAGACCAGTTCTAAAACCTTCGAATTGATTAAATTTAACAAGATAACGAAGGTCAGCGTTGAAGTAATTAAATGGAAAAAAGCCGTTACCTATATTTTTTAAAAACTCAGTTTTCTTTAACGAATCTTGAGCTATTTTGATTGAATCTTTTGCCCTATTATTTGGGTTTTGGGTAAACCCATTTGTCGCAATAAAAAACAATAAAACAACAAATAGAGACTTTCTCATTAAGATTTAAAAATTTTAGTTAAAAAAAACATCCCTTTTGGGATGTTATATATTTTAGTGAAAAGATTATACGGTCATAATCTCTTTTTCTTTAACATCTAGAATTTCATCTATTTTCTTAACGTAAGAATCGGTGAGCGATTGTATATCTATTTCTGCATTACCTTGTAAATCTTCCGAAACATCACTTTTCTTAATATCATTCATGGCTTCTTTACGCGCATTTCTAACACCGACTTTCGCATCTTCAGTTTCAGCCTTTGCTTGCTTAGCCAAATCCTTACGACGTTCTTCTGTTAATGGTGGAACATTAATAATAATTGTTTCGCCATTATTCATTGGGTTAAAACCTAGATTTGCATGCATGATACCACGTTCAATTTCTTGCAACATACTTTTTTCCCATGGCTGTACAGAAATTGTTCTACCATCTGGAGTATTAACATTAGCTACTTGAGATAATGGTGTTTGCGACCCATAATAATCAACCATTACACTTCCAAGCATAGCAGGGCTTGCTTTACCAGCTCTAATATTAATTAGCTGCTTTTCTAAATGCTTTAATGCAGCATCCATAGCCTCTTTTGCCGTGTCTATAATAAATTTAATATCTTCATTCATTGTATTAACTTTTTTAATTGAGAGGTATCAAAGTTTAAACATTTACTTCAGTTCCTATATTTTCTCCAGAAACAACTTTTAGTAAATTTCCTTTTTTATTCATATCAAACACTATAATTGGCAATTCATTTTCTTGACTTAAAGTAAAAGCAGTTGTATCCATAACTTTTAAACCTTTAAGCAATACATCTTTAAATGAAATATGATCAAATTTTACAGCTGTACTATCTTTTTCTGGGTCAGCAGTATAAATACCATCTACTCTTGTGCCTTTTAAAATTACATCCGCCTGTATTTCAATAGCACGCAATACAGCAGCAGAATCAGTTGTAAAATATGGATTTCCTGTTCCACCTCCAAAAATCACTACGCGCCCTTTTCTAAGATGACTAAGGGCTTTTCTTCTAATAAACGGTTCAGCAACCTCATTGATTTTAATAGCTGTCTGTAAGCGTGTCTTTACATCTGCATCTTCCAAGGCATTTTGTAACGCTAAACCATTGATTACTGTCGCTAACATTCCCATATGATCTCCTTGGACACGATCCATACCATTCATTGCGCCAGCAACCCCTCTGAAAATATTGCCTCCACCAATAACAATTGCAACTTCTACGCCTAAGTCAGTAATCTCTTTAATATCCTTAGCATATTCAGATAAACGATCTGGGTCTATACCATATTGACGGTTACCCATTAAGGCTTCACCTGAAAGTTTCAGTAGTATTCTTTTATATTTCATCATTGATTTTGAAAGTTGAACAAAGCTACATAATTATTAGCTTTTGTAAAAGTGAAAAAAATGTGAAAAAAAAGCCTCTCTAGATTAGAGAAGCTTTTTTAATTTTATTTAAAGAATAATAAATTATCCTACAGTAGCACGTTTAAAACCTGTTACGGCAACATCGCCATAAGATCCTACATACTGAGCTACAGTTTGCTTATCATCTTTAATAAACTTTTGGTCTAATAAACATTGTTCTTGATCTAAAGTTGTGTTATCAGAAATGAAACGATCCATTTTACCTGGTAAAATTCTGTCCCAGATTTGTTCTGGTTTACCTTCAGCTTTTAGTTCTGCTTTTGCAGTATCTTCAGCAGCAGCGATAACTTCTGGCGTTAATTGAGCCATAGAGATATAACTTGGTACGTTCTTTAATGTTTTACCTAAACGGCCTAATTCAATATTATCTTTTTCTATTACTGCAATACGTGCTTCAGTTTCTGAAGCAATAAATGCAGGGTCAAAATCTTTATAAGATAGTGTTGTCGCTCCCATAGAGGCCACTTGCATAGCAACGTCTTTAACCAAAGTTTCAACGTTATCGACTTTTGAAGATAAACCTACTAATGCAGCAATTTTATTTATGTGCACGTATTGTCCAACATAAGGTGCATCTAGTTTTTCAAAAGAAGTAATATCTAATTTCTCACCGATAACTCCAGTTTGTTCAGTTAACTTTTCAGCAACTGTCATACCACCGAAATCTGCTGCTAAAAATTCTTCTTTTGTATTGTAGTTTAAAGCAACGTCAGCTAAATCATTAGCTAATGCTACAAATGTTTCATTTTTTCCAACAAAATCAGTTTCACATCCTAGTACAATGGCAACACCAGAGGTATTGTCTGCATTTAATTTAGCAACAGCTGCACCTTCAGACGAGTCTCTATCAGCTCTTTTTTCTGCAACTTTTTGTCCTTTTTTACGTAATACTTCAATGGCTTTATCAAAATCACCTCCAGCTTCAACTAAAGCTTTTTTACAATCCATCATACCCGCACCAGTTGCTTGTCTTAGCTTGTTTACTTCTGCTGCTGTAACTTTTACAGTATTTTCCATAGTTTTAAAATTTAAAAAGTCATTCAATTAATTTTCTAAATGAAAAGAACTAAATGACTTTTAATATTATATAAATGTTATTTATTCTTCTTCTTGAGACGCTACAGGAGCTTTTTCAGCTTTTTTGGCTTCTGGTTTTGCTTCCTTCTTAGCTTCTGTTTTTGCTGGCTTCGCCTCAGTTTTTTCGGTCTTACCTTCTTTTTGAGCACGTTCCGCTTTTCTTTCGTTTAAACCGTCTGCAACTGCAGAAGTAACGATAGATAAAATTTTATCAATAGATTTAGACGCATCATCATTAGATGGAATTAAATAATCAACTTCACGTGGGTCAGAATTTGTATCTACCATTGCGAAAATCGGAATATTTAATTTTTGCGCTTCTTTAATTGCAATATGCTCGCGCATTATATCTACTACGAATAAAGCACCTGGCAAACGTGTCATATCAGAGATTGAACCTAAGTTCTTTTCTAATTTTGCACGTAAACGGTTAACTTGTAAACGTTCTTTCTTAGATAAAGAGTTGAATGTTCCGTCTTTCTTCATTCTATCAATAGATGCCATTTTTTTAACGGCTTTTCTAATTGTAACAAAGTTAGTTAACATTCCACCTGGCCAACGCTCAGTAATATAAGGTTGGTTTACAGCACCTGCTTTCTCAGCTACGATGTCTTTTGCTTGCTTTTTAGTAGCTACGAATAAGATTTTTTTACCTGATGCTGCAATTTTTGCTAAAGCTGCACTAGTTTCTTCAATCTTAGCTGCTGTTTTGTAAAGGTTAATAATATGGATGCCATTTCGCTCCATATAGATGTAAGGAGCCATGTTTGGGTTCCACTTACGAGTGAGGTGACCAAAGTGTACACCTGCTTCTAGTAGTTCTTTTACTTCTACTTTTTCCATTTTGTAATAGTTTACGTTCTGTTAAATTAGCAATGACTAAGTGGTCGCAAAGGCTCGCCTCAATCATTTAGATGCTAAACTTTAAGTTCTGAATTTTTTTCAGAATCTTATTAATTTCAATAAATAAAAATCCAGAATCTGCCGAAACAGATTCTGAATAAAAGTTGTTGGATATTAACGTTTCGAGAATTGGAATTTCTTACGGGCTTTCTTCTGACCGAATTTCTTTCTCTCCACCATACGTGGATCTCTAGTTAATAGACCTTCTGGCTTTAATATCGTTCTGTTTTCAGGATCTAACTCGCACATTGCACGCGAAAGGCCTAAACGTATTGCTTCTGCCTGGCCGGTGATACCACCTCCATATACGTTAACAGTAATATCAAAGTTGCCATCATTGTTAGTCAAGGCTAAAGGTTGGTTTACTTTATACTGAAGTGTTCCAGTAGTAAAGTATTCCGCCATGTCTTTTTTGTTCACCGTGATTTTGCCTTTTCCTTTGGCAACGTACACACGAGCAACAGCCGTCTTTCTACGGCCAATTTTGTGAATTACTTCCATTAGTTAATTTCGTTTAATTTAATTGCTTTTGGTTTTTGAGCTTCGTGAGCGTGCTCAGTGCCAGAAACAACTGTTAAGTTTCTAAAAAGGGTAGCTCCTAATTTGTTTTTAGGTAACATTCCTTTTACTGACTTTTCTACTAATCTGGTTGGGTCTTTCTCAAACATCTCAGTAGCAGTCAAGCTTTTTTGACCACCTGGATAACCTGTGTGACGGATATAACTTTTCTCTGTCCACTTGTTACCAGTTAAGTTGATTTTTTCTGCATTAACAACAATTACGTTGTCACCGCAATCAACGTGTGGCGTAAAATTAGGCTTGTGCTTACCTCTTAAAAGTATTGCTACTCTTGAAGCTAAGCGACCTAAAGTTTGTCCTTCAGCATCAACTAAAACCCACTCCTTATTAACGGTAGCTTTGTTGGCTGAAACTGTTTTGTAGCTTAATGTATCCACACTAATTTGATTTATTATTGCACTCTACAGTGCAAAAGATTAAACATTCCTCTTCCGAAAAAGAGTTTGCAAATTTACGATAAAGTATTGGATTACCAAACGTTGTGAAAGATATTTTTGGCTATTTGATGGTCTAAATTATGAAACATTGTAAGAGTACGAAATATTAATAGCTAATCACTTAAAAAATCTTAGGTGTTCTGATACTTTTTTTATGTTAAAAAGCATTAGTTCTTATTACCTCTAGCTCTTCCAAAGAAAAAAGATTTAATTCAAACAATTTTATAAATTCTTCAGAAATGGAAGCATTAAATAAAATGAGATCATCGGTATTGATAGTCAAATTAATTCCGTTATCAAATAATTGACGTAATGGATGATATTCTAAACTACCTACTGCTCCTAATAAAATATTGCTCGTCGGACATATATTAAGCCGAATATCTTCCTTGCGTATTAAGTCCATTGTTTTTGTAGAATCCACTGCTCTAATGCCATGTTGTATTTCTTGTGGATGTAAAAGCTTGATAGTTTTATCAATACTTTCATGATCCGAAAATTCTCCAATATGTACTTTAGTTTTAATATTTAAATCCCTGGCTATATCATACAATTTAACAAAGGGACTTAAGTCTTTATTAATTTCTTGACCGTAGAGATCAATACCATAAAACGATCCACTCTCTAGACATTTGATTCCATCAGAATACACCTTTTCTAAATTTAAATCTTTGTTTATTCCTAAATCTGGTTTAAAGTCTATTTTCGATTTATATTTTTCTTGTAATGTTTTAACAACCTCAATAATTTTCTCAATTGATTGTCCAAAAAAATTAGCAAGTCCAAGATCGACGCTTGCCTCTAATAATATTACATTGTCATCTATTGCACTTTCTATAGCAATTTCCATAAAATTAACAAGATCCTGGTCAGTAAGCATTACAGTATTAAGATGATTATAAATAAAATGAATCATTCCTGTTAACCCATCATAAGATTCAGGAAACTTAAGATGTGCATTTGGAAAACGTCTTTTAAATCGTTTTTGGGAACCTGCTAAATGCAAATGACTATGTACATCTGCTTTTGGCGAGTTAATAATATGTTGTTTAAAATCTTTTAAATACATCTATACTTTTTTTACAAAGAACATTTGTATGGTACCTTTGCCTGTTGCTTCTATTTTACCGCGACTTTCAAATTTAAAATCAGGGTTATTTTTTGTTAAATTATAAATGTCATTTGAAATATTGAATTTACGAATGTCTCGGCTAATTTCCATTCTTGCGGCTGTGTTTACAGTATTTCTCCAAACATCGTACTGAATTTAATACAATAATACCTCCAACAATCGGACCTGTATTGATACCTAAGCGTATTTCAAAAAACAATTCATTCTTACTTTTTTAGCAAGAGCAGGTTTTATTATAAAATCTTGTATTTCTATTGCACTTAAAATAGTATTTTTTACGGAAATACCTTCTGGGATTGGCAAATCACTTACTGCGATAGAAGCATCACTAATGGTTTTAATTTTTTCAATATTTTATTTTGTACAAATGTGAATAAACAACATGAAATAAGAAATATAGTTAGGGGATATCTCATTAATTTACCTTGGTAAAGTTGGATAATAAAAATAACAAAGGATAAAAGAATCCTAATTTTTCTGAGAATTTAGCCCTTAGTTGCACGATTTAGTCTGTCATTTATAGATTTACCTAAGCCATAATTCGGCAATTTTTCAGCAATAATAACATCTAGATTCTTTTTGTCTAACTGATGAAGAACGTCATAAAGTTTTGATGCAGATTCTTTTAAATCACCAGTTTGTGAAAGTGTTATTTGGACTTCTATATAACTGTTTTCAATCGCAGATTGAAAGGTTATTAATCCTACGCGTTTGTTTTTATAGAGCTTTAGTGCCTCTAATACATTATGGGTTAAAACAGTTTTAGTTTTTGGTGCATAATGCCGTTCTAACATACCAGGCGCATCTGGTGCGACTTCTTTTTTATTCTTAATTTCAATTTTACCAACTATTGCTTCTATTGCTTCAATTGGCGTTGAGCCTAAACGGTAAATAATAGGATTATCACTTTCAAAGCCAATAATAGTAGATTCAATACCACTTTTACATGAGCCACCATCTAACACCATTTTAATCTCGTTTTTAAAATAATCTTCTACATGTTTTGCTGTTGTTGGGCTAATACTACTAAACGGATTAGCGCTTGGCGCAGCCAAAGGAAACGAAAGCGCCTTTAAAAGCTTTAATGTTGTTAGGTGATTTGGTACACGAACCGCAACGGTGTCTTTACCTGCAGTTATTAAATCTGGAATTGAGGTTTTCTTTTTTAATACCAAAGTAATCGGTCCTGGCCAAAACGCGTCAGCTAGCAATTGTGCTTTTTCAGGAATATGATCCACAATACTTGAAAGCAAATCTGCTGAAGAAATATGAACAATTAATGGATTAAAGAATGGACGCTTCTTAGTCTCAAAAATAGCTTTTATTGCTTTTTCACTATAAATATTACCAGCTAATCCATAAACTGTTTCGGTCGGAATAGCAACTAATTGCTCTTTAGTTAAAAGCGAAATAGCTTTAGATATGTCTTTAGAAATAATACTCATAAAATCAATCAGACTACAATATTACTTCAAAAAAATGAAAGATTTATTAGTAGTTTTGCGCCTTTAAATAACACCGTATGATTTCAGTAGATAATTTAGCTGTAGAATTTAGTGGACACACATTATTTAGCGATGTTTCATTTACTATAAATGCAGATGATAAAATTGCATTAATGGGTAAGAATGGAGCAGGAAAATCTACCATGATGAAAATTATTGCTGGTGTTCAAAATGCCACTCGTGGTAATGTCCGTTGTCCTAACGAAGCTAAAATAGCGTACTTGCCGCAGCATCTGTTAACGGAAGATGATACGACGGTTTTTGACGAAGCTTCAAAAGCATTTAAACACGTGTTTGAAATACGTGACGAAATGGAAGGACTCAATAAGCAGTTAGAAACTAGAACCGACTACGAATCTGATGAGTACATGAAAATTATTGAGCGTGTATCAGATTTAGGTGAGCGTTATTATGCCTTAGAAGATGTAAACTATGATGCAGAAGTTGAAAAAGCCTTAAAAGGTTTAGGATTTAAACAAGATGATTTTGTAAGACAGACTAATGAATTTTCTGGCGGTTATCGCATGCGAATTGAATTGGCTAAAATATTATTACAGCAACCAGATTTAATTTTATTGGATGAGCCAACCAATCATATAGATATAGAATCTGTGATTTGGTTAGAAGATTTTTTGCTCAATAAAGCTAATGCTGTGGTGGTGATTTCTCACGATCGCGCATTTATTGATAATATTACTAACCGAACTATTGAAGTCACAATGGGTCGTATTTACGATTATAAAGCCAATTATTCGCATTATTTACAGTTGCGAGAAGACAGAAGAACACATCAAATAAAAGCCTACCAAGAGCAACAGAAGTTTATTGCAGATAATATGCAATTTATAGAGCGTTTTAAAGGGACCTATTCTAAAACTAATCAAGTATCATCTCGCGAGCGTATGCTTGAGAAACTAGATATTATTGAAATCGATGAGATAGATACATCAGCTTTAAAATTACGTTTTCCGAAAACACAACGTTCGGGTGATTATCCTGTTACAGTTAAAGATGTTTCGAAGTCTTACGACGATCATGTGGTATTTAAAGATGCCAATATGTCTATTGCTAGAGGAGAGAAAGTGTGCTTTGTTGGAAGAAATGGTGAAGGAAAATCGACGATGATAAAATCTATTTTGGGAGAGATAGATGTTGAGGGGACTTGCAATTTAGGTCACAATGTTAAGGTTGGTTATTTTGCGCAGAACCAAGCCGCTTTGCTAGATGAAAGTTTAACTGTGTTTCAAACTGTTGATGAGGTTGCAAAAGGAGATGTGAGAACCCAAATTAAAAATATTTTGGGTGGCTTTATGTTTCGAGGTGATGATATTGATAAAAGGGTAAGTGTATTGTCTGGTGGTGAAAAAACCAGATTAGCAATGGTAAAATTATTGTTAGAACCAGTTAACTTATTGATTCTCGATGAGCCAACCAATCATCTCGATTTAAGATCTAAAGATGTTTTAAAAGAAGCTCTTCAAAATTTTGATGGTACTTTAATATTGGTCTCTCATGATCGTGATTTTCTGCAAGGTCTATCTAAAAAGGTGTTTGAGTTTAAAGAAAAACGTGTTATTGAGCATTTTGAAACTATTGATGATTTTTTGGTTAGGAATCGTGTTGAGAGTTTGAAAGGGTTGAATTTATAATGTTTTTGTCATTTATAGCGAAAGCGAAGCGCTTCAACAATAGTAAATTCTAAACGTTTAAAAGGTTTTTCGGTCATACTTCCTTCTGAATGACAAAATGAATTCTACGATAGTTACAGCAATTTTTACCTACTTTTGCAATGTGAAGCAAGAATTACAACTTTCAGATTGGTTACCTACCACAAATAAAGAGGTTAAAATACGCGGATGGGAATATCTAGATGTCATCCTCTTTAGTGGAGATGCTTATGTAGATCATCCAACCTTTGGTCCAGCTGTTATTGGACGTATGTTAGAAAGTATGGGCTTACGCGTTGCTATTGTGCCACAACCAAGTGTTACAGATAATCTACAGGATTTTACAAAATTAGGAGAGCCACGATTGTTTTTTGGAGTTACAGGCGGTTGCATGGATCCTATGATTAGCAATTACAATGCGAATAAAAAACGACGCGATAAAGATGCTTACACACCAAATGGTGATATAGGATTTCGTCCAGATTATGCAACATCAGTTTATTCTAAAATATTAAAGGAAAAATGGCCAAATACACCAATTTTACTAGGTGGTATTGAAGCCTCATTGCGTCGTGTTACACATTACGATTATTGGAGTGATAAACTTATGCCAAGTATTTTAGAAACGTCTAAAGCAGATATGTTGGTGTACGGAATGGGTGAACAACCCTTGCGAGAAGTGGTTCGATTACTGCAAAAAGGGGTACCTTTTAGTAGTATTACCACTATAAAGCAAACAGCAGTTTTACTGAATGCAGATGCTAAAGTCCCTAAAAATGCCAATTGGGAAGATGTGGAAATAGCATCACATAAAGTGTGTTTGAACGACAAGAAAAAATACGCTTCTAATTTTAAAGTAATTGAGCAAGAATCTAATAAATTAAAGGCTCGACGAATTTTTCAGAAAGTTGGTGATAAGCTATTGATGATAAATCCGCCGTATCCTACCATGACGGAAGCTGAAATTGATGCCTCTTTTGATTTGCCTTATACACGTTTACCACATCCAAAATATAACAAGCGAGGACCAATACCAGCGTTTGAAATGATAAAAACCTCCATCAATATTCATCGTGGGTGTTTTGGTGGTTGTAGTTTTTGTACCATATCAGCACACCAAGGAAAATTTATTGCATCACGAAGTAAGGAGTCTATTTTAAGAGAAGTAGATAAAGTGGCAAACATGCCAGATTTTAAAGGTTATTTAAGTGATATTGGTGGTCCAAGTGCCAATATGTATCAGATGAAAGGAAAAGTGCAATCTATATGCGATAAGTGTGTAGCACCTAGTTGTATTTCGCCAGTAATTTGTAGTAATTTAGATACGTCTCATAAACCGTTAACGGAATTATACCAAGCAGTAGATAGCCATCCTAAAGTAAAAAAATCATTTATAGGTTCTGGTATTAGACACGATATGTTGGTTCCAGAATTCAATAAGAATGCAGACCCTAAAGAGTTAGACGATTATACTGAAGAAGTAATGACAAAGCATGTTTCTGGTCGTCTTAAAGTAGCACCAGAACATACCAGTGATCCTGTTTTAAAATTGATGCGTAAGCCATCGTTTACCTACTTCCATAAGTTTAAAGAACGTTTCGATAAGATTAATATTAAGAAAGGTTTAAAGTTGCAACTGATCCCTTATTTCATTTCTAATCATCCTGCTTGTGAAGTTGAGGATATGGCAAATCTGGCTGCCGAAACTAAAGATATGGGCTTTCAGTTAGAGCAAGTTCAAGGCTTTACACCAACACCAATGACAGTTGCTACTGTCATTTATTATAGTGGTTACCATCCTTATACGCTTAAAAAAGTAAACACACCAAAAACCCGAAAAGAAAAAGATGAACAACACCGTTTTTTCTTTTGGTATAAAGATGAAAATAAAGCGTGGATTAAAAAGACCTTAAATAAAGTGGGACGCCAAGATTTATTAAAGGTCTTACTCCCAGAGAAAACGGAAAAATGGCGTAAAAATAAGCCTAAAGGTGACGCTAAAGATACCTTTAATGATGCTGTGCCTTTTAATAGACGAAAGCCTAAAGATGCCGTAAGGTTTAAAGGTAAGAAGAAGCGTAAAACTAAGAAGCGTAGATAAATATGTTAAGAGTAGTAAGATTCTAAAATAGAATCTATTTCATTTACAACTTGTAACGCATTAGTTTTTGTGAAACATAAAGGTGGTTTTGTTTTTATGACACTATCGTTTGGGCCATCCGTGCTTACAAGTATAAAACGGTTTCTCAACTCATTTTTAATATGATGAGCTAATTCATAGTTAGCCTCCATAGAATGTTCTTTAACTATCTCTACGCCAATAAACAAACCAGAACCTCTAACATCTCCAATACAACTATATTTCTCTTTTAATTTTTTGAATTGGGATTGATAATAATCACCGACATCTTTTGCATTTTGTTGTAACTCGCTAGTTTCTATTTCTTTTAAAACAGTTAATGCTATTTTACATGATACTGGATTACCTCCAAAAGAGCTAAAAAACTCAACTCCTTTACTAAAGGAGTTTGCAATTGCTTTAGTAGTAACAACCGCTCCCATGGGATGACCATTTGCAATAGGTTTACCAAGTATCACTATATCAGGTGCAACTTCTTGTGCTTCAAAACCCCAAAAATGATCTCCTAAACGTCCAAAGCCTGTTTGTACTTCATCACTAATACATACACCACCTTGCTTTCTAATGGCTGGATATATCTCTTTTAAGTAATCTTTAGCAAGTGGCACTTGTCCTCCACAACCTACAATAGGTTCTGTGATAAAAGCAGAAATTGGTGTATGACTATTTGTAATTTGTGCAATCGCATCTTTGGCATAAGCTTTGCCAGCTGTACCATCATTGTTTGTGTATTTTCCTCTATAAGTATCAGGAATTGCAGTTTTAAGAATATGGTTTTTTTGACCTTGTCCTTTATTGTTATTATACTTATAATGGCTAATATCTATAGATGCTTGTGTGTTGCCATGATAGCCATGTTCCATCACCATTATTGTATTATGTTTGGTATGCGCATGTGCAAGTCTAATAGCTAAATCACTTGCAGCACTACCAGAATTAACAAAAAAAACAGTATCTAAGGTTTCCGGAAATTTAGCTAACAAAGTTTCTGCATATTCAGGAAATTCATCAAATAAATATCGTGTATTAGTATTTAACGTTGCTATTTGTTTTATTGCGTTTTTTATAATCTCTGGATGCGAATGTCCTATATGTGGAATGTTATTATAGGCATCTAAAAAGGTATTACCATAAGCATCGTACATATACTGAAAGGCAGAACCAATCATATAAATAGGATCATCGTAACTTAATGATAATATAGGGCTAGAGATATGATGTCGTTTTGATATTACTTCATTTATGGATTTTGGAGTTTCAACGTTAAAACCTGTGGCTTTATAAAATTCATTTTTAGCGTATATAGGATTTATGGCTACCCATTTATGAAGCATCTTCAACACATTTTTTTCACTACTGGATGCATAACTGTTTTTAGGGTCTATTTTCTTTGCATGAGCAGAATTACAAAGGCTTGTGCATAGTCGTCCTGCAATGAGATAATACAACACATTTAATTCCTTTTTCTCTAACGGAAGTACATTATGATATCCTTTTATGAGATGAATTGCCCATTCTAATGGTTGCTCTTTGTCATAACACGCATAAGTTATTGCGATAGCAACTTCGTTTATAAGATTGGAGTGAGCTAAATCACCAAAATCTATTAATCCTGAAACAGCGTTGTCCGTTATTAATATATTCCACTCATTAGCATCATTATGAATAACGGATTTTCGTAATTCTGGAAGCATGGGTGTAACATACAATTCGTATTGTTGAAAAAAATAAGACACCAAATTTCTAGCACTAGCATTTTCAATAGCTGAAATATGTTTTTTATTGAGCTGTAAATATTGTAAATCCCATTCCCATTGTCTTGCTTTTAAAATGTAGTTATTTAGCTTTAAAAGTTGAAGATCCATTTGCGCTGTAAATTCGCCAATAGATTGAACTAAACTATGTGTATGAGTAACATCTCCTAAAAAATCACCGTCTAAAAAAGTGAGTAACCTGCAGATGGTTTTGGTATTGTCTATATCCGTTACTTTAATAAAATCACCATCTTTAAAAGCTATAGGTTTTGGGAAGTTGTTATTATTTTTTAGTGCATTTAGTACCTCATTCTCAGCTTCAATTAGCGCCATCAAATCTTCCGAAAAAGTATATGTTTTAAATATATATTTAGTCTTATCGGTTTTGAGCAAATAATTTACATTATCATAACCGTTTAGTTTTTTTAACTCTGTAATGTTGAAGTTAAACCAGTTGCTAATTGTATCAATCATTTGGTGAATATTTTAATGCGCCTCTAACCAATTCAAACCTATATCCATTTCAACATCTAAAGGTACATCCATTATGTAGGCGTTTTCCATTTCGGTTTTAATGAGTATTTTAAGTTCCTCAAGTTCTGGTTTGTAGATGTCAAACACCAATTCATCATGGACTTGTAAGAGCATTTTAGATTTGTAATTGCCTTCATTGAGTTTATTGTAAATATTAATCATAGCAATTTTAATGATATCTGCTGCGCTTCCTTGTATTGGTGCATTTACAGCATTACGTTCTGCGCCACTGCGCACCATAGCGTTACGAGAATCGATATCTTTTAAATAACGACGGCGCCCTAAAACAGTTTGTACGTAACCATTATCTCTCGCAAAATCTACTTGAGCACTCATATAAGCTTTTAACTTTGGGTAGGTTTCGTAATAGGTATCTATGAGTTCTTTGGCTTCACCACGCGATAAATCGGTTTGGTTACTTAAACCAAAAGCAGATACACCATAAACAATACCAAAATTCACTGTTTTTGCATTGCTACGTTGTTCTCGACTGACGTCTTCTAATGGCACATTAAATACCTTTGATGCTGTTGACGCATGAATATCTTCACCATTTTTAAAGGCTTCAATCATGGTTTCTTCTTCACTTAACGCGGCAATAATTCGTAATTCTATTTGAGAATAATCGGCAGCTAATAGTGTATACTCATCATTACGTGGTACAAACGCTTTTCGGACTTGGCGACCACGTTCTGTTCGGATTGGAATATTCTGTAAATTCGGATTGTTACTACTTAAACGACCTGTGGCTGCAACGGTTTGCATATAATCTGTGTGTACGCGACCTGTACTTTCTTCAACTTGTAATGGTAAAGCATCAACATAAGTACTTTTTAGTTTTGCCAATCCTCTATACTCTAATACTTGTCGAATAATGTCGTGATCTTTTGCTAAATACGATAAGATATCTTCACTGGTTTTATATTGACCAGTTTTGGTTTTCTTAGGCTTTTCAACCAAATTTAGTTTTTCGAATAAAATAATACCAAGTTGCTTCGGTGAAGCAATATTAAACTCTTCTCCTGCAGCTTCGTAAATGCTTTTTTCGAGATTAAGAATATCTGAGTTTAAATCTTCAGATAATGAATTTAAGAAGACCTTATCTAAGTTAATGCCTTCTAATTCCATAGCAGCCAAAACTCTTAAAAGAGGGACTTCGATATCATCGAATAGTTTTTGAGTATTAGCTTCACCAAGTTCTTTTTCGAAGTGTTCTTTGAGTTGCAATGTGATATCTGCATCTTCAACAGCATATTCGGTTTGTTTGTCTAAAGGCACATCTCTCATAGACAATTGATTCTTTCCTTTTTTCCCAATGAGTTCAGTTATTGAAATTGGTGTATAATTGAGGTAGGTTTCTGCTAAGACATCCATATTATGTCGCATATCTGGATTAATCAAATAATGCGCTAACATGGTATCGAAGAGTTTTCCCTTCACTTCGACATTGTATTTAGCTAAGACTTTGATATCGTATTTTAAATTCTGACCAATTTTTTCAATGGCGTCATTTTCAAAAAACGGTCTTAAGATTTCAATTAAGTCTTGAGCCTCCGATTTATCTTCAGGAAATGGTACATAAAAGCCTTTACCAACTTCCCAAGAAAATGCAATGCCAACCAACTCGGCAGTTAATGGGTTTAGTCCTGTTGTTTCTGTATCAAAACACACTGAGGTCTGATTCATTAGATTCTTAACAAACAACTTGGTTGCCATACCAGAGGCTACACTTTGATAAAAGTGTGATGCTGTTTCTGCTGTATTTCTTGTATGTTCGGTTGGAGTTTCTGATGTAGAAAGTGCCGCTCCACCAAAGAGTGAAAATTGGCCAGCACCTGCAGATTTTTCTTCTTTAGTTGTGACTTTAGGTGCTTCTTTCTCCATTTTATTAGTAGTAGGAGAAGTTTTAGCTTCAGTTGAAAATGTTTTTAAGAAATTATCTGTTAGACGTCTAAATTCTAAGCCTTGAAAAATCTCGGTCACTTTAGGAACATCTGGTTTGGACATTTCAAAGTCTTTGGCATCAAATTCGACAGGGACATCGAGCATAATCGTTGCCAATTTTTTAGATAGTAAACCTAACTCTCCATTAGCTTCAACTTTCTCTTTCATTTTACCTTTAAGCTCATGTGTATTGGCTAGTAAGCCTTCCATACTTCCGTAAGCAGCCAAAAACTTTTTTGCTGTTTTTGGACCAACACCAGGCAATCCAGGAATATTATCAGAGGCATCTCCCATCATACCCAAATAATCAATGACTTGTAAAGGATCAGTAACTTCAAACTTTTTCTGAACTTCAGGAATACCCCAAGTTTCATAACCACCTCCAAAAACTGGTCTGTACATAAATATATTTTCAGACACTAATTGAGCAAAATCCTTATCTGGTGTAACCATAAAGGTTTTATAACCTTCTTTTTCTGCTTTTTTTGCTAAGGTTCCAATAACATCATCAGCCTCGAAGCCTTCTTTTACCATAATAGGAATATGCATGGCTTTTAATATTTCATATATGTACGGAACAGCAGTTTTAATTCCTTCTGGAGTTTCGTCTCTATTGGCTTTGTACTCTTGGTACATTTCTACTCTGTCTGCACTTCCTCCTTTATCAAAACAAACCGCTAAATGATCTGGTCGCTCTCGTTTTATAACGTCTAAAAGTGAATTCATAAAGCCCATTATAGCTGATGTATCCTCACCTTTAGAGTTGATTCTTGGGTTTTTTATAAAAGCGTAATAGCCACGGAAAATTAATGCGTATGCATCAACAAGAAAAAGACGTTTTTGGTCTGACATGAAATTTAATTTTGAAGTCTATAAAACTACAAAAAGTTAGGGGTTTATTTGAAAAGCAATTCGTAATTTTCCACAATCAAACTATAGATATGCAAACATTTTCAATTGTTATTCACGGAGGTGCAGGAACTTTGGTAAAAGGCCTAATGACTAAAAAATTAGAAGCAGAGTATAAGGAAGCATTAAAAGTTGCAAGAGAAGCAGGTTTCGATGTTTTAAAAAACGGAGGTTCATCCATAGATGCAGTTGAGACTTCAGTTAAACTATTAGAAAACTCACCTTTATTTAACGCAGGAAAAGGAAGCGTTTTTACTGCAGAAGGCACACATGAAATGGATGCAGCAATTATGGAGGGTAAGCATCTTGAAGCTGGCGCAGTATCTTTAGTTACAGGAATTAAAAACCCAGTTTCGTTGGCTAGAGATGTTATGGAGAAAAGCTATCATGTGTTTTTAGCAGGAGAAGGAGCTATGAAGTTTGCAAAAGAGCAAAACTATACTTTAGAAAATTCAGATTATTTCTATGATGAAGTGCGTTATAAACAATGGCAAGGTATAAAGGATAGTGATTCGTTTCAGCTAGATCATTCCGTAAAAAAAGACGGGAAATTTGGTACAGTTGGAGCAGTAGCTTGTGATCAAAATGGAAATATTGCAGCTGCAACATCCACTGGTGGTATGACTAATAAAAAATGGGGACGAGTAGGAGATTCTCCGATGATTGGAGTAGGTAATTATGCTAATAATAAAACCTGTGCTGTTAGTTGTACAGGAAGTGGTGAGTTTTTTATAAGAGGAGTAGTTGCTTATGATGTGTCTTGTTTAATGGAATACAAAGGGCTATCTCTAGAAGATGCGGCAAATGAGGTTATAAATAAACGTATCCTGGAAATAAAGGGAGATGGAGGATTGATAGGCGTTGATGCAAAAGGGCATATTACAATGCCTTTTAATACTGAGGGTATGTATCGTGCTTACAAAACTTCTGAAGGTAAAGAAGACATTTTAATCTATAAATAATGGTTGTTAGGCATTTAGGACAAACAGATTTTGAAATTATAATGGAATGTTTTCTATTGTCGTTTGAAAACTACTTTGTAACAATGCCAACAGATCATAATTTTTATAAACGACGATGGAAATCTTCTGGCGTGCGATTAGATTTGTCTTATGGAATGTTTGATGAAAATCGATTGGTTGGCTTTATTATTAATTCAATTGATGAGCGTGATAACCATTTGATTGCATATAATTCTGGTACAGGTGTAATTCCAAAGTACAGAGGGCGTCGAATTGTAAAAACTATATATGACCATGCGATTCCTGAATTATTAAAAAAAGGTATTTCAAAATGTCAATTAGAAGTTATTACAGAAAACACCAATGCCATTAAATCTTACGAAGGAATTGGTTTTATAAAGTGTAAGAATTATGCTTGCTATAAAGGCAAAGTCACTTCTAAAACAAAGTCTGATTATGTTTTAACAAAAGTTGCAATGCAAACTTTAAATTTAGAAGTCTCCCCAAACCAGACTTATTACTCATGGGATAATCAAAGTGAGAGTTTATACAGAGGTGATTTTGATTGTTTTCAGATTTTGATAGATAAAAAAATTAAATCTTATTTTGTTATTGATACTAAAAGTGGGTATCTCGCTCAATTTGAAGTTTTAAAGGATTCACCTTCCAATTGGAATCTGCTTTTTTCTGCTATAAAGTCAATATGTACAGACATAAGAATCAACAATATTGATAATAGATTAATAACTAAAATAAAGGCTGTAGAGTCTGCAGGATTAAAAAACACGGTTAATCAATACGAAATGGAATTATTTATTAAATAAAAGGTTCTTCAATAGCTAATACCTTTACTTTTTTCTTATCGATATGAAAAAGATCCCCATTAGATAAAATATGTGTTCTCATATTTGTTAAAGACATTGGAGTCCCTTCAGAAAGTATATTGTGATTATTGTGTTTTATGCGTCTGCCATCAAAAATAATAACCATTCCTGAGCCAATTACACGACATTTATTATTCTTAATAATCATGCCTGTATCTTCAGCTAAACCAATACCAATCAATTTTGGGAATTGTGCAACGGCTTCAGAGATTCTTCCAAAACGACCACGTTTAATAAAGTGTGTATCGATTATTAAACCGGGCACTAAGCCCAACCCTTTATACATATTTACTGCTCCTTTTATAAAGGATTCTGTTGCACTTCCACCAGCAATCATTTCAGTAGACATCATCATCGCTCCAGCACTTGTGCCAGCCACCACAAAACCTTTTTCGTTTTTATAACGGTGTTTTATAATTTCATGAATTTTTGTGCCTCCAATTTTATTAGTGATTTTAGACTGATCACCACCAGAAAACATAATACAATTAGCTGTTTTTATTAAGTCAATAGATTCTTGTTTTTCTGAATCTTCGTTGCTTCTAATGTCTAAAATTGTAACATTTTCACAACCTAAAGTAGAGAAGGCTTCTAGGTAATTCTCTCCAACTTCTACAGGAATACTTGATGCCGTTGGAACAACTACAATTTTGGCTTTGGAACCTCCTGCTTCTTTTACAACATGATATAGAATACCCTCATCAATAAACTCTAATGTATATTGTTCGCTCTCTTCAATTCCTTTGTCTTCGTTTCCACCAATAGGAATTAAAGTCCCTTTATTCGTCAGCATAAATCTTCTTCTAATTAAACATATTGAGCAAAAATAACCGAATTTTTTTATTGAAATAGACTATATTTATAATCTTTCATTATATAATCAAAAACCAACTTAGAATATGAAGATACGCGAGATAAATGCTATGAGAGGACCAAATTACTGGTCTGTAAGACGACATAAATTAATTGTAATGGTTCTTGATCTTGAAGAAATGGAGGAATTACCTTCTAATAAAATAGATGGATTTCCAGAACGGTTAAAAGCTATGTTTCCTAGTATGTATTCTCATCGTTGTTCAGAAGGTTGTGAAGGAGGCTTTTTTATGCGAGTAGATGAAGGTACATGGATGGGACATATTATTGAGCATATAGCTTTAGAGATTCAAACTTTGGCTGGAATGGATACTGGCTTTGGCCGCACACGTGGTTACGGCGAAGAAGGTGTTTATAGCGTAGTCTTTTCATATATGGAAGAGTCCGTAGGGCGTTTTGCGGCAAAATCTGCCGTAAGAATTTGTGAGGCTCTAATAGCTGGGGAGGATTATGATATGTCTGATGATATTCAAGAAATGCGAGAACTACGAGAAGCTGATCGTCTTGGTCCAAGTACAGGTTCAATCGTTGCCGAGGCTGAAGCAAGAGGTATTCCTTGGATTAGGCTTAATAAATATTCGTTGTGTCAATTAGGTTATGGTGCAAATCAAAAACGTATTCAAGCTACAGTAACAAGTGAAACCAGTAGTATTGGAGTAGAATTAGCATGTGATAAAGAGGATACAAAGTATCTTTTAGAACAGGCTGAGGTAGAAGTGCCTCGTGGTGATATAATTCGTCGAGAGCGAAGTTTAGAAGAAGCTTGTCGTTATGTTGGTTATCCATTAGTTATAAAGCCAATTGATGGCAATCATGGACGTGGAATTACTGTAGATATAAATAATTATGATGATGCATTAGTTGCTTTTCATCACGCAAAAGAAAGTTCTAAAAGTGGCGCTATCATAGTAGAAAAATTTATTGTTGGCGAGGATTACAGATTGTTAGTTGTTAATAATCAATTAATAGCGGGAGCAATAAGAACTCCAGCACATGTAATTGGAGATGGTAAGTCAACTGTGCAAGAGCTTATAGACCAAGTTAATAGTGATCCACGTCGTGGATTTGGACATGAAAATGTATTAACTAAAATAACTACTAATGAGTTAACACAAACTATTATAAAAGATGCTGGTTACACCTTAGAATCTGTAATTACAGAAGGAGAACGGTTAATATTAAAAGATACAGCAAACTTAAGTACGGGTGGAACGGCAGAAGACATTACAGATATCATACATCCTGCTAATGTTAGTATGGCGGAGCGTATTTCTAAGATTATAGATTTAGATATTTGTGGAATTGATATTATGACTACCGATATTTCTAAACCACTTTCAGAAACTGGTGGAGCTGTATTAGAAGTTAATGCAGGTCCAGGATTTAGAATGCACTTGGCACCAACATCTGGTTTACCAAGAAATGTAGCAGCACCAGTAATCGACAAGTTATTTCCTATTAAAGGCGAAACAGGACGTATTCCTATAATTGCAATTACCGGAACAAACGGAAAAACAACAACGTCTAGATTAGTATCTCATATTGCTAAAATGAAGGGTTATCGCGTAGGTTATACAACTAGTGATGGAGTTTATATACAAAACCGACTATTAATGACCGGTGATTGCACAGGACCTGCAAGTGCAGAATTTGTGCTTAAAGATCCTACCGTTAATTTTGCAGTTTTAGAATGTGCAAGAGGCGGATTACTAAGAGCAGGTCTAGGATTTAAAAAATGTGATGTTGCCATTGTTACTAATGTGGCTGCTGATCATTTAGGTCTTAAAGGTATTCACACTATTGAGCAATTGGCAAAAGTCAAAGGAGTTATACCAGAAACAGTTTTGCCAGATGGTTATGCGATTTTAAATGCAGATGATGACTTGGTTTATGATATGCGAAGAAACCTCGAATGTAATGTTGCTTTATTTTCTATGGACGAAAATAATCCTAGAGTTAAGGCATTGCAACGTCTTAATGGTATCACAGCTGTTTACGAAAATGGTTATGTTACTATATGCAGAGGTGAATGGAAAATGCGTTTAATGAAAGCTGAGAATATTCCATTGACTTATGGAGGTAAGGCTAAATTTATGATTCAAAATGTGTTAGCAGGAATTTTAGCTGCGCATGTTCAGGGTATTAGTATTGAAGATATGAAAGCTGGTCTCGAAACCTTTATTCCGTCAGCAACGCAAACACCAGGTAGATTAAATTTATTTGAATTTAATAACTTTTCTATTTTATTAGATTATGCTCATAATGCAGCAGGAATGCGGGCTTTGCAAAAGTTTACAGATGAATTAGATGCTACAGTTAAAGTTGGCATTATAGCTGGTATTGGAGATCGTCGTGTTGAGGATAATAATGAAATGGGAAGTATTGCGGCGGAGATGTTTGATGAAATTATTATTCGACAAGACAAACGCCTTCGTGGTAAAACAGAAGAAGAACTCATTAAGATGCTTAATGATGGTATAAAGGCTAAGGATCCTAGCAAGAAAACAACGATTATTCCTTCAGAAAATGAAGCGATTAAATATGCTGTTAAAAATGCAGTTAAAGGGTCATTAATCATTTTATGCAGTGATGTAGTGCCTGATGCATTAGATTTAGTAAAAGAATTAAAAGACAAAGAATCTCGAGGAGAACTTAATTTAGTTGATTAAAAGAATGCTGATACATTGAATTAAAAAAAAGCCGAAACATACGTTTCGGCTTTTTAGGTTAATAGCACTTTATTATTTAGTTCTTAGCAAAGCTTTTTAGTTTTAACTTTAATTTGTAAGCTCTTTCTATAAGCCTTAATACTTATGATTTCGTTACTTTTTTTACGGTTGATTTTTAATACTTTCGCTTTAGTTTTAGCAGAAATACTTATTACTTTTACTTCTGGTTTAACAACTTCTTTAGTTTCAACAAGTTCAGTTTCATTATTAACTATTACCTCTTGCTGAGCGAATCCTGCTAGAGACATTGTTAAAAATAATATGATTACTAAAACTTTTTTCATAATTGTTTGAAGCTATATTTGTTTTAACTTCGGGTCAAAGAAACGTCAGATATTTAGTGTGAGTGAAAATTTTAGATGAAACAAGACGATAATTAGATAACTGACATTCGCTAGTTTAAAACATCGATGAAATACACAAAATGAGCTTACAGCCCTTTAAACACGGTAAAATTATAGATGAATAACAGATTGCATCGGATTAAAGGTGTCTCAATCCTAAAACCATCGACCAAATACATAAAAAACGCTTGTAACTCAATAAATACGGTAACGATAAATGACAGATTTTAAAGATAATCCACATTATGAGCTCTTTTTAAAGCAACAGGCTAATCAGTTAAAAGTAGGTCAAACAACACATAATCAAAGAGTTAAAAAATTAAATGCACTTCGTCGAGCGATAGAAATCACGTACAGAGATCAAATTATTGAAGCTATGCGCAAAGATTTGGGGAAGCCTAAGGTTGAAACCGAACTTACAGAAGTGTATCCTATTATAGGTGATATTAAGCATGCCGTTAAATATTTACATAGATGGATGCGAAAACAAAAAGTAAAGACACCACTATCAATGCTTGGTGCGAGTTCTTACTTTATACATGAGTCTAAAGGGGTTTGTTTGATTATATCTCCCTGGAATTTTCCTTTTAATTTAACTTTTGGCCCTTTGGTCTCTGCGATTGCAGCTGGAAATACTGTTATTATAAAACCGTCTGAGATGACACCTAATGCTTCTGCTTTAATGGCTAAGATCGTTCGGGAAGTTTTTTCTGAAGACGAAGTAGCTCTTGTTGAAGGAGAAGTGGAAGTATCTACTCAGCTTTTAAAATTGCCATTTAATCATATATTTTTCACTGGTTCTCCTAATGTAGGTAAGATTGTAATGAACGCAGCTTCTAAAAATCTAACTTCAATAACTTTAGAGTTGGGAGGTAAGTCTCCGGTAATTATAGATGAAACTGCAAATATCGATGCGGCTGCTAAAAAGATTATGTGGGGAAAATTTCTGAATACTGGTCAAATATGTGTCGCACCAGATTATGTATTAGTAGACGAATCGATAAAACAACAGTTTGTAAACGCTTGCAAAAAATGGCTAAGTTATTATTACAGAGATAGACCTAAAACTTCAAAATCTTATGGCAGAATTGTAACTCAAAAGCATTTTGAACGTTTAAAGTCACATATAGAGAATGCTAAAGATCTTAGTGCAACTATAATTGTTGGAGGAATATCGGATGCAAAAGACAAATATATTGAGCCAACACTTATTTCTGACTTAAAAGATGAAGCCACTATATTGCAAGAAGAAATATTCGGTCCAATATTGCCAATTCTCACGTATAGCAAATTAGATGAAGCGATTAATTATATTAACACTAAGGAACGACCATTAGCTCTCTATATATATAGTAAGAGTAAATCTAATACAAATGCTATTATTACGAATACTAGAGCAGGTGGTACATGTATTAATAATAATATTATCCACTATGCCAATCATCATTTACCTTTTGGCGGAGTAAATAATAGTGGAATTGGCAAAAGTCATGGATTTTTTGGTTTTGAGGCTTTTAGTAATAAACGTGCTGTTGTGAAACAGCATACTATTGGCGCATCAGAATTTATGTTTCCACCTTATGGCAGAGTTAAAGAAAAGATAGCAAGATTAACTATTAAATGGTTTTAAGCTTTATTAAAATAATCAGATTGAATCTGTTCATTAACTCCATCCTGAAATTTAGTCATGCTAAACCATTGATGTATTGAGTAACTTCCTGTTTCTCCTTGTTTATTTACAGCAATATAACCAACTTGGAAATTAGCGTAATCACTATTAGGTTTGTTTACAATTCTACTAATCGCTTCCTCACAAGCCTCTTGTGGTGATTTGCCTTGACGCATCAATTCCACCACTAAAAAACTACCAACTGTTTTAACGACTTCTTCACCTAAACCTGTGGCTACCGCAGCTCCAATTTCATTGTCTACAAATAATCCTGAACCTATAATTGGTGAATCACCAACACGTCCGCCCATTTTGTAGGCTAAGCCACTTGTAGTGCATGCACCAGAGATATCACCATTTTTATCTATAGCTAACATACCAATAGTGTCATGATTTTCTATATTAATGATGGGTTTGTATTTGGCTTCAACCTTCCACTTTTCCCAAGCTTCTTTAGAAGCATCTGTTAATAGATCTTCTGCTTCAAAACCTTGCGAAATGGCATATTGTTTTGCACCTTCTCCAGCGAGCATCACATGAGGTGTGTCTTCCATAACTTTTCGTGCTACAGAAACGGCGTGCGTTATATCTTGTAAATAAACGACAGCACCACAGTTTCCATGCTTATCCATAATACAAGCGTCTAAAGTGACATTACCATCTCTATCTGGTAAACCACCTTTTCCAACAGACTGGCCTTTCTCATTCGCTTCTTCTACCTTACAACCTTGTTCTACAGCATCCAATGCATTTCCGCCAGCTTGTAAAATTTCCATTGCTTTTGCCGTGGCTTCTTTTACATGCCACGTGGCAATGACTAAAGGTAATGTTGCTTTAGAATCCTCATTAGAAATTACTGTAGTAGTTTCTGCTTCTTTAGTAGTATCGTTATTACATCCTACTAATGTGCTACCTAAGGATAATCCGGCTCCCGTTAATGCCGTGTTTTTTATAAATTTTCTACGATTCATTACTTTTGAATTTTAATATTCTACTCCTTGTTTATCTAAAACTGTTTTAGTTCTGAACGCATAAAACAATAAATAAATAAAACAACCTACTGCAATCCAATAAGAGGACTGTATTGAAAATACATCTGCTAATTTCCCTTGTACAGGAGGAATTATGGCTCCACCTAAAATCATCATAATTAAAAATGCAGAGCCTTGCGAAGTATATTTGCCCAGACCAGCAATGCTTAATGTAAAAATACATGGCCACATAATTGAGCAAAATAAGCCACCAGATAAAAATGCAAATAATGCGACATTTCCTGAGGCGAATAATCCAATTAGCATTGCTATGATTCCTAACAAACTAAAAATCTTAAGCGTTTTAACAGGTCTATCTTTTGCCAAGAAAAATCCACCGATTTGAACGGCGATACAAACTGCAAAGAATAAAATTTCATTTGTAGTAAAACTACTTTTAAAAGAATTTGCGAGAATGATGACTCCAAATGCTATATAGGGCACAATAATTAGTAGTACCTTTTTTAACCCTTTACTTGGATTAAATACAGTGATGGCACCAACCCAACGACCAATCATCAATCCTCCCCAATACAATGAAATATATTTCCCGATTTCAGAATCGTTTAAAATTGTAAGTCCTAAAGCATTTAAATTTGTATCACCTACAGCTTGTTTTAAAAGTTCACCTAAATTACTCCCAATGGTAACCTCAACACCAACATACATAAATATCGCAAGCATGCCTAAAACCAATTGCGGATACTTCATAGCTCCCCAACCTTCTGGTTTTTTCGAAGCACTTGAATTAGCAACAAAAACGCTAGCAATGACTGCGAATAAAGCAATGAATAACACTATTAAGCGGGTTTGTTCAATATCTTCTGTGGTTACGAATTCACCAGAGTATGTGCTAAATATATAACCGAAGCATCCTACAATAATGAGGGTTAAAACAATCAATAAATTTCTCGCCTTGTTAGCAGGTTCAAAGACTGTTTCTGATTTCAATGCAGGTAATTTTTTAGAAAAATGAAATAAGGCAGCTGCTGCTAAAAATAAAACACCAACACCTAAATAGAGTCCTTGGACAGTGACTAAAGTGATTTCATTATTGGTAATCATCTGAGATAACTCATCAGTACTCCAGGTAGCTGAACCAAATATTACTAAACTCACAACAATTGGTCCTATGGTTGTACCAAATGAATTTATTCCACCAGTTAAGTTAAGTCTATGCGAACCTGTTTTAGGATCACCAATAGCAATTGTGAAAGGGTTTGCAGCTGTTTGCTGTAATGAAAACCCTAAGCCAACTATAAAAAGTGCTATTAATACAAAGTAGAAAACGCCGGTCTGACCTTGTTCTGCTCCTGCAGTTGCAGGATACATTACAAAAGCACCTATGGCAGATAATAAAAGTCCGTAAACAATACCATTTTTATATCCCCAATTATTGAGGATATCCTTTTTAATCGAACCAGATAAAATGAATAAAAGTAAAGCTCCAATATAATATGCACCATAAAAGGCAAAATCTACAAGTTGCGATTGAAATTGGTCAATACTAAAATACGTTTTACAAAAAGGGATAAAAACGCCATTAGACGCTGCTATAAATCCCCAGAAAAAGAACACTGTACAAAGTGTAGCTAGTGCAGATTTGTTGTTTTGATTACTCATTTATTAGTGTTGTTAGTTAGTTTTATTTTATCGAAATTTCATCCACAAAAATCCAGCTTTTGCCATCCATGGGATAGCCAACATGCCATTCTGGGACTTTACCAAGTTTTTTTGCGATGACTTTTACGTATCTATAATTAGATTTCGGTATGTTCATTATAACCGTTTCAATGTCTATGTTATAATTTTTAGATTTGGTTTCTAAAGTTTTCTTTCCAATCGATTTAAAAGTTTTTCCATCTTTAGATACCAAATATTCCACCTCAGTAGGATGAAAAATCCAAGCGCCTTGATCTCTTAAAAAATTGGTTGAAACTGATGCAACAGGTTTTTCTGAGCCTAAATCTACAATGGCAACCAAGTCTGTATTCCAATAGCCTTGCCAGCTACCAGTTCTATAATTTTTGGTACTTCTTATACCATCTATTAATGCGTCGTTTCCACCTGCACTATATTGATTGGCAAATTCACTCTCTAACTTTATGCTAAGATTAGGATCTATTTTATAAAACGGAGTGGATAACAAAGGGCTTTTTAAGTCTCCTTTTTCAGAATAAAGTTTAACTTGAGTATCTTCAGTTATTGTAAATGGTTTTTCATATAATTTAAAATCTCCCTTATCTAAAGCATAGAAAATTTTGGCGTCTGTTTCAGAGGTATTTAAAACAACTTCAGTAGATCCTCTAAAGGTGATATCTCCTTTTTCAATATAAGGAGATGGTAAAATGATATGATCTGTAATTTCGGTTTTTGGTGCATTTCCATCTCTGCTTCCCCAAACCGTAGGATTATCAGTCATATTAAATTCTAAAGTACCTCCATTTATAATATCCTCATGTTTTAGATAAGTGATGTCTAAATCCTTACTATTTAACTTCACAGATTCTACGTAAATATTAGTGTCACTTAAGTTGTTGGCTTTAATTGTAAATTGTTTACCATTTTCGAGATTGATGGTCGTTTTATTAAAAAGCGGTGTTCCAATAATATATTCATTACTTCCAGGTGTCACTGAATAAAAGCCCATTGAACTCAAAACATACCAAGCACTCATTTGTCCACAATCTTCGTTGCCAGAAACTCCGTCTGGATCATTTTTATAGAGTTCAGTTAAAATCTGATATACTTTTTCTTGAGTCTTATGCGGCTTGTTAACAAAGTTGTACAGATAAGCCATATGATGACTAGGTTCATTACCGTGCGCATATTGGCCTATTAAACCCGTAATGTCTGATTGATCGCGGCCAGAAGTTTCAGTTTTTGCACTAAACAACTCATCGAGTTGAGCTTCTAACCTGTCTTTACCGCCAAGTAGGTCTATAAAACCTGAAACATCTTGTGGTACATAGAAACTGTATTGCCAAGAATTGGCTTCGGTATAATTAAAATTCACTTCGTAAGGATCAAATGGTGCAAACCACGTATTTCTAAATCGACCTCTCATAAAGCTAGATTCAGGATCAAATACATTTTTATAGTACTGCGCACGTTGTATGTAAGTTTTGTAATCTTCAGTTTTACCCATGTCTTTTGCCATTTGTGCAATGGTCCAATCATCATAGGCATATTCCAAAGTTTTAGAAACGGATTCACTCTCTTCATCTACAGGAATAAAGCCATATTTTTTATAAGCTTCCAGTCCAAATTTGTCTCTAGTTGCAGAATGTTTCATGGCTTTAAATGCCTTTTCTGTATCGTAACCTCTAATCCCTTTTAAATAGGCATCAGCTACAACAGGCACTGCGTGATACCCAATCATACAATCCGTATAGTTTCCTGCTAAATCCCACATTGGCATAATGCCACCTTCATCATATTTTGCTAAAAATGTATTTATAAAATCGTTTGTTTTTTCTTGTTCAATGATGGTATAGAGCGGATGTGCAGCTCTATACGTATCCCAAAGTGAAAAGACCGTGTAGTAATCGAAATCTGCATGATGAATTTGTAAGTCCATACCTCTGTAACGACCATCTACATCTTGATATCTGTTTGGAGCTAGCATGGTATGATATAAAGATGAGTAAAAATTCGTTTTTTTATCTAGGTCATCACTTTCAATAACTATTTTTTCAAGTTGTTGTTCCCAATAGTCTTGGGCTTCTTTTTTAACTGTTTCAAAGTCTTTATTCCCAATTTCAGCAGTCATATTTTCTTTTGCACCATTTATGTCAACAGCGGAAATCCCAGTTTTAACGTATACAGGTTCATTATTAGGGTTATCAAAAAGTAGAATTGCTTTTTTGCTTTCAAACTTATAGTTCTTAGAAATTGCTATGCCTTCTCCATCATCATAGACAATGTCTTTTATAGGATGCGAAAATTTAATATGATAAAATAAACGTTGATCTGCAGCCCAAGCTTCAGAATGTCTAAAGCCATTTATTTCATAATCATTTAATTTATTGATTTTATGATCTAACACCTTATCACGATGTTGTAAATCTAGAACTACATATTGATTTTCACTCGAAGGAAATCGATATTTATGAATTCCACTTCTTAAAGAAACGGTTAATTCAACGTCTATATTAGTTGAATCTAAATGAACTTTATAATATCCGGGTTCAGCAGTTTCGTTATCATGAGAAAAATGAGCGCGATACCCTTTTTTACCATTAGCGCCATTGTTAAAGTTTACCGTATTTGTTGGCATTAATAGCACATCTCCATAATCGCTAATACCTGTACCACTAAGATGTGTATGCGAGAAACCGTAGATATATTCGTCAGTGTAATGATAACCAGAACATCCGTCCCAGCCTTCTAAACGTGTATCAGGACTCAGCTGCATCATACCAAAAGGCATCGTTGCACCAGGATAGGTATGCCCATGACCGCCTGTACCAATAAAGGTGTTTACATAATTTATTAGAGGTTGATCTTTTTTAGATGCAGTAATGATAGGTGAATCTTGACAATTAAAAACTAATAGAAATAAAATTAAAACGGAGGTTAGTTTTACGTTCATTCAAAAAGATTGTTAAATTTAAAGCATCTAATATACTAAAATGCATTTCAAGAGATTAATTACATGTATCATTTTATCAATTCTAAGTTTTGACTGTAGCGAAAATATTAAGCAAATTAATCCTTCATTAATAATTCCAAAACCAGATTTTATAAATGAAAGCGATGCATTTTTTGTTTTAAACAGTAAAACAGGAATTACCTTTAGTAATGATTTTAAAGTAAGTGGTCAATTTTTAAAGAATTTTATAGAGGATGGAAGCCTTATAAAATTGAAAACTTCGAATGAAATTGAGTTTATAAAAACAGACTTAATTTCTAAAGAAGGGTATCATTTAGATATAAATGAAAAAACGATTAAAATAAAAGCGTCAACTGATCAAGGAGCTTTCTATGCAGTGCAATCCTTACGTCAATTGCTGCCATCCACTTTTGAGAATAATAGTTTTAATTCTGATGAAACTAGTATAAGAACAGTAAGTATCAAAGATCAACCTCAGTATAGATACAGAGGAATGCACTTAGATGTTGGTAGACATATGTTTTCCGTTGATTTTATAAAAAAGTATATCGATGCATTGGCTATGCTTAAGATGAATACCTTTCATTGGCATTTAACAGAAGATCAAGGTTGGCGTATAGAGATTAAAAAATATCCAAAATTGCAAGAAATAGGAGCTTATAGAGATGAAACTTTAGTAGGCCATTATAGCGACCAGCCACATCAATTTGACGGCAAAAAATATGGAGGTTTTTATACTCAAGAGCAAATTAAAGATATAGTGGCTTATGCAGCATCACGTTTTGTAACTGTGATTCCAGAGATTGAGTTACCTGGACATTCTCAGGCGGCAATTGCTGCATATCCAGAATTAGGTTGTTCTGGTAAGCAAGTTGAGGTCGCAAAAAAATGGGGAGTCTTTGAAGAGATTTATTGCACAAAAGACGAGACATTTGGTTTTCTTGAAGATGTCTTAGATGAGGTTTTAGAATTATTTCCAAGTAAATACATTCATATTGGAGGAGATGAAGCTCCAAAAATACGATGGAAAAATTGTAAGTCCTGTCAGCAAAGAATACAGGAAGAGGGTTTAAAAGATGAGCATGAGTTGCAAAGTTATTTCATTTCGAGAGTAGAAAAATATCTAAATGATAAAGGCAGACAGATTATTGGTTGGGATGAAATCTTAGAAGGTGGATTAGCACCAAACGCCACAGTAATGTCTTGGAGAGGGTTTGATGGAGCAATAGAAGCTGCAAAGCAAAAGCATAATGTTATTTTAACACCAGGTTCTCATTGTTACTTTGATCATTACCAATCTGAAAATGAAGATGAACCTTTGGCCATTGGTGGCTTTTTACCATTAGAGAAGGTATACGATTTTAATCCAATACCAGACGAATTAACTGAAGAGGAAGCGAAATATGTTCTCGGAGCCCAAGGTAATATATGGACAGAATATATGCCGAATTCTGATAAAGTAGAGTATATGATGTTTCCTAGGATTTTGGCTTTAAGTGAAGTCGTATGGTCAGATCCTGAAACAAGAAATTATATTGATTTTGTGTCTAGAGTTGAAAACTTTCATAAGCGATTAGAGGCGCTAGATATTAATTATGCAAATCATTTATTTGAAATTGAAGGAGAGTTAATTACTTCTGAAAACCAAGTTGCTTATAAAATGGAAACAGCTTCTGAAGGAAAAACGATTAGATATACTTTAGATGGCACTGTGCCAGACTCAGTATCACCAGTATATAATAATCCTATTGCTATTACAACAAGTGTGAATTTAAAAGCAGCTGTTTTTAATGCAGAAGAAAAATTAGGAACAACATTTTCTCAAGATATTAATTTACATAAAGCGGTTGGTGCTAAAATAACAATTGATAAAGAACCACATAAAGCCTACTCTGGTAGCGGAGCAGCAGGTTTAATAAATGGTATTAACGGAAGCGACTCTCGTTATGGAGATAAAGAATGGTTAGGATTTTGGGGAGAAGATATTTGGGTAGAAATTGAATTCGATAAGCCTACTGATGTAAACAATATTTCAACGCGGTTCTACAATGGAAATGGACAATGGATTTATGCTCCCAAAAGTATTACCGCAACTTATTACTATGGAGATAATGCTCCAACAGTATACAAGCAAGTTGAGCCAACAGGATTATTGGCAAATGTTAATTTGAATATAGGTATTGATGAAGAAATTAAGGATGTTACTAAAATTCTTATCAAAGTTGAAAACTATGGAACAATCCCAGAAGGCAAACAAGGATCTGGTAATAAGGCTTGGACGTTTATTGATGAGATAATAATTAACTGATTTGTCATTCCTGCGCAGGTAGGAATCCACTTTGAAATAATATGTATTAATTAAAGAGATTCCCGTTTTCACGAGAAATATTATGATTTTAGAAATCTGCGCAAATTCATACCAATCTGCAAAAAATGCCTGCAACGCAGGAGTACATCGTATAGAATTATGTCAAGAATTACCTGTTGGAGGCATTACGCCATCATATGGCTTATTAAAACAGGTGATTCAAAATTTAGATATTTCTGTTTTTGTTTTAATTAGACCTAGAGGTGGAAATTTTGTGTATTCAGAGGACGAGTTTGAAATCATGAAAAAAGATATTCAACTCTGTAAAGATTTAGGATGTGATGGTATTGTTTCAGGAATATTAAATGAAGATAATACTATTGATATTGATAGAACACAAGAGTTGGTAGAATTATCTAAACCATTACAATTTACATTCCATCGTGCGTTTGATGAGGTTATAAATCCAAAACAAGCATTAGAACAATTAGTAGATTTAGGAGTCGAACGTCTGTTAACTTCTGGACAAGAAATATCAGCGGAAAAAGGGATAAAACTATTACAAGAATTAGATGAAATTACAGATGGTAAAATTACAATTTTAGCAGGTGGAGGGATTTCAAGTGATAATGCACAGATCTTTAAACAGATTGGGTTAAAAGAAATTCATGCTTCAGCTTCAACTCATTTAGAAGGAGGTAATTCAGTATTCTCTATGCCTATAACCTATTCAGATTCTCAAAAAATAAAAGCCATTTTAGATGAGATATAGCGTGTTTCTTTTTATCCTTATATGCTTTAGTTGTCAACCAAAGCACGACGTTCCAGTAACTATAGAATTAGATAGTAATTGGCAATTTAAGAAAGTTAAAGATTCTTTATGGCAATCAGCAACAGTTCCAGGCAATGTGTTTTCCGATTTATTAGATCATCAATTAATTGAGGACCCATTTATTAGAGACAATGAAAAAGATGTGCAATGGGTTTCAGAAACCGATTGGGAGTACAAGACCACATTTACTATTGACAAAATAACACTCCGTAAGAAACATTTAGAAATCAATTTTGAAGGTTTAGATACTTATGCTTCCGTCTATTTAAATGATAGCATAATTTTAAAAGCAAATAATGCCTTTAGAGCATGGAATGTTGATGTAAAATCACTTTTGAAATCTACAAACCAATTACGAATAGTTTTTGAATCTACATCAAAATACGAGCAAACAGGAAAAGAAAAGTCGCCTTACGAATTACCAGAAGGAGAACGTATTTTTACCAGAAAAGCACAATTTCAATATGGTTGGGATTGGGGACCAAAGTTAAATGCGAGTGGGATTTGGAAGTCAATAAACCTTACAGCTAATAATGATTTAAGAGTAAAAGATGTTTATGTTCAACAGGTAAAACTAAATGACTCAATTGCAAAATTGAATTTACAATTAGATCTGGCTCATAATATAACAGATGGATATACTTTTGAAGTATTTGTGAATGATTCTTTAGTTGCAGAATCTGAGGGTGGATTTCAATATAGTCCTTATTCCATACCTTTTGAAATGAAAGGTCCAAAACGTTGGTGGCCACATAATTTGGGTGAACCATATCTCTATGATATAAAAGTTGTCGTTAAGGATGATGATAAAATTCTTGATAGTATTTCAGTTAAACATGGCTTAAGGACCATAGAGCTAGTTACAGAAAAAGACAGCATGGGAGAATCCTTTTATTTCAAAGTTAATGACGTGCCAGTTTATGCAAAAGGAGCAAATTATATTCCGCAAAATAGCTTTCAGAATAAAATAACAGATACAGACTATGACAAACTGTTAAATGACGTTGTGGATGCCAACATGAATATGCTCAGAGTTTGGGGAGGAGGTATTTATGAGAATGATATTTTCTATGATTTATGTGACGAAAAAGGCATTTTAGTTTGGCAAGATTTTATGTTTGCTTGCGCTATGTATCCCGGTGATAAAGCGTTTCTTGACAATGTTAAGGAAGAAGCTTCCGAACAAGTCGTAAAATTAAGAAACCATCCAAGTATTGCATTATGGTGTGGTAATAACGAAAACTCAGAAGGCTGGCATCGTTGGGGCTGGCAAGCTGGTAGAAACGAAGCAGAGAAAGCTGAGATTTGGAGCAATTACCTTAAAGTATTCGATTCTATTTTACCAATTACTGTTGCCCAATTAACAGATACAGATTATTGGGAGAGTTCGCCCAAATATGGAAGAGGAAATCCTAAATATAAAACAGAAGGTGATGCACACGATTGGTGGATTTGGCACGATGGCTATCCGTTTGAACATTTCGAAGAAAACATACCACGTTTTATGAGTGAGTTTGGCTTTCAGTCTTTTCCAAGTTATAAAACGATTAGATATATCAATCAAAGTGATTCGATTGAGATAACTTCTGAAGGTTTTAAAAACCATCAAAAACATTCTAGAGGGTTTCAAATTATTGAAGACTATATGAAGCGTGATTTTCCTGTGCCTCATAACCCTGAAGATTACGTTTATATGAGTCAACTGTTACAAGCTTATGGAATCACAAAAGGTATTGAAGCGCAAAGACGAGCTAAACCATACAATATGGGTACATTGTTTTGGCAACTCAACGATTGTTGGCCAGCAGTATCTTGGTCTAGTATTGACTATTTAGGAAATTGGAAAGCATTGCATTATAAAGCCAAACGTAGTTTTGATAATGTGTTAATTTCATCAAGTATTGAAAATGATATATTAAAAATATGGATCGCTAATGATACTTTACAAGAGCAAAAAGGAATCCTAAATATTACTTTTTTAAATTTTGAAGGTGACAAGCTATTTAGCCAAAATAAACCAGTTACTGTAGATTCTAATAGTAGTAATAAGTATCTAGAGATTAATTTAGGTACATTAAACATAGATAAGAGGGGGGTTGTTGTTAAAACTACATTTCAACATTATGAGATTTTACACTATTTAGTAAAACCTAAATTGTTACTCTTATCAAATCTAAAAATTGAACAAAAAATCACTAATACCGAAGATGGTTTTTATATAGAACTTGCTTCAAAAACTTTTCAAAAAGATGTATTCATATACACAAAAGAAAACGGATTTTTTGACGATAACTTTATAGATATGTTACCTAATAAAACATATGTTATTCATTTTAAAACGGAAGCAAAAGCTCTTGACGATTTGCAGCTAAAAAGCTTTAACAATTTCATAAGATAAGCCAAACGCCATATTAGTATCTTCGTGAATTAAATTTTATATATGATCCGTTGGATAATCTTTATTTTAATTGTTGTAGTTCTCGATTATTATGCTTTTCAGGCATTTAGAGCACTTGTTAAGGGTAATATTTGGTCTATTATTTACTGGTTATTTACCATTGGCGTTATTGGTAATTTTATTTTTCAAATTTTTTCTTTTGATCGATCTAATGGCATACCATTTAGATTTTCTTTAGCATTTACATTCATTGTTCTAATATACGTACCAAAAATTATCATCGGTTTAACTTTATTGGGTGAAGACATTTTTAGATTATTTTCTTTTTTAAATAGCAACTATATTAAGTCCTCTAATATTGAAAAAGTTGCTTTCTCAGGGAGAAGAAAATTTGTAAGTCAAATTGCATTAGGGCTAGCGGCTATTCCTTTTGCGTCTATTTTATATGGAATATATAGAGGAAAATATAATTTTAAAGTTCTGAATTATACACTACATTTTGAAGATTTGCCTGATGCATTTGATGGTTATAAGTTAACGCAAATTAGCGATGTACATTCAGGCAGTTTTGATAATATAGATAAAGTTGACTATGCTATTGACTTAATTAATCAGCAGCAATCAGATGTTATATTATTTACTGGAGACATGGTAAACAATAAGGCAACAGAAATGGTTCCTTATATTGATATATTTAAAAAACTAAAAGCAAAAGACGGTTTATATTCTGTCCTAGGAAATCATGATTATGGTGATTATATAAATTGGAATTCTGATGAAGATAAAAGGCAAAATTTAGAAGATTTAAAAACACTGCAGAAAGACATTGGATTCGATTTATTGCTAAATGAAAATAGATTTATCGAAAAAGAAGGGCAACGTATTGCGTTAGTTGGTGTTGAGAATTGGGGAAAAGGTGGTTTTAAAAAGGCAGGTGATTTAAAGAAAGCCTCGGCTTCTATAGATCAAGATGATTTTAAGATATTAATGAGTCATGATCCTAGTCATTGGGATGAAGAAGTGGTTAAAGATTCATATCATTATCACTTAACATTAAGTGGTCATACGCACGGCATGCAGTTCGGTATTGAGATACCAGGTTGGTTTAAGTGGAGTCCTGTAAAATGGCGTTATAAACATTGGGCTGGTATTTATGAAGAATTAGGTCAATACATTAATGTAAATAGAGGGTTTGGCTATTTGGCATTTCCAGGTCGTGTTGGGATTTGGCCAGAAATAACTGTGATAGAGCTTAAAAAGGGAAAAAAGGAAGCATAATTGCTAGCAATTGCTTATTTTTATGTAACTCATTACGAACGTACTATCTTTTACTGATTAAAATATATGTAGGTTTTTTAAATACGTTTGACTAAAACTATAAGGTATGTCAAAATTTGGAGAATTAATAGATGTCGATATTCCGGTACTATTAGATTTCTATACGGAAATGAATGATCTATCCGTTGCTATGCATCCTGTACTAAGAGATGTTGCTGCTGCTTTAGGCGATAAAGCTAAAGTTATAAAAATAGATGTCGATAAAAATAAAGATTTAGCTGAGGCTCTAAGAGTTAAAGGCTTACCAACGTTAATCATTTACAAAAATGGTGAAATGAAATGGCGTCAAAGTGGTGAACAAGATGCAAATACATTAATTGGTATTATACAAGAGTATATCTAAATTAATGCTTTAAACACATACCCTCTTCGAGTATAATGATCTAGAATTTTTGGTAGGGCATATTTTAAATTATGTGAAGCTTTTATACTATCATGAAAAACAATTATACTTCCTTCCTTTGCCGCAGATATAACATTATTTAAACAAGCTTTTTCACTAACTGTTTTATCCCAATCATAGGACAAAACATCCCAAAGAATAATTTTATAACCCATTTTTAAGAGTTGCTTGCTTTGTTTTGTTTTAAACTTACCATATGGTGGTCTAAAAAGATTTGAGGAGTTCGAAGTTATTAAATCTTGTGTCTTTTTAACATCTTTTACGTAAGCTTTAGTCTTATGTTTCCAGCCTTTTAAATGATTAAAAGTGTGATTCCCTATAGTGTGACCATCTTTAGTTATATTTTGAAATATCTCAGGGTATTTTTCTATATTATTTCCAATACAAAAGAATGTAGCTTTTGCATCATAATTTGATAAAAGTTGAAGTACCCAATCTGTGATCTCTGGAGTAGGTCCGTCGTCAAAAGTGAGGTAGAGTTCTTTATTTTGGGTATCAACATTCCAGACAAAATTTGGAAATAGTGTTTTTACAAATCCAGGTGTTTTTGCTGGTATAATCTGCATGATTTTCTATTCTTCTGGTGAAATAGAATTATTTATAGTATCATTTAAGATAGCATTAATATCTAAATCTTCTCTGGGAGCAGGTTCTTCTTCAGATGGTCCTAATAATTTATCTAGTAAGCCTAAATAACTATTAAACTTTTTAGTTTCTTCTAACGCAAAATCTTTATCATTATAGACTACTAAGATGTCGACTAAGGACCTGTATCTCTGAATATCTAAATAGATATCTTCTATTAATCGAATCTGATCTTCTTCATCTAAGCCGCTAAAATACATAAGATTTTCTTGATATTTTTTTGAAACATCCTTGTAAAGTGCTCTTCCTTTTTCCATATTACCTATCTGATAATACGCGCTAATATAAGGTTCTAGTAAGGAATAGAATCCAAATTTATCTACAGGCATTTTGTCCATGGCTATGTCAGCAATTTCCTCTGCCTTATCTAATTTATCTTCATTAATCAATGCTTCCATTAAACGCGCTAGATTTCCTCTGTAGGTTATGCCATTTCTTCTAGTTTCTATATCATGATAAATATTTTCTCCACTGCCTCCCCATTCCCATGTTTTTACCATGTCGTACATTAATTCCGGGTCAACACGTCCCATATCATAAGGATTAGCCCTATCTACAGCCGTCTTGATCGGAACAAGTTTATAACACATACCATCGAGTTGTAAGTAATCCTTAAGCCATACATAATCATCTGCGCCAAAAGCACCACCAGTAAAATAGATTGGTCGTTCCCAATTATTGTTTGCTATAATATCTAACATTAACAATCTATTCTTATAGATATAACTACCTTCAATATCCGCAAATAAATTAGCTTCAATTTTATCCGCGTCTTTTGCTTTTACGATACCATTTTTTAGAACAGTAGCCTTATCAACTGGCACTCTAATATGACGAGACGGAAAATAATTTGTATTTAATAGATGTCCTGGATATTGTCTAGGATCTTCGCCTTGTTTCTCGATGACATATTTAAATTTTGTACTAGGTTTATCACTAGAAACAAAATTCATAAATTCTTTAATATCTAAAGTGTCATTAGCAATTTGCTTGCTGATTTCTCTGTAGATTATAACATCTCTGGTTCCACCTCTATATTGTTTATGGGTAAGTTGAGAGGGTATAGGATCACTTTCATAAGCTTTACGCTTCATTTGGTCTATGTACCAATCTGTTTGAAATAGACTTGTATTTACAACACGAACATCGGTGCGAACACCTTCAATTTCTTGCAAATACCATAGTGGGAATGAATCGTTATCTCCAATAGTAAAAAGTATAGCATTCGGTGCGCAAGATTCTAAATATTTACGAGCCATTGCATTCGCCGTATGTTTCCCAGATCGGTCATGATCATCCCAATTATTCGCGGCTAAAACACCAGGTACAATAATTAAGCAAGCCAATGAAATTATTGGTGCTAAAAGTTTTGATTTTACATTGGCTTTTAAAAGATCATAAATGGCATAAACCCCAAAACCAATCCAAATGGCGAAAACATAAAATGAGCCAACAACAGAATAGTCTCTTTCACGAGGTTCAAAAGGTCTAACATTGGTGTAAAATTGTATAGCAATACCAGTTAATAAAAAGAAAACTAATAATACCCAAAAGCGTTTGGCATCAGTATACATTAAAAAGAAAAATCCAACGAGTCCTAGTAATAAGGGTAAGAAATAATAGGTGTTTCTTGCTTTGTTTTCAAGTACATCTGTCGTTAAATTGTCTTGAGATAAGCCTAAATGAATCGCATCGATTGGTTTAATACCAGAAATCCAATTACCATTAAAATCATCATATTTTCCTTGAATATCGTTTTGACGACCCGTAAAATTCCACATGAAATATCTCCAATACATATAGCCAAATTGATATTGAAACATATACGCAACATTATCACCAAAGGAAGGTTTTTCAATTTCCAAGTACTGTTGTCCATATCGTCTAAGGAATTGGTCATAATCTTCATAATCAACATCTCCATTTCTTATACGCATTCTAAAATCGTTGACTATTTTATCAAAGCGTCTTTTTTCTTGCAGAGCATATTGACCAGCTTCTTCTTCTGATAGTCCATAGTTAAGAGCTTCGTTGTAAGTTCGTGTTTGTAGGTTAGGATTGACTTTAAAATTAATTAAACCCGTGAACATCATATAATTATCTGCATGTTCACTACTCCACATTCTTGGTAAAGGAGCTGCATGCTCGTGGTTATAATTTTGTTTTGTGCCTTCCCAATCATTAATTATAACGTATTTACCCGTTTCTTCGTCACGTTCATAATTCTTTTTATCATCGACAAAAGGTTCGTCTTTATCCGCACCTGAGTAAATCTCTGTAAACTGTGGGCCGTAAAATAAATGTGTTTCGGGATATTGCTCTAAGTTGTAATATGCCAATAATTCTCGAGCATCAGAAGGATCATTTTCGTTAATTATTACATTCGCATTTGCACGAATAGGTAACATCATCCAAGATGAAAAGCCTATAAAAATAAAAAGTAAACAAAGCACTAAAGTATTAGCATGTAACATACCTTTTTTACGAGTAAAATTCAATCCAAAATAGAATAAAGCTATAACTATTAATGCTGTTATAATCGTACCAGAATTAAAAGGTAAACCTATAGAGTTTACAAAAAACACTTCGAGATTACCAAAAAGTTTTAAGGTAGACGGTAATAATAATTTGAATATAAATAATAAAATAGCTGCTGATGCAATATTGGCAATTATGAAACTTTTTACGGTGATTGTTTTGTAATTTTTAAAATAATAAATGAGTCCGATTGCAGGAATAGTTAATAGTCCCATGAAATGAACACCAAAGGATAAACCAATTACAAAAGCAATAAGTACGAGCCAACGATTACCTCTTGGCTTATGCATATCTTGTTCCCAGCGAAGCGCTAAGTAAAACATCACAGCCATAATAAGTGTTGCCATTGCATATACCTCTGTTTCAACAGCATTAAACCAAAAAGAATCAGTAAATGTAAATGCCAAACTACCAACAAAAGCACTTCCTAAAATAGCATATCCTTTAGAATCGTTAGAATCGTTAGAATCTTTATTGTACTTAACGAGTTTAGTTAATAATAAGCTGATCGTCCAAAACATAAAAAGAATTGTAAAAGCACTGGCCACTCCACTCATCATATTCATTATCATACCAATCTGAGAAGGTTCTAAGGCAAACATTGAAAAGAATGCTCCCATCATCTGAAACAATGGTGCTCCCGGAGGATGTCCTACTTGCAACTTTGATGATGTTAAAATATACTCACCAGCATCCCAAAAACTCACCGTAGGCTCAATAGTTAGAGCATAAACTGCAAATGCTATTACAAATACTGACCATGCTAATATATTATTCCACTTTTTAAAGTTAAAATCTGTCATAAAACTGCGCTTAATAGTGCTGGCGAATTTACTAATTATTATAGTAACGCCTACATTTTTAAGTTAACGTTAAGTATTTTCAATTATTTTCTTAATTTTTTTTGTCCAAGTGAAACTTTGTTTTAAATTTGCATCCTCTTTTGAGAGATTGGCCCATGGTGTAACTGGCTAACACATCGGTTTTTGGTACCGAAGAGTCTAGGTTCGAAACCTAGTGGGCCAACAAAAAATCCTAATCATACGATTAGGATTTTTTATTTATAGTTAATTGGACTTGATTAAATCTTAAATGTTATTACGGGTCGTTTAGCGTGATTAACTAAATCCTCACTTATGCTGGTGTTAAAAAAGTGAGCAATCCCTTGTCTTCCATGAGTACTAATGCCAATAAGTTCTGCATCAATCTCTTTGGAAAAATTAAGAATTCCTTGCTCTACGGTTGTATCATTATGTATGTTTATAGTATAATTTTTAAAATTTTGACCTGAAATAAAATCATTAATACGATTTTTAGAATCATAGGTAGTAATAAAATTATTAGCAGTATTAACCATAAGAAGGTGAATTTTTGCATCTAATAAAATGGCAAACTCTACAGCTTGTTCATAGGTTTTTTTGTTATCGTTTTTAAAGTCAGATGCAAAAACAAAATTTCTAATTCTAAAACTACTGTGCTGGTTTTTTATAACTAAAACAGGCACATCAGATGAGCGTACTACCTTTTCTGCGTTAGATCCTATAAACATTTCCTTTAGCCCAGATGCACCATGAGAACCCATTACTATTAAATCTATATTGAGTTCTTTGCAAGAATCTTTAATTTCATTAAATGTAATGTCAGCTTTAACAGTTTCATGCACCGTAATTCCCTCTAAAAAATCGCTATCCATTAAATCTTCAAACTTTTTATGGGCTAACTTCATAAAAAATAGAGTTTCAGGAATATCACTTCTAACCGCACCAGGATCTATTTGTTGCATAGGTATTTCCATCATATGTAATAAATAAATTTCAGCATCTTGCTTTTTTGCTAACATTGCTGCTACTTTTAAAGCATTTTCGGCTTGTTCTGAGAAATCCGTCGGAACCAGTATCCTTTTCATAATAGTATTGATTAGTTAGTCTCATAAATTTAAGAAAATAATTCCATTCAATCAAGCTTTGAAAAATCAATATAAATGTTGTATATTTGCATCGTTATTTACGGAAATGAATACGCGAGAGGACGAAAAGTCCTCTCTTTTTATATTTAGAAATGTTCAAAAAAATAGTAGAAGATTTACTGAAAAATGCGTTGGAAGAACGTCAAGATTTATTTTTGATAGATTTTAGTGTTTCGAGCGATAATGCCATCAAGGTTGTAATAGACGGTGATAATGGCGTGTTGGTTGAAGATTGTATGTACATTAGCAGAGGAATTGAACATAACATAGATAGAGATGAACACGATTTTTCTCTAGAGGTATTATCATCTGGTGCGTCAACACCATTAGTTTTACCTAGACAATATAAAAAGCATGTTGGGAGATATCTGGAGATTAATACCAATGACGGGGAAAAGATAGAAGGTCAATTGACAGAGGTAAATGAAGAAGGACTCGTTTTAAAGTGGAAAGCCAGAGAACCAAAGCCAGTAGGTAAAGGTAAAGTGACAGTAAAAAAAGAGGCAAATGTTGCCTTTAAAAATATTAAAGAAGCAAAAGTTAAAATAAAATTTTAATTCATATCAATTATGGAGAATGTAGCGTTAATTGAATCATTTTCAGAATTTAAGGACGATAAATTAATAGACAGAGTTACGCTGATGGCGATTCTTGAAGATGTGTTGCGTAATGCATTAAAGAAAAAATATGGTGATGATGATAACTTTGATATCATTATAAACCCAGATAAAGGTGATTTAGAAATATGGAGAAACCGTATTGTTGTGGCTAATGGTGAAGTGGAAGAACCAAATCAGGAAATTGAATTATCAGAAGCTCAAAAAATAGAACCAGATTTTGAAGTTGGTGAAGATGTTGCAGAAGAAGTTAAACTTATTGATTTAGGTAGACGTTCTATTTTAGCATTAAGGCAAAACTTAATTTCTAAAATTCATGAGCATGATAACACTAATATTTATAAGCACTTTAAAGAATTAGAAGGGGAGATCTATACAGCAGAGGTTCATCATATACGTCATAGAGCTATTATTTTATTAGACGATGATGGTAATGAAATTATATTGCCTAAAGACAGACAAATTCCTTCAGATTTCTTTAGAAAAGGAGAAAATGTTAGAGGAATTATTGAAAGTGTAGAACTAAAAGGAAGTAAACCAGCAATTATAATGTCTAGAACATCACCAGTGTTTTTAGAGAAATTATTTGAGCAAGAAATTCCTGAAGTTTTTGACGGTTTAATTTCGGTTAAAAAGGTAGTTCGTATACCAGGTGAAAAAGCAAAGGTAGCAGTAGATTCTTATGATGACAGAATCGACCCAGTTGGAGCTTGTGTAGGTATGAAAGGTTCTAGAATCCATGGAATTGTACGCGAATTGGGTAACGAAAATATTGATGTGATAAATTATACAAATAACGTTCAGCTATTTGTAACAAGAGCTTTAAGCCCTGCACGTGTAACATCACTAAAGTTAGATGAAGAAAATATGCGTGCTGAGGTATTATTAAAACCAGAAGAGGTTTCAAAAGCAATTGGTCGTGGTGGGCATAATATACGCTTAGCAGGTCAATTAACCGGTTATGAAATTGATGTATTTAGAGAAGGAGCAGAAGAGGATGTTGAATTAAAAGAATTCTCTGATGAAATTGATTCTTGGATTATTGATGAATTTAGTAAAGCTGGTTTGGATACTGCAAAAAGTATCTTGGAGCAAGACATTGATGATTTGGTAAAACGTACAGATTTAGAAGAAGAAACTATATTAGAAGTTGTTAGAATTCTTAAAGAAGAGTTTGAAGACTAGTAGTAATTTAACTTTAACACCAATGAAGTTGAATTGATAAAACAGATTTAAGTATATTACAGGCAATTTATGGCTCAAATTAGAATTAATAAAGTATTACGAGAACTGAATATCTCTTTAGATCGTGCTGTGGATTTTTTAGAATCCAAAGGTATCGAAATAGAGAAAAGTCCTAATACAAAGATTTCGCAAGAGGTTTATGATACGCTATCTGATGAATTTCAGACGGATGCAACTAAGCGTGAAAAAGCTCAAGAAGTTAGTGAAGCAAAATTCAAAGAAAAAGAAGCGCTTCGCGAAAAACGAGAACGCGAAATTGAAGAGAAAGAAAAGAGAGATGCGGAAAGGGAAGCTGAGAAACAAGCTGTAGTTAAAGCAAAAGCGGAGCTAAGTGGGCCTAAAAAGGTTGGTAAAATAGACTTAAATAAGGATAAGCCAAAAGCTGTAGAGGAAGAAAAAGAAGCGCCAAAAGAAAAGCCAAAAACTGAAGAGGTTAAAAGTAAAAAAGAACCTGAAGCTAAGAAGGAAAAACCTGTAATTAAAGAAGAGCCTAAAGTTGCACAACAAAAACAAGAGGACAAGGTTGAGACTAGAAAAGAAAAATTAGCCAAGGAAGGTGAAGATGGTGAGCCAGCCGAGGAAACTCTTAAAACACAATACAAAAAACTGTCAGGCCCAAAACCTGTTGGTAAAAAGATAGATCTTTCGCAGTTTAAAAAGCCAAAAAAGAAGAAAGACGAGAAAAAGCCAGCAGCTTCTGCAGATAATAAAAAGAAAAGAAGACGTATAAGTAAAGGTGGCAACAATGCAGGCGGCAAACCTAATTTTGATAACAGACGCGGTGGAAATAAAGGAAGAGGAGGTAACACGAGGCCTAAAACAGTTAAAGAAGAGCCAAGTGAAGCAGACGTTCAAAAGCAAATACGTGAAACTTTAGAGAAACTTCAAGGAAAGTCTAATAAAGGTAAAGGAGCAAAATACCGTAGAGAAAAAAGAGATCAACATCGCGAGCAATCAGCAATAGATCAAGAAATTGCAGCAGCAGAAAGTAAAACAATAAAGGTAACTGAGTTTGTAACTGTTAGCGAAATTGCTACTATGATGGAGGTTGGTGTAACGGAAGTTATATCGGCATGTATGTCTTTAGGGATGATGGTAACTATGAACCAAAGACTCGATGCAGAAACGCTAACTATTGTTGCAGAGGAATTTGGTTATGGAGTAGAATTTGTGACTTCAGATTTAGAAGAATCAATAGAAGAAGTAGAAGATGATCCAAAAGATTTAAAACCTCGTGCACCTATAGTAACGGTTATGGGTCACGTTGATCATGGTAAAACATCTTTGCTTGATTATATCAGGGAAGAAAATGTTATTGCCGGAGAATCGGGTGGTATTACACAGCATATTGGTGCATACGGTGTTGAGCTCGAAAATGGTCAAGAAATAGCGTTTTTAGATACACCAGGTCACGAAGCTTTTACGGCGATGCGTGCTCGTGGTGCTCAAGTTACAGATATTGCAATAATTGTTGTAGCTGCTGATGATGCTATAATGCCACAAACTAAAGAGGCTATTTCACATGCCCAAGCAGCAGGTGTTCCAATTGTATTTGCAATAAATAAAATTGATAAACCAGATGCTAATCCAGAAAAAGTAAAAGAAGGTTTAGCTGCAATGAATCTTCTAGTCGAAGATTGGGGTGGGAAAATTCAATCTCATGATATTTCAGCAAAAATGGGTACTGGTGTAAAAGAGCTTTTAGAAAAAGTCCTATTAGAAGCTGAATTGTTAGAACTAAAAGCAAACCCTAATAAAGCGGCTAACGGAACGGTAGTAGAAGCATATTTAGATAAAGGAAGAGGTTATGTGTCAACAATCCTTGTACAAGCAGGTACTTTAAGAATTGGTGATTATGTTTTAGCTGGGAAAAATAGTGGTAAAGTTAAAGCAATGCAAGATGAACGAGGAAATGATATTGCTGAAGCTGGTCCTGCTACCCCAGTTTCGATTCTTGGTTTAGATGGAGCACCTCAAGCAGGTGATAAATTTAATGTCTTCCAAGATGAACGAGAAGCTAAACAAATTGCCACAAAGCGTACACAATTACAGCGTGAACAGTCTGTTAGAACACAACGTCATATTACGCTTGATGAAATTGGAAGACGTATTGCACTTGGTGATTTCCAAGAGTTAAATATTATTCTTAAAGGTGATGTTGACGGATCTGTTGAAGCATTAACGGATTCATTCCAAAAGTTATCTACAGAGGAGATACAAGTAAATATTATACATAAAGGTGTAGGCGCTATTACAGAAAGTGATGTACTATTAGCAACCGCTTCTGACGCTATTATTGTTGGATTTAATGTAAGACCAGTTGGTAATGCAAGAATGATTGCAGATAAGGAAGAAATTGATATTAGAACTTATTCTATTATATATGCAGCTATTAACGATCTCAAAGATGCGATGGAAGGTATGTTATCTCCAGAAGTTAAAGAGGAGGTTACTGGTACAGCAGAAATTAGAGAGATATTTAAAGTTTCCAAAATCGGAAATATTGCTGGTTGTATGGTGATGAATGGTAAAATCTTCAGAAAATCTGGTATAAGAATTATTAGAGATGGAGTAGTCGTTCATACAGGAGAATTAGACGCTTTAAAACGCTTTAAAGATGATGTTAAGGAAGTTGGTAAAGGATACGATTGTGGTATGCAAATTAAAGGCTTCAATGACATTGTTATAGGAGATGTAATAGAGGCTTTCCAAGAAGTGGAAGTGAAGAAAAAACTTAAGTAATTAAAAATTTATTTAAAAAAAAGCGACCATTGGTCGCTTTTTTAGTTTAGATAGAAAATGAAATATTTATATTATAATACGGCGTCAAGAGCTTCTGAAGGTTTACTCGATAGAAGATCTTGTCTTTTAATTCTTTTAGCTGAAGCAAAATTGAGTAATAGAATAGCTGTTGTTCCAAAATTTAAACTTTTGTCTAGTCATAATAATGGAAAATCATTTTGGAGTTATCTGATTGATACTTATGTAAGTCTAGAGAAAATTGAAGTTGATTACATTTTAGAGGAAGAATTTGAGGAAATCAGAAGTACTATTTCAGAAGCATCAATTAAATATATCAAGACTAAAACTTTCAATTTCGATACAGCTCATAAGTTGGTAGTGCGAGAATTAAAAACTGATAATTTCTGGAAATTAAAGAACTTATATGAAGTAAATGCACTTGCTAGATTGTATCATGGATTCGGAGCAAAATTTGTTATACCTATAGTTGATGCTCCAGATTACATAAAGGAAATTGGAGAGCGTATATTAGACCAATTAGAACAACCTGTAATAGGTCTACATTTAAGACGTGGAGATCGATTAAATAAAAAATTAGATGCAAGCATGAATCCGGATGTTTTGATTGATAAATTAAACCAATTTCAATATAAATCGGTTTTTTATTGTACTAACGATAGTAGTTATAAAATCGAAAACCCTAAGTTTTTTTCAAATATTGATTTTAAAGATGAGTTTGGTGAAATTGCAGATAACTATTTACGTTTTGCAATAGAAATGTACGTTGTAGATAATTGTGACATTTCGGTAAGAACCTTTAAAGATTCTTCTCCAGCATTTTATAAAACTAATAAAGAGAATAGCAACTACGCAATATGCGATTATAGCATGCATGGATCTCACAACACCTTTAAATCTGTGCCAAAAAAGTTGTTTAAATGTATTTATGATTTAAATCAATCCATACCGAATAAACGGTTTACACCAAACGTACCAATCATTCCTAGAGTTATAAGAGCCTTAGAAAGAAGACTCAGAAGATTGTAGATTTATTTCTTATCTAATTTAGGTTGAAATATAATCGCATTCATATATTTCTTTTTAATTTTAGCCCAAGCTCTATCGGCTTCTAGTCTGGTAGCAAAATTACCGACCCAAACCTTATAATTTGGTGTATTCCAAACGATTTCTACTGGCCATTCACTATAAGAATTTAAGAAATTAGACTTTTCGCGTTGTGCCCTATCAGGATCTACACTTTGGTATACCTGTATCCTATATATTTTCGTCGTTTTTATATCCTTTTTATATTCTAATAGTTTGCCTATCTCACTGTCTTGGCTTATTTGCACTTCCCCTTGCTGCGCATTGAGCGAAAATGAAAGCGCAAGGATCGAAATTGAGATAGTCAAATATTGGGTTTTAAACGTCATAATTATGTATTTAAATGCAAAGATATTATAATGAACGAAATTGTTTAAAAAATCTTATTTAGAATTACTATAAATTAGTTATTAACACTTCTCTAAGATTTCTAAAATCGACTTTATATCTTACTTTTGCATGAGTTTTTATAAACATGTTTTTTCTCTATAAATGAAAAAATCGTACCAAAGTTTAGAAGATAATTCAACTAACAATATGAAACAGGTGATCTACCGTAATTTAACCTCAAATATTCTTTATTTAGGTTTCATTTTATTATTCACGTTTTCAACCTCTCTTACAGCGCAAGAAGGTGATCCTGTAAATGGAAAAGCTTTATTTAATGCCAATTGTGCAGCCTGTCATAAATTAGACAAGCCAATGACTGGTCCTGCACTACGAAACGTAGAAGCAAGACTTTCAGAAGAACAAGGTTTGGATAGGACATGGCTTAATTCTTGGATTCGTAATAGTGCTGCAATGATTAAGTCGGGCGATGCATATGCGGTAAAAATTTATAACGAGTACAATAAAACGGCAATGACTGCTTTTCCGCAGTTAGATGATCAGCAAATTACAGATATATTAGCTTATACGGCTGCGCCAAAGCCTGACCCCGTAATCATTGACAATGGTTCGGAGGAAAAAACGGGAGACAAAGGTGGCGCTTCTAGCGATTTAGTATTAGGTGCTCTAGCATTATTATTTGCTTTATTAGCAATGGCTTTAATTCTTGTAAATCGTACATTAAAACGTTTTGCAGATGCAAAAGGTTTAGAAGTTGCAACTAAAGAAAGTAGAAAGCCTTTATGGAAAGCTTTTGTTGAAAACCAATTTTTGGTGATAGTAACTGTTATTTTCTTCTTATTAGGTAGTGCATACTTTGTTTATGGTTATCTGTCACAAGTAGGAAATGATCAGGGCTATGAGCCTGTTCAGCCAATCCATTATTCGCACAGAATACATGCAGGTGATAATGGTATCGATTGTAAGTACTGTCATTCGTCTGCAAGAGTTAGTAAGCATTCAGGAATACCGTCTCTTAACATATGTATGAACTGTCATAAATCGATTTCAAATGTAGCGCCAGAAACTTTGGCTGAAGGAAAAGATTACGGGGTAGATTATGACGCAGAAATTCAAAAATTATATGATGCTGTCGGTTGGGATGGTGTTGCATATACAGGTGATTCTAAACCCGTAAAATGGATAAGAATTCATAATTTACCAGACTTTGCATATTTTAATCACTCACAACACGTTTCAGTTGCTGGTATAGAATGTCAAACTTGCCACGGACCCGTTGAAGAAATGGAGATTATGTATCAGCACTCACCATTAACTATGGGCTGGTGTATTAATTGTCATAGAGAGACAAATGTAAAAGTGAAGGATAACGAATATTACACTAAAATCCACGAGCAACTATCTAAGAAGTATGGTGTTGAGCAGCTAACTGCGGCGCAAATGGGAGGATTAGAATGTGGGAAGTGTCATTATTAATAAAATAAGAATAAGAAGTAATTCAAAATTATATGTCATCAAACAAGAAATACTGGAAAAGTGTTGAAGAGCTAAACGAAAATAGCTCTATTGTTGAGACGCTACAACAAAACGAATTTGTGGAAGCAATTCCTACAGATGAATTTTTAGGTGATAAAGAGGCCTTAGAGTCTTCATCAACATCGCGTCGTGATTTCTTAAAGTACGTCGGGTTTAGTACAGCTGCAGCTTCATTAGCAGCTTGTGAAGGACCTGTTATTAAGTCAATTCCTTATGTAGTGCAGCCTACGGAGATTATTCCTGGTGTAGCAAACTATTATGCAACTACAATTGCAAACGGTTTTGACTTTGCAAGTGTTTTAGTGAAAACAAGAGAGGGACGACCAATAAAAATTGAGAATAATACAGATGCAGCAACTAATGGTATTGCAAATGCTAGAGTTAATGCATCCGTTTTAGGATTGTATGATAACCTAAGAGTTAAGACGCCTATGAAAGGTGAAGAGTCTATTTCTTGGGAAACATTTATGTCTGAAACATCTTCAAAATTAAATGGACTTAGTGATGGTAAACAAATTGTTGTTTTAACATCATCAATGCCAAGTCCATCTACAAATAAATTAGTTGCGGATTTCGCTTCAAAATACGGCAACGTAAAGCATGTTGCATACGATGCTATTTCAGCATCTGAAACTTTAGATGCTTATAAAGCAAAGTATGGTAAAAGAGGAATGGCTAATTACGATTTCTCTAAAGCTAAAACTATAGTTTCAATCGGTGCAGATTTTCTAGGCGATTGGCAAGGAGGCGGTTTTGATTCTGGATATTCTACAAAGAGAATTCCAGATCATGGAAAAATGTCTAGACACATTCAGTTTGAGTCTAATATGTCTTTAACTGGTGCGAATGCAGACAAGCGCGTTCCATTAAAGCCAAGTGAGCAAAAATTAGCTCTTGCAAAACTATATAGCTATGTTACTGGTGTGGCATTGCCAGGTTCTTTATCAGAAGGTTTAGATAAGGTGGTAAAAGCAGCTGCAAAGGAAGTAATTGAAGCAGGAAGTAATGCTGTTGTTGTATCTGGTATACAAGATGTTAATGCACAAACTACAGTTTTAGAGTTAAATGAGCACTTACGTAGTAAGGCATTTGATCCGAATACTACAATACATACAAGAGAAGGAAATAATAATGCAGTAATGCAATTTATTTCTGATATGAATTCTGGAAAAGTTGGAGCCGTTATCATGAATGGTGTTAATCCAATGTATACATTACCGAATGCATCAGAATTTTCTGAAGGTTTGGCAAAAGTAGATTTGTCTATTGCTTTTTCTATGAAGCAAGATGAGACATCAGTTAATTGTGATTATATAGCTGCCGCACCTCATAATTTAGAATCTTGGGGAGACTTCGAATTGAAAACTGGTCATTATTCTATGATGCAACCAACAATTCGTCCGTTATTTGATACAAAGCAATTTCAAGAAGTACTAATGGGTTGGACTGGTAAGTCTGGTTCTTACAGAGATTTCTTAAAATCATATTGGACAAGTAACATATTAAATGGAGCTTCCTTCAATAAAGCTGTACAAGACGGTGTTTATGTTTCTGGCTCATCTGGTAATAAAGGCACTGGAACAACAACTATTGAAACAAGTTCTACTGAGTTAAAAGATAAGAAAGATAGAACTTTTGTTGGAGGTATTATACATGATGTAGCAGTCGGTGTTGGTATTAAAGATGAAGATAAGGATGAATATCAGACCACAACTACATCTACCACAATAAATAATAATGGGACAGATGCAGAATCTGTTCTGTCAGGTGGTAGTGCAGCACGAGCGCTAGCAAATTCCGCTAAGTCTCAAGGTGGAATGGAACTTTCTCTTTATACCAAAGTTGGTATGGGAGATGGTCAGCAGGCTAACAATCCTTGGTTACAAGAATTTCCTGATCCGATTACAAGAACAACATGGGATAATTACGTAACTGTATCTAAGGCTGACGCTGAAAGTATGGAGTTAGTAAACGAAAATGTTGCTAACGGTGGGTTAAATGGTAGTTACGTAAATATTACTGTAAATGGCGTAACATTAGAAAATGTACCAGTTATTATTCAACCAGGTCAAGCAAAAGGTACGGTTGGTATGGCATTTGGTTATGGTCGTACATCAGCAGCATTAAAGGAAGCAATGAAAACTGGTGTTAATGCTTATACATTATACCAAGACTTCAATACAGTACAAGATGTGACTTTAGAAAAGTCATCTGGCATGCATGAGTTTGCTTGTGTGCAATTGCATAATACATTAATGGGTCGTGGGGATATCATTAAAGAAACTACTTTAGAAGTATTCAATACAAAGGATAAACATGTTTGGAATAAAGTTCCAGAAGTATCCTTAAATCATATAGAAACTCCTGTAACATCTCCAGATGTTGATTTATGGGATGAATTCGATCGTTCAATTGGGCATCATTTTAATTTATCAATTGATTTAAATGCTTGTACGGGTTGTGGAGCGTGTGTAATTGCATGTCATGCAGAAAATAATGTTCCTGTTGTTGGTAAGACTGAAATGAGAAGAAGTAGAGATATGCATTGGTTGCGTATTGACAGATATTATTCTCATCAAGAAACATTCGAAGCGGATGATGCTAAGAAAGATGGATTTTCGGGCTTATTCGGTGATAATGGATCTTTAGGAGGATTTGGTGAGATGGAAGATCCTGCGGACAATCCACAGGTGGCATTCCAGCCTGTAATGTGTCAACATTGTAATCATGCACCTTGTGAAACAGTTTGTCCTGTTGCAGCAACTGCTCATGGTCGTCAAGGTCAGAATCATATGGCATATAATCGTTGTGTAGGTACAAGATATTGTGCAAACAACTGTCCATATAAAGTACGTCGTTTTAACTGGTTCTTATATAATAAGAACGATGAGTTTGACTATTATATGAACGATGATTTAGGGCGTATGGTATTAAATCCAGATGTTACTGTAAGATCTCGTGGTGTAATGGAAAAATGTTCTATGTGTATTCAAAAAACACAAAAAACAATCCTAGACGCTAAGCGCGATGGAAGATTAGTAAAAGATGGAGAATTTCAAACGGCTTGTTCTGCAGCATGTGGAAACGGTGCTATGATATTTGGTGATATCAATAATAAAGACAGTAAGATTGCAGAATTAAAAGAAGATGATCGTATGTATCACTTATTAGAAAGCGTAGGGACTAAACCAAACGTAATCTATCAGACAAAAGTGAGAAACACATCAGAAGCATAAATAATAAAGAAACAAGTATATAATTATGGCGTCTCATTACGAAGCACCTATTAGAAGACCTTTAGTAACTGGAGAAAAATCGTATCACGATGTTACTGTTGATGTAGCTAGACCAGTTGAAGGCAAAGCCAACAAAGCATGGTGGATTGTTTTCAGTATAGCGTTGGTTGCGTTCCTTTGGGGAATAGGTTGTATTATTTACACAATATCTACTGGTATTGGAGTTTGGGGTCTTAATAAGACTGTAAACTGGGCTTGGGATATTACTAACTTTGTTTGGTGGGTTGGTATCGGTCACGCAGGAACTTTAATCTCTGCGGTACTTTTACTTTTCCGTCAAAAATGGAGAATGGCAATTAACCGTTCTGCGGAGGCCATGACAATATTCTCGGTTGTTCAAGCAGGTTTATTTCCAATTATTCACATGGGTCGACCATGGCTGGCATATTGGGTGTTACCAATACCAAACCAATTTGGTTCGTTGTGGGTAAACTTTAATTCGCCATTGCTTTGGGATGTATTCGCAATTTCTACGTATTTATCTGTGTCATTAGTGTTTTGGTGGACTGGTTTATTACCAGATTTTGCAATGATTAGGGACAGAGCTGTTAGACCGTTCCAAAAGAAAATTTATTCCTTATTAAGTTTTGGTTGGTCTGGTAGAGCTAAAGATTGGCAGCGTTTTGAAGAAGTATCTTTAGTACTTGCTGGTTTAGCAACGCCTCTAGTACTGTCTGTTCATACTATTGTATCATTTGATTTCGCAACATCTGTTATTCCTGGCTGGCATACAACTATATTTCCGCCTTACTTTGTAGCAGGCGCAATTTTCTCTGGGTTTGCCATGGTAAACACCTTACTTATTATTATGAGAAAAGTGTGTAATCTTGAGGATTATATTACTGTACAGCATATAGAATTAATGAATATTGTAATAATGCTTACAGGTTCTATTGTAGGTGTGGCATATATTACAGAGCTATTTATAGCATGGTATTCTGGCGTAGAATATGAGCAATATGCATTCTTAAATAGAGCAACTGGTCCTTACTGGTGGGCATACTGGTCTATGATGTGTTGTAATGTATTTTCTCCGCAATTTATGTGGTTTAAGAAACTTAGAACTAGTATTATGTTCTCATTCTTTATTTCTATTGTTGTAAATATTGGAATGTGGTTTGAACGTTTTGTAATTATCGTTACTTCATTACATAGAGATTATTTACCATCATCTTGGACAATGTTCTCTCCTACATTTGTGGATATAGGAATATTCATAGGAACTATAGGTTTCTTCTTTGTGCTATTCTTATTGTACTCACGTACATTCCCAGTTATAGCGCAAGCAGAAGTTAAAACTATTTTAAAATCATCTGGTGAGCGTTATAAGAAAATTAGAGAAAGAGGGGATAGTTTAGTTGGTACTGGTTCAGATACAAGAACTTCTAATGTTGCACCAAGTATAACGGCATCTGTAAAGGGGGCATTACCAGATAATAGCAATGAAAAAGTAAACAATCTTTTAGGTACTATAGGGTCGTTTGATTCAAATACTGAAACTGCTGATGATTTAAAAAGGATTAGTGGTGTTGGACCAAAGATGGAAGATGTTCTTAACAGCATTGGTATTTATACATTCTTGCAAGTAAGTAAGATGACGAAAACAGAATATGATTTGTTAGATTCAATTACAGGTTCTTTCCCAGGAAGAGCAGAAAGAGATGATTGGGCAGGGCAAGCTAAAAATTTATTAAATAACTAATATAGTTTATGGAAGCTTCGAAAGTAATTCATGCTATTTATACAGATGATGATGTATTAATGTCAGCCGTAAAAAAAGTAAAGGCAGAAAAACATCATATAGAAGAAATATACACGCCTTTTCCAGTTCATGGATTAGATAAGGTAATGGGCTTAGCACCTACACGATTAGCGATAACGGCATTTATGTATGGTTGTGTTGGTTTAACAGTTGCAATTGTGATGATGAATTTTATAATGATTAAAGATTGGCCTCAAGATATTGGTGGTAAGCCAAGTTTTAGTTACTTAGAAAACATGCCAGCTTTTGTACCAATAATGTTTGAGCTTACTGTATTTTTTGCAGCTCACTTAATGGTAATAACATTTTACTTAAGAAGTAGAATGTGGCCATTTAAAAAGGCTGAAAACCCAGACCCAAGAACAACAGATGACCATTTCTTAATGGAAATAGCATTGCATAATAATGAAAACGAATTAACGTCATTATTACAAGAAACAGGAGCTGTTGAAATAAATATTGTAGATAAAGAAGAAGATGCACATTAATATGAAGACATCCTTAAAATATATCGTAGTATTAGTAATGTTGGTAGGCTTAGTGTCTTGCAAAAAGAATTCAAGACCAAACTATCAATATATGCCTAACATGTATGAATCTGTTGGGTACGAAGCCTATCAAGAATCAGATGCTTTTGCAAGTGGTTTTGAAGCGCAATTGCCAGCAGAAGGCACAATTCCTAGAGGAGATTTTATGCCTTACGAAATTGAAAATACTAATGAAGGTTATGATTTAGCAAAAGCAACTTTAAAAAATCCTTTAGCAGACGCTGTTCCATTGGATGAAATGCCAGTTGCCACTGATTCAGATAAGGTTAGAATTGATTATGCCAAGGGAGGACCTTTGTACACAGTTTATTGTGCAATTTGCCATGGTGTAAAAGGTGATGGACAAGGTAAATTAATGCAAAGAGAAAAGATACTCGGTGTACCAAGTTATGATGATGCAGGAAGAGCAATTACAACTGGTAGTATTTATCATGTTATATATTATGGTAAGAATACTATGGGCTCTTATGCAAACCAGCTTAATGAAGAGGAGCGTTGGCAGGTTGTGGCTTATGTTGAAAAGCTAAAGGCAGATTTAGAAAAGTAAGATTTAGATAAAGATTATATAATGGAATATAAAATTTCAAATCGATTAAGAATAGGAGCAATCGTCATGATAGTTTTAGGACTTTTAGGTGTTGCTTACGGCTTTATGGATTCTCATAAATATGAAGATGTTGAGGACGTTAAAGAGCTTCTAGCAAGTGAGCATCACGGTCATGGAGAAGTTCATGGGGTAGAATCACATGATGATGGACATGCCGAACAAGAACATTCAGAATCTCATGCTGAATTAGCTAGTCACACAGATCAAATTCATGGAGAAGACGCTCATGGAGCAGAGCATGCAGAGGAAGGACATAAAATGAGTCATGAAGAACACGTTCTTCATCAAATTCACAATAGACCATACTCAGCATTATATGTTGCTGCGTTCTTTTTCTTTATGATTGCTTTAGGTGTCTTAGCATTTTACGCCATACAATATGCTGCGCAAGCAGGTTGGTCGCCAGTTCTATTTAGAGTAATGGAAGGAATAACATCTTACGTCCTACCTGGTGGTTTAATAGTATTGGCAATAGCTTATGTTGCAGATAGTCACATTTTTATTTGGATGGATCCAGACGTTGTTGCACACGATGAACTTATTCAAGGTAAAGCTGGTTGGTTAAACAAAGCCGGGTTTATGATCAGAGGTTTCATCTTTTTAGGTGGTTGGTCTTTATACAGATATTTTTCAAGAAAATTCTCTTTAGCGCAAGATGAAGCAGATGATAATAGAAACTTTAAAAAGAACTTTAGAATTTCAGCAGGTTTCCTAGTGTTTTATATTTACACAGAGTCAATGATGTCTTGGGATTGGATAATGAGTGTTGACCCTCACTGGTTTAGTACATTATTTGGATGGTATGTATTTGCAAGTATGTTTGTAAGTGGAATAACAGTTATAGCCATCGTAACAATATACTTAAAATCTAAAGGTTTACTAGAATTTGTAAATGACAGCCATATCCACGATTTAGCTAAATTTATGTTTGGTATCAGTATTTTCTGGACATACTTGTGGTTCTCACAGTTCATGCTTATTTGGTATTCCAATATTCCTGAAGAAGTAACATATTTTGTTACACGTATTGAAGATTATAACTTACCATTTTTTGGAATGCTAGCTATGAATTTTATTTTCCCACTATTATTATTAATGAATAGTGACTATAAGCGAATCAATTGGTTTGTCGTTATGGCTGGTATTGTAATTCTTTGTGGCCATTACATAGATATATTTAATATGATTATGCCTGCAACTGTTGGTGATAGATGGTTTATTGGTATACCCGAAGTTGGATCCATATTATTATTTGGTGGCATTTTCTTATTGTTTGTATTTACAGCTTTAGGAAAAGCGCCATTATTAGCGAAGCGAAATCCATTTATGAAGGAAAGTGAACATTTCCATTATTAATTATTAAAAAGAACAGAAACGATAATGACTGCTTTATTAACGATTATAATTGTACTCTTTGTAGCTATTGCCATATGGCAATTAGTGAAGATTTTTGATTTGGCTCAAGCTGGTACTTCAAGTTCGCTAGTAGCCGATGATAGGGATAATAAGTTGAATGGTTACATGATGATGGTGTTCTTAGCATTCATCTATATCATTACTATTTTGTGCTTTTGGTATTTAGGGGATTTGCCTCTTATGTCTAATTCAGCCTCAGAACATGGTCCAGAGATTGATAGTTTAATGATTATTACAATGATTGTAATATTTATTGTGCAAACTGTAACACAATATTTACTTCATTATTTCGCATTTAAGTATAGAGGTGAAAAAGGAAAGAAGGCCTTGTTCTATGCAGATAACAATACATTAGAAGCCATCTGGACAATTATACCCGTTATAGTGCTTGCTGGTTTAATTTTATATGGGTTATTTACATGGAATGATATAATGGATGTGAGTGATGAAGAAGATCCAATGATAATAGAATTGTATGCGCAGCAATTTAATTGGAAAGCCAGATATGGTGGTGATGATAATGTTTTAGGAAAAGCTAATGTAAGATTAATTGATCTGGACAGAGCGAACATACTAGGTGTAGCCGAAGATGATCCTAATGCACAAGATGATGTTATCGTTACAGAACTTCATTTACCTAAAGGAAGGCCAGTATTATTTAAAATGCGTTCTCAGGATGTATTACACTCAGCTTACATGCCTCATTTCAGAGCGCAAATGAACTGTGTGCCTGGGATGGTAACCCAATTTGGATTTACACCTTCAGTAACTACTGAAGAAATGCGACAGAACCCTGATATTCAGGAGAAGGTTATGAATATTAACCAGATAAGAGTAGAAAAAAGTAAGGAGCTAACTGCAGATGGAGAAGAGGCTTTAGAGCTTTACGAATTTGATTATTTATTATTATGTAATAAGATTTGTGGAAGATCGCATTACAATATGCAAATGAAAATTATTGTGGAAACTCAAGAAGAATTTGACGCTTGGATGTCAGAACAAAAAACTTTCGCCAACTCGTTAAATTAAGAATTAAATTATTTTAAGAAATAGATAAAGAGATTATGTCAGCAACAGTAGATACACACGGTCACGATGACCACGACGTACATCATCATAAAGAAACTTTCATAACTAAATACATATTTAGTCAGGATCATAAGATGATTGCTAAGCAGTATTTAATAACTGGTGTTATTGTTATGGGTATTATTGGAATAATGATGTCCTTAATGATAAGAATGCAGATTGCATGGCCGGAAGAGCCAAATGTTGTTTTTGATGCACTTTTAGGGAAATGGGCTCCTGATGGAGTTATGGATGCAGATATATATCTTGCTTTAGTTACAATACATGGTACTATAATGGTATTCTTTGTATTAACCGCTGGTTTGAGTGGTACATTTAGTAATTTGTTAATTCCATTACAATTAGGTGCTAGAGATATGGCCTCAGGATTTCTTAATATGATTTCTTATTGGTTATTTTTCTTATCTAGCCTTTTAATGGTGCTTTCTTTCTTTGTTGAGTCAGGACCAGCAGCGGCAGGTTGGACTATTTACCCACCGCTTTCTGCATTACCAATGGCCCAACCAGGATCAGGATCGGGTATGACAATGTGGTTAGTTTCAATGGCTATTTTTATTGCATCATCATTGTTAGGATCTCTAAACTATATTGTAACCGTAATTAATTTACGTACTAAAGGTATGTCAATGACGAGAATGCCATTAACCATATGGGCTTTTTTCGTAACTGCTGTAATTGGTGTGATATCCTTTCCAGTATTATTGTCAGCTGCATTATTGTTAATAATGGATAGAAGCTTCGGAACATCCTTCTTCTTATCTGATATATTTATACAAGGTGAAGTATTACATTATCAAGGTGGCTCTCCAGTGCTGTACGAGCATTTATTTTGGTTTTTAGGTCACCCAGAAGTATATATTGTATTATTACCAGCTTTAGGGATAACATCTGAGGTAATTGCTACTAACGCAAGAAAACCTATTTTTGGTTACAGAGCTATGATAATGTCAATTTTGGCAATAGCATTTTTATCCACAATAGTTTGGGGTCACCACATGTTTATTTCAGGCATGAACCCGTTCTTAGGTTCTGTATTTACTTTTACAACATTGTTAATTGCAATTCCGTCTGCGGTCAAGGCATTTAACTATATTACAACCCTCTGGAAAGGAAACTTGCAACTCAATCCTGCGATGTTATTTTCTATAGGTTTGGTGTCAACTTTCATAACAGGTGGTTTAACAGGAATTATTTTAGGTGATAGTGCATTAGATATTAATGTTCATGATACATATTTTGTAGTTGCTCACTTCCACTTGGTAATGGGTATTTCTGCACTATACGGTGTATTTGCCGGTGTTTATCATTGGTTTCCTAAAATGTTTGGTCGAATGATGAATAAAAATCTAGGTTATATTCATTTTTGGTTGACTGCAATTTGTGCTTATGGGGTGTTTTTCCCTATGCATTTTATTGGTATGGCAGGTTTACCAAGACGCTATTATACTAACTCGAATTTTCCGTTATTTGACGATACAATAGATACGCAACAATTAATTACAATTTTCGCCTTAGCAGCTGGTGTTGCTCAGTTAATATTTTTATGGAATTTCTTATACTCAATTTTTTATGGAAAAAAGGCAGAAAAGAATCCATGGAGGTCTACAACTTTAGAATGGACGACTGAAGTAAAACATATACATGGAAACTGGGAAGGTGACATACCTCATGTATACAGATGGCCATATGATTATAGTAAGCCAGGGCATGATGTTGATTTTGTTCCACAGAATGTACCTTTATATGAAGGTGAAGAAGAATTACAACATTAAACCGATTGAAAATATTAATCTCTAAAAGGAGATTTATAATATCAAAAGCCTTTCTATTTCAGAAAGGCTTTTTCGTTATATTTGAGTAATCAATACTAATTAAAAAAGATTTCCATTTTCATAGATACTAAAGATGAATGAAAACTTAAATCCATCCAACGAAGATTTTAGCCCGGAAGAACTTGATGTCGAAAAAAAGTTAAGACCATTAACTTTTGAAGATTTTACAGGACAAGATCAGGTTTTAGAGAATTTGTTGGTGTTTGTTCAAGCTGCAAATCTTAGAGGTGAAGCATTAGATCACACACTATTTCATGGACCTCCAGGTTTAGGTAAGACCACATTGGCTCACATTTTAGCCAATGAATTAGAAGTTGGTATAAAAGTAACATCAGGACCGGTTTTAGACAAACCTGGTGATTTAGCAGGATTACTTACTAATTTAGAAGACCGAGATGTATTATTTATAGATGAGATTCATCGGCTAAGCCCAATTGTTGAAGAGTATTTGTATTCAGCAATGGAAGATTATAAAATAGATATTATGATAGAGTCTGGCCCTAATGCCAGAACAGTTCAAATTAATTTAAATCCATTTACATTAGTTGGTGCAACGACACGTTCAGGCTTGTTAACGGCTCCTATGCGAGCCAGATTTGGAATAAGTAGTCGTTTACAATATTATAAAACGGACTTACTTACAACAATTGTGCAGAGAAGTGCTTCAATATTAGATGTTCCAATCTCTATGGAAGCAGCTATTGAAATTGCAGGAAGAAGTCGTGGAACTCCTCGTATAGCAAATGCTCTATTAAGACGTGTAAGAGATTTTGCCCAGATAAAAGGAGATGGAAATATAGATATAAATATCGCCAAGTTTGCATTAGAAGCTCTTAACGTAGATGCTCATGGTTTAGATGAGATGGATAATAAAATTCTTAACACCATAATTGAGAAATTTAAGGGTGGACCAGTTGGAATAAGCACTATAGCAACTGCGGTTAGTGAAAGTACAGAAACTATTGAAGAAGTATATGAGCCATTTTTAATTCAGCAAGGTTTTATAATGCGAACTCCAAGAGGTAGAGAAGTTACTGAGCAAGCTTATAAACATCTTGGAAAAATAAAAGGACCAACTCAAGGTGGTTTATTTTGATAAATAATAAAACTAAATACACACAATTTATTAAATCCGAAGCCAAACGCCTCGGATTTTTATCATGTGGTATTAGCAAAGCTGAGTTTTTAGAAGTAGAAGCACCTCGATTAGAAAAATGGTTAAAGAATAATGCGCATGGTGAAATGCGTTATATGGAAAATCATTTCGATAAACGTCTAGATCCAACTCTACTTGTTGAAGGCTCTAAAAGTGTCATCTCTTTATTATTAAATTATTATCCTTCAGAGTTTCAGAATGAAGATTCTTATAAGTTATCCAAATACGCATACGGTGCCGATTATCATTTTGTAATCAAGGACAAGCTAAAATCACTCTTACATTGTATTCAAGATGAAATAGGTGAGGTTGGCGGACGTGCATTTGTTGATTCAGCACCAGTTTTAGATAAGGCTTGGGCGGCTAAATCTGGGTTAGGTTGGGTTGGTAAACATTCTAATTTACTAACTCAAAAAGTTGGTTCTTTTTACTTTATTGCCGAATTAATAATCGATTTAGAATTAGATTATGATACACCTGTTACAGATCATTGCGGCACATGTACAGCGTGCATAGATGCTTGCCCTACAAAAGCAATAACAGAACCTTTTGTTGTTGATGGTAGTAAATGCATATCTTATTTTACCATAGAGTTAAAAGATAATATGCCTTCAGAATTTAAAGACAAATTTGACGACTGGATGTTTGGTTGTGATATTTGCCAAGATGTATGCCCATGGAATCGTTTTTCTAAACCACATAATGAGCCTTTGTTTAATGCGCATCCTGAGTTATTAGATATGACAAAAAAGGATTGGGGTGAAATTACCGAAGATACCTTCAAAAAGGTATTTAAAAAATCTGCTGTAAAGCGTACTAAGTTTTCTGGATTAGAACGGAATATTAAATTTTTGAAAAAATAAGATGAATGAAATTATTTTTAATTTTATACATACTACTTCTTTATAGCTGTTGCCCAAATAAGAATGTTGTTTATATTGAATCGATTCCCCAAAATTTAATTAATAATGATAATAGGTTTGATGTAAATAATTCTATCTACCCAGTAGATAAAACATTTTTGTATCAATGTAAAATTGAACATAACAACAAGCTTTTAAATACGGAGCTAAAATATATTAAGTTAATAATACAAGGAACAACGAAGCCTTTCTCAAATTTTGATCCCGACTATAGTCAAACTGTAATTAAATTTGAATATTTAGACAAAAGTAAAAAACGAATACTCTATGAAAGAACCGGCTTGGTAGAAAATGCTTTTAATATATGGATGCATCCTCCTAGACAAGCAGATTTAGATGTATTACAACTTTCAGCTTTTCCATATGTAAAATTTAATTCTTTCAAAAAATGGAAATGGGTATTAGACGCATCTTACGGTAGATACCAAAATTTGCACTTAACGCACTATTATAAAAAGCAAGAGGAAAAATTATATAAAACTAATCTTGGTAAGCTTAAATGCACCTTGATAAAGGCAGAAACAAAGAGCAGTATTAAAACTACTAGGTCCGAGTTTTTGTTTAATCAGAAGTTTGGGTTTATAAAGATGAAGTTTTTCACTATCGAAAACACTACAATTACACTAGAATTGTTAAAATAGATTTCTGTTAAAACTAATATTTCAATTTGTATATAATCAAAATTTTCAATTCATATCTTTGCGTATTAATCCAGTTAGATTATGAGCAAACAAAGTAAACGTTTAGAAGCCTTATTATACCACGCTAAACCAACTCCCGGAAAAATAAAAGTTGTTCCAACTAAAAAATATGCATCTCAAAGAGACTTATCGTTGGCATATTCACCTGGTGTTGCAGAACCTTGCCTAGAAATAGAAAAAGATGTCAATAACGTTTATAAGTATACCGCAAAAGGAAATCTAGTTGCAGTAATATCTAACGGAACAGCAGTTTTAGGTTTAGGCAATATAGGACCAGAGGCCTCTAAACCTGTAATGGAAGGAAAAGGTCTATTATTTAAAATCTTTGCAGACATTGATGTTTTTGATATTGAAGTTGATACGGAAGATGTAGATACATTTATTGAGACAGTTAAGAATATTGCTCCCACTTTTGGTGGTATAAATTTAGAAGATATAAAGGCACCTGAAGCTTTTGAAATTGAGCGTCGTTTAAAGGAAGAACTAGATATACCAGTAATGCACGACGATCAGCACGGAACTGCAATTATCTCGGCTGCTGCATTGATTAATGCTTTAGAATTAGCAGAAAAGAAAATAGACCAAGTAAATATTGTTGTTAGTGGTGCTGGTGCAGCTGCAATATCTTGTACACGTTTATATCAGGCATTTGGTGCTAAGCGGGAGAATATTGTGATGTTAGATAGTAAAGGTGTAATTAGAAATGACAGAGATAATCTTACATCTCAAAAAGCTGAATTTGCAACGCATCGTAAAATTGATACACTTACCGAGGCTATGAAAAATGCAGATGTGTTTATTGGTTTATCTCAACCAGATATTGTAAGCCCAGCGATGCTAAAATCTATGGAGGCAAACCCTATTGTATTTGCAATGGCCAATCCTGTTCCAGAAATTGACTATAATTTAGCAATAGATACGCGAGATGATATTATTATGGCAACTGGTCGTAGTGATCATCCTAACCAAGTTAATAACGTATTAGGTTTCCCATTTATATTTAGAGGTGCATTGGATGTTAGAGCAACAAAGATTAATGAGGCCATGAAGATGGCGGCTGTTAAAGCATTATCTAATTTAGCAAAAGAACCTGTACCAGAACAAGTAAATATAGCTTATGCAGAAACCAAGTTAACTTTTGGGAGAGATTACATTATACCAAAACCTTTTGATCCTAGATTAATTGCTGAAGTACCTCCTGCTGTTGCAAAAGCTGCTATAGAAAGTGGAGTAGCCAAAGAGCCGATAGAAGATTGGGAGCGCTATAAAAATTCATTGTTAGAGCGTTTAGGTTCTGATAATAAATTAATAAGATTATTATTGAATAAAGCGCGCAATAATCCCAAACGCGTAGTTTTCGCAGAAGCAGATCAACTCGATGTTTTAAAAGCCGCTCAAATTGCATATGATGAAGGTGTTGCTATACCAATTCTTCTAGGAAGAAAAGACACTATATCGGCCCTTATGAAAGAGATTGAGTTTGACGGAGAGGTTGAGATTATTGATCCAAAATCTGATGAAGAATTAAATCGAAAAAATCAATATGCAGAAGCTTATTGGCTTCAAAAAAAGCTTAAAGGTGTCACAAAATATTCTGCTCAGAAAATAATGCGTGAGCGCAATTATTTTGCGGCAATGATGGTCAATGAAGGAGATGCAGATGCCTTAATATCAGGGTATTCAACAAGTTATCCAAAAGTTGTAAAACCGATGTTGGAGCTAATTGGTATGGCAAAAGGTGTAACAAGAATTGCAACAACTAATATTATGATGACTCAAAGAGGACCTATGTTTTTGAGTGATACCGCAATTAATATAAATCCAAGTTCTGAAGATTTAGCTAAAATTGCATACATGACGTCTAAAGTTGCAAAAATGTTAGGTATAGAACCCGTTATTGCCATGACGTCTTATTCTAATTTTGGATCTTCAGATAACGCTGATGCAAAAAAAGTTAGAGATGCTGTAAGCTATCTTCACGAGACATATCCAGATATGGTGGTTGATGGTGAATTACAAATAGATTTTGCATTAAATTCTAAAATGCTTCAAGATATTTTTCCTTTTTCTAAATTGGCTGGTAGAAAAGTGAATACCCTAATCTTCCCAAATTTAGATTCAGCAAATATTACTTACAAACTACTAAAAGAGTTGAATAAAGCTGAGTCCATTGGGCCGATTATGATTGGTATGAAAAAGCCAGTTCATATTCTTCAATTAGGTGCTAGTGTTGATGAAATTGCCAATATGGTAACTGTTGCTGTTGTTGATGCTCAAGAACGAGAAAAACGCCAACAAAAAAAGTAACTTTCTAAGTTTTAATAACAGCTATTAAATGCAAATAATTTTATTACATTTGGAACATAGACTTTTAACATAAATTTATCAATTTATCCTACCAAAGCACAATTGGTAGACAACCCTTTCTTGATAGGTTTTAATTAAGGTTAATTTATGTTGACAACTGATATTTATGATTACACACTTAGAGGGGAGACTTGTTGAAAAAAATCCTACAGATGTTATTATTGATTGCAATGGAGTGGGTTACTTTATAAACATTTCGCTCAATACATTCTCGCAAATTCCTGACCAAGAAAATTTAAGATTATACACATATCTGCAGGTAAGAGAGGATTCTCATAGCCTATATGGATTTTCATCGAAGACAGAACGCGAAATATTTAAACTTTTAATATCAGTAAGTGGTATTGGAGCAAATACAGCACGTACCATGTTATCTTCACTCTCACCAGAACAAGTAAAAGAAGGGATAGCTACTGGTGATGTAGCATTAATTCAAAGTGTAAAAGGAATTGGTGTAAAAACTGCACAACGTGTTATCATTGATTTAAAAGATAAAGTGTTAAAAGTTTATGGTATAGATGAACTTTCTTTAATACCAAACAATACGAATAAAGATGAAGCGTTATCTGCTTTAGATGTTTTAGGATTTAATAAAAAACAATCTGAGAAGGTTGTTGATAGAATTTTAAAAACTCAGCCTGAAGCACAAGTAGAACAGATTATTAAAGAAGCTCTCAAAAATTTATAAAACAATTGAACAAAACTAACAATAATAGATTCAAGTCAATTAGTTTTTTATGCACTCTAGCATTAATGATGCTATTTAGCAGTGTTCTTTCTGCGCAAGAAACTGAAGAGCAAGACTCTACTAAAACTACATTTGCTTTTGGTAAATTAAAAATGCCAAACCCAAATAGTATTGTTTCAAAATATACTTACGACCCAATAATAGATCGTTATATATACAGTGAAAAAATAGGTAATTTCAATATTAATTACCCTTTAATATTAACTCCAGAAGAGTTTCAGCGTTTAGTACTTCAAGAAAAATTAAAAGAATATTACAAACGGATGGCTGACGCTGCTGCGGGCCAAAAAGAGGGTTCTGAAGAAGATCAGAAGAATCTGTTACCAGAATTTTATGTCGAATCTGATCTTTTTGAAACAATATTTGGAGGTAATACAATCAGTGTCATTCCAAGTGGATATGCAGAAGTAGATTTAGGTGTACTTTTCTCTAGACAAGATAATCCTTCTTTTTCTCCAAGAAATAGAACCAATTTCACATTTGATTTTGATCAAAGAATTGGATTGAGTTTAATAGGTAAAGTTGGCACAAGATTACAGGTCACTGCTAATTATGATACTGAGGCTACCTTCGATTTTCAACAGCTGATAAAATTAGAATATACACCTACTGAAGATGATATAGTTCGTAAGATAGAAGTAGGTAACGTAAACATGCCCTTAAATAGCTCGTTAATTACAGGTGCACAGAGTTTATTTGGTGTAAAGACTGAATTACAATTTGGCAAAACACGAGTTACAGCAGTTTTCTCAGAACAGCAATCTCAATCGCGTTCTGTTACTGCTCAAGGGGGAGGTACACTAGAGGAGTTTGAGTTTTTTGCCAGAGATTATGATGAAAATAGGCATTATTTTTTATCGCACTATTTTAGAGATTCTTATGATGATGCGTTATTACAATATCCATTTATTGATAATCAAGGCCTACAGATAACACGAGTTGAAGTTTGGGTAACAAATAGAAACAATCAAACCGAAAACGTTAGAAATATAGTTGCTTTTCAAGATTTAGGTGAGTCAGAAGCTCAGAATATTGGTTTACAGCCCTTACCAGGTGGTTTTATTAATGTAGGTTCGGGCGCATTACCAGATAATGGAAATAATGACTTTGATCCTACAAATATTGGTGGTGCAGGTTCATTGCTCACAGATGCAGTTAGGGACATTACAAATGTAGAATCAGGAGTGCAAGTTGGAGTAAACGAAGGTTTTGATTATGGGAAATTAGAGGCCGCAAGAAAATTACAAGAGGGACAAGACTATGTATTAAATTCAGAGTTAGGATATATTTCATTAAACCAACGATTGTTAAATGATGAAGTTTTGGCTGTTGCATTTCAATATACTAGAGGTGGTGAAGTTTTTCAAGTAGGTGAATTTGCTAATGACGGTGTTGATGCTACTCAAGTAAGTAACGGTACAAATGGAAACCAAATTATTAGTAACCAGAGTCTAGTTTTAAAAATGTTAAAAAGTGCTGTGACTGCGGTAGATCAACCGATTTGGGACTTAATGATGAAGAATATATATAATACTGGAGCCTTTCAATTAAGTCAAGAAGACTTTAGATTAAATATTTTCTATACTGAAGCTTCACCGGTAAACTATATTAGACCCGTAGAAGGAACCGCATTTCCTCCTTTTGATAATAATACACCTTTTGCAGGGGACGATACTCAAATTAATGAAACTCCTTTAATACGATTATTTCATTTAGATCGATTGAATTTTAATAATGATCCTCAGGAAGGTGGTGATGGTTTTTTCGATTATGTAGCGAGCCCGCAGGTTACCGTTATACCTCAAAATGGAAAGATTATATTCACAAAGACAGAGCCTTTTGGACGTTATTTATTTGATGTTCTAGATGATGATGGCAATCCAAACAATAATGATGTAGATTACGAACAAGACACGTTCGCAAACGAAAATCAAGAGAAATATGTTTATGACATTCTTTATAAATCTACAAAAACACAAGCCTTAGATGAGGCAGAAAAGAATAAGTTTCAAATCAAAGGACGTTTTAAAAGTAGTGGTAATGGAGGTGGTATTGCTATTGGTGCATTTAATGTGCCAAGAGGTTCTGTAAGGGTAACTGCAGGTGGGAGACTACTTGTCGAAGGTATAGATTATACTGTAAATTATCAATTAGGACGAGTAGAGATTTTAGATGAAGCGTTGAATGCATCTAATACGCCAATAAATGTATCAGTTGAAAATAATGCAACTTTTGGTCAACAAACTAGACGTTTTACAGGGATTAACGTAGAGCATCAATTTAACGAAAATTTTGTTCTAGGCGCAACATTGTTAAATCTTAATGAAAGACCAATTACTCAAAAAGCTAATTTTAATTCAGAACCTATAAACAATACAATTTTTGGATTCAATGGAAACTACTCTACTGAGGTACCGTTTTTAACTAGATTAGCTAATAAGTTACCAAATATTGATACAGATGTCCCTTCAAATTTATCCGTTAGAGGTGAATTTGCATACTTGTTACCAGGCGCACCAAAAGGAACTGATTTCGATGGTGAGGCAACTGCATATATAGACGATTTTGAAGGTACACAAGGTTCAATCGATTTAGCGAGTCCTTTGTCTTGGTTTTTATCTAGTAGACCAAAAGATTTACCTGCCCAAATACCAGGTAATGATAATAATGGTATTGAAAACGGATATGGTAGAGCATTTTTGAACTGGTATACTGTTGATCCTATTTTTTATAGTAATCAAAGACCTGATGGTATAACAGATGATGACGTTTCGGATTTATATACAAGACGAGTTTTTATCGAAGAAATTTTTCCAGAAGTAGATATTGTACAAGGTCAAACATCAGTTATTAATACATTAGATTTAGCCTACTACCCAACTGAACGTGGTCCATATAATTTTGATCCGAATGAAACTGATGACGTTCTTAATCCTGATCAAAGTTGGGCTGGAATTACAAGGCAAATTACATCTACGGATTTCGAACAGGCAAATGTAGAATACATTGAGTTTTGGGTGCAAGATCCCTTTTTAGATAATCCAACGAGTACAGGTGGTAAATTAACTATCAATCTAGGAAATATTTCAGAGGATGTATTAAAAGATGGTAAAAAACAATTTGAAAATGGTCTACCTGAAGATGGAGATATAACAACAATACAACAAAACACACCAACACTTCAGAATCCGTATACTGTACCTCAAAATCAATCACTTATTTATACATTTGCCACCACTGGACAGCAACGTACTAACCAAGATGTAGGTTATGATGGATACGATGATGCGGAAGAAAGTTTAATGTTAACCCAAGTCTTTGGAGCTAATAATTTTGGTGAAGATCCTTCAAAGGATAATTATACTTATTATTTAAATACTGACGGTAATATTTTTGATCGTTATAAGCAGTATAACGGACAGCAAGGAAATACTCCAGATGTATTTACAGACACTAATAGAGGTTCTACTACACAACCAGATGTAGAAGATATTAACCGAGATAACACAATGAATACTATTGATAGTTATTTTGAATACGAGGTTGATATGAATCCTTCTAACCTTAATATTAATAATTCTCAAATTAATGATGTTAAGGTAAGAACGGTAACATTACCCAATGGTGATCAGAGAGAAGTGTCATGGTATCAGTTTAGATTGCCGATTAATGAACCTACTAATGCTGTTGGTGGTATTACAGATATAAGGTCTGTACGTTTTGCGCGTTTATATTTAAGGGAGTTTACTGAAAATACAGTATTGCGTTTTGCAACTTTAGATTTAGTTAGAAGTGATTGGAGACGTTACACTTTAGATTTAGATACGGATCCAACTAATAATAGTGCAAATGCGGAGTTTAATGTAGCAATCATAGGTGTGCAAGAAAATGATGGGGATTATGTGATTCCGCCAGGAGTAAGAAGGGAGGAGCTAAATAATAATAATAATATAATAAGACAGAATGAGCAATCATTAGTTTTACAGGCTTGCGAATTAGAACGTCAAGATTCCCGAGGCGTTTTTAAAAATATTAATGTAGATATGCGTCAGTATAAAAACTTACGGATGTTTTTACATGCAGAAGCACAAGAAGGACAAACACTTCAAGAAGGAGAATTGACTGCATTTATTAGAATGGGTAATGATTTTACACAGAATTTTTACCAAATCGAAGTACCGCTTTTACCAACAGATTTAGTCGATCCTAATTTATCATTAGAGGAGCGAATTTGGCCTGAGGTTAATGAGATTAATATGTCTCTTGAAATTTTACAGCGTATAAAATCTGAGGGTATTGATAACCAGACACTTTCAAATGAAGATCCTACATTTTATAATGTTATAGATGGCGAATTAGCGGAAACTCCAGTTTTAGAGTTTTCACCGCTTCCTATTGGTCAGCAACGTGTGGCAATAAAAGGTAATCCTAATTTTGGTGACATTAGAGTCCTAATGGTAGGTGTTAAAAATTCAGGTATCGCAGGTAATGCTTGTGGTGAAGTTTGGTTTAATGAATTAAGAATGTCTGATTTAGAAAATGAAGGTGGTTGGGCAGCTGTAGTTAGCATGGATTCTAATATTGCAGATTTTGCAGATATTAGCGTTACTGGGCGTCGCAGTACAATTGGTTTTGGAGGAATTGAACAAGGCCCGAATGAACGGAGTCTTGAGGATGTAAAACAATATGATGTAGTAACAAATGTGCAGCTAGGGCAATTATTACCAAAAAAATGGGGATTACAAATTCCATTTAATTATGCTCAAAGTGAAGAGCTTATTACTCCTAAATTTGATCAGTTTTATAACGATTTAACCTTAGAATCTCGCTTAGATGCAGCAGATAATAATGAGGACGAAGAACGTATTAGAAATCAGTCTGAAGATTATACAAAGAGAAAGAGCATCAACTTTATTGGTGTTAGAAAACAGAGAACAGGTGACTCTAAAAAACGATTCTATGATGTTGAAAATTTAACTTTTAATTATTCATATAATAAAGTAGAGCATCGCGATTTTGAAATAGAAAATGCATTAGACCAGAGCGTTCGGGCAGGCGCTAATTATAATTATGCCTTTGAGCCACTTAGGATAGAGCCTTTCAAAAAGAACGATTCACTTTTTACTGGCAAGTATTGGAAAATACTTAAAGATTTTAATTTTAACCCAATACCATCTAGCTTATCAGTTAATACAAATATAAATCGCCAATTCAGTAAACAAAGGTTTAGAGAGGTAGAATTGGGTGGTGATAATATCGGGATTGAAGAACTATTTAGAAGAAATTATACATTCGATTTTCAATATGCTATAAACTATAACCTGACAGATGCATTAAGCCTCAACTTTACTGCTTCTAATAGCAATATTGTTAGAAATTATTTTATTGATGACCGCATTAATGGAAGGCAAGATTCAGAACTTAATGTGTGGGACGGTTTTTTTGATGTAGGCGATCCAAATTTTCAGACACAACAGCTTCAAGTTAATTATGAATTACCGCTTTATAAAATACCAGCCTTAAGTTTTCTAAGGGCAACTTATGCCTATAACGGTACATTTCAATGGCAAAAAGGATCTGATTTAAATGAAGGGTTAGAATTAGATGGTGATATTTTTAATTTAGGACATTCTATTCAAAATTCAAATACACACAATCTTAATACAACTTTAAACATGGAGACTTTATACAAGTCTATTGGTTTAGTAAGGAAAGGTAATCAAAGAGGTAGAAGCAGAAATACAGCACCAACGAGAAGGACGGCTACACCCGATGTAAATTCAAATAATAAAGATGGTCAAGCTAAAGACCCAAACAAATTAAGTACAGGAAAGAAAGCATACAATACTCTAATTGATATTGTAACTATGGTTAAACGTATTCAGTTGGGTTATACCGAGAATAATGGTACGTATTTGCCAGGTTATTTACCAACACCAGGATTTATCGGTACATTAAGACCAACTGTAGGTTATACTTTCGGTAGTCAACGCGATATTAGACAACTAGTTGCTCGAGAAGGTTGGTTAACTACCTTCCCAGAATTTAATCAGCAATATACAGAGGTGGTTAACAAAGCTTTAGATTATTCAGTTAATATAGAGCCAATGCGTGATTTAAAAATTGATTTAATTGGTAACAGAACTTATGCTGAAAATATTACTGAAAATTTCAGAGGACTAGATAATAATAATGATGGTTTGAGTGATGCTTATGAAGATTTACTCACCAATTCTTTTGGTAATTTTAATATTTCTACATCATTAATTAAAACAGCTTTTAGTAAAAGTGATGAAATTGAGTCCGTAACTTTCAATGATTTCAGAGCAAATCGACTAATTATAGCCAACCGTTTAGCAAGAGAATTTTATGGTACTACCCCATTTACGACTGATGCAGAGGGTTATCCAGAAGGATTTGGTAAAAATAGTCAGAAGGTTCTTATACCTGCATTTTTATCAGCATATCAAGGAGGTAATCCAGATAAAATAAATACAAGTGCCTTTAGAGACGTACCAATACCAAATTGGACTTTAAAATATACAGGGTTAATGAAAATTCCATGGTTTAAGAAAACTTTTAGACGTTTTTCGGTACAACATGGTTATAGATCGAGATATACAATTAATCAGTTCAGAACAAATTTAGATCTAAATTTAGATCCTATTGATAACGAAGCACCAATACCAGGAACAGCATTTGATGACCAACCTGCTGACGCTTTAGATCAGGCAGGTAACTTTAAAAGTAGAACTTTATTTAGTAATATAAATTTAGAAGAGCAGTTCAGTCCTCTCATTCGTTTAGAATTTGAGATGAAAAATTCGATTAAAGTTTTAGCTGAGGTTAAAACAGATAGGTTATTATCACTCAGTTTTGATAATAATTTGATGACAGAAATACAGGGTAAAGAATACACTTTGGGATTAGGATACCGTATTAAAGATTTAAGAATTCGTTCGGCTTTAGCAGGTCCTAAACAAATTATAAAAAGTGATTTAAATATGCGGGCAGATATCTCTGTAAGAGATAATAAAACAATTATTAGGTATTTAGATTTAGAGAATAATCAAATTACTGCAGGACAAACTATTTGGGGATTAAAGTATACAGCAGATTACGCATTTAGTAAAAACTTAACAGCGATTTTCTATTTTGATTATACCTTCTCGGATTTTGCTATTTCGACATCATTTCCTCAGACTTCACTAAGATCAGGAATTACCTTAAGATACAACTTCGGAAATTAATTTGATTTTATTTTTTAAAACAAGAAATTAAAAAATTACATTTGTTTCATTAATTTATTAGAACAACTAAGATGAACATACCATCAGAATTAAAATACACTAAAGATCACGAATGGATTAAAATCGAAGGTGACGTCGCAACAGTAGGTATAACAGATTTTGCTCAAGGCGAATTAGGTGATATTGTATATGTAGAAGTAGATACTCTAGATGAAACCTTAGATATTGAAGAAGTTTTTGGTACAGTTGAGGCTGTTAAAACAGTTTCAGATTTATTTTTACCATTATCTGGAGAAATTACCGAATTTAATGAAAGCCTAGAGGACGAACCAGAGAAGGTGAATACTGATCCTTATGGCGATGGTTGGATGATTAAGTTGAAATTTTCTGATGCTTCACAAGTAGATAGTTTATTGTCCGCTGATGATTACAAGGCTCTAATAAGTGGTTAAGAAACTGTTGTTTCTAATGGCAATTGCATATGCTATTGCCCTTGTTATTGTTAGTTTAATAAATTTAAACGGAGTGCCAAGTCTAGGGTCTTCTTTCGATGATAAAATATATCATATTATAGCTTACATTGGTCTAGCTTTTTTATGGATAACTTATTTTAAACCTAGCATTAAAAAAGAAACAGTTTACTTGGTGTTTTCTTGTTTAATACTATTTGGTGTAGTGTTGGAATTAATTCAACACCAACTTAATTCCAACAGAACTTACGATACGGTTGATATGATAGCTAATTGTTTAGGTGTGATTTTTGGCACATTAATTGCCCGTAAATTGAATATAATTAAGTTAAAATAACACTAAGTTTTGCTTTTTATACTATAATTTAGTTAAATTAGCGACACTATAAAAGAAAGTACTATGGAACCTAAAAAGAATCCACAATCAGATGTAAGTCGCAATAGCTCACTATTTTTTGCTGTTGGTCTTGCTTTAATGTTAGGCATAACATATATGTCTATAAATTATAAGACATACGACCCAACAGGTGTTGTAGCAGATACGCTGAATCTTGATGATGAGTTAGATGAGGAAGTGCCAATTACAGAACAAATTGTTGTACCACCACCTCCACCACCTCCACCACCAAAAGCACCAGAAATTATAGAGGTTGTTGAAGATGAAGAGGAGATAGAAGAGACAGTTATCGAGTCTACTGAGACTGAGATGGATACCGAGATTGTTGAAGTTGAGGAAGTTGAAGTGGAAGAAGTTGAAGAGGATCTTGAGGTACCCTTCCATGTTATTGAAAATGTGGCTGTATTTCCTGGATGTGAAAAGAAAAAGGGAAATAATGCAAAGAAACAGTGCATGAACGAAAAGGTGAATAAATTCATAAATAGAAAATTTAATACCGATTTAGCAGGCGATTTAGGTTTACCTCCTGGAAGAAAGAGAATTTTTGTTCAGTTCAAGGTAGATAAAGGTGGTAATATTACAAGTATAGTAGCTAGAGGGCCGCATCCAGGTTTAGAAAAAGAAGCCAAACGAGTAATTGGTCAATTACCAAAAATGAAGCCAGGAAGGCAAAGAGGTAAGTCAGTAGTAATGCCATTCTCTATTCCAATTGTATTTCAAGTACAAGACTAATAAAAAAAGATATTTTTTAGTAAATAGAAATCCCGTTCAAATTAATTGAACGGGATTTTCCTTTTGGTATGCTTATTGTGACTTTTTCATAATATTAACATTTTAAATAATACGTATTATGAAAAAATCTAAGAAAGCCTTCAAGAGTACTGGTCAGAGTACACTTGAAGCAAAGAAATCACAAAAGCATGATGCAAATTTACAAAAAAACTCAACCCTATATTTTCAGATAGGGTTGATTCTTTGTTTGCTTGGAACTTATGCGCTTTTTGAAATGCAATTTCAGGATAAAATGATTATTCCTGTTGAAGACACTGTAATAGATGAAACATTTCATTTAGAACAAGTAAAGCCATTTATTGTTGAAGTAATTAAACCAAAGGAACCAGAGCCAGTTAGAAGAAAAGATATTATAGACGAAGTTATACCTGTTAAAAACGATAGAGACATTATTGAAACAATTGTAAAATCTGCGCAAGAGCCAAAATATGTGGATGCTCCAATTTCTAAACCAGAAGATATAATTGAGCACACAATTGAAACACCTGTTGATGTTCCTTTTTATAAGGTTGAAAATGCACCTATTTATCCAGGTTGCGAGAAGTTCGATTCAAATGACGAACGTAAACAATGTATGTCAAATAAGTTAGGTAAACTTATTTTAAGAAAATTCAATACAGATATTGCTACTGACAATAATATTTACGGGAAACAGCGTATTTATACACAGTTTAAAATCGATAAGAACGGAAATATCACAGATATTAAAATTAGAACTCCACATTTGGTGCTCGAGAAAGAAGCTCTGCGTCTCATAAAGAAAATTCCTCAAATGATACCTGGTTATCAAAGAGAGACAGCTGTCGGTGTTATTTATAAGCTACCAATAGTTTTTCAAGTGAGGGACTAAGGATACTTAAATAAATATGATATGGCCGTTATCTCTTTGATAACGGCTTTTTTGATTTAGTCTTACTAAAAAAATAAGTATCTTTCGTGTCATAAATTCTCACCTATTCTATGAAGCAAATTTGGCTCGTTGTTATTTTGATGATTTCTGTTTATTGCAGTGCACAAGATGGTTCTGTTTATGAGAAACCTCCTGTTTTTAGTCAGTGTGCATCTGAAAGTATAGATGAAATGAAATCTTGTTTTAATTATACCTTGAACAATTTCTTGTTTACAAACTTTAAAGTGCCACAAATTGTTAAAGATGAATTTTACAAAGGTGATGTTCAAATTTTGTTTGAAGTCAATAAAGAAGGTGATTTTAAAGTTATTTATGTTGATGCTATTTATGATGAATTAAAAACTGAGAGCAAACGTGTTTTTGGATTATTACCAAAAGTTAAACCTGCTACGTATAATAGTAATCCCACATTTGTCCAATATAGTATTAGTATCGCTATACCACTTGCACAACCAATTAGAGTGTTGACCAATGAACCTGAAGTTAAATTAACCCAAAAAGATAGTCTTAATGCAACATTGTCTGGTGAATTTGATGAAGTTAATGCAGAACTTAAGCCTTACGAAAAATTAGAATATAGTAGTGAATTAAATGTCCCGTTTACGCATTCATTTTATGCGCGTTTTGATGATGAAATGAATGCTATTGGCACCAACAGTCATACAGCAGCAAAACCATTTGTTTATAGTGATGTGGCGAAATACTACGATATTAAAGCTGACAGAGAAAGTCTGATAAAAGAGACAGACTCATGGTTAGGTAGGAAATTATATAACGAGCATTTAATAGAAGTCCAAGGTAAAGATTATTGGTTCACTGTAGATCCAATAATAGATTTGCAAGTTGGTAGAGATAGTGAGGCCGAATTTAGTTCAACTTGGAATAATACGAGAGGTGTTTTTATACAGGCTGGCTTAGGTAAAAGATTTAACTTAACGGCATCAGTTTACGAAAGTCAAGGTCGATTTGCAGACTACTTTAATCAATACGCAGAAAGCCTGAAGGCATTTGGACCAGATCCAGCAGTAATTCCGGGCAGAGGGATAGCAAAACGTTTTAAAGAAAATTCGTATGATTACCCAATAGCTGAAGCCTATTTATCCTATACGCCAGCCGAATTCCTTAATATTCAGTTTGGACATGGTAAAAATTTCATTGGAGATGGCTATCGTTCATTATTGCAAAGTGATGTGGCTAGTCCATATCCATTCTTAAAATTAAATGCAAGCTTCTGGAAGATAAAGTATACTAGTACATGGATGTGGTTAAAAGATGTAAGAGATGAGGTGGTTGAAGATGGCGCATTTTTCACAAAATATATGGCAAATCATTATTTGAGTTGGAATGTATCAAAGCGCCTCAACATAGGACTATTTGAGTCTGTAATGTGGGCTGATACAAATGGCAGAGGTTTTGATGTTAACTATTTAAACCCTATAATCTTTTTTAGAGCTATTGAATTTCAAACAGGTCAGGACGCAGGTAATGCGATATTAGGTCTTAGTTCTAAATATAAGTGGAATAATAAGGTGAATATATATGGTCAATTTATAGTAGACGAGTTCTCACTGAGCGATATTACAGGTGGTGAAAAGAGTTGGAAAAATAAATTAGGATTCCAATTAGGTGTAAAATACTTTAATGCGTTTAAGGTTGATAATTTATTATTGCAAGCAGAATATAACCAAGTAAGACCTTATACATATTCTCATAACTCTATTATTTTAAATTACGCACACTTCAATCAACCTATGGCTCATCTTTGGGGTTCTAATTTTAGAGAATTAGTTCTTATAGGACGTTATAATTATAAACGTTGGTTTGGAGATGCTAAAATAGTTATGGGCCAACGTGGATTTGATTTTAATACACCTGAAGACAATTTTAATTATGGGGGAAATATCTATGCAGACGAGGATAGTCGAAATGCCAATACAGGAATAACAATAGGTCAAGGGAATAAAACAAATAGTTTTATGACAGAATTGCAAGCAGGTTACTTGTTAAACCCAGCTACTAATTTAAAAGTCTTCACTAATATCATATATAGGGATTTTAATCCAGAAGCTATAACAGCGTCAACCACTAACTCTAATACGCTTTGGTTTAGTGTTGGTCTAAGGACTGATTTATTTAATTGGTATAATGATTTTTAGGATTTATTTCCTTTCAAACTCTTATAAAAAGTAACTCTAATTCTTTCACTATTTATAAAACCTGTGCCGTAATCTAACTCGTCATAAGTTTTTGTAATACTCGAATCAACTTTTACCTCTTCTTCAGTTTTACCATTATCTATTGCTTTTTGAGTTTTATCTCTCAACGTTTCAAGCATATTTAAGAACCCTTTATACTCTTCTAGGTTAGATACTTTTCCATGACCAGGAATTATTTTAGTGTCTTCATCTATTACCATTAAACCTCTTTTTACAGCTTTAATATAACCGTTAACACTTCCGCCAGAATTTAGATCTATATATGGGTAGCGTCCATTAAAATAGGTATCTCCAGTATGTAAGACATTACTTTCTGTAAAGTATAATAATACATCTCCATCTGTATGTGCATTTGCTACATGGAAAACGGCAATGCTTTCTCCATTTGTTGTTATGTTTAGTTTGTCATTAAAAGTTATTACTGGTAAAGCTTCTTTCGGTTTAAAACTGCCATCACGTTGTTCTACTTCTAAACGTTTTTTTACGTTATCATGAGCAATGATGGTAGCTCCTGCTTTGGACATGTTTTCGTTACCACCAGAATGATCACCATGATAGTGTGTGTTTACTAAGAAATTTAAAGGTTTGTCGCTCAAGCTTTTAATAGCATCAAGAATTTTTTTTGATAGCGGTGCAAATTGATCATCTATAATAAATACTCCATCTTCTCCTACAGATACTCCAATGTTGCCACCAGCACCTTCCAACATATATGTGTGGTCAGATAGTTTTGTTGTTTTAATTTTAACAGTATCAAAACGCCCTTGAGCAATTACAGAATTCGAAGTAATTATCAAAATCGAAAGTAGAATTTTAAAGAATTTCATAAAATAGTTTTAAGTCATTTTTGTCTTATAAAAATAGCTAAACTTACATTAGAGTTATTACTTAAATTAAACATGGTCTTACGTTGGTTAAAAGTAATTTTCAAACTATCTTTGCAATCGCTAAGAACGGCACTAAATAGTTAATAGTTTGAGTACCACAAAATCTTCGATATCAGCACCTTCTGCGATAACTGATTTTAAAGAAATCACTAAAATGGGTTTATCCATTAGTGTAGTCTTTTCTGCCATTGCAGGATATTTACTTGGAGCTGAAACAATAAATTTCACAACACTTATTCTTTTAGCTTTTGGAGGTTATTTTATGGTAGGAGCATCTAATGCTTTTAATCAAATAATCGAGCGAGATTTAGATGCCTTGATGGATCGTACTAAAAACAGGCCAATTCCTGCTGGTCGTATGACAGTAAATACTGCCTTTGTTATAGCTACATCATTTACAATTTTAGGATTAATAACATTGTATATAATAAACCCTAAAACAGCAATGTGGGGAGCAATATCTATATTTTTATATACTAGTGTATATACGCCTCTTAAAACGAAAACTCCTATTGCAGTTTTTGTAGGCGCATTACCAGGTGCAATTCCTTTTATGTTAGGGTGGGTTGCCGCAAGAAATGCTTTTGGAATAGAGCCAGGTACTTTATTTGCAGTTCAATTTTTTTGGCAATTTCCTCATTTTTGGGCTATTGGTTGGTTTTTATTTGAAGACTACAAAAAAGGTGGATTTTTTATGTTGCCAACAGGTAAACCCGATAAAGGGACAGCTGTTCAAATTATTATGTATAGTGTTTGGACAATTATAGCCTCTATTATACCTGTTTTTGGATTTACAGGTGATTTAGAATTATCGATCTTAGGTGCTATATTGGTTTTTGTTTTAGGTATTATAATGTTAATATATGCCTTAAAGTTGTTTCAAAAGCGAACAGCGAAAGCTGCTAAACAGTTAATGCTATCAAGTGTATTTTATATTACAATGCTACAGATTATATATGTGGCAGATAAATTTTTGAGATAAATGGATTTAACAGAAGGAACATTAGAAGAAAAGAAGGCAAGATCAAAAAAAATGATGCTATGGTTTGGTATTGGTTCACTGATAATGTCATTTTCAGCATTAATTAGCGCCTTCATTGTAAGTAGCAAACAAAGAAGAGATAAGGACTGGCTGAGTAATTATGAATTACCGGATGCCTTTTTAATTAGTCTTATTGTTATTTTACTCAGTAGTTTGACCTTTATTTTAGCAAAGCGTGCATTGAACAGCAAAAATATGCAAATGACATCTGTATGGTTAATAGTAACATTAATATTGGGTGTTACATTTGTTTTTAATCAGTTTGAAGGATTTAGTCAAATGATTGCTGCTGGTCATTATTTTACAGGTGAATCGAGCAATATTACAATGACGTATATATTTTTAATAGCAGCTGTCCATTTAGGACACGTTATTGCTGGGTTAATTTGTCTAATTGTCGTTATTTATAATCATTTTAAACAGAAGTATAATGCCAACAATATGTTGGGTTTAGAACTGGCCGCGAATTTCTGGCATTTTGTAGACCTGCTTTGGCTTGCCCTCTTTTTGTTTTTATATTTTTTTAGCGATATAATTTGATTATTTTTGTCCAATCTTAAAATTCAAATAAATTCTATGGATTCTACAGTAGCAAGTACTGGTACAGACGGAAAAACTTGGGGAGGCGGTAATCAGCCTTTAAAATCGAGTTATGGAAAGATGATGATGTGGTTTTTCATTGTATCTGATGCATTAACCTTTTCAGGGTTTTTAGCGGCCTATGGTTTTTCACGATTCAAGTTTATAAAAGAATGGCCAATAGCCGATGAGGTTTTTACGCACGTTCCGTTTTTGCATGGTCAGGAATTACCGATGATATATGTTGCATTTATGACATTTATCTTAATAATGTCGTCTGTAACGATGGTATTAGCTGTAGATGCCGGTCACCATATGAATAAAGCTAAAGTTACATTTTACATGTTCTTAACCATTATTGGAGGTGCAATATTCGTTGGTTCTCAAGCATGGGAATGGGCAACGTTTATTCAAGGAGATTACGGAGCTGTGCAAACTAAAGGAGGAAACATTCTTCAGTTTGGTGAAAATGTAATGGTTGACGGTGAAGAAAAATTTAAGCGTATTTCTATAGACGATTTTGCAGTACATCATAAAACTGATCGTGCTCAGCATGAGCGTAAAAATGGCCTTTGGTTTGTAACAGAAGAAGCTTTACCACCTTATACAGTTGATGAACTTTATGAAGGTTTAGCGGCAAATGAAAATATTTTAGTAAGAACTCAAATCATCAACGAAGAAGGCGAAAAGACAATCTTGTCTAGAGAAGAGTCTTTAATGCAAATCAAGAAAAATGGTAAGCTTGTTGTTAAAGGGGCCAACCTTCATGTTAACGAATATGGTACTGCATTATTTGCGGACTTCTTTTTCTTTATTACAGGATTCCACGGATTTCATGTATTCTCAGGTGTTGTTATAAATGTTATCATCTTTTTTAATGTCATATTAGGAACTTATGAAAGAAGGGGAAGTTATGAGATGGTAGAAAAAGTAGGTTTATACTGGCACTTTGTCGATTTAGTTTGGGTATTTGTATTTACATTCTTCTATTTAGTATAAAAAGCATATTAAGATTCAGTTATGGCACACGAACATAAATTAGAAATATTTCAAGGTTTAGTTAAGTTTAAATCTAACACCAGTAAAATTTGGGGTGTTTTAGTATTCTTAACAATTGTAACGGCAGTAGAGGTTGTTCTGGGTATATACAAACCAGACTTTTTAATGCATACATGGATAGATCCTATAGAAGGTGGGTTCTTTGCGACATTAGCAAATATCTTGTTATCACCTTTTATCTACATGAAGCCCCTAAATTTAATATTCATCGTATTGACTATTGTCAAAGCTTATTATATTACTTGGGATTTTATGCACATGAGGGATGAGACGAAAGCTTTGAGAAGAATGGTTGTATGGACAGCGGTATTCTTAATATGTTACTTAATTTTTATTCTGTTACAAGAGGGCGGTTATGTTTTTGAAGTGTATAATACAGAAGACGCATTAATTAAAAGAGATTTTTAAGTTGAAAATTTAAGTTAAATGATATCAAAAGGTGGTTTTTTTAAACCACCTTTTTTATTTTTGTAATATGGATTTAAGCAATAAAAAACGTTACACAATACTTAGTATATTATTCTTTTTGCCAGTAGGATTCATCATAACAATGCTCTTATCGAAAGACAACTATAATCCACTAGATATTATTAAAAAAGATATTATAGAGTTACCAGAAAACGCTGATAGTCTTCAATTCAATAATCACCTTACAGTACTCTCTTTCTTAGGAACAAACCCTAAGGATAATTCTATTGCCGCTTTGAATTTAAAAGAGCTGGTTTACGATAGGAATAAGGGTTTTAAAACATTTCAAGTAGTAGTTATGCTTCCGCACGAAGCAAAAGAGGAAGCTGATGAATTACTAAAGGAAATTAAATCTTACGAAGATTTAAGATTTTGGCATATTCTGTACACTGACGAAGCTAATATCAGAAAAACTTTTGAGAGCCTAAGATCAGACGTGGAATTAGATGAAAACTTGTCCTGTAATTCAGTCTATATAATAGATAAAGACTTAAATCAAAGAGGAAGATTAGATGATAGAACGGATAAGGAAATTGAAGATAACATATCTCCTTATGGATTGTATAATTATGATTGTATAAAGGTAGCAGTTTTAAAAAATAAAATGGCAGCAGAAGATATGCGTGTCTTATTTAAAGAATATAGAGATAAGCGCAAAGGTAAATTCAACGAGTCTCAAAATAGACGTGAAAAAGATTTAACAGAATGAGTAAAAAAGTTAACTACTCTTATATCGGTATAACATTTATAATTTTGGTGTTTGGTATTATTTTTATTCCTAAAATAATAGAACGAGTTAATAATAGTGATATATCCAGAGATGAAAGTCGCAGTGTTGACGTTTCTACTTCAAACTCTAATACAACTAATAACAATAAAAGTGATTTAGTTTATTTAGAAATTAATGGAGTTCCAAAAAAAGTACCAACTTTTAGTTTTATCAATCAAGATGGGGAAATTATTAATAATGAGCACTACTTAGGAAAGGTATATGTGGTTGAGTTTTTCTTCACAACTTGTCCAACAATCTGTCCTATTATGAATCGTAACTTAGTTGAAGTACAAAGTGCATTTAGTGCTATCGAAAATTTCGGTGTAGCTTCATTTACAATTACACCAGAAATAGATACGCCACAAGTTCTAAAAGCGTATGCAAATGCATATGGTATTAAAAACCCTAATTGGCATTTATTGACAGGTAACGAAGATGCTATTTATAAACTGGCAAATGAAGGTTTTAATTTATATACAGCGAAGGATGAATCTGTAGAAGGAGGTTTTGAACATTCAGGTAATTTTGCCTTAATTGATAAAGAAGGATTTATACGATCTAGAAGTGATAATTTTGGAAATCCTTTAATATTTTATAATGGTTTAATCGCTGAATCAGAGAGTGAGGATGAAGACGGAATTCCTCAAGAGATAACTATATTAAAAGAAGATATAGCTAAGTTATTAAAAGAGTAAGTTTTAGATTTTAAGAATACTACTTATTGTGATTGAGAATTAAAATGATGAAAAGCATGAATGCAGTAGATAAAGAAAAAGAGAAGAAGTATAATAAGTGGATAATTGTTTTGTCAATTATTATTCCAATTGCAGTTGCAGCACTTTTTGCGATAAATCTTCGTAGTTTAGGTTTTGATGTAGAACCGTTAAAGTTTTTGCCTCCAATTTATGCCACAGTAAACGGCCTTACAGCTATAGTACTAATAGCTGCAGTTATTGCGATAAAGAACAAAAATAGAAAGCTACATGAGGGATTAATGAAGTTTGCAATTACTTTATCGGTTGCCTTTTTGCTCATGTATATTGCTTATCATATGACAAGCGATTCTACAAAGTTTGGTGGAGAAGGTGTAATTAAATATGTATATTATTTTATTCTTATAACACATATATTATTATCTATAGTTATAATACCATTTGTACTAATAACTTATGTTAGAGCAATTACCAACAATATAGAAAGACATAAAAAGATAGCTAAAATTACTTTTCCTTTATGGTTATATGTTGCAATAACAGGTGTTATTGTTTATTTAATGATTTCACCCTATTATGTTTAAGGATGAAACGTAAAATAGGTTTTCTTATACTAATGACTATTTCATTCTTAAATACTAGAGCGCAATGCGCCATGTGCAGAGCAGTATTAGAGAGTGGAGAAGATCAATCTGCCGCAGAAGCTATAAATGACGGTATCATGTTCCTTATGGTAGTACCTTACATTTTAGTAGCTACAATTGGTTATATAGTTTACAGAACTTATAACAAATCTAAAAAGAGAAGAAATATTGACGAGGTTGTGTAACATTTATTTATTTAAGTAGTCTTACTTCATAGGAGTTTAAAAGGAAGTCTTAACAATTTCTTGGCATAAAAGCCAAACGGATTTTCTTAAAATTGCACTAGCTAACCAACTGCACTATGATTCAAATTAAAGATTTACACAAATCTTACCATATGGGAAGTAATTCTCTTCACGTATTAAAAGGAATTAATTTTGATGTAAAAGAAGGTGACTTGGTTTCTATAATGGGATCTTCAGGATCAGGAAAATCTACATTACTAAATATTTTAGGAATGTTAGATGAAGCAGATGAAGGACAATACATTCTTGATGGTGTACCTATTAAAAACCTTAATGAGAAAATTGCAGCGCGTTACAGAAATGAATTTTTAGGTTTTATTTTTCAATCCTTTAATTTAATTAATTATAAGTCAGCAGCAGATAATGTTGCTTTGCCTTTATACTACAAGGGAGTTTCTAGGAAAGAGCGAATAGAAAAAGCAGAACACTATTTAGAAAAAGTTGGTTTAGCAGATTGGTCACATCATTTACCTAGTGAGCTTTCAGGTGGACAAAAACAACGTGTAGCTATAGCAAGAGCATTAGCAAGTGAGCCTAAAGTGTTATTAGCAGATGAGCCAACAGGTGCATTGGATACTACGACATCTTATGAAGTTATGGAGTTGATTCAAGGCATAAATGATGAAGGTAAAACTATACTAGTTGTAACTCATGAGGATGATATTGCACATATGACAAAGCGTATAGTTAATCTTAAGGATGGTTTAATTATAGATGACAGTAGAGTAGAACAAGTAATAGCAAAAAAGCAGCATGTTTAACGTAGAGCGTTGGCAGGAAATATTTGAAACATTAAGAAAGAATAAGTTAAGAACTTTTTTAACAGGACTTTCGGTTGCTTCTGGTATTTTTATATTGGTTATTTTATTGGGCTTCAGTTCTGGCATAGAAAACGGAGTAACTTCAGAATTTCAGCAAGATGCCACCAACGAAATTAGTATTAGAACAAGACGAACCACTAAGGGTTATAAAGGCCTAAATCCAGGACGCTATATTCAGCTTAAAGATGAGGATTTTAATAATCTTTCTTCAACTTATGATGAAAATTTAGAATATCGATCGGCCAGTTATAGTATTTGGGGAGGGCAAATAGCATATAAAAATGAGACTGGTAATTATAGGGTTAGAGGTGTAATGCCAGATGAGCAATTTATTGAAAATGCAGACATGACTATTGGTCGATTCCTTAATTACTCTGATATTAATGATGGCAAAAAAGTTGCTGTTATAGGTAATAAGGTTAAGACAGATTTATTTAAAGGTGAAGATCCAATAGATAAAAATATTGCCATTTGGGGAATTAACTTCAAAGTAATAGGCGTTTATACTGATCCAGGAGGAGAACGAGAAGAAAGTAATGTCTTTTTGCCTTTAACAACCGTACAAAGATCTTTTAATGGTGGTGATAATATAAGAGACATGTCATTTACAGTAAAGATGTCCGAAAATTTCCAAGAGGCTGTAGATTTATCAAAGAATTTGTCATTTGCAATAGAAACTGACTTAAAACAAAAACATATTGTAGCACCAGACGATGTGGCTGCTATTAGAGTTAATAATACACTTGAGGAGGCGAAAAAAATATACTCACTAATTGATACAATCAAAGCTGTATTTTGGTTTATAGGAATAGGCACAATAATAGCTGGTGTTGTTGGTGTTGGTAACATAATGATTATAATTGTGAAGGAGAGAACAAAAGAAATAGGAATTAGAAAAGCATTAGGTGCAGAGCCATTTTCAATTATTGCAATGATACTTCAAGAGGCTGTATTTGTAACTATGTTCTCTGGTTTGTTTGGACTGATTTTGGGCTTAGGATTATTAGAATTAGTTGGTCCACAAGTGGATAGTCCATTTATTAAATTCCCTCAAGTTGATTTTAAAACAGCTATAATCACTGTATTTATATTAGTTGCAGCAGGTGCTTTTGCCGGTTTTCTCCCTGCATATCGTGCTGCAAAGATAAAACCTATTGTAGCTTTAAGAGACGAATAAGATGTTTAATAAAGACCGTTGGACAGAAATACTAGAAGCATTAAATGCAAATAAAGTAAGAACTTTTCTTACTGCGTTTGGTGTGTTTTGGGGTATAACAATTTTGGTACTTTTATTAGCACTTACCAACGGTTTAAGAAATGGTGTAACAGCGGATTTTGGTGACTTTGCAACTAATTCTATGTTTATGTGGACCCAAGGTACCTCAAAAGCATATAAGGGTTTACCTAAATCTAGACGATTCAATTACAAGTTCGATGATGTTGCAGCTATTAAGGCAGATATACCAGAAATAAAGTATGTTTCACCTAGAAATCAATTAGGTGGATATAATGGCGCTAATAATGTAGTAAGAGAGACAAAAACTGGTGCTTTTCAAATCTATGGGGATTATCCAGAGTTTATCAAGCAAAAACCAATGGATATTATAGAAGGTCGTTTTATAAGTTATTCAGATATTGATTCGAGACGTAAGATATGTGTTATCGGACCAGATGTAGTTAAGGGTTTGTATGATAAAAATGAAGATGTGATAGGTACATATATAAAGATTAACGGTGTTAATTTTATGGTAGCTGGCACTTTTAAGATAACCAACAGTCAAGGAGATTCTGAAGAAGAAGCAAATACAATTTTTATCCCTTTTACAACCTTTAATCAGGCCTTTAATTTTGGAGACACCGTTGGATGGATGGCAATTACTGCAAATGACAGAATAAGTATCACGGATGTTAAAGATCGTATTTTTGCTTTAATGCGAAACCGCCATACTATTCACCCAGAAGACGAAAGAGCTATTGGTCATTTTGACTTGTCGGAGCAATTTGGTCGAGTTAATGGACTTTTTGATATTTTATCAATAGTAGGCTATTTTGTTGGTGCTTTAGTCTTAATGTCGGGTATTATTGGTATAAGTAATATCATGTTAATTGTTGTAAAGGAACGCACAAAAGAAATAGGTGTAAGACGAGCTTTAGGCGCTACTCCTTGGACAATTAAAGGTCAGATTTTACAAGAAAGTTTAATATTAACCATTTTATCTGGTATGGTAGGTATTTCTTTTGCCGCATTATCTATTTGGGGAATGAATGCAATATTAGATAGTGTAGGGCCAGTTGAAAATTTCGCAAATCCAAGTGTAAGTATGTCTGTGGTATTTACAGCATTAATCATATTAGTAGTTTCTGGTTTGTTAGCAGGTTTAATACCAGCTAATAGCGCAACAAAAATGAAACCTGTAGACGCATTAAGAATAGACTAAAAAATAATAAGTATCAATCATAAAATGAAAAGAACAACAACCGTCATCGTATTAATTTTAATAGTAGTCATCTTTGGTAGTGCTCTGTACTATTTATGGGCAAAAAACCAAGAAGATCCAATTAGTTATGCTACTGAGAATGCATCGACTGAAACTATAGTTCTAAAAACAGTGGCTACAGGAAGTATAGTACCTAAAGAAGAAGTTCTTATAAAGCCTAATATTTCAGGTGTAATAGAAGAGGTTTATATAGAAGCTGGTGAATATGTTAAACAGGGAGATTTAATAGCTCAGATTAGAGTAATTCCTAATGTATCTTCATTAACTAGTGCAAAAAATAACATTGCGTCTAATTCAAATGCGCTCCAAACTGCTGAGATAAATTTTAAAACTCAGAAAACAATTTTTGATCGTCAAAAAGAATTATTTGAGAAAGGTGTTATAGCTGCGAATGAATTTGACCAAGTAAATAATACGTATTTACAGGCAAAACAACGGGTAGAGCAGGCGAGAATTGATGTAACGCAATCACGTCAAAATTACGATATTATAAAAACAGGTACTACTTCTGGCTTAGGCAATATTGCTCAGACTCAGGTTAGAGCGACTGTAGCTGGTATGGTACTAGATGTACCTGTAAAAGCTGGAAACCAAGTTATTGAAGCGAATAATTTTAATGAAGGAACTTCGATAGCATCGCTAGCTGATGTTAAGAAAATGATTTTTGAGGGCAAGGTAGATGAGAGTGAGGTTGGTAAAATTAAAGAAGGCTTACCTCTAGAAATTACAGTAGGTGCGATTGAGAATCAAAAATTTGATGCCATTTTAGATTATATAGCTCCAAAAGGTGTTGCAGAAAATGGAGCAATTCAATTCGAAATTAAAGGGACATTAGCTAAGATCGAATCTACATTTATAAGAGCTGGTCTTAGTGCCAATGCTTCAATTATTTTAGATAAGGTAGAAAATGTGTTAGCTATTAAAGAAGCATTAGTTCAATATGACTCTGAAACAAAAAAACCTTTTGTTGAAGTTTCTGTTGGTGATCAAAAGTTTGAAAGAAGAGATATTGAGTTAGGACTTAGTAATGGTATCTTTGTAGAGGTAAAAAAAGGTATTTCTGAATCTGACGAAATTAAAGTTTGGAACCAATTGCAAGGTGTACCAAAATACGCACAACAATAATTTTAACATTTATTGTAACACTTTAAGATTTATATAGACAAATAGACATCATGAAAAAATCAATCATAATCATAATATTACTTCTAGGAGTATTTGGGCAGTCTCAAAATAAAAAATGGACATTAAAAGAATGTGTCATTTATGCTTTAGAAAATAATATCTCAGTTAAGCAAAGTGAATTAAATTTAAAGTCAACTGATATAGAGAAACTTACTGCAATTGGTCGTTTTTTACCAACAATAAATGCTGGTGGTAATGTATCTAATAATACAGGTTTGAGTTTTGATCCAACTACAGGGAATTCATCAACTACAACTTTTTTATCTTCATCAGGTAATATAAATGTAGGTTATAATTTATTTGATGGTTTACAAAACATTAGACAAGTACAGCGCGCTAAAATATCTAAAATGGCAGCTGACTATAGATTGTCTAAAATGAAAGATGATATTTCACTTTTTGTGGCAAATGGATATATAAATGTCATATTAAATAAAGCAAACTTAGAAGTCTTAATTGCACAGAACGCCGTTACACAAGAGCAGATAGAAAGAACTAATCAATTAGTAGAAGCGGGTTCATTACCACGAGGTGATTTATTAGAAATCCAAGCTACAGATGCTAGTGAAAAACAGTCTATTGTTAATGCTGAGAATACAATTCAAATTTCATTAATCAGTTTAGCCCAACTTTTATTGATAAAAGATTACGAAAATTTTGATATACAAGATGAAGGATATGATATAGTAGACGAAGGTATTTCTAACAAATCAGTAGCAGAAATCATAGAAAATGCTAAGGCAAATAGATCAGAGATTAAGATAGCTGAGCAAGATGTAGAATTAGCAGAGAAAGATGTTCAAATAGCTAAAGGATCATATTGGCCCACTTTAAGAGCTTTTTTAGGTTATGATACGCGTTATACGGATGCTAACCCTATATCTTTTGGTGATCAGATCTACCTAAACGATGGTATAGGATACGGATTAAGTCTTAATATTCCAATATTAAATGGCTTTCAAACAAGGGCTAATGTTCAACGAAATAAAATTAATTTAGAAAGAACTAAGTTTCAATTGGAGCAAACGGAATTAGATTTAGAGTCAACCGTTTATCAGGCTTATGTAGATGCAAAGGGGTCTCTAAAGTCTTTTGAAGCAGCAAATAAAGCGTTAGAGTCTCAGGAATTAGCTTATGATTATGCAAAGGAGCGTTATGACGTAGGATTAACAAATGCCTTTGATTTTAGTCAATCAAAATTAAGATTTGATAATGCGAAAATTGAATTGAATAGAGCGAAATACGATTACATATTTAAATTAAAGGTTCTCGAATTATATTTTGGAATTCCTGCAACTGAATTAAAGTTTTAATTATGAGCAAAACAGTGAAAATTATTATCGGCGTAGTTGTCTTAATCCTATTATTACTAGTAGGCGGAAAGTCAATGGGATTGTTTGGTAAAAAAGGAAACTTTAAAGAAGTAACAATAAAAGAAGTTACTTTAAAAGACATTGTAGAGACAGTATCTGCAACAGGTAAAATTCAACCAGAAGTAGAAGTAAAAATATCTTCGGAGGTTTCAGGAGAGATTTTAGAATTACCATTTAAAGAAGGTCAAGAAGTAAAGAAGGGAGATTTGCTAGTGAGAGTAAACCCTGACTTAATTCAATCTGCTGTAAGCCGATCTCAAGCGTCATATCAAAATGTAAGAGCTGGTTTAGAGCAGGCAGAAGCCAATCTAAAACAAGCTAAGGCCGATTATGATAGAAGTAAAACCTTATTTGAAAAAGGTGTTATATCAAAAGCAGATTGGGATAGAGCTATTGCTACCTTTGAAACAGCTGAAGCAGGTAAAAGCTCAGCCTATTATAGTGTTCAAAGTGCGGCTGCAACAGTTAATGAGGCAAAGGACAATTTAACAAGAACAACAATATATGCACCAATGAGTGGCACAATATCAATGCTTAATGTTGAGCTTGGCGAACGTGTAGTTGGTACACAGCAAATGGCAGGTACAGAAATCCTTCGTGTTGCTAATTTAAATAATATGGAAGTTGAAGTCGATGTCAATGAAAACGACATTGTAAAGGTTAGCATTGGAGATTCTACAATTGTTGAAGTTGATGCATATTTAAAGAAGGAGTTTAAAGGAGTTGTTACCGAAATAGCTAATTCTGCAGCAGGTAATTTAGCAGCAGATCAGGTAACTAACTTTAAGGTAAAGGTTAGAATTTTAGAGGAGTCTTATAGAGATTTAACTGAGGGTAAGCCTGACACGTATTCACCTTTTAGACCTGGTATGACGGCTACTGTCGATGTTATAACAAAAACCCGAAAAGACGCAATATCAGTACCTATAAGTGCAATAGTTATTAAGACTGATACGAGTTCTACGAAAAAACCTTTTGGTAAAAAAGTAGATTTTAATGAAGACGCTCCCAAGGAAGAAGAAAAATTTGAATGTGTTTTTGTTAATAGTAATGGAAAAGCTAAGCTAAAAGTCGTTAAAACAGGAATACAAGATGATTCTAGCATAGAAATTATTTCTGGCTTAAGTAAAGACGATAAAATCATAACAGGTCCTTATAATATGGTTTCAAAAACTTTGAATCCAGGCGATTTAATTGAAGAAAAGAACAAAAAGCAAGATACTTCTGAAGAAAAAGAAGATTAGCCTAATTTTATATTTATGGCATTAGTGCTAAACATAGAAACAGCAACTACAAATTGTTCAGTCTCCCTATCTAAAGATGGGGAGACTTTAGTTTTAAAAGAAGATAATAGTGCAGGTTATTCTCATGCAGAGACTTTACATGTTTTTATAGATTATATTTTTAAGACAGTAAAAATAAGTCCTTCAGAAATTGATGCAATAGCAGTTAGTAAAGGCCCTGGTTCTTATACTGGTTTGAGAATAGGGGTGTCTTCAGCGAAAGGTTTAAGTTTTGCTCTAAATAAACCCTTAATGGCTATTAATACATTAGAGATATTAGCACAACAATTAAATATCAATAATGGGTTTATTGTCCCAATGTTAGATGCACGACGCATGGAAGTTTATTCCGCTATTTACAATGATAATTTTGATTTGCATAGAGAAATACAAGCGGAAGTGCTAGATGAAGGCAGTTTTAATAAAATTTTACAAAAGGATAAAGTATATTTTATTGGTAGTGGTGTGGAAAAAACAAAAACATTAATAACACACCCTAATGCTATTTTCATTGACGGAAAATTACCATCAGCAAATGAGATGTCTATTCTTTCAGAATTGAAATATAAAAAAAGCGACATCGAAGATGTCGCCTATTTTGAACCTTATTATTTAAAAGACTTTATTGCCTTAAAAAAGAAATCCTAACCTTTTTTTTGTATTTCTACTTGATGAGGATAAGGTATTTCTATACCAGCTGCATCTAAAGCTTCTTTTACATTTTCTGTTACGTCAAAATAAACATCCCAATAGTCATCACCATTACACCAAGGTCTTACAGCAAAATTTACAGAACTATCTGCTAATTCCATAACAGTAACTGCTGGAGCTGGATCTTTTAATACTTTTGGATGTGATGATAAAACATTAATTAAAACATCCTTTGTTTTCTTAATATCAGCGTCATAACTTACTCCAAAAACAAGATCAACACGTCTAGTTCCTTCAGAAGTATAATTAATAATGTTTCCATTAGATAAAGCACCATTAGGTAGAATAATTTCTCTATTAGTTAAGCCAGTTAATTTGGTTGTGAAAATTTCAATTTCTTTTACAACACCAAGTTCACCCTGAGCTTCAATAAGATCGCCAATCTTTATTGGCTTAAAGATCATAATAAGTACTCCGCCTGCAAAATTTCCTAGTGAGCCTTGTAAGGCTAGCCCAACAGCTAAACCGGCTGCCGCAAGTATTGCCGCAAAAGAAGTTGTTTCTATACCTACAGTTCCTAATACGACTAGTATTAATACTATTTTAAAAACCCATCTTATTAGGTTTAGTAAGAATTTTTTTAGGCTCTCATCATAATTAGCCTTAGTCATTACCTTCTTAATAGCCTTTAGAATTGTTTTGATAATCCAGCCACCTATAATCCATATCAGAATTGCAGCTATTAATTTTGGTCCAAAGTCAACGATTAAGTTGTAACCTTCGTCAATCCATTTTTGTGTATCCATGTTGGTTTAATTAATTTAAATAAAAAAACTCGGTTAGTTACCGAGTTTTTCTGAGGTTATTATTATTTTACTTCGAAAGTCAATTTTAGGTTAACTCTAAATTCAGTTACACTATCTTCATTAACAATAGCACTTTGGCTTTGTACATATACTGAACGTATGTTCTTAACTGTTTTCGAAGCTTCTTTAACCGCTTTTTTTGTAGCGTCTTCCCAGCTTTTTTCTGAATTTGATAATACTTCAATAACTTTTAATACTGCCATTTCGATTTTAATTTATAATGTTATATACTTTAGAAACTTTAAAAGTGAAAAAGTCACTTATAAAACTAATAAAATTTTAGCATTATATTTCAGAGTAACAGTAATAGCTTTTTTTTAAAGTGTACTTAAGTATTTTATAGTCTTCATTAAGTCAGCCTCTTTTTTAAGGTTTATTTTATTCTTTTTTATAAAAGTTTTAAGATCTCCTGCTTGTTCCGGGAAAGCTTTTAAAAACGTTTTTTTCTTTTGAGATATTGGCGTTATTTTTCCGTTTATCTCTGCATAATAAGAGTCATCTTCTCTTTTGAAGCTCGCTGCTTTATCTTGCTGATAAGAAGAAACAGCAGGAACCTTGTCATAATATTTAATATACTCTCTTTTTAGGACAGCATATTTATCTGAACTGTTTATTACAACTAAGAATCCATTTTTTGCAGTGCCATTATCTGTTATATAACTCGCAGTTTTATACGTTTTATTTTCACCAGTAAAGGTTACTGAATAATCTGCTTTATTATCTAAAGCTACAATCTTTCCATCTGGCAATCTAACTTCCATTTCGTCATTATACGCATTGTAACGACCTGTAAAAACCTGATCTTTAAATTGTGCAATTTTTATAGTGCTAAAAGCTTCAGAAATATAAGGTGAACCGTCAGCTATAATTTTTTTACTGGCTGATTTAGACATTAATCCACGTTCAGATGCTATATCTACGTTTACATTTTGCGCAAAAATATTACCTGCGAATCCTAATATGGTTAAACAAATTGCAATTTTTTTCATTTGGTGTATCATTTTTGTTTTTTTTTAAATAGTCTCTAAAATCGTGCCGAAATTTAATTTTGAGATTTTTTTGATAGCTGTTTTCTTACGAATCAAAAATATATATATAAAGAATAATATTTAAAATATTTTTAAGAATTAACTAATCATTAACGGAACTAACTGTAATATTATTATCGTTCAGCATTTCTCTAAGCATATTTTCAATACCGTTTTTTAGAGTAAATGTAGATGAAGGACAGCCACTGCATGCTCCTTGTAATAAAACTTCTACCTTCTTTGTTTTTTTATCATAGGATTTAAACTCTATATTACCGCCATCACTGGCTACCGCAGGTTTTACGTATTCTTCTAAAATATTAACGATATTCTTGGAGATATCGTCGAGAGCTTCGAATTTTTGTTCAATAGCCTCTTCAGTTTTATTTAGCTGTTTTGGTGCATCATCATTCAAAATAATTTTGCCTTCTTCTACATAGGATTTTATAAACTCTCGCAGTTGTAATGTGATTTCCTCCCATTCTATAACATCAAATTTTGTTATTGAAATAAAATTTTTCTCGATATAGATATTTTTCACAAAGGGAAATTGAAATAAGGCAGTTGCTAAAGGGGATGGCTTTGCGTCTTCAATAGATGTAAATTCATATGGGTTAGGTGATAAAACCTTGTTGCATACAAACTTTAAAGCGCCAGGATTAGGAGTGCTTTCTGCATACACCGTAACTGCTGCTTTAGGTGTTGTGGCTTCTTCCGCTACAATGATTCCATCACTGGCTAAATAGTTCTCAATTTGCTCAGCAACTTCATCTTGCACGTCTTTCCACTCAACAATATTAAAACGTTCAATAGCAATGAAATTCGATGCTATGTAAACTTTTTTCACAAAAGGTAAATAAAATAATTGTTGCGCTAAAGGCGAATGTTTGGCTTCATCAATATTATTAAACTCAAAACTATTATGATTTGTTAAAAACCGATCAGCTTCGAATTTTAAAATGGCATCATTAGAGGTCGACGATATGGAAACTTTAGTCATTGAAATCTTTTTTTTGCAAAAATAAGAAATATCAAGATTAAACGTTAATCCTTTTAATTATGTTTTGTAACTAAATTCCTAAGCAAATTCATATATTTTGATTAAATTTCGTGCTCGTTTAATGTAAATAGACTGTTAAAGTTTTGGGGATTATTCCTTCATGTTTTTGAGTTATTGCACTGAGTCTAACTAAACAAAACTAGAAACCTAATGATAATTCATAAAGAGCTAGTTGTAAATTAATTGATGAAAAAGTTAATCTATATTGTCGCTATAATATCATTTTCCTTTGGGTTTTCCCAAGATTTATCAATGCAAGATGGAGTCTTCACACGCTGTGCCCCAGACAAGTTTTTTGATTCAGGAGGAGAATTTGGTAATTATTCAAATGATGAAAATTTTAGTACTACAATTTGTGCTCAAAACGCAAACGAGTTTATAATTTTAGATTTTTCTCTTTTCAGTACCCAGTTGAATCAGGATGTAATGACTATTTATGATGGTGATGATAATACAGCACCTATTCTTGGGTCATTTTCAGGTCCAAGCGCTCCTGGAAGTATATCAGCAACAATAGCAAATATGTCTGGTTGTTTAACAATTGAATTCTTTTCAAATGCATCTGCAAATACTGTTGGTTGGGAAGCAGACATTTTATGTGCTGCACCATGTCAAAATATCGTGGCGTCAATTGACAATACTAATCCAATAGCAAATGGTTCAGGAGTGATTGGTATTTTGCCGGGAGAAACTGTACAGTTTGCAGGTAGTGCTACTTTCTCAGATAATGGCACAAATGCTACTTACGATTGGGATTTTGGGGATACAAATAATGCGACAGGCACCAATGTTTCTAATACTTTTTTAAACCCAGGTACATACACTGTGAGGTTATCGGTCAGTGATGATAATCCTCAAGGCTGTTTTGATGTAGAAACTATAACTGTTATTGTACTAGGTGATAATGTAGTTGTTGATCAAAACGCATTTACACCAGAACAGCTGATAGAAGATGTTTTAGTTAATAGTCCCTGTGCATCAGTATCAAATATTATATCATCAACTGGAACAAATTTCTCACCAACAGAACCAAATGGAATTGGCTATTTTTTTAGTAATGGTATAAACTTCCCATTTGAAGATGGATTATTATTAACTTCTGGTGATGCAGGTAGAGCTGGTGGACCAAATGTTTTTTTAGGTGATGGAACTGTAGGTGTTTGGCCTGGGGATCCAGACTTAAATGCTGCTACAGGAATTAATTCTAACAATGCTACATTCATTCAATTTGATTTTACACCATTAGCAGATAATATAAGTTTTGAATTTTTAATGGCTTCTGAAGAATATGATATGGGTGGCTTTGAATGCACTTTTTCTGATGCATTTGCATTTTTATTAACAGACTCTAATGGTGTAACAACGAATTTGGCAGTACTTCCTGGTACCAACACACCAATTTTAGTGACTAACATACATCCAGATAATGGTGCTGCATGTGGTGCGGCCAATCCTGAATTTTTTGGTGAATATACGCCAGCGAATGGACCTCCAATATCTTTTGATGGCAGAACAACAGTCTTTACAGCGCAATCTCCTGTAATACCTGGAGAGGACTATACTATAAAACTCGTAATAGCTGATGATGGTGATGGAAATTTTGATTCTGGTGTTTTTCTTAAAGCAGGTAGTTTTGATTTAGGAGGAGATTTAGGCGATGATATAACTATTGCTGCCGGAACAGCTGAGTGCGGTGGCAATTCTATAACACTTGATACAGGAATACCAACAGCAGGACATACGTGGTACTTTGAAGGTGTTGAGATTGTTGGAGAAACAGATTCGACTATTGATGTTAATGTTGGTGGTAACTACTCTGTTGATGTTGTTTTTGCAGGTGTATGTCAATCTACAGACACTATATTAGTTGAATTTAGAGAAAGTCCTTCAGCTAATCCTGCACAAGATTTATTAGCTTGCAGTGCAACAGGCACATCACAGTTTGATTTATCCGAAAATGATGATGATATTTTGGGAACACAAAATGCTACTGATTTTATTATTACATACCATCTTACAGAACAGGATGCTATTGATAATGTCGGTGTATTGCCAACTAATTATACTAACACAGTAAATCCTCAGGTTATATGGGCTCGTATGGCAGATGTTACGCAAACATGTTTTGATACGGTTTCATTTAGTTTATCTGCATCTACTCAACCGGACATTAATTTAGTATTAGATTTAGAGGTTTGTGATGATGTGAGTAAT